>DFNI01000011.1:0-105166 GCA_002375995.1 Acetothermia bacterium UBA3571 | reverse complement strand
ATCACCTTGGCGTCTAGGGCCAGAAGTCCTCCGGGGGTCTCGGCCAGGGGGTTTATCTCCACCAACGTGGCCTCGTATTCCCGGAAGAGCTCGTAGAGCTTCAGGGCTATCCGAGAGAGGTCCTTTCTGAACTCTGGGGAGGCGATGCGGAAGAGCCGCCGCAACCTGAAGGGAGAGGGTCCTTCCAAGGGTGGGATGTGTTCCCGAGCCACCGCTTCAGGCTTTCGTTCCGCCACCTCCTCGATCTCTATCCCTCCCTCGGGCGAGTAGATCATCACCGGGGCGCAGCGGGAACGGTCCAGGGTTATCCCTAGGTAGTGCTCCCCCCGGATCTCGGCCGCCTCCACCACCAGGATCCGCTCCACCCGGATCCCTTTGATCTCCCGTCCCAAGAGCTCAGCGGCGACCTTTTCGGCCTCGTCCGGGGATGCAGCGAGCTTTATTCCGCCGGCCTTTGCCCGGCCGCCCACGGGGATTTGGGCCTTGAGCACCACCGGCCCGCCGATAGTTTCAGCCACACGCCGGGCACCAGCGGGGTCGCCCACCACCTCCCCTTCCGGGATCGGGATGCCGAAACGCGTAAAGAGCTTCCGTCCTTGCCATTCGAGAAGCTTCATTCTCCCTCCTCCCTTTCGGAAAGGATATCCGCTCGCCGTGTGTGCCACCAACGGACAAACGGCCGGCTGATCGCGGTCATTTGCCGTTCGTTTGTGAATTTTCGGGGTTTTTGATATACTGGGACGAGGTGGCTCCGAGATGACCGCACACGAGTATGACGTCCATTCCATAAAAGTCTTGGAGGACATGGAGGCGGTGCGCCGCCGGCCGGGGATGTACATCGGCTCCACCGGCCCCGACGGCCTCCTCCACCTCATCTACGAGGTGGTGGATAACGCCGTAGACGAGCACCTGGCCGGCTACTGTGACGAGATCTGGGTGGTGGTGAACGAGGACAAATCCATCACCGTGCGCGACAACGGCCGCGGCATCCCCGTGGGAATCCACCCCGAGGCGGGCGTAAACACGGTGGAGTTGGTGATGACCACCCTCCACGCGGGTGGCAAGTTCGAGCGCGGGGGTTACAAGGTCTCCGGCGGGCTCCACGGGGTGGGCGTTTCGGTGGTGAACGCCCTCTCCGAATGGCTGGAGGTGGAGGTCCGTTGGAAGGACGGAAAGGTTTACCGGCAACGTTTCTCCCGGGGCTATAAGGTGACGGAGCTGGAAGTCGTGGGCGAGACCGACGAGACCGGCACCACGGTGAGCTTCCTTCCTGACCGCGAGATCTTCGGGGAACTACGCTACAACTTCACGAAACTGGCCCAACGCTTGAGGGAGCTGGCGTACCTCAACCCCGGACTCACCATCCACTTGGACAACCGCATCACCGGCCTCAAGCGAACCTTTCACTACAAGGGGGGAATCGTTTCCTTCGTCAAGGAGCTCGCCACAGGGAAAGAGCCCCTTCACAAGGACCCCATCTACCTCTCCGACTCCCGTCCCGATCGAGCCGTGGAGATCGCGATGCTTTTCACCAACGCCATCGACGAGGAGGTTTTCACCTTCGCCAACTGCATCAACACCCGGGAGGGAGGGGCCCATCTCACTGGCTTCCGGGCGGCCCTCACCCGGGTGATCAACGACTACGCCCGGGAAAAGCGGATGCTTACCAAAAACGACGATAACCTCCCCGGCGAGGCGATCCGGGAGGGGTTGGTGGCCATCATTTCCGTGAAGCTTCCCTCCCCGGAGTTCGAGGGCCAGACCAAGATGAAGCTCGGGAACCCTTGGGTCCGGACCTACGTGGAGGAGGTGGTTCGGGAGCAGCTCTACCAGTACCTGGTGAAGAACACCGGGGTGGCCCGGGCGATCGTCGAGAAGTCCATCGCCGCCCACAAAGCCCGACAGGCGGCGGCGAAGGCAAGGCAACTGGTTCGGCGGAAAGGGGTCTTGGTCTCCCTTTCCCTACCCGGGAAGCTTGCCGACTGTACCAGCGAGGACCCCACCAAGGCGGAGCTCTTCATCGTGGAGGGGGATTCCGCCGGGGGCTCGGCCAAGCAGGCCCGGGACCGTACCTTCCAGGCCATCCTTCCCCTCCGGGGCAAGGTCCTGAACGTGGAGAAGGCGGGGCTATCGAAGCTTTTGGACAACCAGGAACTTCGGGCGATCATCACCGCCCTGGGCACCGGCATCCGCGAGGAGTTCGACATCTCCAAGCTCCGTTACCACAAGATCATCCTGCTCACCGACGCCGACATCGACGGGGCCCACATCCGCACCTTGCTTTTGACGTTCTTCTTCCGCAACCTCCGCCCCCTCATCGAACACGGCCACGTCTACATCGCCCAGCCCCCCCTTTACAGCGTCCAAATGGGAAAAGAGCGGTTCTACCTTTATTCGGACGAGGAGCTCGAGCGTTTCCGAAAGGGAGCGAACGGGAAGTACACCGTACGGCGCTTCAAGGGCTTGGGGGAGATGAACCCCCGGGAGCTATGGGAGACCACCATGAACCCCGAGACCCGGGTCCTGAAAAAGGTAACCGTGCGGGATGCCCTGGAGGCCGATGAGATCTTCTCCACCCTGATGGGGCCGGATGTATCGCTGCGGCGGGCCTTCATCCAGGAGAACGCCCACCGCGTGGCGGTGCTGGATATTTGAAGGCTGTTGTGGAACCCACACCGGGGCTGTCCCCGTGTGCCGGTGTCAAGGGTTCCACCTAAACACGGGTAAGGTGAGATGCGGTGAGGGTCACGAAGCTTTGGGGCTGGGGATTGTTTTGGTTGGCGGCGGGGTACGTGGCTTGGGGAGCGGAGTTGCCGCTCACCTTGGGTGGTGAAACCGCTTATCCCCTCACGCCAGGAGCATGGCTGATCGGACCGATCCGTCTCCCCGGTGAGCCCGCCGACTTCCTCGGGCTGCACCTCCGTTACGGCCTCACCGATCAGGTCCAGCTCGGAATCCAACCGGTTCTCCTTTTTCTCGGCCTCTTGAACGGGGAGCTCAAGTATGGATTTGGTACCGTGGCCGGGGCGATGTTGTCCGCCAAGGCCTCGGTGGCGGTGCCGTTCGATTTGAGCTACCTGGACCTGGGGATTGGAGGGTACCTTTCCTTCCCCGGACGGCTGGCTTGGCATATGGGTGTGTACCTTTCCCTTTTTCCCGGTGTAAATTTTTCAGCGAATCTGGCCGCCGATTTCACCTTGTTCCCATGGCTGCACCTCTTGGGCGAGGGAAGCTTTGCCCCGCCGAGGCTCTCGCTGGGGTCTCTAGTGCGGCTCTGGGAACTGGGGCTCCTACGGGCGGTGGTGGGAGTGGAATTCACCGGGGCGGGTTTCGCCCCCTTTTCTTACCTGGAACTTTTTGCCCTCTTCGGCCCTAGGTGATGGCCACAACCCTGGACGCGCTCCTGCGGGAACTTGGCCTCGATGCCCCGAGGGTCAAGATCCGGGGGCTTTCTTGGGACTCGCGGATGGTTTCGGCGGGGGATCTCTTCTTCGCCCTTCGGGGAAGGCGCCTCGATGGACACGAATTCATCCCCCAGGCCATCGAAAAGGGAGCGGCGGCGGTGGTGGGGGAGCGGGAGATCTCGCATCTTCCCGTGCCCTACATCCAGGTCCCCGATGTCCGGGCTGCCATGGGGAAGATCGCGGCCGCCTTTTTCGGCCATCCCACGCGGAAGCTCACCACCATCGGGGTCACAGGAACCGACGGGAAGACCACGGTAGCGCACCTTTTGGGCCAGATCCTCCCCCGCTGCGAGGCCTTGACCACCATCCGGGTGGAGCGGGAGGGGCTTTCCTGTGTGACCACCCCCGAGGCCCCGGAGATCCAACGCTTGGCAGCTGAGGCCCTGGCGCGGGGGAAGAGATACTTCGTTTTGGAGGCTTCCTCCATCGGCCTGGTGCAAAGACGCTTGGTGGGCACGGAGTTTCGGATAGGCGTGTTTACCAACCTTTCCCGCGACCACCTGGACTTCCACGGGACCATGGAGGCCTACCTCGACGCGAAGCTCCTCTTGTTCGAGTCTTTGCCCAGCGACGGGTATGCAGTAGTAAACGGGAGAAGCCCACATGCCGACAAGTTCTTTTCCACTACGGCCGCTCGTCCCATCGTTTACGGGATCGAGGACGGGGAGGTGTGGGCGGATGACATCGAAGAGGGGGAATGGAAGACCGAGTTCACCTTGGTGACTCCGGGCGGAAAGGTTCGGGCCATGGTCCCTTATCCAGGGAGGTTCAACCTGGAGAACGCCCTGGCCGCCGCGGCGGCGGCGTGGGCGGTGGGGCTTTCTCCCCGAAAGATCGCGGCGCGGCTCGCTGGATCTTCCCTTCCCGAAGGGAGGCTCCAGCGCCTACGGACACCGAATGGCGCTTGGGCGGTAGTGGATTACGCCCACACCCCACAGGCCCTGGAGGCGGTGCTGAAGCTCCTGCGGCCGAGGGCCAAAAGGCTCTTCGTGGTCTTCGGGGCCCCGGGAGAGGCGGACAAGGGGAAGCGACCGCTGATGGGGAAAGCAGCGGGGGAGTACGCCGATTTCGCCATCGTCACTTCCGACAATCCCAAGGGGGAGGATCCCGCTTGCATCGCGGCGGAGATCGTCCGGGAGCTGGAAGCCTCCCGTGTTGTATATGAGATCGAGTTGGATCGGGCACGGGCCATCCGAAGGGCGGTGGAGTTGGCCGGTCCGGGGGACATCGTGCTCGTGGCCGGGAAGGGGCACGAACGTTACCAGCACATCGGGACCCGCGCGATTCCCCACTCGGACATCTGCTGTCTGGAAAAGCTCGGCTGCGAGACCCTTTCCTAGCCCCTCCACAAACTTTCACCGCCCTTCCACCGTCCTTCCACATCCGCCGTGCATAATGCCCCCCACATAACCTATATGGATCCCAAAAGGAGGGACGATGAAGAAGAACAATGGGTACAAGTGGACCATTGGGGCAATAGTGGTCGTGCTCCTCATCGGCGGTGTGGTGGCCCTAGCCCACGGATATAGACGGGACGAGTCCCCGTACTGGGGAGCGTTCATGGGCCCCTTCCCGGCGGAGCTGGAAGGGATAGCGCTCCGTGCCCTGGACGCGGAGTACGCCATGTACGCCGCGTACGAGGCCGTGATCGCCCAGTACGGAAAAATCGAACCCTATTACACCTTGAAGGAAATCTCCGAACACAACATCGAGCTCTTGGAGGAATTCCTCGGTCGCTATAACGTGGCATATCCCCTCGAGAATCCGTACTTGGACCAAACGACGCTCCCCGGGAGCCTGGAGGAGATCGCGGCCGAGTTAGCTCAGCGAGCCGCGGAGAAAGGCGCGCTCTACGCTGAGGCCTTAAGGGAGACCCGTTATCCCCGTGGGATCGAACGCCTTTTCTCCTATCTTTCCCGGGCCTCCCTTAAATGGGAGCTTCCGACCCTGGAGCTTGCGGCCCAAAGCGGGGGAAAGCTCACCCCTTCCCAGATGGCTGACCTGGGGTTCGGGACCGGGCGTGGTCCCTTCGGAATGATGGATGAGGACGAAGACGGGTTCTGCCCGTGGCACGACGCCATGTGGGGTGGTCGCATGGGGATGCACGGCTACGGCTGGGGCAATTGCCATTGAGTCCTGAACCTCGTTCAAACCGTATCGGGGGCACGGACGATGTGCCCCCTTTTTATTTGCTCCCACGGGGTTCACGGGGTCCCAATTCCAGGCACGGCGAACCTTCGCTCAAGAAGGGAGATGATTCCCGCCAGCGTCCACACAAGCACGATGTAGATCCCCGCCACGACGAGATACAGCTCGAAGTACCGGAAGTTCCGCGCGGCGATGAGGTTCGCGCGGCCCATGAGCTCTGGAACCCCCACCACGAAGGCGAGGGAGGAATACTTGAGCATGTAGATGAGTTCGTTCGACCACGCCGGGATCACGGTCCGCATGGCCTGGGGGAAGACGATGTGGCGGAAGGCCTGGAGCCGGCTCATCCCCAGGGCGTACGCGGCCTCCACCTGTCCCCGCGGGATCGACTGGATCGCGCCGCGGAAGTACTCCGCCTGGTAAGCGGCCGTATTGAGCCCCATGGCGATCCCCGCGGAAAGAAGCGGCGGGAGCACCACCCCCACGTCGGGGAGCCCGTAGTAAAGGAAGAAGAGCTGCACCAAGAGCGGGGTCCCGCGCACGAACTCCACGTATCCGGTGCAGACCGCGTACACGAACCTCCCCCCGTAGATCCGCCCCAGGGCCAGCGCCCATCCTAGAACGAACCCCGCCGCGATGCAGATCGCAGTGAGCTCCACCGTGACCGCCGCCCCGCCGAGGAGCGCGGGGAGGGAATCCCGGGCCAGCTCCCAGAAACTCACCATCGCTGCTCCCTCGCGGGACGACGGGTCTCGAACCCTGGTATGTAGAGCCTTTCCTCGAGGCGGTAGATGAAGTAGTTCCCCGCCCGGGTCAGGGCGAAGTAGATGAAGGCACAGAAGGCGTAGACGAGGAGGGAGTGCCCGAACGTGTACGCGATCACGTACCGCGCCTGCCGCAACACTTCCACAACTCCCACGATATAGGCGAGCGAAGTATCCTTGATCTCGGAGGCGAACTCGTTGGACCAGGGGCCGATGGCGCGGCGGAGGGCCTGGGGGAGGACCACGTGGAGCACTGTCTGGGTCCGTGTCATCCCCAGGGAGAGGCCTGCCTCGAGCTGCCCCCGGGGCACGGACCGGATGGCGCTCCGGAAGATCTGCGATTGGTATGCCCCCGAACACAGCCCCAGGGCGGCGATGGCCACCGCTAACGGGGGGAGGTCCCATGGCAAGTAGAACACGAGGAGCAGAAGCACGATTGGCGGGACCCCCCGGAGCGCCCGCTCAAGTACAGTAGCGGGGAACGAAATCAACCGGGGCCCGTAGACCTCGATGACGGACAGGATGAGCCCGAGGATGGCCCCCACCGCCATCACCCCGGAGAGAACCTCTAGGGTGACGAGGATGCCACGGAGGAACCAGGGGAGCTCGCGGAGGATGACGCTCACGCCGGGCGCCACGGCGCGGGAGGGGGCGGGTCACCCCGCCCCCTCCCGTCCGGGCTCAGTCGCAGTCCAACGTCCGCACGAGCGGCACCGGGACCACGGCCCGCCCCGGGAAGTACTTGGCCATGAGCTCGGCCCAGACCCCCGACTCGTAGAGCTTACGGAGGCCGTCGTTGATCCGGGGGAGGAGGCCGTAGGGGTCGCCCGCCCTCACGGCGTAGGCGTACTGTTCCCCGGTCTTCACGATCCCGGCGATCCTCACCCGACGGCCGGCGTCTACGAACCCCTGGGCGGTGTCGGTGTCGCAGAGGACGGCCGCGATGCGCCCGCTCTCGAGATCGCTTACCGCCATGTCGTAGGTCTCGTATGCCCGGAGCACCACGTCCACGCCCGCCTTCACCAGGTTGTCCTCCAGCCACTGGTACCCGGTGGTCCCGGCCTGGGCCCCCACCGTGGTGCCGTAGAACGCGGTTATGGCGTTGTAATCGGAATCAGCCCGCACGAGGATGGCCTGGTCCACCTCCCAGTAGGGCTCGGAGTAGTCGATCACCGCGTCCCGCTCACAGGTGATGGAGAGGCCTGAGGCGATGATGTCGATCTTCCCCTGGGCGAGGGCGGTGATGATGGTCGCCCACGGGAGGTCGCGGAACTCCACCCGGAAGCCCTCAAGCTCCGCGATGGCCCGCATCACCTCCACATCAAACCCCTTGAACTCGCCGCGCTCCACCCAGGTGAAAGGCGGGAAGGCCGCGTCCAGGCCGACGATGTAGACGTCCTTCCCGGCTCCCCACGCCACGCCGATCCCGAGGATCGCCGACAACACCACGATCGCGCCGATGCGCTTCATGAGTATCCACCTCCGCACGTCCTCGCGTGTAAGCGCCCTGCTTACACCACCGCGTGTACTCCCGGGGTACATCCGTCCCGGGGACACACGAAGGCCTACCGTAGTGGCCCTAACTGTTCAGAAATCGCTTGGGGTTTTTCTCGGGATCAATGGGCCGGATGGCCCGGATGGTGGGGCTGCACCGGGAGGGGAAAGACACAGGCGGGTTTCGCCACAAGCGGTGCCGTCACTCCACCGAAAACGTCACGCAAGCTTATCACCTCCGTGATTTGTAGCTACGACATTTGCCCCGGGACTGTCAACCCATGTCACCGCCCATGTGAATTCGTGGTAGGGGAGGACACCGGTAAAATCCCGGAGGTGGCATTGTGTATGTGAGCGTCGGGATCCGCTATCTGGACGGAGAGCGGCTTCGGCGGGCCCTCGTGGCCGGGGCCAAGCGGGTGATCGCCTGTGCGGCGGAACTCGACCGCATCAACGTCTTCCCCGTGGCCGACGCCGATACGGGGAGGAACCTCGCGGCCACCATGGGGGCCATTGTGCGCCGGCTCGGGGAGCTGAACTCCCCCCACGTGGGCGAGGTGGCGAGCACGGCCGCCGAGGCGGCCCTCTACGGGGCCCGGGGGAACTCCGGCGTCATCATGGCCCAGTTCTTCCAGGGCCTCGCCGAGGGCCTGGCGGGCAAGGGGCGGGTGGAAGCACGGACCTTCGCCCAGGCAGTGCGCCGGGCCGTGGAGCGGGCCTGGGAAGCCCTGACCGATCCCAAGGAAGGCACCGTTCTCTCCGTGCTCAGTGCCTTCGCTCGCAGCCTGCAGGAGGGGGCACGGCGGCTGGAGGACTTCGTGCCGCTGGTGAGCGAGGGCCTCCGCGCCGCCCAGGAGGCCCTCCGCCGCACCCAGGAGACGTTGCCGGCGCTGCGCCACGCCGGCGTGGTCGACGCCGGGGCCCTGGGGTTCGTGCGGTTCCTCGAGGGCATCGTGCGGTTGATCCATACCGGCGAGGTGACGGAGATCGAGCTCCCCCGGGCTGCCCCCGCCCGCTCGGGAGCAATCCCCGAGGAAGCGGCGTCCGTGTTCCGGTATTGCGTGGAGTGCGCCGTGGAGGGGGACGGGCTCGCTCCCGCCGCCGTCAAGGAGGCTCTCCGCGCGCTCGGGGACTCGGTGGTAGTGGCTGGCTCCCCACGTCTCCTCCGCCTCCACGTGCACACCCACCTCCCCGCCTACGTGTTCGAGGCGGCCCGCGCGTTCGGCCGCGTGGCCGACGAGAAGGTCGACGACATGTGGCGGGCAGCGCCCCCGGGGAGCCGAGAGGGGATCGCCCTCGTCACCGATACCTCCTGCGACCTCCCCGTGGAGCTCCTCGTCCGCCACCGCATCGCCCTCGTCCCGGTGCGCGTACGTCTGGGGGACGAGGACTTCCGGGACCGGATCGATCTGACCCCAGGTGAGTTCTACGCCCGCCTGGGGGCGGACGTGCCCGCGGGCACCTCACAACCCCCTCCCGGCGACTTCCGCGACGTGTTCGCGTACCTAGGGGAGGCCCATACGGGGGTATTGGGAGTATTCCTCGCCGGTGGGCTTTCCGGCACGTTCGGGGTGGGGCTTCAGGTGGCCCGGGCGCTGCGCGCGGAGGGCTTACGGATCGAGGTGGTAGATTCTGGGACCCTGTCGGCGGGACTGGGATTGGTGGTATTGGCCTGTGTCGCCGCTCGGGACGCGGGCCTGGATCTCGGGGCCGCGGCGGCGCTCGCCCGGGAAGCCGCGGAAAGGGTGCGGGCCTGGGCGGCCCTGCCGGACCTCATGCCCCTGGCGCGCTCGGGCCGTATCCCCTGGGCCGCGGGATGGTTGACCCGGCGGGCCCACGTGGGGATGGTGGTCGACATAACGGGCGGGAAGATAGGCCCCGTGGCCCCGATCGTCGGCCGGAGGGGCCTTACGCGGAAGCTCCTCGCCCTGGCCCGCGGAGCGATGCGGTCCATGGGAACCCCGGTGGCGGCGGTGGCTCACGCCGCGGCGCCGTCCGCGGCGGAGCGCCTCGCCGCCGAACTCTCCGCCGCGGGGGCGGCCGAGGTACACGTGTCCCCGGCCTCCTCGGCCCTGGGGGTCCACGCGGGGACTGGGGCGGTGGGAGTGGCGCTCCTGGACCGGGATTGGCTTGCGGCCAAGATCCGTGAGCTCAGCGGAAACCCCGATGTAAAATAACTTCCAAAAGGCTTTACTTTTGGGGAAAGGAGCTCAGTGTGGAAGGCATAAAAGTCGGTGAGGAAACCGTGGTCGTGGGCAAGGCGGTGCGCCGGTTGGATGCCGCGGCCAAGGTGGCCGGCGAGGCCCGCTATGCCGATGACCTTGCGTTCCCGGGGATGCTTTACGGAAAAGCAATCCGAGCCACCGTTCCCCACGCGAGAATTAAGCACCTGGATCTCTCCCGGGTGCGGGCCCACCCCGGAGTGGTCTGCGTCGTGACCCCCGCCGATATCCCCGGCGAGAACGTGGTGCCGGTGATCTACCGGGATATGCCGCTTTTGGCGGCCGGGGTGGTCCGCTACGTGGGCGAGCCCATGGCGCTCCTTGCCGCCGAGACGAAAGAGGCGGCGTACCAAGCTGCGGAGCTCGCCGAGGTGGAGTACGAGGAGCTCCCCGCGGTGTTCGACCCCCTGGAGGCGATAGCGCCCGGCGCCCCCCAGGTGGCAGTTCCGGAAGCGGCCGAGGATGGGAACGTCTTCAACCACATGGTGATCAGGAAAGGGGATGTCGCGCGGGGTTTCGCCGAGGCCGACGTAGTGGTGGAGGGCGAGTACCGCGTGGGCTACCAGGAACACGTCTACATCGAGCCCCAGGGGGTGATCGCCGTCCCCGAGGACGGGGGAATGGCCATCTACGGGACGCTACAGTGCCCGTTCTACGTCCAGAACGCGGTGGCGGCAGTCCTGGGGATCCCGCTCTCAAAAGTCCGGGTGGTGCAAACCGCCACGGGGGGTGGCTTCGGGGGGAAGGAAGATGTCCCTTCACAGCTCGCGGCCATGGCGGCGATGCTCGCCTGGGCGGCGCGGCGCCCGGTGAAGGTGGTCTACGACCGCGAGGAAGATATAGAAACTACCTCCAAGCGCCATCCCGCCGTGATCCGCTACAAGACCGCCGCCAAGCGGGACGGGACCCTCGTGGCGGTGGAAGTGGAATTTTACTACAACGCCGGGGCCTACCAGACCCTGTCGTCGGCGGTCCTCTGGCGGGGCCTGATCCACGCCGCCGGTCCTTACCGCATCCCCAACGTCAAGGTGGACGCCTACTCCGTGGCCACCAACACCGTGCCCTGCGGGGCCTTCCGCGGCTTCGGTTCGCCCCAGGTGATCTTCGCACACGAATCGCAGATGGACGAGCTCGCCCGTCGCCTCGGCATGGATCCCCTGGAGCTCCGCCGGAAGAATGCCCTGCAGGTTGGCGATCGCACCGCCACCGACCAGCTCCTGGAGGAATCAGTGGGGCTCCCCGAGGCCATCGAGCGCGCCCGGGAGCTTTCCCGGTGGGAGGAGCGCCGGCGGGAGATCGAAGAATTCAACCGCCGCGAGCCATTCAAGCGCCGGGGGCTCGGGGTGTCCACGGTGATGTACGGGGTGGGGATGGGGGCCAAGGCCCCGCTCCTCGATAAGGCCGGGGCCTACGTGAAGATCGAGGCCGACGGGTCGGTGACGGTGGCGGTGGGGAACACCGAGATGGGTCAGGGGGCCATTACCGTGCTTTCGCAGATCGCCGCCGAGGCGCTCGGGGTTAAGTTGGAAGACGTGTGCCTTGCCCCGGTGGATACCTCCCGGGTCCCCGATTCCGGTCCCACGGTGGCGTCCCGCACCACCACCGTGGCCGGGGCGGCTGTACTGGACGCGGCACGGAGGCTGCGGGCCCGCATCGAGGACGCCGCCCGCGAGCTCCTGGGCTCCGACGAGGTGGAGATAAGGGATTCGACAGTATGGCCGCGGGGCAAGCCGGGGAAGGCCGTGCCCCTGGCGGAGGTGGCCCGGTGGATGTGGATCCACAACTGGGACATGAGCGCCACTGGCTGGGCCCAGGGGGCCCCGGTGGACTGGGACCCCGAGACCGGTCTCGGCAAGGCCTACTTCGTCTACGCCTACGCGTGCCACATCGCCGAGGTGGAGGTGGACCTCCTCACCGGGGAGGCCCGGGTCGTGCGGTTCTGGGCCGTCCACGACTCCGGGAGGATCGTGAACCCTGCCCTTGCCCGGGGCCAGGTGGCGGGCGGCGTCGCCCAGGGCATCGGCTACGCCTTAATGGAGCACCTCCCCTCCCGCGAGGGGAGGATCGAAGGGACCCTGATGACCTACCGCATCCCCACGGCCCTCGACGTGCCGGAGGAATTGGTGATCGACTTCGTGGAGGCCCCCTACTCCGGCGGTCCCTACGGGGCCAAGGGGATCGGGGAGGTCCCGCTGATGGCGTCCCACGCCGCGGTGGCCAACGCCATCTCTCACGCAGTGGGAGGGCGTCTCAGGGAATACCCAGCCCTTCCCGAGCGGGTCCTCTCCCTGGTGAAGGAGGAATAATGTCCCGAGGATCGGAACGCGTGGGGCGGGGCCCGGCTCCGCCCCCTCACCTCCACGCGCTCAATTGGGGCCTCGTACGAGCCGGTACGCGTGTATCGACACGAAAAAGGTCCCCCGGGGTTCCCCCGCGATGACGAGGAGTATCGCGTGCCAGGTGCTGCCCTCCCGTTCCAGCACGTATCTCCCCCACACCGTCGGCCCGGCGGCGCCCGCATCCATCGCCTTCCAGCCGGCGTCGATGAGCTGGACGGCCAGGGCCTCCTTGAGCTCGGCCCCATCGCGATCGCTCTGTACCTTCGCCTGATACGTCTCCTCGTCCAGGAACAGGGACATGGGCGAGACCGCCTCGTCCACCACCTCCATCTCGCCGAACGTGAACTCCGGCAGCACGGTCACTTCGGCCAACGAGGCCAGCATATCGCCCACGAGCTCCACCATTGTGCGCACGGCGGCCACAGCCCCCGTCCCGAGGTAGAGAATGCCGTAGGTCTCCGTGCCGTCCACGTCGTGGAGGACGAGATCCAGGAGATCGGTCCCGCCCCATTGGAAGGTGTAGCTCACGTATGCCCCATCCCTGTCCTCCTCCTTCCCTACGAGCACCCAGCTGCGCGTTTGCAGTTCGGTCACGTAGGGATCGGCCACGTCGCCGAGGGGGTGGGGGACGGAGAACGCCACCACCAGGGAATCGTCCTTGAGGGCCAGCGACCCCGCGGGGGCCGCGTCGGCGGGCAACGGGACGGTCTCCGGCCATCCTGGCGCTAGCTCGCCCGGGTAAACCGCTGCCACCCCAGGCGGATACAGGATGATATCCAGGAGCGCGGATACATCGGTCCCCGCCGCAGAGGCCAGGTGGCCCAGGGCGAGGAGCCCCAGCGTAGCACCCAAACAACCGATTCGGGTTCTTTTCAACATTGCCTCCTTTGCGAATAAAAAGTTTAGCACCTGTGCGGGGGAACGCGATCTTTACGCCCGCGAACAACCTCATATGCTAAGACAAGTGTTCGGATTTGCGGTAAACTGGGGCGACGTGTGCCGTATGATTGGTTTTGTTAGTAGGGAAAGGATTCCGCTTCGGCGCTACTTCGTCGCCGCGCCCCACAGCCTCCTCCACATGAGCCTTCACGGGCGCCACGCCCCCCATCGCCATGGGTTCGGATACGCCTGGAAGGAGGGCGAGCACATCCTTTCACGCCGTTACGGGAAGGCCGACCTGGATAAAACGCCCGAAGGATTCCCTGATCCCTTGGATCTTGCCTCCACTTTGGCCATTGGCCACGTGCGCAAGGCCTCTCCGGAATACTCCGATCATTCCGCCGAGAACGCTCACCCTTTCAACTGTTCCGGGATTTATCTGGCCCACAACGGGGGAATCCGGGACTCGGAAGTGTTAAAACACGGCCCCGGGATAGACTCCGAAAGGCTAACCCGCTGGTTAGGCTTCCACTGGAACCCCCGAACCCCTGAGAACCTGGTCGAGGTCTTGGGGAGGCTCGTCGAAGTGACCCGAGATTTCTCGTCCCTGAACTTCCTCGTGACCGACGGCAGGGACCTTTACGCCTTCTGTTTTTACAGCAAAAGCCCCGAGTACTACACCCTTTGGGTGCAGACGGAAAAAGACATGGTAATAATCTCATCGGAGCCCCTGCCCATGGGATCCCGTTGGAGGCCCATGGCCAACGGAGAACTCATCCGGGTCACGCCGGATCTCGAGGTAGCCCGATGGGCCATCTGCTGAGCGCCCTCTTTAAGCTCGGGAATCCCAGCGGCGCTCCTCCTTCCAGGGGTCGCCGACATCGTGGTAGCCCCGCTCCTCCCAGTAGCCCTGCCGCTTTTCCCGGGTGAATTCCAACCGCGCCAGGTACTTCGCGCTCTTCCAGGCGTAGAGCGAGGGGACCACAAGCCTCAAAGGCCATCCGTTCTCGGGAGGGAGCGGCTTCCCATTCAACTTATGGGCGAGGATCGTGTCTTCTTGAGCGAAGTATCCGTACGGAACGTTGGTGGAATACCCCTCCCGCCCATAGGCCAACACCCACCGCACCTCCTCTTTGGGCCGGCAAAGCTCGATGATCGTCCGGGCTAGGACCCCTTCCCACCGGAGGTCGGGGACGCTCCAGCGCGTAACGCAGTGGAAATCGGCTTTCACTTCGGCTTGCGGAAGCTCGAGGAGCTCTTCCCACGTCAACTGGAGGGGGTTCTCCACCTCGCCGTCGATCCGCAGCTGGAAGTCCTCGAGCCGCAGAGGTGGCACAGGCCCGATATCGTAAGGGATAAGCCCGTCCACCCACTCCTGGCCTGGCGGAAGCTTCCTCTCCATCAATCACAATCCTAACCCTCAGCGAGCGGCCGCAAAAGGGGACACCCCCGTTATCTTCATCACCGCCAAACGAAGGCGCGGCGGACGGAGTCGAGGTAACTTCCCACGAAATCGGACACGAACCGATTGGCCGGGCTATCCAAGATCTCCCGGGGAGTTCCCACCTGCTCGAAGCGTCCGACCCGCATCACCGCCACCCGATCCGCCAACAGGAAGGCCTCAGCCAGGTCGTGGGTCACGTATACGGTGGTGGTCCCAAGCTCCCGGTGAAGCTCCCGTATCTCCTCCCGGGCCTTCGCCCGGGATGGGGGATCGAGATGGGAAAGGGGCTCGTCCAGAAGGAGGATTTGGGGTGGAAGCACGATCGCCTTTCCCACCGCTACTCGCTGCTTCTGCCCTTCCGAAAGCTCCCCTGGCCTGCGGGGAAACAAGTTTCTATTGATCCCGAGCCTTCGGGTCACCCGGCGCACGCGGCGGGATATTTCACGCAGGCCTTGGTTCCGCAGCCGCAAAGGGAACGAGAGGTTGGACCACCGCCGCGCATGGTAGACCACGAGGTGCGGAAACAACGCGTAATCATGGCCCTGGAAGACCATGCGCACCCTGCGCGCGGGCGGGGGAAGGTCGTTTACCACCACCCCGTCGAAGAGGATCTCGCCCTTGTCGGGCCGGATAAGCCCGGCGATGAGGCGGAGGAGGGTGGTCTTCCCGCAGGCCGTAGGGCCCACCACAGCGAAAAGCTCCCGGTCTTCGATGAGGGCGGAAAGGCCGGAAATGGCCACCGTGCGCCCGAAGCGCTTGACCAGCCCCCGAAGCTCGATCCGCGGCATCCCACGGGATCATAGGGCTCAAATCGAGGTGGGACAAGGACCGTTGTGGTCTCAGGTAAACGGGGTTTCCCCCCGATTGGGACGTTTTACGGTTCGCTCTGATGTGGTAAATCGGTCGACGGCTTCCTAGCTCGAGCGGGAACCACCTCGGGCCTACGCCGAACCTGAATTCTCCAAAGTGCCCTAGCGCGAGTTGAGCCCGAAGGCGGGGCTAGAGGCCCAAGAAGTCATAGATCCCTTGGAGGAGTCCTTGGGCAATGCGTTCGCGGTAAGCGGGATCGAGGAGGCGGCGGCGCTCGCCGGGGTTGGAGAGGTACCCCACCTCGGCCAGGGCGGCGGGGAGCTTGGTGTGGCGCATGTAGAGTTTCTGGGAGCGGACCCCGCGGTTTGGGGCACCGGTGGCCTCCACGAGGTCCTCTAGTACCGCCCGGGCCAGTGCCCAGCTCGGATCATCGGGCCTTCGGGAATCATCCACCCAGACCTCAATGCCCCTCACGCGGGAGTTGGAAGAGTAATTGGCGTGGACCGAGAGATAAAGGACTGCCCCTACCTCCTCGGCGAACCGTACCCTCTCCTTTAGGTCCACGTAGCGGTCGGTGATGCGGGTGAGGACCACCTCCACTGGCCCTCCTTGGGCAAGCTGAAACAGGCGGAGCACGATATCGAGCACGACGTCCTTCTCTTTTACCCCGGCCACCACCGCCCCGGGATCCTCTCCCCCGTGGCCGGCGTCCACTACCACTATCAGTGAAGGGCTTCCCACGGGTCCGGCGGCGAGGAAGGGCAACGTGAGGAACCAGATGAGGAAGAGGAACCAACCTCGTCGCATCACGGGGGAGTTATAGCCCAAGGGAAGCGGCAAACCTATCCCGCTGGTTACGGGGCAAGCGGGCGGATGGGATGGGAAATGAGGACCGTTGACCTCTGTGGGGGGAGCCGGTAGAATTCAAAAAAGAAAATGTTTCTCAATTCTTTCACCGATCTGGAAACCCTTCCCCCGGGATATAAAGCCCGGGTGGTAAGGATTGAGGGCGGGAGGGGCTTGGTAACCAGGCTCTCCCGCCTGGGGATCGTCCCGGGGGCCGAGGTCACGGTGGTATCCCGGGCGCCTGTGGGGGGACCGGTGTTGGTGGAGGTGAACGGGGCCCGGGTGGCCTTGGGGCGCGGGGTGGCGCGGAAGGTGGTGGTAAAGCCCGGTGCTTAGGGTCGCGCTTGTGGGCCAGCCCAACTCGGGGAAATCCACGCTCTTCAACGCCATCGTGGGATACCGAGCGGTGGCGTCCAACTTCCCCGGGACTACCGTGGAGGTCTTAAGAGGGAAAGCCTTGGTAGGAGGAAAGCCCGCTGAGGTGGTGGACCTCCCGGGCATCTATTCCCTCCACGCCGGCGACCCCGCCGAGCGCCTCGCCCGGGACTATCTCCTATCCGGCCAGGTGGACGTGATTGTGAACGTGGTGGACGCCTCGCTCCTGGGGCGCTCCCTGGAACTCACCCTGGAGCTTGCAGAGCTCGGCCTCCCCATGGTGGTGTGCCTAAACATGATGGACGAAGCCCGCCGCAAGGGGATCCACGTGGACACCGGGAGGCTTTCGGAGGCCCTAGGGGTCCCGGTGGTGGAGTCAATCGCCGTGCGCGGGGTGGGGCTAAAGGAACTCCTCGCGGCAATACCCCAGGCCAGGGTACCCACCCCGCCGCGCTACGCCGCCGACGTGGAGGAAATCCTCACGCGTCTTGCGGAACCGCTCGCCTCCCGGGGGACGCGCCTTCCCCCACGGTACCTCGCGGAGCTCCTTGTGGCAGGGGAGGAGCCCCCGGAAGGAGCGGGCGATGCCGGGCTCAACGAGGTGATCGAAACGGCCCGAAGGGAGTTCACCTCCCGGAGGGGACAGGATCCCGCCCTGGTCCTTTCAGCCGAACGCCACGCCCTGGCCCTGAGGATCTTCGAGGAGGTGGCCCGGGTTACCCACGCCGCCGAGAGCTTCCGGGACCGGGTCGATTCCCTCCTCATGCACCGGATCTGGGGTTACCCCATCATGCTGGCGGTCCTCCTCTCCCTTTTCTTCGGGGTATTCAAGATTGGGGGCCTTTTGGAAGGGTATCTCCTCCCGCCTCTGGACCTCCTTACCGCGGCGGTGGAGGGAACAGTCCCCGGCCCTATCGGCAAGGTGCTGGGCGGGGCGATCCAGGGGTTGTGGGCCGGGATCGGGATCGTCCTTCCCTATCTCGTTCCCTTTCTTTTCTTCCTCGCGTTCCTGGAGGACGTGGGGTATCTTCCCCGCATCGGCTTCCTCTTGGATGGGCTCATGCACCGGATCGGCCTCCACGGGAAAAGTGTGATTCCCTTCCTCTTGGGATACGGCTGTTCGGTGCCGGCAGTTTTGGCCACCCGGATCCTGGAGGACGAGCGCGACCGCTTGGTTACGGCGGCGCTGGCGGTGATGGTTCCCTGTGCTGCCCGGACGGTGGTGATCTTCGGGCTCGTGGGCCGCTATGTAGGCCCTTGGATCGCCTTTTCCCTTTACCTTTTGAACATCTTCGTCGTGGCGGCGGCGGGGACCCTTCTGCGCCGGTTCCTGCCCGGGGTTGGCCCGGGGCTGATCATGGAGATACCTCCATACCGGCTCCCGGCCCTGCGCACCATGCTCCTCAAGGTATGGCTGCGCCTTCGGGGGTTCATCACCGTAGCCTGGCCCACCTTGATCGTGGCCTCCGCCTTCTTTTCCCTTATCGAGGTCTTGGGTTGGACCTACTTCCTGAACACCCTGCTTCTTCCCATCACCTGGCCCCTGGGACTTCCAGCGGCGGTGGGGGTACCGTTGGTTTTCGGGATCCTGAGAAAGGAACTTTCCCTCATCATGCTGGGACAGGCCCTGGGGACGATGGACTTCGGGGCGGTACTTTCCGGCGCGGCGATGGTGGTGTTCACGGTGTTCGTGATCTTCTACGTCCCCTGCATCGCCACGGTAGCAGCCCTGTGGCGGGAGCTCGGCCGCCACAAGACCTTGCTCGTCGTGGCCGGCACTGTAGCCGTAGCCCTCCTTGTGGCCCTCCTTGTGCGTGCCTTCATCTGCCTCTTCGGACCGGGCATGTGTTGACTTAGCCTTTTAAGCCCCCAGTAATGGCTTCAGATCATGTCGCCGCTCAAAGCTGAGAGCGGTCCTTCCTATCCCCGATACGACCTCGCGGAGTCCCATCGGTCATTTTCTGTCTCCCCGGCTGTGCCCCATCATGGGGTCTGTGCGAATCGGTACGCGATCAGCTCTCCCTCTTCCCGCGATCCGGGCGCGGGCGGCAAAAGACTACGCCGCCGCCCGGGGTACGCAGCATCTCCAGAAGCTGCGAGCCGCGCTCCGTGGACTTTCTGCGGAGATGGAACGGTTGGAGAAGCGCCGCAGGGAACTAGACCACAAGGCCGCCGAGCTCGAGCGGGAACGCGAGGCCGAGCACCGAAGGGCGGTGGTACTCCGGGAGCTGCGCCGGGTGCCCGGGATCGGCCCGGCCCTCGCCCGGGACATCGTGGACACGTGCTTCGATGGGACGGTGGAGAGCCTGGCCCGGGCCGCGGCACAAGTCCCGGGAATCGGGAAACGGCGCAAGGAAGCGATCGAGGAGTGGATAGCAGAGATGAAATCCCAGCTTCCCGCCTTGCTGGAGGAATCCTCATCCGAGGGGGAGGCCGTCGCCGCTTCCTACGAAGCGAAAAAGGCGCGTCTAGAGCGCCGCGCGGCCCGGACAGAAAGGGAGATGGAGGAACTTCTGGCCCTCCGGCGCCGGGCTGAAGAGGAGCTACGGTTCCTCGAGGCCGTGACCCCCGAACACTTCGTTCGCGCATACCGCGGAGACGGACTCGCCCGGGAGATGGTGGAGCGCTATCTCATCGGCGTTTACCCAGAGTGGGAAGAACCTCCAGATTGGTTCACAACGCTTACGGAAAGGTTCGGCTAGGGATGGGACTCTTTTCGGGGATCCGCCGCCTCATCCAGAAAGCTACCGGGCTCGAAGCCCGAACGGGGGAGATTCCCCTGGAGTTCCACGTGGACCTGGGCGAAGGGGGAACCCATCTCATCACCGTCTACGGAGTCCTGAAGGGAAGGCGCTGGAAGATCAAGGACGTCCCACGGCTTTGGCATTACGGGGCCACGGTGGAGCTCGGGGGAAAGGTCTACGCCGTCCCTCGGGAAGATGTGGAGGTACTCCTTGCCCTCAAGTCCTTGAACCCAGCGGTGCAGGAGGATGGCACGTTGGTGTGCGACCTCTATCCCCCGGTGCTCCAGTACCTCCGAAAGAAGACCTACAAAGTCCGGGAGACGGAGCGGGCTAAGGCACTCCAGATCGCGGAGGACCCCCTGGAGCCAGCCATTGAGGTGGATTACCGTCCCGAGGAGGGCCTCCGCGTCAAAGCAGGCTACTACGATGAGGGGAGCGGCCGGGTCCTGAAAGAGGACGAGCTCCACCGGATCGAGCGTGGCCCGCGCCATTACGCCCGAATTGGTAACACCGTCCGTCCGCTCCCTCAGATCGTGCACCCCGAGGTACGTGAGTGGGTAACCGCCGGGGAGCGGGTTATACCCCACCGCCACATCCCAGAGTTCTTCGTCCGCGACCTAGTGCTCCTCAAAACGCACATGAAGGCCGTGCTCACCGATGAGGCAGCGGAAATCAAGGTAATTGAAGCTCCCATGCGCCCCGTGGTCCGCCTAGACGTCGAAGCGCCGGGGTGGTTGGAGCTTCGGATAGGGTTCGAAAGCGGGGGCTTCAAGTTGCCGCCCGAGGTCCTCGCGTCCCGCCGGAAGCCAAAGTACGTGCAGGTGGAGGAGAAGACCTGGGTCCGCTTCGACGGGAAGCTCTACCGCCGGGTCATAGGGAAGCTCCGGGAGCTTGGGGCGGTGCGGACCGAAAGGGGTTTTCGCCTTCCCCTAATGAAGTTCGCCTCTTTGGAGGAGTTCATCCGAGAGATCGGCGGGGTGCGGGTAGTTGAGGACGAGTACCGCCGTTTCCTAGAGGGAATCGAGGGATTCTCGGCTGATCAAAACTTCAGGTTGCCCCCGGCCATCGAAGACCACCTCCGTGAGGCGGGGATCACCCTCCGTCCGTACCAGCGGGCAGGGATCCATTGGCTCACCTGGCTCATCAACAACCACCTCCACGGGATCCTCGCCGACGACATGGGCTTGGGGAAGACGATCCAGACCATCCTCGCGTTGAGGTGGGCGTATGAGACCAACGGAGCCCACGGTCCAAGCTTGGTTGTGTGCCCCAAATCGGTCATCCCCTTCTGGGCCCGGGAATTCGAGCGTTACTTCCCGGGCATGGCCGTAGTCTACCATGGCCCCAAGCGCAACCGGGAGGTCTGGCGCGATCCTGGAACGGCGATCTACATCACCAACTTCGAAACGGTGACCAACGATGCAGAGCTTTTGCAAGGTGTGCCGTTCTACTTCGTGGTGGTGGACGAGGCTTCCTTCATCAAGAACCCGGGAACGAGAAGGGCCCGGGCTATAAAGGCTTTGAACGCCATGCACCGCTTGGCCCTCACCGGGACCCCCATCGAAAACCGTCCAGCTGAGCTGTGGGCCCTGTTCGACTTCCTCATGCGCGGATATTTGGGAAGCCACCGCGCGTTCACGGAGCGATACGAAAAGCCCCTGATCCGGGGAGAGCTGAGAGGGGAAGCGGCGGAACTTTTGTCGCGGAAGATCCGCCCCTTTGTGCTTCGGCGCACAAAAGGCCAGGTAGCAAAGGACCTCCCCGAGAAGATCGAGATGGAGGAGTGGTGTGAGCTCACCGAGGAACAGCGCCGGCTCTACGCCGAGATCCAAAGGACCAAAGTCAACCCCATCCGCGAACGCCTCGAGGCCGGTGAGGAAGTAAACATTACCACAAGCGTCCTCCCCATTCTCACCAAGCTCAAACAGATCTGCGATCACCCAGCACTGGTGGTAGGGGATCCCGAGAGGCTTTACGGGCGGTCGGAGAAGTTCGATCTTATCATAGAGAAGCTTGAAGAGATATTAGCGCGCGGGGAGTCGGTGGTCCTCTTCAGCCACTTTTTGGGGATGCTGGACCTCCTACAACGTGCCCTGGAGGAGCGGGAGGTCCGTTTCATCCGTATCCAGGGCGACACCGAGGACCGGGGACGACTTATCGCTGAGTTCAACTCGGGGAAGGCCCAGGTGGCCTTGTGCAGCTTGCGGGCCGCCGGACACGGGATAAACCTCACCGCCGCCAACCACGTGTTCCACGTGGATCGCTGGTGGAACCCCGCGGTGGAGGACCAGGCCACCGATCGCGTCCACCGGATCGGTCAGGACAAAACCGTCTACGTTTACCGCATCCTCACCCAGGGCACGTTGGAGGAACGGATCTCCCAAATCCTGGAGCGGAAAAGGGGGATTGCCGAGAGCGTCATCGGGGCGGTGGTGGGGAAGGAGATGCACTGGACGCGCGAAGAACTCCTGGAGCTCCTCCGCCCCCTGGAGGAATCCACCACTGCGGAAACAGGGGCCTACACTTCGGCGGGGAGCTCCACGGTGCAATAGGGACAGCGGGTGGCGGCGAGGGGGATTTGCATTTTGCAGAAGGGGCACGCTTTGGTGGCGGGAGCTGGGGCTTCCTCGGGTTTGCGCATCCGCATCACCGCCTTAATCAAGACGAACATCACCAGGGCGACGATGAGAAAGGTAACCACCGTGTTAACGAAGGACCCGTAGTAAATCGCCGCCGCGCCGGCCTCCCGGGCAGCCTGGGCGGAAGGATAGCTTTCGCCGGTGAGCACGATGAATAGGTTGGAAAAGTCCCTGCCGCCAATGAGGGCCCCGATGACGGGCATGATGACGTCGCTTATGAACGACTTCACCACCGCTCCAAAGGCCACCCCCAGGATGAAGGCCACTGCGATCTCGACGAGGTTCCCTTTGGTGACAAAATCCTTAAACTCAGCCCAAAAACCTTATCTTGGCCATACACACCTCCTCGGTGGCAGAATAGTGTAACCATGCATTGGGACGCAATGGGGGAGGACGTGATGAAGAAGCTAGAACGGGAACTGCGCCTTAAACTCCTTGAGTTCCAGCGCAACGAAATAACGGAGCACCATGTCTACCGGGGACTTGCTCAGATGGCGAAGGGCAACAATCGGGAGGTGTTCCTCAGGCTTTCTGAGGAGGAGCTGGGCCATTACCAGACCCTCAAGGAATATACTGAGGAAGAGGTCTCCCCGGCCCGCTGGAAGGCACGATGGTACCTGTTCCTCGCGCGGATCTTCGGGGTTACCTTTGCGATGAAGCTCATGGAGGAAGGGGAGAAGCGGGCGGAGGCCGCCTACATGGAGGTCGCGGCCAAGATCCCCGAGCTTCAACGCATCGTGCACGAAGAGGAATCCCACGAGGAAGCCCTGATGGCGGGCATCGATGAAGAGCGGCTGGGATATCTAAGCTCGATGGTGTTGGGGATAAACGATGCGTTGGTGGAGCTCCTCGGGGCGCTGGCTGGGCTGACCCTGGCCTTGGGCCGGTCCCGGCTCGTGGGGCTTGTGGCCCTCATTACCGGGATCGCGGCCGCCCTCTCCATGGCGGCATCGGAGTACCTCTCCACCAAGTCCGAAGGGGGTGCGAAGTCGCCCCTCAGGGCGGCGATCTACACCGGGGTGGCCTATATCGTGACAGTGGCTCTCCTGGTTTTCCCCTTCTTCGTTTTGAGTAATGCCTATTTTGCCCTGGGGTTGTGCCTTTTGGATGGGCTTTTGGTGGTGGCCGCATTCACCTACTTCATGGCGGTGGTGCGGGGACTTCGCTATCGGCGAACCCTTTTGGAGATGACAGCCATCGGCCTCGGCGTGGCAGGGATCTCTTTCCTCATCGGGTGGCTACTCAGGTCGGCTCTGGGCATCGAGGTCTAAGCTCGAAACCCGGCTGCCACCATGATACGGTACATATCGGTTCGGAATCACAAGCCCTCGGCTTTGGGATCAGGCGGGAAGCGAACCTTTGCAAGAGCCAGAATGGAGGCCTTACTGGTCCCAAAGGGCGTCCTGAGGTTGTGGATAGACGAGCCGGCCTCCTACTACTCGGGCAAAGGGAGGGAGGCGGTGGTCGAAGGTTTTATCTCGATCCACGATGTGGACCACTCGGTGGCCCTGGGCCACAAGATAATCCGAGATGAGCCGGCGATGGCAGCGCCACCAGAACCTCTCGGCGCACATAAAAGCGGTGGTCTTTGCGGCAGCTAAGGAAAGCAGCGTCGCGATACCCCGCGCGAACTGGGGGGTGAGCATGTGATCCGCGTAGTTGCGGAACCCCCCGGCTTGCCAAGCCTTATTGGGCGACTTCTCTCCCAGGCCCCCTCGGCGGTAGCCCCCGAGCTCGTCCCCCAACCATCGGTACTCGATCCCGAGCCCCGCTAGGCCCTCCTCCAGGGCCGAACGGGAGAAATGGGGGTATTTCCGGGAGGAGGGGAAGGCGCGCACATCGACCAAAGCTTGGATTCGGTAATGGACGAGAAGCTCCAAGAACTCCTCCCAGGAGCGGTTGGAATATCCCAAGGTATAGATGACAACTCCCACGTCCTGACTATAGCACAAGCCGGACCCAACGTTGATGCAACCTCAAAGTACAGATTACATCAGCAGGCAGGGATCGAGGATGTATCGGAAAGCGTCGCCCAAAAGGTCGAAACTGAGCACGATCAGGAGAACAGCGAGGTCTTCGGTGACACCCATTCATGAGACATTACGATAACCACACTTGTTGTGGTTTTGATGCGGATCTTTTCCCTGACGGATCCCCGGGAAGCGGCGGGAGCTTATCCCTGTGCCACCGAGGCTCCTCGACCCTTCTGGGCCGACGGCCTCGAGCTCTCCCGGTCTCGGTTCACGGAGAGCCTGGGGTAGCCTGGATCTACTGCGAGTGGATCCAGCGGCCACACCAGAACCGAGGCTACATGAGGGCCCTCTTTTCGGCCTTCATCGAGCATCTCAAAGAGGGAGAAAACTGATGTACCTTCCGCTCTCCAAGGCGGAAGTGGAGGTCGAGCCCCTGGTCGAGAATATCCCGGTGGAGGGCAAGGCCCCGGTGGAGGTACTGGTGATCGGCGCACGGTTTTGTCCGGTGGGGGCGGCGACGGTACTTTACCTGCGCAAGGTGGCGGCCGAGCTCGGGGACAAGGTGGCGTTGGTGGAGGTCCCCGCGGGGCCGGAGGCCCTGGCCCGCTACGGCGTTGCCGATGGTATCTATCTGAACGGGAAGCCCTTCTTCTTCGGCCCCGTGACCGAGGACCAGGTTCGCGCTGCCGTCGAGCGCGCCCTGGCGGGGCCCTCCCAGGACTCGTAGGGACGCCCTTCCCCGCGCATACCGCGAGCGAAACCTCGGGGAGCGGAAAGCCGCGCGGGGCGGCAATGGACGCGAAGGCCGAGAAGCAGACGATACGCCAACGCGTGTGGGGGCTCCTGGAGGAAAGGGGGGTCGCCCGGTTCCCCCTCCCCGTCCACGGGCGGATCCCCAACTTCGCGGGGAGCGAGCGGGCCGCGGGGCTCTTGCGCTCCCACGGGATCTGGGCGAGGGCGCGAGCGGTCCTGGTGGGCCCCGACAGCCCCCAGCATCCCGTGAGGGAACGGGCCATCCTGGACGGGAAGGTCCTGTACATGCCCACGCCCCGCTTGCGGGGAGGGTTCGTGGAGCTCCGCCGGGAGCGTGTTCCCCGGGGGGAGGAGCGCCGGGCGACGTCCATCCGGCACGCGTTCCGCTACGGACGGGGGGTGGGGCTAAAAGGGATGCTCCCGGTGGACCTCGTGGTGGTGGGGTCGGTGGCCGTGGACCGCCACGGCGGGCGGATCGGGAAGGGCGGGGGCTACTCCGACCTGGAGTACGCGGTGCTCCGTGAGCTCTGGGGCCGAGAAATCCCCGTGGTCACCACGGTGCATCCGCTCCAGATCGTGGACCGGGTGCCCATGGAACCTCACGACGTCCCCGTGGACTACATCGCCACCCCCGCCGAGGTCATCGAGACCCGGACCCCTTATCCCAAGCCCCGGGGGATAGACTGGGGCCTCCTCTCCCGGGAGGAGCTCGCGCGGATACTGCTGCTCCGGGAGCTGAAGGGGAGGGTGATCACACCGGGTAACCCTTGAGGGGAGCCATCAGGGGAAACCCATCGGAGTCAGGAGGTGTCTCGTGGGGATTTATCGTGGGTTCGCGCGCCTTTATGCCCGTGGTCCTTACCCGGAGTACAGCCGGGGGGTGGCCGAGCTCCTCCCCCGGGTGCTGGAGCGCTTCGGGGCGAGGCCGAAAAGGGTGCTGGATCTCGCCTGCGGGGAGGGGACCTTCGCCGTGGAGCTGGCGCGGCGGGGCTGCCGGGTGATCGGCGTCGACCTCTCCCCGGAGATGCTCGAACTCGCCCGCAAGAGGGCGAAGGAGGCCGGGGTGGAGGTATGCTTCATCCACCAGGACATGCGCGAGCTCCGGCTGGATGAGCGTTTCGATCTCGTCACCTGCTGGTACGATAGCCTCAACTACCTGCTGGAATACGAGGACCTCAAGAAAACTTTCGCCAACGTGGCCGAAGTGCTGACGCCACATGGTCTCTTCATCTTCGACATGAACACCCGCTACGGGCTGGCGGTGGGCTGGCAGCGCCACCCCGCCTATGTCCAACAGGACACCGAGGAACTCTTCGAAGTTCACCGGCCGAGCTACGATTACGAACGGGACATCGCCACGTTGAAGATCACCGGCTTCTTCCGGGAGGGGGGAGTTTGGCGCAGGATCGACGAGGTGCATCGGGAGCGGGGATATGCCCTGGGCGAGATCCGGGACGCTCTCAAACAAGCCGAGCTGGAGGAGCTGGCCTGCTGGGGGAGCCTACGGGAAATGACGGAACCTAGGGCGGACAGTCCTCGGGTCTGGTTCGTCGTGTGCAGGGCGCGCTGAGGCCATGCATTCGGTCCCGTTGCGGACCCGTGCTTTCGCATGAGGAGTCGAGGTTCAGGGGGAGGCCGTAGCGGAAGCCGGGGACTGGGCCGTCGAGCCGGGACCTGAGCTCGGACGGCCCTGCTGCGTGGACAGATAATGGGCATTAAGGGGATTCAGGATGAAAGCGGAGGAGTTAGGAGTATCTATGGTCACGCTTTATTTCCACAACCGCGGCGAGATCAACACCCAGAAGGCGTTGGAATTGGCCCGCGATCGGGCGCTGGAGCTCGGCATAAAGAGATGATCATCGCCTCGAAGACGGGTCGGAGCGCCCTCAAGGCCCTGGAGGTGCTCCGTGGAACGGGGACACGGCGCGTGGTGGTCACCCATTTCCCCGGGGAAACCCGGGGCCAGAGGAGATATCCCCATCGGCCTCTCCCGCCCCGAGTACCGTGAGGTGAGGGGGTATCTGGAGCGGATGGGCGCTCGTCCAAGGTACCCGCCCCTTCGGCGGGATCGGCCGTGCCCTCGGCTGGAGCACGCCGGTCCCGGTCACATTCGTGGACAAGGCCTTGGAGCTCTTCGGTCCGGGGACGAAGATCGTCATCGAGGCCGCCGTCATGGCCACCGATGCCGGTGCGGTGAAGGCGGGCGAGATGGTCGTCAGCTTGGGCGGCACCTTCAAGGGCCTGGACACGGCCTCGGTCGTTTACAATATCTTCACCGACTTCGAGGTTTTGGAGCTCATCGCCAGGCCGCTCCATCCGGGGAAGCGCCAAGCCCAAACACGAGCAGAAAAGATAGCGGGGCGACCTCGATCAGTACTACCGTTCTATCGAGATCCAACCGGGAAAGGGTCGATATGTTCCGGGGATCCGCGAGGTAGCCGGCGGCTCCGACAAAGGCCGACGGCTTCCACTGGAGAGGCAGTTCAAGGGAGAAGAATGAACAGGGGATTCAACGGCTTTTATAGGATCTTCTCTTGGTACGATGCTCCTGAAAGCGAAAAGACAGGTGCCGGGTGGGGAAGCCGGGTTCAGCAGCGTGGCCTTGGCGAAGGCTCTCGGCCAGCGGGGTACCGAAGCGGACTTGGTCGTTACCGATTTGCGGGCGGAGTCACTGGAGAAAGCGCGCAGGTGGGGTGCCGGGGTCCTCGTGCGCGAGGTGAGGACCGAGATCGCGGACGCGCGGAAGGTATACGAGTTGGGTGAGAGATACGAGCTTGTCCCCATGTACTGCCTCTCCACGCCCCCATTTCGACCTGTGGGAACTCGGGCGGCTCCTCTCCTCGGCGGGAGAGGCCCTCGAAAACGAGGGCTTCTTCGTGTCGAGGGATTCCACCGGGACTACAGGATCTTTCTCACGATCGGCTACAAGTGGGCCCTGATGAAGGCAATCTCTGAGGATCTGAGCCCCCGGAAGGGGCGGAGAGGAGGATAAGATGGTTCCGGAGGAAGGGTACTTCGACCGCGTGGCGGAGCAGTGGGACAGGATGCGGGCACAGTTCTTCTCCGAGGCAGTGAGGGAGCGGGCGCTCGCCGTCGCCGGGGTGCGGCCGGGGAGGGTCGCGGCGGACATCGGGGCCGGGACCGGCTTCATGGCCGAGGGGCTCCTGCGCCGGGGCCTCCGGGTGATCGCGGTCGAGCCCTCCACGGCGATGCGGGCCCAGATGGCACGGAAGTTCGCCGGAGCCGAGGGGCTCGAGCTCCGGGAGGGCACGGCGGAGTCCCTGCCCCTCCCCGATGCCAGCGTGGACTACGCCTTTGCCAACATGTGCCTCCACCACGTGGAGGATCCACTCCGCGCGATCCGGGAGATGGCCCGGATCCTCCGGCCGGGAGGGGTGCTCGTCGTCACGGACCTGGACGAGCACCGCTTCGAGTTCCTCCGGACCGAGCACCACGACCGCTGGCTGGGGTTCCGGCGGGAGGAGGTCGCGCGATGGTTCCGGGGGGCCGGGCTGGTGGACGTGCGGGTGGAGTGCGCCGGGGAGGATTGCTGCGCGCGGGCGAGTGCGGGCGACGCACACGCCCGGGTGAGCATCTTCGTGGCCTCCGGGAGGAAGCCCGGGCCGGGCACGGGGGGCTGCGATGCTGTATAGGGAGGAAATCCGGCTCCCGTACGCCATATGGCTCGCCTGGACCTTCGGCCTCCTCACCGCCGGATTCGTCTGTGTCCTTCTCTACTGGCTCTTCGTGGGACCGATCTGGAACGACTCCCTCCCCGGTTGGTTCTGGGGCTTGATGGCGGGGCTGTGCCTGGCACTGACCGCGTTGTTCGGGAACTTCCGACGGCTCACGGTCGAGATCGGGGAGAGGGAGATCACCGTGGCGTTCGGGACCATGAGGCGAGCCGTCCCCTGGGAGCGGGTGGCGGGTGTCCGGCGGGCGGGGCGTTCCTCCGGCCTGTATGGCGGCGCGGGGTGGAGGGTGCGCCGGCTGCGGAGCGGCTGGACCATGGCGTTCGTGGATTTCGGGAGCCCCCGGGTGGTGCTCGAGCTCCGCGGGGGAAAATTGCGGGAGCTCGTGTTCTCCACCCGCGACCCCGCGGAGGTGATCCGGACGATCCGGGGGCGGCTCACGGGGCAGGGGACCGATGGTCACGTAGGATGAGCTCTTCCGGGAGGGGAAGTTCGCGCCCCGGGAGCCCGCCTGGTCGGTTCGGAGGTTCGCCGCGCTCCTCAAGGGGAGGGGCCTCCGGCGCGTGCTGGACCTCGGGTGCGGCGCCGGGAGGCACGTCATCTTCTTCGCCCGGGAGGGGTCCGAGGTCCACGGTCTCGATTCCTCCGCCGAGGCGCTCCGGATCTGCCGGGAGAGGCTCCGGGCGGCGGGCCTCCGCGCCACCCTCGTCCATGCCGATATGCGGAGGATCCCCTA
The DNA here is from genome assembly GCA_002375995.1 of Acetothermia bacterium UBA3571. Lineage (GTDB taxonomy): Bacteria > Bipolaricaulota > Bipolaricaulia > Bipolaricaulales > Bipolaricaulaceae > UBA3571. The sequence goes on along the minus strand of DFNI01000011.1, from coordinate 75,844 downwards.
TCCCGACGGCGCCTTCGACGCCGCGATCGCCATTGCCTCGATCTACCACGGTACCCTGGAGGATATGCGGCGGGCGATCGCCGAGCTACATCGGGTCCTCCGGCCCGGGGGCCTGGCCCTCCTCGAGTTTAAGTCCAAACGGAGCTACCGCTACGGAAAGGGGAAGGAGATCGAACCGGGCACCTTTATCCCCGACACTGGGGAGGATGCGGGGATTCCCCACCATTACTCTGATCGGGGCGAGGTGGAGAAGCTTTTGGAGGGGTTCAGGATCCTGGAGATAAGCCACGTGGAGCGGGCTCTTTTTCGCGAAGTTCGAAGTACTGGAGACCATCGCCAAGCCCCGCCGGACCTGGGTCAGGTTGCCGGAATACGAGCAAGAGGGCTGGCGGGGCGATCTTGGCCAATACTACCGGCCCACCAAGCTTCCGCATTGAAGACAAGGGAAACGCGGAGCAGGAAAATGGCGCTGAAAAGGAGCACACATGCGACTACGTTGCCTCAGGAGAAATGGGAGAGCGGTGGTATCAACTCCTGAGGGCATAAGAAAAGAGCCCGTGCGGACCTCCGTCGGTGTCCTTCGGCGGGCGCCTCCGGGCCTTCGGCTCAGGCCAAGGGATCCCCTATCACCCGCAGGGACCGGCTTACCGTTGCTCCCTTCCGGGCCTGGCGGGGTTCACCGGTGTGCGTCGTAGGGGGCTCGGCCGTCGACGCCTCCGTACCCGGCCCGCTTCCGCCTCCGGACCTCTCGGGAGGCCCATCGGCCCCACATGTAGCGGGTTTTGGGTACAGGGGACCGCTAACCCCCCACCGTGCACGGGCCTGGCGGAGGGGGTGGGATTCGAACCCACGGCGCCCTTCTGGGGCGCACACGCTCTCCAGGCGTGCCTGTTAGACCGCTCCAGCACCCCTCCGACCTGGTACGCCCGGGAGGACTCGAACCTCCGACCTGCGGCTTAGGAAGCCGCTGCTCTGTCCTGCTGAGCTACGGGCGCACCCACAAAAATCATAATAACTCCGCCTCAGAACGGCAAGGCCACGATCTCCTCGTTGGAAAACGATGCTGAGAGGGGAAGCTCGATTGATATATGAGAGCTCCGCTGAGCTACCAAAATCCGGTATCCGCAGCACAAGCGCATTTTCGTCAACGGAAACGGATGATCCTAGGCCAACTCGCGCATCTCGCTGGCTACACCACAGACCCTCCATCCGAGCCTCGAGTTAAAGGATCGAGGCCCCGCCCCGACGTCCCAAGGGCGGAAGAAGGTCTCCCCTTGTATTAAGGCCCCGCACGAAAAAATAACAGCGCCTCAATAATCCAAACAGTTCGTTGCTTAAAACTCGTGCACTTACAAAATGGGGCTCAAATATGGCAGCCTAGCCCGGGCACAAATTTGACAGCCAGGCCACGGCTGATGTACCTAAATCATTGTGGAGGGAAAAAAGGACCTTCGGGAAAAGGTGCGAGAGCTTTTGGCTGAACAAGCCTCTCGGTCGCTGATCCTTCTTCTCCAACGGATACAAGACCACTTCGGGTATCTTCCTCCCGAGGGACTGGAAGAAGTGGCGAAGCACCTGAAACTCCCTGTGAGCCGCGTTTACGGCGTGGCCACCTTCTACGCCCAGTTCAGCCTCTCTCCGAAAGGGAAACATTTGGTTCAGGTATGCCAAGGTACGGCGTGTCATGTGCAGGGAGGTCGAGCGATCCTTGAGGCCCTGGTAAGGGAGCTCGACCTCCGGCCCGAGGAGCCCCCTAAAAGTGGAATCTCAGTAGAAGTGGTCCGTTGTGTGGGTTGTTGTAGTTTGGCGCCCGTGATGGTGGTGGATGGGGTTGCCCATGGGCGACTGACTCCGGAACGGGCAGTGGAGATCGTAAAGGAGCTTTATGCCGCGGATAACCGCTGAGGATCTACACCGGCTGCGAGAAGAGGGGCTGCGGAGGTTGTGGCCCACGCCGGGGAAGTTGGTGGTGGGCATGGCTTCTTGTGGCCTCGCGGCCGGTGCGGAAGAGGTTTACCAAGCGTTGAGCGAAGAAACGGGCTCCGGGTGGATCGTGGGGAAAACCGGGTGCCTAGGTCTTTGCGCTCAGGAGCCACTGGTGGAGGTCCGGTTCCCCACAGGACTTCGAGTGGTCTATGGCGGCTTGGACGGAGAAGGAGCGCGTTTCCTGGCCCACGCGGTGGAAAACGGCGAACTACCAAGGGAAGGTGCACTCTTTTGGATGGATGGAAAAGGACCAGTTTCTCCTCCACCTGCTCTCGCTGAGTTGCCCCACATAAGTGCTCATCCCTTTTACCGCACGCAGCGGCGGGTGGTACTGGGCAACTGCGGTTTCATCGATCCGCTGGATATCTTTGAGTACATCGCCACCGGAGGATATTCGGCTTTGGTGAAAGCCCTGGAGCTAGCACCCGAAGAGGTGATCGAGGAGATAAAGCACTCGGGCCTGCGGGGCCGGGGGGGAGCGGGCTTTCCCACAGGGAGGAAATGGGAGTTCTGCAGAAAAGCCAAAGGCAGCAAGAAGTACGTGATCTGCAACGCCGATGAGGGGGATCCCGGGGCCTACATGGACCGCTCGGTCCTCGAGGGAAACCCCCACGCGGTGATCGAGGGGATGCTCATCGGCGCCTACGCCATCGGCGCCGATGAAGGCTACGTTTACGTGCGGGCCGAGTACCCTCTGGCGGTGAAGCACCTGAGGATCGCTATTCAACAGGCCGAGGAACTGGGGCTTCTCGGCGAAAACATCCTCGGGACCGGCTTTTCCTTCGTGCTCCACGTCTTCGAGGGGGCGGGGGCGTTCGTGTGCGGTGAGGAGACGGCGCTCATCGCCTCCATTGAGGGAAGAAGGGGACAGCCCCGCCCCAGGCCCCCGTTCCCTGCCCAAGAAGGCCTCTGGGGACGCCCCACCAATATCAACAACGTGGAGACCTGGGCCAACGTCCCCCACATCATCCGCAACGGGGCCGAGTGGTTCCGCTCCCTGGGGACCGAGGGCTCTCCGGGCACAAAGATCTTCTCCCTCACGGGGAGGGTCCGGAACACGGGGTTGGTGGAGGTCCCCATGGGGACTACACTCCGGGAGCTCATCTTCGATATCGGTGGGGGCCCTCCCGAGGGAAAGCGCTTCAAGGCGGTCCAGATCGGGGGGCCGTCCGGAGGGTGCCTCCCGGAGGAGCTCCTGGATCTCCCCATCGATTACGAGTCCCTCACCGAGGCCGGGGCGATGATGGGGTCGGGGGGGATGGTGGTGGTGGACGAGGACACCTGCATGGTGGAGCTCGCGCGGTTCTTCCTCGAGTTCACCCAGGCCGAGTCCTGCGGCAAATGCCCCCCTTGCCGGATCGGCACGAAGCGTATGCTCGAGATCCTCTCCAGGATCACGGAGGGCCAGGGGAAGCCCGGGGACCCCGAGCTCCTTTCCGAGCTCGCTTCCGGGGTCAAGGAGGCGTCGCTCTGTGGCCTGGGCCGCACCGCGCCCAACCCGGTCCTCACCACCCTCCGCTATTTCCGCGACGAGTACGAGGCCCATCTCGCCGGGAAATGTCCTGCCGGGGCTTGCCGGGCCTTGATCGCTTACCACATCGATCCCGAGACCTGTGTAGGCTGTGGCCTCTGCGCCAAAGCCTGTCCCCAAGGGGCCATCGTGGGCGAGAAAGGAAAGCCCCATCGGATCTTGGTGGAGATCTGCATCCGCTGTGGGGCGTGTGTGGCCGCGTGTCCGAAGGGAGCAATAGGAACTGCGTGACGCGTAACGCGTGACGGGTGAAGGAAGAGATGGAAAAGCTTGTCAAGTTGCGGATAGACGGGAGGGAGGTAGAGGTCCCCGAGGGGACCACCATCCTCCGGGCGGCGGAGGCGGCGGGGATCGAGATCCCCCACCTCTGCTACCACCCCGAACTCTCCCCCGCCGGGGCGTGTAGGCTGTGCTTGGTGGAGGTCGACGGGAGATTGCTCACCGCTTGCTACCACCGGGCCGAGGAAGGAATGGAGGTACACACCGATACCGAACGCCTCCGAAGGCTCAGGCGGCTGACTCTAGAGCTCATCCTCTCCGACCATCCTATGGATTGCCTCACCTGCGAGAAAAACGGCTCGTGTGAGCTCCAGCGCTATGCGTATGAATTTGGCTTGGAGGAGAACAGGTTCATCGGCCCGCACCACGCGCGGAAAGAAGCCCCCCCTCGGGAAGACAACCCCTTCATCCGCTACGAGCCCGAAAAATGCATCCTATGTGGCCGGTGTGTGCGGGCATGCGACGAGGTCCAGGGGCGGGGGATCCTGGATTTCGCGTTCCGGGGATTCTCCACCCGGGTAACCACCGCTTTCGATAAGGCCCTTACCGAAACGGATTGCGAGCTGTGCGGCCAGTGCGTGGCCGTGTGCCCTACCGGTGCCCTCACCGAAAAGGAACGGCGCTTCCGCGGCCGAGAATGGGAGCTCAGGGAAGTGGAAACGGTCTGCCCCTTCTGCGGCTGCGGCTGCCGCATCACCCTGCACCTAAAAGGGAACCGGATCGTCAAGGTCTCGGGGGGGTATCGGGGCTTCAGGCTTTGTGTGAAGGGCCGCTTCGGCCTCTCCTTCGTCCACCGGGAAGATCGGCTCCGGGCGCCCCTCATCCGTGAAGGGGATCGCTTCCGGGAGGCGAGCTGGGATGAGGCTTTAGAATTCGTGGCGAAAAAAATCCGGGAGATCAAGGAGAAATACGGGCCGGATGCTATCGCAGGGCTAGCTTCGGCCAAGTGTACCAACGAGGAAAACTACCTGTTCCAGAAGTTCATGCGGGTCGTAATCGGCACCAACAACGTGGACCACTGCGCCAGGCTCTGTCACGCCCCCACCGTGGCCGGATTGGTCCAGGCCTTCGGCTCCGGGGCCATGACCAACTCCATCGACGAGATCCTTGATGCAGACTGCATCTTGGTCACGGGCTCCAATACCTCCGAAGCCCATCCCATCGTGGCCCAGGAGATCCGAAGGGCGGTGCGCCGGGGCGCCACCCTGATCGTGGTGGATCCCCGCCGGATCGAGCTCGCCGAGATCGCCCGCTTCCACTTACGACAGCGACCGGGAACCGATGTGGCCTGGATAAATGGCTTCTGTCACGTAATCCTCCGGGAAGGGCTGTGGGACCGGGAATTCGTCGAGGAGCGCTGTGAGAACTTCGAGGAGTTCGCCCGGACAGTGGAGCGGTATACCCCCGAGTACGTGGAGGAAATCACCGGGATCCCGGCGAGACTCCTGGTGGAGGCGGCCCGGGCGTTCGGCAAGGCCGAGCGGGGAATGATCTTCTACGCCATGGGCCTCACCCAACACACATCCGGCACCGACAACGTCCTCGCCATCGCGAACTTGGCCATGCTCACCGGAAACGTAGGGAGACGCTCCACCGGGGTGAACCCCCTGCGGGGCCAGAACAACGTCCAAGGTGCCTGCGACATGGCGGCCCTTCCCAACGTCCTCCCGGGATACCAGAAGCTTTCCGACCCCGGGGTCAGGGAGAAGTTCGAGCGGGCTTGGGGCAGGGGGATCCCGAGAAAGCCCGGGCTCACGGTGGTAGAGATGTTCCGGGCAGCGGAGGAGGGGAAGGTCAAGGCCATGGTGATCATGGGGGAGAACCCCATGGTCTCCGACCCCGATATCCAACATGTGGCCGAAGCCTTAGAGAAACTGGAGTTTCTCGTAGTGATCGACATCTTCCCCAACGAGACGACCCGCTACGCCGATGTGATCTTGCCTGCTGCGAGCTTCGCCGAGAAGGACGGCACCTTCACCAGCACCGAGCGCAGGGTGCAGAGGATACGGACGGCTTTCGATCCCCCCGGCGAGGCAAAGCCCGACTGGGAAATCCTGTGCGAACTTTCGGCCCGGCTCGGCTATCCCATGGGGTACAAACACCCGCGCGAGATCATGGACGAGATCGCCTCGCTGGTGCCCATTTACGGGGGGATTTCCTATGAGCGCCTGGAAGGGGAGGGGCTCCAGTGGCCCTGTCCCTCGCCGGATCATCCGGGCACTCCTTTTTTGCATAAAGACCGCTTTCCCAGGGGGAAGGGCAGGTTCCACCCGGTGGAGTATCGGGATCCCGACGAGTACCCCGACGAGGAATACCCACTGATCCTGACCACGGGGAGGGTGCTCTACCATTTCCATTCCCGCACTATGACCGGAAGGGTGAAGGGGCTCCAGGAGCTTTCCCCCGAGGCGTATGTGGAGGTGAACCCCGTCGATGCCGAGCGGTACGGGATCGAGGACGGAGCCAGGGTCAGGGTCTCGTCCCGGCGGGGCTCCATCGAGGTGGTGGCCCGGGTGACCGCACGGGTTCCCCAAGGTACCGTGTTCATCCCCTTCCACTTCGGGGAAGCTGCCGCCAACCGCCTCACCAATCCCGCCCTGGACCCGATTTCCAAGATCCCGGAGTACAAGGTCTGTGCGGTGAAGCTCGAGCCTGTAAGCCCGTAAAGCTTCTTCGGGAGCTTGTATGTCGCGTGTGTTTGTGTCGCAGCGGGTGACGCTGCGGGACGGAAGCGAGGTGGTGCTGCGCCCCTTCCGCCCCGATAGGGACCTTTCGGCCTGGTGTGAGATGATCCGGAACTGTAGCCCGGAGACGCTTTGGAGGCGGTTCGAGCTCCGTCGCCGCGACACCATCCTTGCCCGTCCCGAGGACTTTTGCCGTTGTGATCCGGGAAACGATTTCATCCTGATCGCCGAAAGGCAAGGGAAGATCTTGGGGGAAGCGCGGCTATGCCTATGCCTTGCGGAGGGGATCGCGGAGTTCTGCGTCTTGGTGGCCGACCCCTGGCAGGGGCTCGGATTGGGGAGCTTGTTGACGGATGCCGCCGTCGATGCAGCCCGCCGCCTCGGGGTGCGGCGCTTGTTGGTGGAAGTGGTCCCCGAGAACGTGCGTATCGTGCGCTTGCTGGAGAAACGGGGGTTCGTTTTCCGCCGTGCCCCCGATGGCCTTATCTTTTACGGCGAAAAAATCCTTGAGTGCTGAGCGCCAAAGGGACAGCAAAATGCGGTGCTTCAGCGGCCGAGCCACCCCGCGCCCCAGTAGAGGTTGAACCGCTCCCCCCGCAGGAACCCCACAAGGCCCAGGCGGAACCTCCGGGCCAAGTGCACCGCTCCCAAAAGCGCTGCCCCGCGGGAAGCCACCAGAGGGATCCCAGCCTGTAGGGCCTTGAGGGCGATCCCGGCCGTGACCCTGCCCGTGGTGTAAAGGATCGCTGTCTCGAGGTCCGCTCCCGCAAGGAGCGCCTGTCCGATGACCTTGTCCACGGCGTTGTGGCGGCCGATGTCCTTGGCCAAAGCCAGAAGCCTTAGCTCGGGATCGAAGAGGAGCGCGTAGTGATACGCCCCGGTCAGCTTGAAATCCTCGGACCTCTCCGCCGCGAGCTTGGGGATGCGGATAAGCTGCTGCTCGGAGATCAGGGGATGGGGGGAAAGCCGCTTCAACCGGCTGTATCCTTCGGGAACTTCGGCGCCACAGGCGGCCCAGATCACCTCCTCAGTGCTCACGGGCCCAAGGGGAGAACGGAGGGAAACTTCCACCTCCACCACCTCGCCGGGCATCCCGGTCTCCGGACGCAGACGCTCGCGGTACGAAGCAACCTCGCTTGCCTTCTGGATGAACCCTGCTCCGAGGAGGTGTCCGTACACGAACTCGCGGATCATTTCCGGGGTGATCACAAACCTCCTCGCCCCTGCGCCCTCGATGCGGAGGACCAAAAGTCCCTCTTCGGCTACCCAATCCTCCACTTCTTCATACACGCCCTGTTTGTACCGCCTCAGTCTGATCAGACGCACCTCTCCTCCCGGGGAAGGTCTTCGGGGCTGTTCACGTTGGTGAAGGAGATGAGCCTCGGGTCTACTCGGCGTGCCAGCCTCTCCGGAAGGAAGACGCACGGGGCCCGGCGCAAGAATCCTTGGACCCCAAGTTCGCCCCTTCTCAACGCCTCTTCGAGCTGGGGCAGGAGGGAGCGGGGATATATTCCGGGGAAGGGCTCGAGGTAGCCGTTTATGCCGAAGACCACCGCGTGGTGGGACTTTTTCCGCTCGAGCAAAACGGCGATCAGCTCTCGATGCACAAAGGGCATGTCGCACGCCAAAACCAAACAGGCCTCTTCCGAAGCAGCGGAGAGGGCCGCGTGAATTCCAGCCAGGGGCCCCTTGCCGGGAAAATGGTCTTCCACCAAACGAACTCCCACCGGAAAGGGCAACGGACGCCGTTTGCCGATGGCGATCAGCACTTCCTGACAGACGTCCTCCAAAAGTTTGACCAGCCGGACCAGCACCGGGGTTCGGCCTACTACCAACCGGGCCTTGTCCCCCCGTAGGCGCTTCCCCTCCCCTCCAGCAAGGATCGCCCCGCTCAGCCCGGTCACCTTCATACCCCCTGACATCGCCTCAGTTTAACCCATCCCGCAGGAGCACAGGGCCAGCCACGTCACCACTGACCCGACCTATAAGGTGGGCCAAACTAGCCCTTGCCCGCCCACGCGGAGGAGGTAAAAGTGTCAAAAGGGGAAAGCATGCCGGAGTTGAAGCGGGTCGTTTTGATCGAACCGCACACGGGGCTTCACTTCTTCTCGTATGCCCGCACGCCCCTTTTGGGGCTTCCGATCCTGGGGGAAATCCTGCGGCGGACGGGGCTTTTCGTGCGGATATTCTGTGAGAAATTGACCCCGGTCAATTGGTCAGAGGTAGCGAAAGCCGACCTCGTGGGGATCTCTGTCCTCACGAACTTAGCACCGCGGGCATACCAGATCGCGGCCAAGGTCAAAGAGATCGCCCGGGAGGCGAGACGGAGGATCTGGGTGGTGATGGGAGGCCCCCACGTCACCTTCATGCCCGAGGAAGCGTTAGAACACGGCGCAGACTTCGTGGTGCGACACGAGGGGGAAACGGTATTCCCCATGCTGGTGGAATGTCTGCGGGAAGGCGCCGAAAGCCGAGCCTTGGGAGAAATTCCTGGGTTATCGTATCGCGAAGGTGAGGAAGTGGTACACAACCCCGGCCGTCCCCTGGTAAAGGACCTGGATAGCCTCCCTACCCCCAATTTCTCCTTGATCGAAGGAGCGGAGCGGATGAACGTTATCCCCGTGCAAACTTCCAGGGGGTGTCCCCATGACTGCGAGTTTTGCTCCGTGGTGCGGATGTTCGGGCACACAATCCGCTATCGTAGCCCCGAAGGCGTAGTGGAAGAACTCAAGGGAATAGAGAGGGACTTTCCCCGCCGGCACGTCTTCTTCGTCGACGACAACTTCTCCGCAAACCCTTCCCGGGCCCTCTCGCTGTTGGAGGCGATGAAGAGGGCGGGGCTGCGGATCAAATGGTCGGTACAGGAGAGGATCTCCGTGGCCAAACGGCCCGAGATATTGCGACTGATGCGAGAGACGGGCTGTCGCCGGCTTTACATCGGACTTGAGTCGCTGAACCCCGCGGCGCTTTTGGAGTGGAGGAAGGGGCAGTCCCCCGAGGAGATCACAGAGGGGATTCACCAGATCCACCGGGAAGGGCTCGCGATCCACGGGATGTTTGTCTTGGGCGCGGACGCCGACACCCCTGAATCCATAACTGACACGGTGTGCGGGGCCATCCGCCTGAAGTTGGACACAGCTCAGTTCTTCGTCCTGGTTCCTCCTCCGGGCACACGCCTTTTCCGAAGATTGGCAGGGGAAGGTCGAATTTTCGATCGGAACTGGGCTCATTACGACGGCCATCATGTGGTGTTCTTCCCGAAGAACATGTCCCCCTGGAGGCTCCAAGCCTTGGCCATCTGGGCGTATGAGAGGTTTTATTCCGTTGCACGGGGGATCGCCTGGACCGCGCGACTCAAGTTTAGGAACGCATTTTTTGCCTTCATAGGGAGACGTGTGCTCAGGGCCTGGCTCAAGGATAATAGGGCCTACCTCGCGAAGCTGAGAGAACTTTAAGGAGAAAACAGATGGTGCTTTACGAAGAGCGAGGGATGGTAATAACCCAAATCGGCTCCCTTCCGCTTAAAGACCCGAGGGCGGCGGTGGAGTACAGCCTCCGCCACGATATCCCCTTCCTCCCTGAACTTCCCCTCCTCGGCGACGCTATGCTCTCTTACATCAAGGACCCGGGACACCTATCCACACTCTCAGAATTCAAAAACCACAGGTTCGATGTGGTCAAAGTCCAGGCCATCGGTCCCGCCACCTTGATCCTCTCCGGTTACGATCCTGATGAAGCCCTTCTCAGGATCTACCGCCACGTGGAGGCAATCCTGGATGGACTGCGGGCCGAGGAGGTGATCCTGTTTTTGGACGAGCCCGCCTTGGGCCAGGCGGGGTTCGATTTCGAGGAACTCTGGCGCCCGATCTTTTCCGACTTCCCCGTAATCCCGGGCGTACACGTGTGCGGGAATATGCAATGGGATCTCCTCTTCAAAAGCGATGTAATTGAGATCATAAGCTTCGACGCCTCTCGCTACGACATCACCCGGTATTACCCTCGGCACGGGAAGAGGGTTGCCTGGGGTATCACCGAACCCTCCCAGGTTAAGGACTTCCGCCCCGGGGACCTCATCACCCCGCCCTGTGGCCTGTCGCCGAAGTTTTACGGCCAGGACGATCTGGAACGGGTGCTGACCACGCTGTTGGCTGCCAAGGACGCGGCGGGTTCAAAGCGTTGAGGACAATATCCCCTGAGTTCGCAAGAGGACGCTGGACGTGGGGATATCCGTGTGGGGGCCACGTTTGATCCCCACCGCTTGGACATCTGTCCGTGAAGGGGGCGACAAACCCACCTCACCTATAACCCATCTTCCCGTGTTCCCAACGGGGCTTCCCCGTAGGCTCTCCCCGATGCCCGTGCGAAAGGAGGGGGTTGTGGATATGAAGAGAATCCTCATGTTGGCCCTGGTGGGGGCGTTCCTCGGGTTCCTCGTCCTCGCCCAGGAAGAGGAGCCCCAGGGAGCGAACCTCCCGGCGGCCGAGGAAGAGATCACCGTTATGGAATCCGCCTTCGGCGAGGTGGTGGAGTTCTTCTCCGCTTTCATCGCTGAACTCAAGGGAGCCATCGCTTCCCTGAACGCCGAGGACGAGGAGCTCAACGCCAAGTACCAAGCCCTGGCGGTGCAGCTCAAGGACGCCGAGGCCAAGATCATCCAGCTCAAGATGGTCTGCGACCAAGTCCCTGGCCTCTCGGACCGGGTGGCCTCGGTGGAGGAGACCATGAAGAGCCTCGCCGACGCCCTGTCGTCCCATTCCGAGAAGATCGCCGATCTCACCGCACAGCTTGAGAAAGAGGTCAAGGCGGTCCTGGAGCAGCTCTCGGCCCAGGTCGCCGATCACGAGAAGCGCATAAAGCGCCTCGAGGACCAAGACCTCGGACACCTGCAGCGGCGCGTCCTGGCGTTGGAGCAAGCGGTGCAGGCCCTCCAGGCCAAGATCGAGAACAACCGCACCAAGATAGAGAGCTTCGAGGCCTCGTTGGCCGACCTCTCGGCCCGGATCGGTTCCCTGGAGGCCCAGATGGCGGCCCTGGGCGACGGGGTGGTCTCCAAGGCCGAATTCGAGTCCTTCCAGGCCGACACCCAGGCCAAGTTGGACGAACTCCAAGGCGCCCTGAGCGGAGCTCAGGGGATCGCGATCCTGGCCCTTCTGGTGGCCGTGGGGTCCTTGGCTTACATGTTCCTCGGCGGTGCGGGAGGCTGACGGAAAGGCGGGCGGGGAGGGAACTGTTCCCTCCCCGTTTTGCTGTCCCCCCACATAAATGTTATATTCATCACAAAGATGCGGAGGTTCAGGTTATGAAAAGGCCTGAGGACTTCGGCCGTATGGAAGTGCATGATGACAAGGGGGTTAGCTACCCCCTCCCTCTTTTTGAGGCCCGCCCCGAAAATATGGAGCCGCGTTCGGAGAAGCCCGTGCGGGTGTTTCAACTCCCCCTCTTCGAGGAGACATGAGGACCTACATCAAGAACCTCACCATCCAGGGGTTCAAGTCCTTCGGGAAGAAAACCTCCATCCCTTTTTACCCCGGGTTTACCGCCATCGTGGGGGAAAACGGGACCGGGAAATCCAACATCCTGGACGCCATTACCTTCGTGATGGGGTATCGCTCCCGGGCCCTCAGGGCCGGGAGGATCGAACATCTCCTCTACACTAACCCCAAGAAAGGCACGGTCCCCGAGGCCGAGGTCTCCTTGGTCCTCGACAACTCCTCCGGCGCCTTCGACGAGCTCCTCCCCGAGCACACCGATGAGGTGATCCTCTCCCGCCGCATCACTGCTACCTCCTCCACCTACCGGATCATGGGCAAGGTGGTCCCCGCGGGAGATGTGGAGCGGCTGCTTTCCTTGGGGGGGATTGAGCCCGGAGGGCACTACATCGTGGAACAGGGCATGGTCACGGAAGTCCTCGAGCGCTCTCCCAGACGTCGACGGGAGCTCATCGAAGAGGTGGCAGGGATTGCCGCTTACGAGGAGCGCAAGGCCAAGGCCATCGCGGAGCTGGCCCAGGTGAAGGAGAGGCTCAACGCCTCCCGGATCTTGCTCGCCGAGCGGCGCCGTCACCTGGTGGAGCTTCACCGCGAACGGGAGGCAGCCCTCAAGTACCGGGAGCTCGAGGCGGAAAGGGAGCGGGTCCTCGCCACCCTGAAGTACCTCCGCTTCCGGGAGCTGAAGGAAGCCGAGGCCAAGGTCAAGGAGGAGCTCCGTCGCTACAAGAAGGAAGCCGAGGCCCTGGCCGAGGAAGTGGCGTCCCTCGACCGCAAGGTGGAAGAGATCGAGTGGGAGCTCAGGGAAAAGGAAACGGAGGCCGGGGAGCCCGGAAGTGACCGCGAGGTGTTACAGCTTGTCCAGCGGGTGGAGCGGCTGCGAGGGGAGCTAGCCGCCAAGGAAGCGGAGGCCAAAGCCAAGGAGCGGGAGATCCGCTCGCTCGTCGAGGCCCTGGAGGAGATAAAGCGCCTTTCCCCCCCTCCCCGCCGCATCCCCGAGGCGGTTCAGGAGATCCTCTCCCTGGGTTGGGACGGGGTCGTCGGGATGCTGGGGGACCTGGGGGAAGTGGACACGGAGCTCCAAGTGGCCCTGGAGGCGGCTCTGGGGGGACATGCCCACGATATCGTGGTGTCCACCCGGGATGTGGCCCTGGAGTGTCTGAGGTACCTGAAGGAGAACGAGATCGGCCGCGCCCGGTTCCTCCCCCTGGACAAACTTTCCCCACCCCCCATCTCCCCCAAGGCGAAGGGGCTTTTGGGGCGGGAGGGGGTCCTTGGGCTTCTGGTGGAGCTTTTGCGCTGCGATCCCGAGGTGGTGCCCGCGTTTCAGTACGTGCTCGCGGACACGGTGGTGGTGGAGTCCCTGGAGGTACTGCGGGACGTGTTGGGGGTGCGGGCGGTGAGCCTGGACGGGGATCTGCTCGAGCGGGGCGGTGCCATATCCGGGGGGTTCCGCCGGAAGCGTGTCCCCCGGGGGCCGGACCTCTCCGGCCGGGAGGCCCAGATCCAGCGCCTGCGGGAGGAACTCACCCGGCTGCGAGGGGAGATCGCCCGGCTCCAGCGGGAGGCCCGGGAAGCGGAGGAGGAGCTCCACCGCGCGAGCCTCCGCCAAGCCCAGCGCAAGAAAACCCGTTCCAAGCGGGAGGAGGAGCTTTCGGCCCTCAGGGAGCGGCGGAAGGAGGTCTACCGGGCGCTGGAGCGGGCCCGCAGCATGCACGCCCGCTACGAGCGGGAACTGGGGGAGATCCAGGGGAAGCTGGCCCTGATCGGCGAGGCCCCGGAGCCGAGTGAACCGGTCGAGGGATCGGTCAACGCCCTCCAGTCCCGCCTCCGGGAGCTGGAATCCCAGCTCTCCTCGTTCGGGCCGGTGAACATGCGGGCCATCGAGGAGTACGAAGCGTACCTTTCGGAGTTCCAGGCGTTCAAGGAGAGGGTTCAGACCTTAGAGCGGGAGAAGCGGGAGATCGAGACCCTGATCGCCGACATCGAGCGAAAGAAAAAGGAGCGTTTCCTCTCCACCATGGAGGCGGTGTCGGCGGAGCTCAACCGCCGGTTCGTGCAGCTTTTCGGCGGGGGGGAAGCGGGGCTTTCCCTAGAGGACCCGGAGGACCTCTCCTCGGGGCTCTTGGTGCGGGCCCGTCCTCCCGGGAAAGAACCCAAGCTCCTGGACGCCCTCTCGGGCGGGGAGAAGACCCTGGTGGCGATCGCGTTTATCCTCGCGCTTTCGGCGGGGAAGCCGGCCCCCTTCTACCTCTTCGACGAGGTGGACGCGGCGCTAGATAAACCCAACTCGGAAAGGCTGGCGGGGTTACTCAAGGAGATCGCCCGGGAAGCCCAGGTGATCGTGATCTCCCACAACGAGGAGCTCATCCGGCACGCCGACCGGGTGTACGGAGTGACCATGCGGGGCGGCTCCTCCCACGTGGTGGCGGTGGAGTTGGTGGGAAATGCGCGTTGAGATATCCCCGGAGCGGCTAGCACGGGCGGACTGGGAGACGGTGCTCAGGGCCCTGACCGCCGACATGGATCCCTGGGACATCGACATCGTGGAGCTGGTGCGGCGGTTCCGGGAGTACCTACAGGAAGTCCGGGCCCTGGAGCTGGAGGTCCCGGGGCGGATGTTGCTGGTGGGGGCGGTGCTTTTGCGGCTCAAGTCAGAGGTTTTGCGGGAGCTCAACGGGCGGAACGGCAACGGAAACGGACACCACACAGAGGACCTCGCCCTGGCCGCGGAGGAAGCGGACTTCCTCCCCGAGGAGGGGGTGTACATCGCCCCAGAGCTCCGGCTCCCGGTGGTGCGGCGTCCCCGCCGGAAGGTAACCCTGGCGGAGTTGGAGCGGGCCCTCAGGGCCGCGTTGGCCCAGGAAAAACAAAAAAAACGCAGGGGGAGGAAACGCACAAAGCCAGAGGTGCCGGTCCCCCAGGGGGAGCCCTTCTCCGTGCGAGCCAAGCGCCTCTTCAAGCGCCTCCTTGCCATGCTCAACGGCAAACGCGAGGTCCCCTTCCGGATGCTCCTTTCCCAGGAGGACCCCGGGGAAGTGGTAGCCAGGTTCATGGAGCTTCTGCACCTGGACGCAGAGGGCAAGGTGGTGCTCACCCAACGGCGGTTCCTGGGGGAGCTGATCGTGCGGGTCACGGAAGATGGGAAACGTAAAGGCCGCCGTTGAGGCGGCGCTTTTTGTGGCCACGAAGCCCCTGTCCCTGGAGGAACTCTCGCGGGTTCTCCGCTTCCCTGCCGAAGAGATCTATGCCGCTCTGGAGGAGATCGCCGCGGAGCTCGAGCGCGAGGGCAAGCCCTACCGGTTGGCCAGGAAATCGGGGGGGTACCTCCTCGAGCTCTTGGAGGAGTACGCGGACCTCGTGCGCCCCCTGGCTCCGGGAGGGGACATCCCCGAGCCAGTGCTCAGGACCCTGGCCCTGATCGCCTACCGGGGCCCCATCACCCAGGCGGAGGTGGTGAAGATCCGGGGGCAGCGGGCCTACGCCCACATCCGGGAGCTGATCGACCGGGGGTTCGTGCGGGCGGAGCGGAAGGGTCCCACCAAGGTCCTGGAGGTGACAGAGGAGTTCCTGGAATACTTCGGCCTCGAATCGCCCGAAGATTTCCGCGCCTGAGGGATCCTTTGCGGATGTACTTTTGGAGAGGTGATTTGTGTGATCGTGAATACATCGAGGCCGTGCTGGCCCGGGCCAAATACGAGCTTCTGCGGGACGAAGAGGAGCCTTATTACGGGGAGATCCCCGAATTGAAGGGCGTGTGGGCCACCGGGAGGACCTTGGAGGAGTGTCGGAACAACCTACGGGAAGTTCTGGAAGGTTGGATCGTGATTCGCCTTCAGAGGGGTTTGGATATCCCCCGGATCGGAGGACGTTCCATTAGGCCGCCGGAGAAGCTCGAGGTTGGGAACTAGGCCCGGTCCGGTAAGCTGGCGGGACTCGGTGCGTGGGTAGTGACGTGGATATCGTGATGGTGGTGGTGCGCTCCGATAGCCCTTTCATCCGCCGCGCCGCGTCCTTCCCTTACGAAGAGCTCCCCGTGCCCGCCAATCCCTTGGTGTACACTCCCGAAGAGTGGGCGAAGCTCCCAAAGGTTTCAGAATACGCCTGGAGCGGGAAACGATTTGGGGTATACGAACGTCAGTCGCAGGCCACTAGCGCCCTCTCCGGCTCGCCCACCAGCCGCCGCTTCCACGTGCCCCGGAGGAGCCAAAGATAAAGCCCCAGGCCTCCCAGATAGTTGCTGAGGGACATGCCGATCCAAAGCCCCAAGGGACCCAACCCCAGGGCGTAACCCAGCGCCCAAGAAGAGAAGATCCTCAGGCCCCAAAGGCGCGCTACAGAAAAGACCATGGGAGGGACGGTGTTCCCCGCACCCCGGAAGACCGAGCTCGTGGCCGCGAACAGGCCGAAGAACGGCACCGAGAACCCGAAGATCCCCAGGAACCTTTTGCCTTCGGCGATCACCGCGGAGTCGCCGATGAAGACGCGGTAGAGGGGTTCCCGCAAAAGGAAGGCCGCCACCGAGACCACGCACAGAAAGGCCACCGTGCTCCGGATCCCCCGGTGGGCGATCTCCTCGGCCCGGTCGAACTGACCTGCCCCCAGGTTCTGTCCCACCATGGTGAGGAGGGCGGTAGTAGCGCCCCAGATGGCCACGTTGAGGAAGTGGATGATGCGTTGGCCGATCCCGTAGGCCGCTACCACCACGGTGCCGAACCCGGCCACGAGCCCCATCAAGACCACGAAACCGAGCGATGTGGCCATATGGTCCACCGCATTGGGGGTCCCTACCCGGAGGATCCTCGCGATTTCGTGCCAGCGGGGAAGGAGCCAGCGTGCCCGCAGCCGCACCCCCACCTTCCCGGTGGAAAGGAGCCACACCCCAACACAAGCGGCTACCCCCCGGGAGATCACGGTGGCCAGGGCCGCCCCCGCCACCCCCAGTTCCGGGAACGGACCCCACCCGAAGATGAGGAACGGATCCATGACCGCGTTGGCAACCACGGAGGTGCCCATGAGGTACATGGGGGTGCGGGTATCACCCACCCCCATCAAAAGCCCCGTGAAGGCGAAAGTGCCGAACATGAGGGGAAAGCCCGCGGAGACGATCCGCAGGTAGGACACGGCCAGGGGGTATATCTCCGATGGCGTCCCCATGAGGCGGAGGATCGCCGGGGCTGCGCCCCAACCTACGGCGCCGGCTAAGGCAGAAAGAAGGAACAGAAAAGAAAAAACCTGGGTGCCGGCCCGATCCGCCCCCTCCCGGTCTCCAGCCCCGGTGTATTGGGCCACGATGGCCGATCCCGCGATCTGAAACCCGATCCCCAACGACATGAAGGTGAAGATCACCGGCCACGCCACCGTGGGGGCGGAGAGGGCTTCGGTGGAGAGCTTCCCCAGCCAGAAGGCATCGATCAGATTGTAAAGGGCTTGCAGGGCGTTGGAGACCATCACCGGCCAGGCCAGCACCAGCATAGTTTTTAAGACCGGCCCCTCGAGGATACGTTCGCGCAATTTCCCCCCTTCTCGCGAATAGCAATTCTATCCGAAATCCTCGGGATGCTGAGCGCAAAGGATTTTTGAGTATTATCATGGCTGTGAAGGGCCTGAAAGAGGAAATCGAACGTGTGCTCATTACCCCCGAGGAGATAGCCGCCCGGGTCCGGGTCCTGGGGCAAGAGATCGCCCGGGACTACAGAAACGGCGCGGCAAAGGATCCGTACGGGAGGCCCCTCCTTGTAGTGGGGATCCTGAAAGGTGCCATACCCTTCCTCGCCGATTTGATCCGTGCCGTGGATCTTCCTTTGGAGTACGATTTCATGTCCGTCTCAAGCTATCGCAACGGGACAAGCCCCGGGGAAGTGCGGATCATAAAGGATCTGGATCGCTCCATCTCCCAGCGAGATGTGCTTATCGTGGAAGATATCGTGGACACCGGCAATACCCTGGATCACATCCTGCGCCTTTTCCGCGCCCGTGCGCCCGCCAGCGTCCGGGTCTGCACCCTCATCGACAAGCCCGTCCGCCGCGAGGTGGAGGTCCCGGTCCACTACGTGGGCTTCACCATTCCCGAGAACGTGTTCGTGGTGGGCTATGGCCTCGATTACGCCGAGCTCTACCGAAACCTCCCCTTCATCGGGGTACTGAAGCGAGAGATCTACGAGGAGGCGCGCGTTGCGAACCGATGAAGCGTTGCGATTGGCGTTGGAGCTTTCCGGCCTCACGGAGGTCCCGGCAGATTCCGGGGTTTTAGTTCCCGGTGAGTTGGGAAAGACGGCGCTCTTCGCCATCGACGTGGGAGTGGGGGATCTCCTTTTGGCGCGAGA
Organism: Acetothermia bacterium UBA3571; assembly: GCA_002375995.1. Lineage (GTDB taxonomy): Bacteria > Bipolaricaulota > Bipolaricaulia > Bipolaricaulales > Bipolaricaulaceae > UBA3571. Next base: position 57,552 of record DFNI01000011.1, on the reverse strand, counting down.
ACTCGGGGCCACGGGGGTGATCGTCCACCATCCCCCCGGAGGACAGCCCCGGCTCCGCTGGCACGAGGTCCTCTGGCGCCACGTGGACCTCCTGGTTTCGTACGGAATCCCGGAGGAACAAGCGAGGAAAGCGGTGGAAGAGCTGGTGAGGGAGTTCGCCGCCCGGGACCACGCCGCCAACTACCCCCACGTCCCCGCGGCGGCGGAGGCCTTGGGGATCCCGCTTGTGGGAATCCACACGCCGTTGGACGAGATAGGACGGAAACGCCTGGTGGAGGCCGTGGGGAAGGTCTCCCCGGAAGCGACCGTGGAGGAGCTGGTTGCGAGGCTAAAGAAGTACGAGGAGTTCGCTTCCGCAGCCACCGAAATAGAGATCCGACTCGGATCCCCAAAGAACCGGATTGGAAAAGCGGGGGTGTTCCACGGCGCCGGGACCAACGGTGGGTATCCCGTGGCTGCGTGTGCTTTCAAGCACGGAATCGACACCGTAATTTACATCCACTGTGCCGACTCCGCCGTCCGCAGGCTCGCCGAGGAATTCCCGAACAAGAACCTAATCGTAGTAGGCCACATCGCCGCCGATTCCCTGGGGATCAACCCCTTCCTCTCGGCCTTGCGGGAGCGGGGATTAGAGATCATCACCTTAGACGTGGTAGGGGCTTGAACGGGTTCGTTTTCATATCGGCCTCACTCCCTTGAGAGTGAGGGCGTCCGTGCTTTGGGAGAGGATGTAGAGATGGGTGGAGTGTTGACCTTCATCTTGGCCGGCGGCAGGGGGGAAAGGTTACATCCCCTGACCCGGGACCGCACCAAGCCTGCCGTGCCCTTCGGGGGTGTGTATCGGATCATTGACTTCACCCTCTCCAACTGTCTCCACTCCGGGCTCCGCCGGATCTACGTCCTCACCCAGTACAAATCCCTCTCCCTCGAGCGCCACATCCGGTTGGGCTGGAGCATCTTCAACCCCGCTATGGGGGAGTTCATCGCCCCGGTGCCCCCGCAGCAGCGCACCGATGGAGCCGACTGGTACCGTGGGACCGCGGACGCCATCTGGCAGAACTGGTATTCGGTGGAGCGGTATACCTACGAGTGGGGGGAGCCGGAGACCATCCTCGTCCTCGCGGGCGATCACGTCTACAAAATGGACTACCGCGAGATGCTCCGCTTCCACCGGGAGGCCGGGGCCGACCTCACCGTGGCAGCAATTCGGGTACCCCGGGACGAGGCCCGCAGCCGGTTCGGGGTGTTCGCGGTGGGCGGGGATGGCCGGGCCCTTTCCTTCCAGGAGAAGCCGGAGGACCCGACCCCGGACCCGGACGATCCGGGGATGTGCTTGGCCTCCATGGGGATCTACGCCTTCTCCCCCAAGGCCCTGGAAGGAGCCCTGCGGGCCGACGCCGCCGACGCGGATTCCTCCCACGATTTCGGGCGAGACGTCATCCCCGGAATGTTGGCCGAGGGGAGGGAAGTGTTTGTCTTCCCGTTTGAGCGGGCCAACCGCAATCCGACCCCCTACTGGCGGGATGTGGGGACGCTGGACTCCTTCTGGGAAGCCCACATGGACCTCGTGGCGGTGGTCCCCCGGTTCGACCTCTACGACCGATCCTGGCCCATCCACACCTACCGGGAGCCCTGGCCCCCGGCCAAGACGGTGCACGACGAACCCCGAAGGAAGGGGATAGCCCTCAACTCCCTCCTCTCCCCCGGGTCCATCGTCTCGGGGGGCACCGTGGTCCGGTCCGTGCTCTCCCCAGGAGTCAAGGTCCACAGTCACGCCCGGGTGGAGGAGTCGGTTCTCTTTTCGGGGGTTGAGGTGGGGCGGGGAGCGGTGATCCGGCGGGCCATTATCGACAAGAACGTAAAGGTTCCGGCAGGTTTCACACTCGGGGAGGATCTGGAAAAGGACCGGGCGAGGTTTCACGTAACCGAAAGGGGGATCGTGGTGATACCGAAGGAAGAGATACTGTGAAAGGAGGTAAGGGATGCCGGAATTGCGACGCGGTCCCATAACCGATCGTTGGGTGATCATCGCCCCTGAACGGGCCAAGCGCCCCACCGACTATCGCACCGACCCTCCCAAAAAGGACGATCCGGCGAAATGCCCCTTCTGCCCGGGGAACGAACACATGACCCCGCCTGAGATCTACCGAGTACCTGGGAGGGAAGGGGGCTGGGCGGTGCGGGTGGTGCCGAACAAGTTTCCCGCCCTCACCTCATATCCTGAGCTCGGCCGGGAAGCGGTGGTGGGTTTCTTCGACAAGATGAACGGAGTAGGAGCACACGAAGTAGTGATCGAGACCCCAGACCACGAAGCGGACCTCGCCGACCTCCCTTTGGAACACGTGGTGAGGGTGATAGAGACGTATGTGGCGAGGCTCCGAGAATTGATGGCGAACCCCTGGCACCGCTACGTCCTCCTTTTCAAAAACCACGGTCCACAGGCAGGGGCGTCCCTTTCCCACGCTCACTCCCAGATCATCGCCACCCCGGTCACCCCCAAAGACGTGAGGGACAGGCTGGAAGCGGCCCGGGATTACTACGCCAAGAAAGAGCGCTGCATCTTCTGTGACATGCTGTTAGCGGAGCTTCGGTTGGGGGAGAGGATCGTGGAGGAATTGGACGGCTACATCATCTGGGCTCCCTTCGATTCGCGCTTCCCCTTCGAGGTCCACATCTACCCGCGCTACCACTCCCACGACTTCACCCAGATAACCCCCGAGCACATCCGGGGCCTGGCGCGGGCCCTGAAGCGCACCTTGGGGAAGCTCAAAGCCCTTTTGGGAGATCCGCCGTTCAACTTCGTGCTCCAGAACGCCCCCAACCCCGTTCCCCGCCCCGGCCGGCCGGATTACTGGGCCACGCTGCAATACGACTACCACTGGCACATCGAGATCATCCCGCGGCTGACCCAGGTAGCGGGCTTCGAGTGGGGCACCGGTTTCTACATCAACCCCATGCCCCCCGAAGAGGCGGCACGGTACTTGCGGGAGGCGGAACCGGTCGGCGCCTAAGGTGCAAACGTTGGCCGAGGGCGCTATCCTTGCGGGATCCAAAAAACGAGGAGATTCAGGAGGTGTGACGTGGAAAGGGTGGAGATATCCGCGGGAAAGCTGAGGGGGCTCCTCAGGCTGGCTGACGACGAGGGACGCTTCCGCATGATGGCCATCGACCAGCGGGGATCCCTCAAGCGCATGATAAAGAAAGCCACCGGGGAAGAGGCTACCTACGAGGACCTGGCCCAGATCAAGAAGCTCATCGTCAAGGTCCTCTCCCCCTACTCCAGCGCTACCCTGATCGACCCCGGGTACGGGTATCCCATCGCCGCCAAGTACCTGCCCCCTGAGGTGGGGCTGCTTTTGGCGGTGGAGGAGACGGGGTATTTGGCCTCCGGAGCCGGGGAAAAGGAGCGGAAGACCCGGCTCCTGGAAGGTTGGGGAGTGGAGAAGGTCAAGCGGGCCGGCGCGGATGGAGTGAAACTCCTCTTGTATTACCGCCACGACGGCTCCCCGGAGGTAGTGGAGCACCAGCAAAAGATCGCCAAGGCGGTGGGCGAAGAGTGCGCCAAGTACGATATCCCCTATGTGCTGGAGATCGTCTCCTACCCCTTCAAGGAAGACGAGGACAAGGACTCCCCCGTCTACGCCAAAAGGAAGCCGAAACTCGTCTTCGACTACGTGGCCGAGTTCGCCAAGCCCGAGTACAAGGTGGATGTCCTCAAGGTGGAGTTCCCCGCCGACCTCAAGTACTGCAAGGAGTACGCGGACGGGGCCTTCGACGGAGTGAAACGGGAACCGGTATACAACCTCTCCGAGGTGGAGGATTTCTGCCGGGAGGTGACGAAGCTCTCCAAGGTCCCCTGGGTGATCCTCTCGGCAGGGGTGGGAATCGAGGAATTTCTAGAGGAGGTGGAGATCGCCTCCCGGTGCGGGGCCTCGGGGTTTTTGTGTGGTCGGGCCCTGTGGAAGTACTGTGTGGATTACTACCCGGATCTCGATGCGGTGGAGCAGTGGCTCGAGACAGGGGGTACCGAGAACTTCAGGAAACTCTATGCCGCATCGGAAGCGGCAACCCCGTTCTGGGATACTGAGGCCTTCAAGGGCTTCCCGAATGTAGAGCTCAGGGGAGCTGGCCCTAACTGGTACAAGGATTATCCCGGCTTCGGAAGCTGAAGGAGGTAAGGGATGCGGATCGGGGTACTTACCGGAGGCGGCGACTCCCCGGGGATAAACGCGTGCCTTCGGGCCATCGTGCGCAAGGCCCATGAGGAAGGAGTTGAGGTAATCGGCTTCCAGGACGGCTGGAGGGGACTGCTCGATGACCTTCCCATGCCCCTGGGCTTGAAGGAGGTCTCGGGGATCCTCCCCCAGGGGGGGACCATACTGGGTACCTCCCGCACCAACCCGTTCAAAAAGGTCAAGAAGGACGGGGAAACGGTGTGGGAGCGTACCGATAAAGTAGACAAGGTCCTCGCCACCTTCGAGCGCCACGAGCTCGACTGTCTGATCGCCATCGGGGGCGACGATACCCTGGGGGTAGCGGCCCATCTCATCCCGGAGGGGATCAGGGCCGTTGGCATCCCCCAGACCATCGATAATGACCTTTGGGGCACCGATTATTCCATTGGTTTCCCCACCGCCCTCTCCATCGTCACCGAGGCCTTGGACCGCCTCCACACCACCTCCCATGCCCACCACCGGGCGATGATCGTGGAGGTGATGGGGAGGGATGCAGGCTGGATCGCGGTGCTGGGCGGCATGGCCGGTGGGGCCGACGTGATCCTGATCCCCGAGCGCCCCTTCTCAGTGGCGGACGTGGTGGCGCGCCTAAAAAAACGGCTTGAGCTGGGAAAGAGATTCTCCATCATCGTGGTAGCGGAGGGCGCACGGCCGGTGGAGCTGGGGGGAAAACAGGTCACCCAAGGGGAGGTGGATGCCTTCGGCCACGTGCAGCTGGGGGGGATTGGATACTGGCTCGCCGCGCGCCTGAGGGAGCACAAAGACGAGCTCGCCCTTACCCCCCGGGTGACGGTGCTGGCGTACCTCCAGCGCGGGGGCATCGCCACCGCGTTCGACAGGCTCTTGGCCATTCGCCTCGGGGTGAAGGCGGTGGAGTTCGCCCTCGAGGGCAAATCCGGGGTGATGGTGGGACTCCAGGGGGAGCGGGTAGTGCCCGTCCCGTTGGAGGAGGTGGCGGCCAACTCCCCTAGGCTTGTGCCCGACGAGCTCATCGAGCTCGCGGAGATATTCTATTGAGGGCGGGTGATGTGTGATGCGTAGGGCGTTATTGGCGGTCCTCCTCGTCTCTTTCATCGTCATCGCGGCACCGAAGAAGACGGGCTTGTTCGCACCGTTGGAAGAGATCTACGAGCTCATCCGCTATTACTACTACCGGGTCGAGGACGTGACCGAGAAAGACCTCCTGTATGGGGCGATGAAGGGGATGGTGGAGGCGCTGGGCGATCCCTACTCGGTCTTCTTCACCCCCGAGGAGTACCAGAAATGGCAGGAGGCAGTGGAAGGCGAATACACCGGGGTGGGGATGGAGATCGCCATCAAGAAAGGGAAGGTGACCGTGGTAACGCCGTTCCCCGACACCCCGGCCTATAACGCGGGCATCCGCTCCGGGGACTGGATTAAGGCCGTGGACGGAGTCCCCACCGAGGGCTTGACCTTGGAGGAGGTCTCCTCCATGATCCGGGGCCCCGAGGGGACGGAAGTGACCCTCACCGTGGTGAGTCCGGAGGGGGAGGAGCGGGAAGTGACGCTGGTCCGGGCCCGCATCGTGATCCAGCCCGTCCTTTCCGAGTACTGGGAAGACAAGAAGATCGCGTATATCCGCATCATCCTTTTCGCCGAGCGGACCCCGGCGGAGGTGGGAAAGGCCCTTTATACCCTGCCTCTGGATGAACTCAATGGGATCATCTTGGATCTGCGCAACAACCCCGGTGGGCTCCTCTCCTCGGCGGTGGACGTGGCCAGCTTCTTCGTGGACGAGGGGGTAATCCTCTACGCTCAGGGGCCGGTGTACGGCTTCCGCCCCTACTATTCCCGGGGAAACGCATTCCCCAACTTGCCTTTGGCGGTATTGGTCAACGAGGGGACCGCCTCGGGGGCGGAAATCGTGGCCGGGGCCATCAAAGACCACGGGGTGGGGGTCCTGGTGGGGAGGAAGACCTTCGGAAAGGGCGCGATCCAGCAGATCGTGCGGGAATTCCCTGATGGGAGCGCCCTCAAGCTCACCACCGGGGAGTACCTGACCCCGGCGAAACACCGGGTCCACGATGTGGGAATAGAGCCCGACATCCCGGTGGAATACGATCCCGATGCCGAGGGGGACCCGGATATCGATGCCGCGGTGGAGTGGATCCTCTCCCAAGTGAAGGAAAAGGAGCCCGTGAGTACCCCCTAGCTGGGCCCAAAGGGCCTTATTATCGGAAAAAAGGGCGCCTTTGGCGCCCTTTTTTAACCCATGACGTGTCACCTGTCACAGAATTTGGTGCGAAGGGCGGGAGTCGAACCCGCACGCCCTTACGGGCACTGGCTCCTAAGGCCAGCGCGTCTGCCAATTCCGCCACCTTCGCAGCACTCATATTTTATCCCGAAAAGGGTCCCGAGGCAGCTTGGACCTCGCCGCAAGCCATACCCGAGGCGCGAGGGGACAATCGCGGCTAGTGCGGGAAAGGTTCGCGGATATAATGGGACTACTTTGGCGGCCAGATATTTGGTTGGGCGGATGGTGGGCATGTTCAGAAGCCACGGGCTCAATCCCAAACTATTTTTGGCCCTGTTCCTCCTGCAGATATCCATCAGGGCCCTCTTTTACCTGCCCCAGGTCGAAGCGGGAAAGCTCCCCTCCTTGATCGCCTTGCGGCTTCTGGCCTTGGCAGGCCCGCTTTATATCATGGTTAAAGGAAAACGGATCGCTCCGGTCCTTAATCTATCCCTCATCCTCGGGTGGTCCCTGAAGACGGCGTGGGAGGTGTGTTACTTCGTGTACCTCTGAATACCTCCTTCCCCGACTGGGGTACCGGGGAACGGTGGGTTACACTCCTTCTCCCATGAGGACCGCGGTGGAAAAAACAAAAAACGGCATCGCGAAGCAGATCGTTCCCCTGGCCATGGCACTGGCCTCCTCCTACACCGCCGGCTCGGCCATGGGGATGCTCCTCCAGCTTTACCTCAAGTACCTCGGGGCCTCGCATATCCTCATCGGCATGGGAACCAGTGCCCGCTCCTTGGGAAGCGTGTTGGGAGGCGTTGTCATGGGGAGGTTGTCCGATCGGTTCCCCCACAAATTCCTGCTCCTTTCCGCCATGGGGTTGGGGGTGGTGGGAATAGTGGGCCTGGCCCTCCTTCCCCCGGCGTCCCTGGCCATCGGGGCCGGGTTCCTGCGGGCCTTCGCCGGGGCAGGGCTCGCGGCGGTGGCCATGGCCCTCATCTCGAGCTTGAGCTCCGCCCGGAACCGCGGGCGGAACCTCTCCTACATCACCGCCTCCCGCTCGGCGGGACTCATGTTCGGGAAGCTGGCCGCCGGGGCGCTTCTTGGGTGGCTGGGCTTCCGCGGAAGCTTTTCCTCGCTTGCCTTGCTGCCCTTATTTGGCCTCGCCGTCCTCCTCCCGCTTCCCCATGCCCAGATCGAGCGCGACCACACCAGGCGGGCCGGGTTCCGCTTGCTCCTTGAGAGCGGTTTTTTGCCCCTCTTTGTCGGGGCCCTTCTGCGCCAGATGGGCACCACGGGGTTCTTCGCGTTTATCTACGTCTACATGGCCGAGCTCGGGATATCTCCGGGGACGATGGGGGCCCTGGCGGCCCTAAACCACGCCGTCCAAGTAGTGGGGATGCTCCTTTTCGGCCGCATCAGCGACGCCATCGGAAGGAGGGCCGTTTTCCTCACTGGGTTCGGCCTCTCGGTGTTGGTTCCGTTGGTATTCGCGATCTCTCGGGATCCATTGGGGATCGGGCTCGGATTTGCGCTGCTTGGGATCGCGTTCAGCTCCCTGTACATCGGTTCCACCGCGCACCTTGGGGATCGGGTCCCTATAGAGCGCCAAGGGGAGATCCTGGGGCTCTTCGACTCCAGCCGCGCCCTCGGGGGGATGTTCGGCCCCCTCCTCTCCGGCGCCCTGGCCACGCCCTTCGGCCTCAAGGGGGCGTTCCTGGCCATGGCGGGGGTGAGCGCGCTGGGGTTCGCTTCGGTCCTCTTCTGCCGAGGGCCTAGAGGCGCCGCGCGCTCAGGATGATCCGCTGTTTCGTGAGGAAAAAGCGGGCCGCAACAACTGAACCCGCGAAAACCAAGCCACCTGCGGCCATGTTGGCGTAGGCGAATGCCCAGCTCGCGAACTCAAGCCCCAACCGGGGAAGGATATTGGAAATGGCGATCACCACCACTACCACAGCAAGCGAGGCCAGATTGGGATTTGCCACCAAAAGCCCTATTAGGTTTACCAACGCCGCGAGCCCAAGCCCGAGCACGGGGACCCCGAGGAGCACCGTGGCCAATATGGGGGCCGGGAGGAAAATCTCCCCCACCGCGGGGACGATGGCGGTAACGTTGAGAGCCCAGAGGATCCCCAGGGTCACCGGAACCCCCACCACCAACGCGGGCAGGAAACAGGCCACCACTTTGGCCCACCAAAGGGCTGTTTCGCGGATCGGCGCCGCGAGCAGCGTCTCCATCGCCCCCTTCGCCTTCTCCTGCGTAAGGGTGCCCACCCCAAGCATCACCCCGAGGAAGACCACGCACAAAAGGGAAACGAGGTAGCCCGAAAGTCCCAGGGCGTTCCCCACCCACGGCCTCACCACGTCCCAATCCGCCCGGGCCAAAAGCTCTTGGAGCGTCCCCCTCATAGCAAAGAAGACGGGCACAATGCCTATTGCGACGACGGCGACGCCGATGAGGCCTTGGCGGTGGCGGAGGTTCGCGCGGAGGGAATGGACCGCGATCACAAGGAAGCCGCTCATGCCTCCTCCGCCATTATCTCCCGGTAGAGCTCCTCCAGTGAAGTCCGCGCCCGGCGTACTGCCTCGATCTCGATCCCCATACCCTCTAGGGAGGAAACGAGCTCCCCTAATCCCACCTCCCGGGGCTCGAAGAGAAGCGTCCCGCTTTCTTCTCCCACGAAGCCCAATTCCATTCGGGAGTGTAGCCTTTCGACGAGCTCGGGGGACAAGGGCTCCGCCGGCTCCACGACGTAACCAGTCTTGTCTCCTCGCATGAGCTCGCGCATATCCCCCTGCAACCGGATCTCTCCGTGATGGATGAGGGCGATCCGGTTACATAACCGCTCCACCTCGTCCAGGTTGTGAGAGCTCAGAAACACCGTCTTTCCTCCGCCCGCAAGCTCCCGGATGAGCTCCCGCACCTCCATTTGGCCCGTGGGATCGAGGCCCGCGGTGGGCTCGTCCAAGACCAAAAGCTCGGGGTCATGGAGGAGGGCCCTCGCCAGGGCCAGCCGCTGCCGCATCCCCTTGGAGAAGGTTCCCACACGATCCCCCTCTTTCCCCCCAAGTCCCACAAGCTCTAATAACTCCCCCACCTTGGGCCGGGAAACCCCGTAGAGCCGGGCAAACAACGCCAGGTTTTCCGCTGCCGTGAGGCCGTCGAAGAGGCCGTCGTTTTCCAACACGAACCCGATCCGCCGCCGGGCCTCCGGATCGGATGGGCGTCCGAACAACCGCACCTCGCCTCCGTCGGGAGGGAGGAGGTCTAAGAGCACCCGAATGGTGGTGGTCTTCCCGGCGCCGTTCGGCCCCAGGTACCCGAAAACATCCCCCACGTACACGGAAAAAGAAATCCCCCGGAGGATCAGCTTTCCCCCCAAGGATTTGTGGACCTCCCTGAATTCGAGGGCCGTATCCATCAAATGCCTTCCCTCTCGGGCCGCTGGACGAGATGGAGGGGCTCCCGCCTCACGAGGACTTTAGGTAAGTCCTCCATTCGCTTTATCAGGCGCTTGTACCCCTCGGCCGCCCGGGCGATGTCCCCAACTGATACGCGTTCGTCCGGCTGGTGGGCCAGGGCCTCGTCGCCGGGGCCGTAGCCGATGGTGGGAAGCTCGTATGTGCCCGCCGAAACGACTCCATCGGTGGAGAACTTCCACACCCGGAACGGAGGATGGCCCAGGGCGTGCCACGCCCACTGGACGAACCCCTCCCCGGGGTCGAAGTACCACGCGGGGTAGAAGTGCTCCACGGTGAAGGTTTCCCCAGTGTAGCTCCTCAACTCCTCCCGGGCGATGGCGGCCTCGAGATCCAGGTCCCGGTAGCTAGCTAGGACCGAGTCCCTGGTCTCGCCCACTACGATCCGGCGGTCTATCTCCACCACACAGCGGTCGGGAACGATGGGACCCCAGGTGGGGGTGTAGATAGAGGTGGGAGTATGAGTGCCGCTGCCCAACAGGGGATCGGAGGGAAGCTCCCGGGAAAGCGCCTTGGGCAGTTGCTTGACCATGAGGTTTATGGCGTTACGCCCAAGCTGCGGCATGGAGGCGTGGGCGGTCTTTCCCCGGGCCAGGAGCTTCACCACCGCTCGGCCCCGGTGCCCAATGGCGAGCCTCAGGTCCGAGGGCTCCCCCAATACCACCAGGTCCGGGACATCGATCAGGTCGAGCACCCGATCCAGCACCGCGCCCTCGGCGGTCTCTTCATGGGGGACATATACTAGGTACAGGGTCCCCCGGACCTGCTCCCGGGAGGCCACGGCCGCCGCGATCTGGGCCGCGATCCCCCCTTTCATGTCCACCGCCCCTCGCCCCCAAACGTAGCCCTGTTTCTCCTCCCCCGAAAACGGGGGCACCGACCAGGCCGCCTCGTCCCCTGCGGGCACAGTGTCCATGTGGCCCTCGAAGACGATGGTGGGCCCCTCGCCGCTTCTGATCTCGGCGATCACCGCCCCCAGGGGGCCCCGTTCCACCGGCATGTAACGCCTCAGCGTCCTCGTGAGGAATTCGGCCAAATCACCTTCATTACCGGAGAGGCTCTTTATGCGCACCAATTCCGCCGCTAACTCAACCGGATCGATCATCGCCTGTACCTCCGTCGAGATGGGATGAGCCAGCGACCCGCGAATTATAAAGGATCATCAACGTCCCAAATCGAGGACGGCGCTGGGGCGGTCGGGATACGTGAGGTAAAGGGCACCGTCCCAGCGGTCGAGATACCGGGCCACCGTCTCCAAGGCCAGATCCGGGCGGTTATTTTCCTGGGAGAGGTGGGCCAGGAAGATCGCCCCAGCTCCCTCGGAAAGCCCCGCCAGGGCTTCCCCCGCAGCATCGTTGGACAGGTGCCCGAACGGCCCGAGGATCCGGAGTTTAAGCGCCCACGGATACGGCCCCGAAAGCAGCATCTCCAGGTCGTGGTTGGCCTCGAATACCAAAGCCTCACAACCGGCAAGCTTCTCCAGGACGAGATCCGTGACCTCGCCCAGGTCCGTGGCGATCCCCAACCGCGTCTCCCCGTTCCCCAGCACCAACCCCCGGGGGGCGGCGGCATCGTGGGGCACGGGGAACGGGGCGATCCTAAGCCCCGAAAGCTCCACTTCCCCATCCAGGGGGATGGCCCGGCGGAACCGATGCCCCAAGGCCGCGAGGGTCCCGGGGCTGGCGACGATCGTCGTTCCCCGCCGATAAAGGGTCCGCAAGCCCCGGATGTGATCCGCGTGCTCGTGAGTGAGGACGAGGGCATCGATCCCTCCCAGTTCGAACCCGGCCCGCTTAGCCCGGGCCTTGATCTCCCGCCAGGAGAAACCCGCGTCCACGAGCACGTACCCCCGGGGGCCTTCTACTAGGATCGCGTTCCCGGAGGAGCCGCTCCCCAGCACACAGATCCTCAACAGCCCCCCTTCACTCCCGCCCCTCCGTGCCCAGGCCCCGCAGGGCCGAGAGGAGGTCGATGGGCACGGGGAAGACCACCGTGGTGGCGTTCTCGGTGGCGATCTCGGAAAGGGTCTGGAGGTACCGGAGCTGTAGGGCGCCGGGGGAGCGTTGCATGATCTCCGCGGCCTGGCGGAGCTTCTCCGCGGCCTGAAGCTCCCCTTCGGCGTTGATGATCTTGGAGCGCCGCTCCCGTTCGGCCTCGGCCTGGCGGGCGATGGCCCGCTGCATCTCCTGGGGGATCTTGACGTCCTTTATCTCCACCGTGATCACCTTGATCCCCCACGGATCGGTGTGCTCGTCGATGATCCGCTGGAGTTCTTGGTTGAGCTTCTCCCGCTCGGAGAGGATCTCATCGAGCTCCACCTTGCCCAGGACCGACCGCAACGTGGTCATGGAGATCTGGCGGGTGGCCTCGATGAAGTCCATCACTTGGACGACAGCGTCGGTGGGGTTCATCACCCGGAAGTAGACCACCGCGTTCACGTGTACCGGGACGTTGTCGCGGGTGATCACCTCCTGGGGCGGGACGTCCAGGGTGATGGTACGGAGGTCCACCTTCACCATCTTGTCCACGATGGGGATGATGAAGAAAAGTCCTGGGCCTTTGGCCCCCACCAGCCTCCCCAGCCGGAAGATCACGCCCCGCTCGTACTCTCGCACGATCTTGATGGCATTGGTCAGAAAAAGGACCACGATGGCGACTATCGCCGCTATTCCTATCAGGCTCATGGACACCCCCTTTAGGAGGGAAGGGAGATCCCGGCCGAAGGAGAGAGCAAAAGACAAAAGAGCCCACAGGAGGAGCTGGAACCACAACCCGCCTCTTCCCTTGGGCGCACCCTTTTCCCGTGGCACCGGCTCTCCCTTCCCGCCATGAAGTTCCCGTTATCATAAGCCCTGCAAGTGGGAAATGGCAATGGAAAGGAGGAGATGTGCGCACACCGTTGGTGGCGGCAAATTGGAAGATGAACAAGACCCAGGCCGAGGCGCGGGAGTACTGCCGCCGGTTCCGGGAGTTGGTGCCCCGGGATTTCCCGGTGGAACTCGTTCTCTTTCCCCCGTTCACTGCGTTGGCGGCGGTAAGGGAAGAGCTCTCGGGAACCGCCATCCGTTGGGGCGCTCAGAACGTCCATCCCGAACCCAAGGGCGCTTTCACCGGCGAGGTATCGCTCCCCATGCTCCTTGAACACGGGGTCTCCTACGTGATCGTGGGGCACTCCGAACGCCGTCACATCTTCGGGGAATCGGATGAGTTCATTGCCCGAAAGACAAAAGCGGTGTTGGGCGCGGGGCTTTCACCCATACTTTGCGTGGGAGAGCGGCTCGAGGAACGGAAAGCCGGGAAGGCGAGGAAAGTGGTGGAGGAACAGCTCTCGGCAGCCCTAGGCCATCTTACCCCGGAGGAAGCATCCCGGGTCGTTATCGCCTACGAGCCGGTGTGGGCCATCGGCACCGGGGTTCCGGCACACCCCGAGGACGCACAAGAGATGGCCAACTTTATCCGGGGCTGGCTCAAGGAGCGGTTCGGGAACGTGGCCGAAGGGATCCGGATCCAGTACGGCGGATCGGTAAAGCCCGCAAACGCCGGGGACTTCCTCCGGCTCCCGGATATCGACGGGGCGTTGGTGGGAGGTGCTTCCTTGGATCCCGATTCCTTCTTCTCCATCGCCAAGGAGGCCGTTCCATGAGGATCGCCTGGGCATTGATCTTGTTGGGTTTGTTGGCAGGAGGTGCCATGGCGGGCGGACCTTTCCCATCAGACTTCTTCCGGTATCTCGCGGATACCCGTGGTCAGGCCTCCTGGGAGCTTGTGCGCAAAACGGGCCTCATCCAAGAGATCCGGCTCCGCTCCCAGGTTTGGCGGGGCATTCCCTGGGAGCACCGCCTCTTCCTCTGCATGCCACAAGTCCCTGAGCTCAGCGACGCGGTCTTCCTCTACATCGGGGGCAATTACCGAGCCGGGGATGAGTTCCAGGGACTGGAGGTGGCCCACAAGATCCGGGCCCCGGTGGCCCTGCTCTTTGGGGTCCCGAATCAACCCCTGTTCGACCGGTGGGAGGACGACCTCATCGCCTACACCTTCCGCCGTTACATCGAGGAGGGGGATCCCGATTGGCCGCTCCTTTTTCCCATGGTGCGCAGCGTCCTTTCGGCCATGGAGGCCCTGGAGGAGTACATGGGGGAGCGGGGCGTTTCCCTCCGGGGCTTCGTGCTTTCCGGGGCCTCCAAGCGCGGCTGGACCACCTACCTTTCGGCCGCGGCGGCCCCGGAGAAAGTGTTGGGGATCGCGCCGCTTGTGTTCGACATCCTGAACATCGAGGCACAGGTGGGGCACCAGATCTCCTTCTGGGGGGATGTCTCGCCCCGCATCTCCCCGTATGTGGCGGAGGGGCTCCTGGCGGGCCAGGGCGATCCCCGGTGGGTCAAGCTCCTTTGGCTGGTGGACCCCTATACCTACCGGTACCGGCTCACCATGCCCAAGCTGCTTGTCCTCGGGGCCAACGATCATTACTGGCCTATAGACGCCCTCTCCCTCTACTGGGACGGCCTCCCCGCGCCCAAGCACGTGCTTTACGTCCCCAACGCGGGCCACTCCCTGGGGGACGAAGAGCGGGTGATCGGGAGCCTGGTGGCGTTTTCCCGGGCGGCGATGGAGGGGAAGGGGCTCCCCGGGATCGAGCCCACGCTCGGGGTCGGGCCCGATGAGACGAAGCTCACGGTGGAGGTGAGCCCCGAGCCCGTAGAGGCGCGGCTCTGGTACGCTCAAAACCACGTACGCGACTTCCGCGAAGTGACCTGGGAGGAGCGGCCCCTGGAGGGAACGGGCAGTGCGTTCTCCGCCGTCGTCCCGCGGCCCCCCACGGGTTGGTGTGCGTTCTTCGCGGAGTTCGTATTCGAGCTTGAAAGACACAGGCTCTATCTCTCTACCCCGGCCTACGTCTACCCTTAAAGGAGCGGTTTTTCGAAAAGGCTTGCCCCCGGCTACAATGCGACGAGGAGGGAGTCCATGGAACTCAAGCGGGAAGCGAGCTGTGGTTCCGACGAGCGCTCCGATGCGTGGGTGAGCGTGCGCCCCGCGGACGCCATCTCCGTCCACATCGCTTCTAAAACTGGACCCATGTACGAGGACCGCATCCGGGAGGTGGTGGAGGGGACGCTCCGGACCTTGGGGGTGACCGGGGCGGAGGTAGAGGTGCGGGAGCAGGGGGCCTACGACCACGTTATCCGGGCACGGTTGCTCTGCGCCCTCAAGCGGGCCAGCGAAAACGGGGAGGCCTTCCGCCGGCCCGCGCCCATTAGGGTGGCCCGCGAAGGGACTCCCAAAGGGAGGCTTAGGCGCTCGCGCCTGTACGTTCCCGGAAACAACGCCCGGGTCCTGGCCTTCGTCGACGTATTCGGACCCGACTGCGTGATCCTCGACCTCGAGGATTCGGTCCCCCCGGCGGAGAAGGACGCCGCCCAGTTCCTGGTGCGGGAGGTCCTCTCGGCCATGGATTTTGGGGATACGGAGGTTTGGGTAAGGATCAACCCCTTGACCCGGGGAGGGCGGGAGGACCTGGAGGTGGTGCTCCTTGGCCGGCCCCACGGGATCTGCCTCCCCAAGGCTGAATCCCCCGTGGAGGTGGCAGAGCTCGCCGGGATCCTATATGAGCTCGAGGGACGCTATGGGATCCCGTGGCTTGTGTGGATCATGCCCATCATCGAATCCCCCAAGGGGGTCCTCGCCGCGCCGGAGATCGCCAAGGCCTCGGAGCGGGTGGCGTGTCTGGCCTTCGGGGCCGAGGACTACACCGCCGAGGTGGGTTGTGAGCGCTCGTGGGAGGCGTTGCTCTGGGCCCGGTCCGGGATCGCCGCCGCCGCGGCCGCCGCGGGGGTCCAAGCCTCGGACACGGTGTTCCCCGACGCCGAGGACGAGGAGGGGCTTTATGAGGAAGCCAAAAGGGCCAAGGCCCTGGGGTTCGACGGGAAGGGGGCCATCCACCCCCTCCAGATCGAACCTATCCACCGCGCCTTCGCCCCTACCCCAGATGAGCTCTCCTGGGCCAAGGGGGTGGTGGCCGCGGCCGAGGAGGCGGAGCGCAAGGGGCTGGGCGTCGTAAGTTACGAGGGAAGGATGGTGGACCGGCCGGTGGTCCTGCGCGCCAAGAGGATCTTGGAAATGGCCCGGGCGATGCGAATGGAGGTGGGAGATGCCGCGTAACGCCGTGGGACGGGAGATCCCGGAGGAGATCCAAGGGAAACCGCTGCGCCCCTTCCAGGGGGCGTTCGCCACCGTGCCCGAGGGGAGGAAGGCCTCCCCGCCCCTGAAAACAATCCGGCCCGGCGAGGACAAGGTTCTCCCCTCGCTGGAGGAGGCGATCCGGCGGGTGGGGCTCTCCGACGGGATGACCATCTCCTTTCACCATTCCTTCAGGAACGGCGATCTCCTGGTCCTCAAGGTGGTGGAGGCCTGTGCCAGGATCGGGATAAAGGACCTCCGGCTATTTCCCACTGCCCTCTTCCCCTGCCACGAACCCCTCATCCCCTACATCGAGGAGGGGGTGGTGACGCGGATCGAGGGCTCCATGAACGGCCCGGTGGGGGCGTTCGTGTCGCAGGGGGGGAAGCTCCGCGAGCCGGCGGTGTTGCGTTCCCACGGGGGGAGGTGGCGGGCGATCGAGTGTGGGGAGGTCCACATCGACGTGGCCTTCATCGCCGCTCCCACCGCCGATCCCTACGGGAACGCCAACGGCATGTGGGGGCCCAACGCCTGCGGTCCCATCTCGTTTTCCGTGGCGGATTCCTGGTACGCCGACAAAGTGGTGGTGGTCACCGACAACCTCGTCCCCTACCCCGCCATTCCCGCCGAGATTGAACAGGGGTACGTGGACTACGTGGTCACCGTGGACCGGGTGGGGGACCCTGGGGGGATCGCCACGGGGACCCTGCGGATCACCCGTTCCCCCACACAGCTCCGCATCGCCAAGCTCGCCGCGGACGCGGTGATCGCCGCGGGGCTGGTGCGGGAGGGCATGGGGTTCCAGGCCGGGGCCGGGGGGATATCGCTGGCCGCCACCGACTTCATCGCGCAAGAGATGCGGCGCCGCAAGGTAAGGGCGGCCTTCGCCATTGGGGGGGTCACCCGGTTCCTCACCGACATGCTCCAGGAAGGGTTGGTAGGGGCGATCCTGGACGGCCAGGCCTTCGACGCCCAGTCGGTGGAGTTCCTCCGGGAGCATCCCCGGCATCAGATCATCACCCCCGGGTTCTACGCCGACTACAACTCCCGGGGTTGCGCCACCTACATGCTGGACTTCGCGTTCCTGGGAGGGACAGAGGTGGACCTTGAGTTCAACGTGAACGTGAACACCCACTCCGACGGGCAGCTTCTGCACGGGATCGGGGGACACCAGGACGTAGCCTCCGGGGCCAAGGTGACCATCATCACTATTCCCACCATCCGGGGCCGCATCCCCACCATCCGGGACTCCGTGACCACGGTGACCACCCCGGGCGAGGTGGTGGACCTGGTCGTCACCGAGCGGGGGATCGCGGTGAACCCCCGCCGCCCGGACCTCCGGGAGGACCTGAAGCGAGCCGGGCTTCCGGTGCGGACGTTGGAGGAGATGCGGGCCGAGGCGGAGCGGCTCGTGGGAAAGGGGAAGCGTCCCGTCTTCGGCGACGAGATCGTGGCCCTGATCCAGTGGCGGGACGGGACGGTGATCGATGTGGTGCGAAAGGTGGTGGGCTGGGAATGAGGGACGAGATCCTGCGGGTACTCCCCGAGATCGGGTGGATCGAGGATGAAGGCTTGCGGGAGGGGGTGATCCACACCTACGAGCGGGCCCTGCGGGAGGGCGGGTGGACCCCGGCGGACATGGAGCGGATCCCGTTCACGCTCCTGAAAGAGACGGGGCTCTCTTACGCCGACCACGTCCGGGCCGTGACTCGTATTGCCCACGGGGTCTATGAGACTTTCGCCGAGGTCTTCGGGGACCGGGTGCGGCTCCGCCGGGACGTTTTGCTCGCGGGGGCGCTGCTCCACGACGTGGGAAAGCTCCTGGAGATAGAGGAGCGGGACGGGAAGTTCCAGAAGTCCGCCGGCGGAAAGGTCCTGCGGCACCCCTTCTCCGGGGTGGCGCTGGCGTATGCCGAGGGGCTTCCCCCGGAGGTCCTCCACATCATCGGGACCCATTCCAAGGAGGGCGACCCCCATCCCCGCACCCCCGAGGGCGTGGTGATCCACCACGCCGACTTTACCTGCTTCGAGACCGTGGGGGGGTGAGCCATGGGGAAGACGTTCGCGGAGAAGATCCTGGCGCGGAAGGCGGAGCTTCGGGAGGCCGTCCCGGGACAGATCGTGGAGGCCACTCCGGACCTGGGGATGTCCCACGACAACACCGCCGCCATCAAGAAGATCTTCGGGAAACTGGGCCTAGCGCGGGTGCGGGAGCCGGAGCGGTTCGTGGTGATCCTGGACCATGTCGTCCCCGCCGCCCAGGTGCAGTACGCTGAGAACCACAAGGAGATCCGGGAGTTCGTGCGGGCGCAGGGGATCCGGTTCTACGACGTTGGCCGGGGTGTGTGCCACCAGGTGGTGGTGGAGGAGGGATTGGCGCGCCCCGGGTGGCTGATCCTGGGGGCGGACTCCCACACCACCACCTACGGGGCGTTGGGGGCGTTCTCCGCCGGGATCGGCCGCTCCGAGATGGCGGCCTTGTGGGCCACCTCGAAGCTCTGGCTCAAGGTCCCCACCACCATCAGGATCGAGCTTTCCGGGACGCTCCCGGAGCTTGTTGTGGCCAAGGACGTGATCCTCCACCTCATCGGAAAGCTCGGGGCCGACGGGGCCCTCTACCGTTCGGTGGAGTTCGCCGGCCCGCTGGTGGAGGGGATGTCCATCTCCGAGCGGCTCGTCCTCTGCAACATGGCCGCGGAGATGGGGGCCAAGAACGGCTACGTCGCCCCCGACGAGACCACCTTCTCGTACCTCCGAGAGCGGGGGGTCACCGATTACGAGCCCATCTATCCCGACCCCGACGCGGATTATGAGGAGGTGTATCGGTTCGATCTTTCGGACCTTCCGCCCCAGGTGGCTTGTCCCCACACCGTGGACAACGTGGTGCCGGTCTCCGAGGTGGAGGGGATAAAAGTGGACCAGGTGGTCCTGGGAACCTGCACCAACGGCCGACTAGAGGATCTGAGGCTGGCGGCGGAGGTGATGGGGGAGCGTCCGGTGGCTGAGGGGGTCCGGATGCTGGTGCTCCCGGCATCGCGGGAGGTGTGGGTCGAGGCGGCCAAGGAGGGTCTGCTCGAGAGATTCGCCGCCGCGGGGGCGTTGGTCCTGAACCCCGGGTGCGGGCCGTGTCTCGGGGCCCATGAGGGAGTGTTGGCCCCGGGCGAGGCCTGCGTCTCCACCTCCAACCGGAACTTCAAGGGCCGGATGGGGTCCCCGGAGGCCGAGGTGTACCTGGCCTCCCCCGCGGTGGCCGCCGCGGCCGCCGTCACCGGGAAGATCACCGATCCCCGAAAGCTCATAGGGTAAAGGTCCCTAGTTCCGTAGGCGATGGCCAACACCCGGGTGGCGGTGGTGCGGGCGGAAGGCTATAGGTCCTCCGGGCTGCGCGACGCGGTGGGGCGTGCCCTGGATATGATCGGGGGCTTGGAGCGGTTTGTCTCCCGGGGCGCCGAGGTGTTCGTGAAGGTGAACCTCCTCCCACCGCCCTCGCCCCCGGAACGCGCCATTATTACCCACCCGGCCTTCACGGAGGCCGTCCTTTCCCTCCTGCGCGAGATCACCCCTCACATCACTGTGGGGGACGACGTGCACGACCCCCGAAGCTTTGAGGTCTCCGGCTACCGCGAGACCTGCGCCCGGTTGGGAGTGGAGCTTCTGAATCTGCGGGAAAAGGGGTTTACAGAGGTTGAGGTGGACGGCGCGGTTTTGGATAAGGTCTATATTGCCAGAGCCCTTCTCGAGGTTGACGTAATTGTGAACCTCCCCAAGCTCAAGACCCACTCCCTCACCTTGTTCACCGGTGCGGTGAAGAACTTTTACGGCGTCGTCCCCGCGGGGCTCCGCACCCGGTTCCACGGGGACCATCCTCGACCCGCGGAGTTCTGCCAACTCCTCGTAGACATCTTCTCAGTAGCGCGGCCAGCCCTCACGATTATGGACGCAGTGGTGGGAATGGAGGGCGCTGGGCCCGCCAACGGGGCCCCCCGGGAGATCGGTCTCATCGTCGCTGGGGAAGACGCGGTGGCGGTGGATGCCGTGGCCCAGTCCATCGTGGGTCTCGAGCCCCTGCGGGTCTGGACCACCCGCCACGCCCACGACCGGGGCTTAGGGACCGGGGATCCTGCGGAGATCGAGGTCGTGGGAGAGGAGATGGCCTCGGTTAGGGTGGAGAATTTCCGGTTGCCACCGGCAGCGGGGGAGGCATTGGGGCGCCTCCCCCGGATCCTTACCCGCTGGGCCACCCGGCACCTACAGGCACGTCCCGTGGTGGTGTTGGAAAGGTGCGTGGGCTGCGGGGCCTGTGTGCGCGCCTGCCCCACAGGGGCCGCCGCGATCGACGGCGGGCGCGCGCGGATAGATCGGCGGAGTTGCATTCGGTGTATGTGCTGTCACGAAGCCTGCCGATACGGTGCCATCGAACTCCGCACCGATTCCGTGGCTCGGCTCATCCGCTCCCTCGAGGCTGCGCTTCAGCGTCGAAAGCGTTGAGTCTTAACGCTCGGGGTAGCGATATTCATACACCACAGTTTCACCAAAGATCAGCTGCGCCACATCTCCCTCACGACGCCAGATCTTTCGCCCGGTCCAGTACCAATCGATGAGCCCTGCCTCTCGGTTCACCACGAACTCCCCCTTGCGACCGGAGTTAATCGGGCCGGTGTGAACCCGGAGGATCCAACCGGGCGGGAGGAGGAGCTCGCGGGTATAGCGGCCGAAATCCAGGGCCTGTGAAGGATGGCTGGTGAGGGCCCAACCGGCGGCAAGGTCCAGAACCTCGTTTCCACGGTTCACGATGTACACGATTTCATCATTTCCCCAATGTTTTATCGCCGCGATCACGAGGTCCGCATCGAGGAGGGGGTCACATTCTCCCCACCACCCTTGCCTCTCGAGGGCGGCCAGGATCTGCGCGTGGATGATCCAAGGGGTATAGCGGATATCGAAATAGTCCTCGCCCCAGATGTCCTTCACGTCCCGGACGTCCAGCTTGGCGAAGCCTTCCCTGACCAAGGTTACGGCCAGCGACGACCCCGGGGTCTGTACCGGGGCAAGGAAGACGTGGGCGAGGAGCCTCCCGTTCCGGTCCCGGCGCTCGAGGCCCTTTTCCGGATCGAGCTCGAGCCAGAGAGTGCGCGTTATCAATCCCTGCGCAAACTCCACCGCTTCCTTCCCTAAGCATCCTTGCCGCTCCACCGCGTCAATCCCCATGATCCTAAGCTCATCCCGTTTGCCGGCTATCTCCACCACGATGGTGTCGCCGTCGACGGCCCAAAGCCCCGTGCTCTCCACGAGTTCTTCCCCCATCGTGGAGAGATTTAAAAGCAGGAAGACCGCGAAGATACTAGGAAGCCGCATTTTTTCCTCCTTTTTCAGCCCAGCTTCTCCACCTCGGGCGGATGATGCCAGTCCGTGGCAGGGTTCTGGCGGAAGAACGTCGCCAAAGACCTGTAGAGGTCGGGATGCCGTTGGTGAAGCCTTTGGGGGCACATGAAGAACGCCTCCACCGCCACGGCGAAGAACTCCGCAGGGCTCGTGGTCCCATAGCGATCGAGGAGGGTGGGCCTCCCCAAGAGAGCTTCCCGGCGCAGGCGTCGGTATTCCGCCCGCATCACCCGGCGCCATTCCTCCGCCGGCAACCTTCCCCCGATGGCCGGTGTCCCCTCGGCGCTCCCGCTCTCGTAATCCAGCTGGTGCGCGAACTCGTGGATCACCACGTGCCGGCATCCCCGGGCCCGCTGGGAGTCCCGCAACACCGCCTCCCACGACAACACCACCGGCCCCCGCTGCCACGCCTCCCCAGATCGGACCTGGTATCCCTCCACCACCACGCCGATGGGATCTTCCTCCCGATAGGGGGCTAGGTACTCGGTAGGGTAAACCACCACGGTGCGCATGCGCGGGAAGTAATTGGTCTCCCGGTGCAAAAGAAGTAAACAGGCATACGCCGCCACCGTCACCTTCACCTCTTCCGTCACCTCGAATCCGCCGCCCCCGAAGAACTTCTTCTCGTGGAGGAAGACGAGGATGTGGCCGAAGAGCTCCTGCAGGTCTTCTTCCGGAAGCAGTCGATAATGGAGGAAGTTCCGCTCCAAGGTGGAAACCCAGGAAGCGGGAAATTCCGAAGATCGCAATCTCCTCCGCTTGAACCTTCTCAGAAACACAACCTACTTTTACGCCAGGAACCGCAAGGGTCAATGGTACCGTTCGCTTGTGGAGGCCCAGGATAGCTCGGTCCTCCCTGGACCGTGGGCGTAGGGAAAGCGAAAAAAACCTTGCACTGCTACCTTTGCAAAGTTTTTCTATAATTGGTGGGAAAGTGGGACAGGGCTCGGGAGGCCCGAAATCCTGGGCCCGGCTAGCGATAAAAAGCGCCCTTTACTTGGACGATCCCAACGATCCTTCGGGTTTCCGGACGGTGCTTATCCGGAAGGAGGTGCAGGATGGCGGCGGAGATAAAACCCATTTCCGGTGAGAAATTCGAGAGGATCGGCGCCCACAGCCACATCAAGGGCTTAGGGTTGGATGGCCTCAAGGCCCGCCCCGTGGCCGACGGTATGGTGGGACAGACCGAGGCCCGGGAGGCCGCGGGGATCGTGGTCCGCATGATAAAAGAAGGCCGGATGGCCGGCCGGGCCATCCTCCTGGCCGGTCCTCCGGGCACGGGGAAGACAGCCATCGCTATCGCCATCGCCCGGGAGCTCGGGGCCGATGTCCCGTTTGTTTCCTTGAGCGGGTCCGAGATCTACTCCGCGGAGATGAAGAAAACGGAGGTCCTCATGCAGGCCATGCGTAAGGCCATCGGCGTCAGGCTCCACGAGCTCCGCAAGGTCTACGAGGGCGAGGTGACTGCCTTCGATGTGAAGCTCGCTCGCCATCCCTATAACCCCTACCAACAGATCCCCGAGTCCGCCCGCCTGACCCTGGAGACCACCGACGACCGGCGCACCTTTAACGTGGGAAGCTCCATTACTGTCTCCATGATCAACCAGGGGATCTCCATGGGCGACGTGATCCAGATCGATGCGGAAACGGGCCGCGTGATCCGCGTGGGGCGTTCCGAGAAGGCTTCCGAGACGTACGAGATCGCCGCGGCCTCCGAGAAGCCGGTCCCCCGTCCCACCGGGCCGGTGGAGAAAGAAAAGGAGTTCGTCTACACCATGACCCTGAACGACCTGGACGAGATAAACGCCCGTCGGGGCGGGGGAATGCTTTCCCTTTTCTTCGGGGCCCCCGAGCGTGCCGAGATCGATCCCGAGGTGCGGCAGCGGGTAGACGAGATGGTGAAGGAGAGGGTAGAAGAGGGGACCGCCGAGATCATACCCGGGGTCCTTTTCATAGATGAAGTGGCCATGCTGGATATCGAAGCCTTCGCCTTCCTCAATCGGGCCATGGAATCGGAACTGGCCCCGGTGATCATCCTCGCCAGCAACCGCGGCGTGACCAAGGTCCGGGGGACCGATATTTCTTCCCCCCACGGGATCCCTCTGGACCTCCTGGATCGCCTCCTCATCATCACCACGCGTCCCTATAAGGCCGAGGAAGTCCGAGAGATCTTAACGATCAGGATGCGTGAGGAAGGGGTGGAAGCCGAGGAGGAGGCGCTGGAACTCCTAACTCGGATCGGGGCCGAAAGCTCGCTTCGGTATGCGGTTCAGATGATTCGGCCCGCGGCGGAAGTGGCCAGAGAAAACGGCCACGGGAAGATAACCCCCGAGGACGTGGAGCGCGTGAAGGGGCTTTTTGCCGACGTGAGGAAGAGCACCCGATATCTGCGGGAATACGAGGAAAGGCTCCTGGCGTAACGCGAGCTTTCGGACCGATTTGCGAGCAAACCCGGAGGCCGGGATCCCCGGCCTCCTTTTTGGTTTCACCCCGAACGGGACTGGGAGTGACGTCCCCTTTGATCGTGTAGCTGACCTCGGGGCCGCTTCCCGTAGGCTAAGGCCCCCCTTTCAGGGGGCGTTCGATGACGCCGCCGCCCAGGACCTCCTCCCCGCGGTAGAAGACCGCTGCCTGGCCGGGGGTCACCGCCCGCTGGGCCTTCTCGAACTTGACGTAAGCTTTGTTATCCCGGAGTTCTACTTCGCAACGCACCGGGGAAGCCCGGTACCTGATCTGTACCTCGCAGGAGAACTGCTCCCCCGGGGGCTCCCCGACGATCCAGGTAAGCTCCCCCGCCACAAGGCCCTCGGCGTAAAGGGCGCTCTCCGGCCCCACCACCACTGCGTTCCGAACCGGATCCAGGGCCACCACATACAGGGGCTCGCCGGTGGAAATCCCCAGGCCCCGCCGCTGGCCCACGGTATAGTGGGGAAGCCCTCTGTGTGAGCCCAAAACTCTTCCTGAAAGGTCCACAATGGGGCCCGATGGGGCATCCGGGACGAGCTCCCCGATCCCCCGCGGCGCGAAGCAGAGGTCCTGGGATTCGTGGAGGTAAGCGGCGGTGAAGCCCTTCTCCCGGGCGATCCGCTTGACCTCCTCTTTGGTCAGCTCCCCTATGGGAAAAATGGCCTGGGAAAGCTCTTCTTGGGTAAGCGAATAAAGGAAGTAGGATTGGTCCTTTGTCGGATCCCGTCCCCTCAGGAGAACACGCTTTCCGCCTCGCTCGCGGATCCTCGCGTGGTGGCCGGTGGCGATGTAGGGGATGCCGCGTTTCTCGGCTTCCCGTAAAAGGAGGGCGAACCTCACCTCGCGGTTGCAGAAGGTACACGGATTGGGCGTTTTCCCTTCCCTGTATGCCCGCAGGGCGGGCTCGATCACGAGCTTGCGGAACTCCCGGTGGGCTTGAACGGTCTCGTGGGGGATGCCGAGCTCCCTGGCAGCCAAGGAAGCCGCGTCTACAGAACAGCACTGGTTCTCATATGGCCCCTTGGGATCCCAAAGCCAGAGGGTGAGGCCGTACACGCGGTAGTCCTGCTCCAAAAGGAGATAGGCGCAGACAGTGGAGTCTACGCCCCCCGACATCCCCACGAGGACCTTTTCGGCCATACGCCGCTTACTCCTCCACGTGCTTGGGCACGATACAAATGAACTTGAGGGGACTGGACCCGGTGTTCAAAAACTGGTGATTCTCATTTGGGGCGACGAAGACCACCGTGCCAGGGAAGAGCCCGTGGGTTCCTTGCTCGGTCCACAGCTCTCCTTTTCCCTCCAACACCAACACCCCGTGCTCGAAGGGATGGCTGTGTTTCGGGGTATGTCCTCCCGCGCCCAACGTGAAGAGCCGCACCGCAAACGTGGGGGCCCCGTCTTTGGGCCCGATGAGCAGCTGTTTCACCACGTTGACGACCTCCGTGCCATCGGAGATGTCCCGTGCCTCCACCTCAGAGATCCGCTTGACCACCGCCATGGAGCCTCCTTTCATGCATGGGAGATGAGGAAAGGGACGAGGAGTTCTCGATCGGTGAGCCCGCCGTGCATCCCGCGCAGTACGAACTCCTCGCCTTCCGGCCAGAAAAAGAGCTTCCGTCCCCGGGCCAGCGCCACAATATTCCCCAGGCGCGCCCGCACCCCCTCATCGGGCTCCTCCAGCCCCCAGAGCTTCCCCTCCAAGGCCTCCTCGGTGTCCATCACCAGGAATTCCCCGGGATACTTCCGCTCGAGGTACTCCCGCACCACCTCCTTCTTTCCCTCCCGCACGAAGAAGTACCCCGCGCGCAAATCGCCCACGGGCTGAAAGATAATGGAGCTCATGAGCTCTGGACTCGCTTTGACGTCGATGAGGTCAGCCTCAGGGTCTATCCCCACGAACCCGTGGTCCGCGGTCACCAATACCGGAACTCCCGTTCCTCGTCCCAGGAAGGCCTCAGCCATAGTGCGGAAAAATAGGGAAACTTCCCGGGAAAACGGCTCCGACTCAGGGCCGTAAAGGTGCCCTAGGGTGTCGGTGACCGGCCAGTACACCCCCAGCAATGCCCTCTCCGGCCGTTGTAACGCTTCCTTCAACAACACGAAGAGGTCGGAAAGGCTGATGAAGGGAACGATCTCTTCTACACCACGATACAGTATTCCCGAAAGCCCGGAATTCACGATGTACTTGGGCAAAAAGAGATATGACTTCACCCCTCTCTCCTTCAGGCGCTCGTAAATGGTGGGAACGGCGACGAACTTTTCCAACTCCACGCCCACGTTCTTGATGGAGTCACTGGGGGCGCCGGGGGTAGAGAGTTTGATCATGTTCACCACCGCGCCGACCTCGCGGAGGAAGAGCTTGTAGCCCAGGATCCCGTGGACGACGGGGCTCACCCCGGTGGAGAGGCTCGTGAGCGCGGTGGTAGTGGTGGGAGGAAAGACCGAGGTGAGTGGAATATAGACGTCAAAAAGTGAAAGGTCCACGAGGCCTTTCTCAACGAGGTCCTCTAGCTTGAGGTACCCCAGCCCGTCCACGATGAAGCTCACCGCCTTCTCGGCCCGCGCGATCCCCAATTCCTCCCGCAGCGACCGACCCCCCTGGGGCACATCGAATATATCGAGGATGGTATCGGCCACTGCCAAGAGGGAGTAGCGTTCGTAGTGGGGGCGTAGTCCCCCGGTGTCCTTTCGGATCGTCTCCAGGATTTCTTGTGTTTTTTCCATAGCTTGCGCATTATACCCAAGCACAAACTCAAGACCCGGAAAGGAGGCCCCATGGCGGAGTGCGTGAACCAGGCTCGGAACCTTGAGAGGTGTCCCTGCACTTGGCCAAATTGTCCGCGGAAGGGTATCTGTTGCGAGTGTCTTCATTACCATCTCGCGCATCAGGAGCTTCCGGCCTGTTGCTTCCCTCCAGAGGTGGAACGCACCTACGACCGCTCTTTTCGCCGCTTCGCCCAACTTTACGGGGGAGCTTGAGGGATGCAGAACCGGAAGGTCGCCCAAATCCTCTATGAAGTCGCGGACCTCCTGGAGTTAGAGGGGGTGGAGTTCAAGCCCCGGGCCTACCGCCGGGCCGCGCAGGCGGTGGAATCCTGTCCCGTCCCCATCGAGGACCTGGTGCGTGAGGGAAGGGTGACGGAGCTTCCGGGGGTGGGGAAATCCATCGCCGACAAAATCGAAGAGATTGTGAAAACCGGGAGGCTCCGCTACCACGAGGAGCTCAAGAAGAAACTCCCCGTGGACCTTTACTCCCTTACCCAAGTGGAGGGGGTGGGGCCGAAAATCGCCAAATTGCTCTATGAGCATCTGGGGGTGAAGAACTTGGACGACCTCGAGCGGGCCGCCCGGGAGCACCGCATCCGCACCGTGCCAGGCCTTGGGCCCAAGGTAGAGGAAAAGATCCTGCGGGGCCTGGCTGAGGCCAGGAGGACGGAGAAGCGGGTGCTCCTCGGCTATGCCCTTCCGCTGGCCGAGGGGATCCGGGAGAAGCTCCGGGAAAGCGGCCTCTTCAAGGCGGTAGAGATCGCCGGGTCCCTCCGCCGCGGGAAGGAGACCATTGGCGATATCGACATCCTCGGGATATCCGATCGCCCAGAAGAGGCGTCCGACACCTTCGCCTCCCTTCCGGATGTTGAGGAAGTGTTAGCGAAGGGACCGAAGAAAACATCGGTGCGTTTGGCCGACGGTATCCAGGTGGACCTGCGGATCGTGCCTGCCGAATCGTTCGGGGCCGCGCTCCAGTACTTCACCGGATCCCAGGCCCACAACATCCGCCTGCGGGAGCGAGCGGTTTCCCTAGGCTTCAAGCTCAACGAATACGGGGTGTTCAAAGGGAAAGAGCGGGTAGCCGGCCGCGATGAGGCGGAAGTCTACAAAGCCTTGGGACTTCCCTGGATACCGCCGGAACTGCGGGAGGACCGCGGGGAAATCCAGGCAGCCGAGGAGGGAAAGCTCCCCAAGCTTGTCGAGCCCGACCAGATCCTGGGGGACCTCCACGTCCACACCAACTGGTCCGACGGCAAAGGGTCGCTGGAGGAGATGGCACAGGCCGGCATGGAGCTAGGTTACCGTTACATCGCCATCGTGGACCACTTCCGCTTCGCCCAGGCGATCCCCGGGCTGGGCCCTGAAGAGCTCGTGCGGCAAATGGAAGCGATCCAGGAGCTCAATCGGAAGTTAAAAGGCTTTAGACTCCTTTGCGGAATCGAGGCCAATATCCTCCCCGACGGCACCATCGACGTTCCCCGGGAGCTTTTACGGGAGCTGGATGTGGTGGTGGCGGCGGTACATACCCATATGCGGATGCCGAAGAAGGACATGACGAAAAGAATCCTTTCGGCCATTGAGAACGAAGACGTGGACATCATCGCCCACCCCAGCGGCCGCCTCATCGGCGAGCGCTCGGCCTATGATGTGGATTGGGAAGAAGTGTTCCGCCGGGCGGCTAAATATGGGACGATCCTCGAGGTGAATGCCAACCCCCAGCGCCTGGATCTGTGTGCCGAACACATCCGGGAGGCCATCGACACCGGGGTGAAGCTGGCGTTGGGCACCGATGCCCATCACCCCGATCATCTGCGATTCATGCGCTACGGGGTCCTCACGGCCCGCCGCGGCTGGGCCGAGGCGGAGGACGTGATCAACACCCTCCCCTGGGAGAAGCTCTTAGGAATACTGAAATAGCGCCGTCATTTCAGATATTTCGTGAAATCATCCTCATTGACCTTTATAATGGCGTACAAGCTTTTGTTCACCCACTCTACAAACGCGCCCAACTCGTCCCAGCACACATGATCGAGGAAGGTTAGCTGCGTCTGAAACGCGAAGTCGCCGTCTTCATTTATGTAAAAGGCACCGATGTTGTACTTTTGGTTTAAACCGTTAACGAAATTGAGGAGGGTGCGGGAGCCCTTATAGAAATCCTTTACCGAAAAGATCACATGGGCGACAACGCGATCGAGCCCATCAGTGGACATCTTCGGCTCTAATAGTACCTTGAACCTGTCCTGTACCACCACGAAGTAATCCCGCACCGAGTACACGTCCACCTCGTGATCCTCCAGGAACTCGGCGAGGAGTTCGGTGGCCTCCAGGTTGTCGTCTCCTTGGTAGATCCACTCGCACCTCTTTGCACCCAGCGTGGGGACCACAACCAGCGACACCAACAGCCCTGTCAATAACACTGAAACCCAGCCTCGCATCCTTTCTCCACCTCCCGAAGATTTTTGAATAAATCAATGTACATCGCTTTTCTCATCGCTGTCAAGGGCGAAAGAGCAGAAAGGGGTGGGAAGGGCCGCTATAATGGACAATGAGTTTCGGGGATATTGCGCTAGCCTCGAAAGTGGGGAGACTTATATTGGCGGGGGATGTCACATGAGAGAACTTGTGGTCGGGGGGATCGCGTTCGATCGCGAAGCTAATGCACCTATACTTCTATTGAAAGATCTGGTAGTTCCCCGTTACATCACCCTCAGGATCGGTGCACCGGAGGCGATGGCCATCCTCCTCCACCTCCAGGGGACGCCTCCGCCACGCCCGTTCACCCACGATCTCATGAAAGCGCTCCTTGATTCTTTGGGATGTTCCCTGGATAGAGTGGTATTGGTGGATGTGGTGGAGGGGGTATGCTACGCCCACCTATGGCTCCGCCTTCCTTCTGGGAAAATCCGCAAGGTAGACGCCCGTCCCTCCGATTCGGTGGCCTTGGCCTTGCGGATGAGCTCTCCTATTTTCATCGAGGACGATCTCTTCGAGGAATTGGCCCAGGAACTGCCGGACCTCAATCTGCCCCCTCCATAGTCTTTGACGCCCAAGTTTCTCACGTGGCAGCTAAAAATCGTGGACGACATGTCACGGGCAAAATCTCTGGAGGACTGCGTCTTTTGCCGGATCGTGCGTGGCGAAGCCCCGGCGAGCGTAGTGTATGAGAACGAGGGAGTGCTCGCCTTCTTGGATATTAGGCCCATAAACGAAGGGCACACCTTGGTGATCCCTAAACGCCATTACGCCCACATTTGGGAGCTTCCCGAGGCCGAAGTAGCACGGGTGTTCATCACGGCACGGAGGATCGCCGGGGCACTGCGGGAGGCTTTGGGGGCCGCGGGGATACGCATCGTGCAGCTTAACGACCGCGCCGCGGGCCAGGAAGTCTTCCACCTGCATGTCCACGTCATCCCCTATTACGGGGAAGCCACTCCGGGAAGAAGGGCTGCCCGGAAGACCGAACTGGACCGCATCGCCGAGAAGATCAGGGAACGCCTCGATCAGGGCCCACCGGATTGCCTTCCCGGCCCCAGGGGCCCACGATGACCGCGGGTTCAGGGCCGGAGGGGAAACAGCGATCGAGGGACTTCCCGCGGATGGCCACCGGCGTGGCCGTTGCCCGCTTTTTCCCGCAAACCCCCGGTGGACGCACTCCAGGGGGTCAACTTCGGACTTCTCCCGTACACATCCCTGAGACATCACGCCTCGAGCCCCCGTCCGGCCACCCGCTGCCAAGCCTTCGAGAGAAAGGGGGAGGCAGGTACCTCCCCCTTTTGGCGTTGCACCGGGGTGCTCACCAGCGGATGCAGACGACCACCGAGATCTTGCCCACGGTTACGGAGACACAGACTTCGCCTCCGCTCGGTACGGGCTTCCACTGCAACCGGGTACTTGATGGGGCGGCGTCTCCCCCAGAGTTGTCCTCGAGGAAAGCCGGGAAGGCGAAGGTGCGGGACCGTCCCCCCTACAGCCACCCCGGTGAGAATGACTTGACTCCTAGGACCATAGCTAAGCTCCATCCTATAAAAGCCGCTCGGGAGCTGACCCCCGGGGGCCGAAAGGTAAAGCAACCCCAAGGTCGTTCTCCCACGGAGGACAGATGGAAGGCTCGCCAAGCCCCGGGCAGGTACCACCGCAGCGAATGTCCCGTCGGGGAAGATCCCGATGGACATCCCCGGAACGGGATTGTTCCTGGGCAACGGCACGCCCAGCCCCTCACCTGCTTCTCGGAACCGCTGGCTCAACTCCCTCTCCAATTCTCCCCTCAGCCTCTCCAACTCCGAGGGCACGGAAAACCAGATCGAGACGGGCGGTGGTGCTGAGCTCGAGGAGGGCGATTGTGCTGTGAGGGGGAGGCCGGAAAGAAGGAACAGCATCGCCATCCCTACTGCTGTAAAACCTCGTAAACGCATTTCAAACCTCCTTTTTGTGATCTGCACCGCGTAAAAGCGCGCTTCAGGCGTAGCTTGTGTCGCCACGGGGCACCGATGATCACCGTGCCCCCGGGGCTTGCTGAACGGACATGCTGGATAAGTGGAGGCGGAGCCGCGTGGAGTGGGGTGGGAAGTGCCCCGGGTCCGCGTCGACGGAGCGGGACGGTACGGAGTTATCCGTTTGTGGGCTCGTGGACCTCGTCTTATCCGGAAACGGTTTTCTCATATAAACCTCCCCGTTCCAGCGATTTCGGCCAATGCAAAGTCGAAAACGTTTTTGAAATTCATTTTATAACTTCCGAGCGGAAAAGTTTTAGAGGAGAGACGGAGGCCCCGTGGAAACGCCGCAGCTTGACCTATTTCTCGCGGCCCGGGACCAGGCTTCTGAGGGTGGCTAGATCCGGTCCAGCGTCGGCACAACAGTCGGCGAGCTTCCCGTCGATCACTACCGCCGGGACCGCCCGGATCCCCAACTCATTCGCTCGCTGGGCCACCTGGGGATCGCGCATGTCAAGGACACGAATCTCACGGGCGTCGCAGCCGATCTCGCTGATCCGCTTGACAATTTCCTCACAGACCGGGCAACCCGCGCTGAAGATCTCGATCAATCGCATCTCCTTATTACTTCCAATGCCGAGAGAATGGGACAACTGCGGGGATCCCCGGACCTCTCACAGGCCTCGAGGAGTCCTTCCAAAGCCGCTTCAAGCTCCCGCAGGGCCGCGATCCTTCGCCTTACTTCTTGGAGCTTTTCCGCAGCCAGCATGCGCACCCGATCCCGCGGGA
Source organism: Acetothermia bacterium UBA3571 (assembly GCA_002375995.1). GTDB lineage: Bacteria > Bipolaricaulota > Bipolaricaulia > Bipolaricaulales > Bipolaricaulaceae > UBA3571. The sequence goes on along the minus strand of DFNI01000011.1, from coordinate 25,622 downwards.
GAGCTGGGGCACGGCGCAATGCGAGGAGCTCTGCGATCTCGCCCAGGGAGAAGCCGAGACCCTGGGCCCTCTTTATGAACACCACGGTGGACACAGCGTCGGGCAGGTACAGGCGGTAACCGGATGGGCTTCGCCGTGCTGGGAGGAGAAGGCCTCGCCGCTCGTAGTAACGCAGGGCAGATCTCTTCACCCCTGCCCGCTCCGCCAATTGTCCCACCGTCAGATACTCCATCAGCTATCCACTATAAACCCTGCACCACGGTGCCAGGTCAACCCAAGCACCGGTCACTCGGCACAGCAGCTTAAGCGGGTGATGTCCCGGCGGTGGTTCGCGGGGTGATGTCACCGTAGCCCACGGTGGCCACCGTGACGAGGGTGAAGTAGAAGGAGTCCAGGAGTGAAGCGTTCTCCTTATCGGTGACCCAAAAGCCGAAGGTTCCTGCGATATCACCGTGCCCAAAAGCAACAAGGACAACCTCAGTGTCCGCATAGCCCCTCGGAACGCCCGAGTCAGGTTTCTCAGGGTCAGGTCTTAAAGCCCTGAACCCTCAGTCTCGTGCGGCGGCGCACCTCCGCCCGCACCCGCTCCAGGTCCTCGAGCCGGCGGCGCGGCTTTATGGAGCCACGCAACCCGAGCAGTGTGTTCTTGAGCGGGCGGGGTCCCTTTCGCGGGCATCGGTCACCCCTTGAGCAGGCGGGCGTTGATGGCCACGATCACCGTGGAAAGGGCCATCAGCGCCGCCCCCAACGCCGGCGAAAGCAGCACCCCCACCGGGTACAGAGCTCCGGCGGCCATGGGGATGGCGAAGGAGTTGTAGCCCGTGGCCCAACCCAGGTTCTGGACCATCTTCCCGTAGGTGGCCCGGGCGAGGCTGATAACCGCCGCGATGTCCCGGGGATCGTTGCGCACGAGCACGATGTCCGCCGACTCGATGGCCACATCGGTCCCTGCTCCGATGGCAATGCCCACATCGGCCTCCACCAGGGCCGGCGCGTCGTTCACCCCGTCCCCCACCATGGCCACGGTAAGCCCTTGAGCCTTCACCTTCTTGATCACCTCGGCCTTCTCGTGGGGGAGGACCTGGGCGAAGTAGTGGTCGAGGCCCAACTCGCCGGCCACCCACTTGGCCACCTCTTCGGCGTCTCCGGTGAGCATCATGACCTTGATGCCCATCCCCTTTAGCTTCTCCACCGCCTCCCGGGACTCGGGCCGGATCATGTCCGCGAGGGCGATGGCCCCTATGGGTTTCCCGTCCACCAAGAGGTAGACCACCGTCTTCCCCTGGGAGGCGAGTTCTGCCACCCGGGGGTCGTCGGGATCGTGTCCCTGCTCGGCGAGGTAGCTCGGGCTCACCACCATGATCGGCTCTCCGTCCAGCTTTCCCTCGACACCCCGGCCGGGGATGGCCTTCACGTCCTGGGGTTCGGGGATCTCGATCTTCCGTTCTTTGGCGGCGGCCACGATCCCCGCTGCTATGGGGTGCTCGGAGCGTGACTCCACCGCCGCTGCGAGCCGCAGCACTTCTTCCTCGGGGAGCTCGGAGAAGGCCACCACGTCGGTGACCCCGAACTGGCCCAGGGTGAGGGTGCCGGTTTTGTCGAACACCACTGCCTGAAGCCCGCGCGCCCGCTCGAAGGCGGTGCGATCTCGGATGAGGAACCCACGCCGGGCGGCGATGGCAGTGGACACCGAGACCACCAACGGGATCGCAAGCCCCAGCGCGTGCGGGCAGGCAATCACCATTACCGTGACCATCCGGGTGAGGGCGAAGTTGAAATCCTTCCCAGCCCCCAGCCACCCGAGGAGTGTGGCCACACCTCCGCCGAGGGCGATGATAGTGAGCCACAGGGCCGCCCGGTTGGCGAGGTCCTGGGTCTTGGAGCGGGCTTCCTGGGCCTTCCTCACGAGATCGATCACTTGCGCGAGATACGTCTCGTCCCCGGTGCGCTTGACCTCCACGGTGATGGCCGACTCCCCGTTCACCGCACCGCCGATCACCTCATCGCCCTCGCCTTTTTCCACTGGCCGGGACTCCCCGGTGAGCATGGACTCGTTCACCGTGGTGCGCCCCTCGATCACGATGCCGTCCACGGGGATCTTTTCTCCCGGTTTCACCAGCACCCGATCGCCGGGTTTCAGGACCTCGATGGGAACGTCCTCCACCGTTCCATCCTTAAGGAGGTGGGCGGTAGAAGGCATGAGGCGTGCGAGCTCCTCCAGCGCCTTGGACGCGCCCAACACCGACCGCATCTCGATCCAGTGCCCAAGGAGCATCACGTCGATCAATGTGGCCAGCTCCCAGAAGAAGACCTGGCCCGCAAGGCCTAGGACCACCGCGGCGGAGTACACGTAGGCCACCGAGATGGCCAGGGCGATCAGGGTCATCATCCCCGGCTGCTTTTTTCTGAGCTCATCCCACATGCCCTTGAGGAAGGGCCAGCCGCCATAGAAGTAGACCGCGGAGGCGAGGACGAGCTGGAGGTAGGGAGCTCCCGGGAAGGCCAAAGCCTTGGGGAGGCCCAAGAATTTTTGGATCAGGGGAGACAAAAGCAGGATGGGGACAGTGAGGCCTAGGGAGACCCAGAACCGGCGGCGGAAGTCAGCCACCATCTGGGCGTGGTGGGCGTGATGGTCGTGGTGCCCGTGTTCCCCGTGGCCCATGCCTTCGTGTTTGGCATGGCCGGCGTGGCCCTCATGGGCCTTGTACTCGTGATGTTCGTGTCCACTGTGCCCAGCGTGCTCCCCGTGTTCATGGCCTCCACCAGGGGCACCGGCGTACTTTTCCGGCTCTTTATCGAACTTATCTGCGCAGGAGGAGGAGCAGAAGTAGTAGGTCTTTCCCCGGAACTCCCGGGTCTCGGCGGCCGAGGCCGCCTCGAGCTCCATCCCGCATACCGGATCCTTCACCGCCATGATCAATCACCACCTTCTCCCGGCCTCCAGGCGATGGCCCACGCTCCACCCGCGATCCCCAGAAGTCCTGCGAGCAGCCCTCCCATGCCGAAGAGGACGTTCACGGCGGAGGCCACCAGGATGGCGATACCCCAACCTGAGGTTTTGTCGGGCCTAAGGTAAATAGCGATTGCCCCGACGAGGACCACGATCCCGAAAATCAAGCCCAACCAGGGCAACCGACCCCACCCGAGGTATCCGCCCATCATCCCGTGGCCCCACATCCAAGACGTGGTGCCGCTCCAACGGTATATCATGAGTCCTGCGCCCACCATCCAGATCCCGGCAAGGAGCGACAGTACGAACGCCCCCACCGGCCTTTCCTTCACCTCAGCCATCGTCCACCTCCTTGTGCGGGCGGGCCACGATCAGCTTCACGATCCCCACCCGATCGAGGTAATCAACCCTCTCCAGCTTAAGCCCGGCGCGGCGGACGTTCTCCACGGTCCGCCGGTTCAGGCGGAATCCGAAAAGCCGCACCACCAAGGGGGTAAGGAAGTCGAAGAGCCGCCCGAGCACCCGCCCCCGGGGACGTACGTGCTCAAGAAGGACTATCCTTCCTCCGGGCTTCACCACCCGGGCGAGCTCCTTAAGCCCCCGCACGGGGTCGGGCACCGAACAGAACACGAAGCTAGAGACGGCGGAATCGAAGCTGTTATCGGGGTAACCCAGGGACTGAATGTCCATCTCCCGGAGCTCAACCTCAAGGTCCATGCGGGAGGCGCGGGCCCTCGCCCGGGCGAGCATCCGGGGACTTATGTCCGCCGCGGTGATCTTGGCCGAGTTGGGGTAAAACGGAAAATTGCGTCCCGTTCCCACCCCGGCCTCGAGGAGGCGAGGGCCTTTTGCCTCAGCCCAGAGCCGCTTCCGCCAAGAGGCGGAGGCCCGTCCCATCGGGCACTGCAAGAGATCGTAAACCGGGGCGATAGGGTCATAGCGTCTACGGGCGGTCTCGGCGGCCATGACCCACTCCTAGCAGCAGTGTCCCCCGGCGCCGCCGTCGTGGTGGTGGCGGTCGCCCCGGCGGCTTCCGCCGGTGGCCAAGCGCACCGCGACATAAATCACGGCCCCGAAGACGAAAAGTCCCAATAACCCAAAGAGTACCATCCAACCCATTCCCATTTCCTCTCCCCACGGCATCGTTACCTCCTCAAGCTGCGTCCAGGGCCTGGATGAGCTGGATCTCGGCCTCCTGGGCCACCCGCATGAGCTCCGGGTTCCCTGCGACCCCCAGCACCACGGTGGGCCGGGCCACGGCGATGCGGACCGTGTCTCCGTCACGGTAAACGATGACGTGGCACGGAAGAAGCAGTCCCACGTCCGTCTCGGCGGCATGGGCCCTGTGGGCGAGCTGAGGGTTGCAGGCGGCGAGGATCACGTAGTCCTCGAACTTCACCCCGAGTTTCTCCCGCATGGCCCGGGCGAGGTCGATCTCGGCTTGGATCCCGAAGCCCTCCTTGGCCAGGGAATCTTTGACTTTTTCCACCACCTCCCCGAAGGGGAGGCTCACGGTCTTCCGGTAACTGTAGTTGGCCACTGTGCTCTCCTTTCGATTTTTAAACGTATTTTCACTTTAAACCATCTCGATGAAAGTTCAAGGAAGCTCGTGTGGAGTTTCCGTGAAGAAAAAGCGCCGGCGGTGAAGGCCGGCGCCTATATCGGAAGGGGGTTCTGAGGGTTCCGATTAAATCTCCACTCGCTCACCCATCCCGCCGCAGCCTCCCTCCCGCATGGGGCGCTCGCACAGCTGCCGATAACAAGCCCCTTTGGTGGTGAGACCGTATTTCGTCGGGTTCACCCCCCGATCCTTTAGCGCGAGGGCGAGGAAGTATTTGCGGTGGGCGAACCGCACCCACTCGAGCACCGCCTCCCGTACCTCTCCTTCCCCAAAGCCCTTCTCCCGGATGAGCCACGCTGCGAGCCCCCGGGCGCTCCTCACGAGGTTGCAGATGTACCCTGAGCGCTCACAGCAGCACCGCGTGATCCGGGTATCGTCGCAACAGGGGGTAGGAATTTCCTTCAGGGCTCGCTGAAGTAGGGCCGACTCTTCTGGGGAGAGCCGGACCTCGTAGTACCAGTCGGCGAAGGTCTGGGCGTTGTTCCAGGAAAGGGGGATCCCGTATGCAGTCTCCTTCCCCACCGGGGGAATCACCTCCGCTTCGAGCTCTGCTAGGGAAATCTCCTCGGCGTCCGCGGAGTTCGACCCATGGGGCATGAGGAGGAACACGAGCCCCACCGCCAACACTCCTAGTCCCGCCAACACGATCAATTTGATCATTCCCTTTCTCCTTGACTTCCTCTTTTCCACGCCCTTGGGCATAGGGTATCACCGCTCCATTATTGGCCCCCTTCGGCGCGGCAGCAAGCGGGAACCTCCTCTTTTTCCTTCAAAAGCACTTTAAGGCCCATTCCACCGCACCCGCCCGCGTCCAGTGGGACCTCGCAGAGCTTTTGATCGCAGGACTCGTAAGCCTCGTGTTCCTTGAGGCCGTATTCCCGGGGATCGAGGCCCCTCTCCTCCAGGGCCAAGGCGAGGTAGTACTGGGGCCTCAGGAAACGGAGCCACTCCTCCACCGCGGCTTTGGTCTCCTCGGCAGTAAAGCCCTTTTCGTGGATGAGCCACGCTCCGAGCCCCATGGCCGAGCGGGTGAGGTTACAGATGCGGTTCGTTTTCTGGCAACAGCATTTGAGTACCGGGTTGTCGTCGCAGCAAGGGGCGGGAATGGCCGAAAGGGCTTCCCGGAAGATCTCCTTCTCCTCCGGAGACAGTTGGATGGAGTAGTACCAATCGGCAAAGGTCTGGATGTTATCGAGGGACAGTGGGAGTCCGTAGGAAGTTTTCGCGCCTTCCCCGGGTATCAGCTCGGCACGGAGCTCGTCCAGTAACTGGCTCTGTGCCGCGACGGGGAAGAGTGCCACGAACACGGAAAACGCAGTAAAAAAGAGAACACCGACGGCCCGACCTCTATGAGCCATTCCATCACCTCCAGATTTCCGCTGTAGCGCATTGGGTCAGGGGAATTCTCCTGGACGGCTGTGGAGAGAGGATGAAGAGATCGTGGAGATTGTATGGAGACATTTTTATCTGTGCATGCTCCAAAATTATTGATGTAGTTTGCATTCAGAGGCCACGGAACTTCCTAGGAAGGGTTGTTACCCCTCCCGCCGAGCATAAAATGCGAATGTGTTTTGATATCACTCCGTTCGGAGCGAAAGGAGACCCGTGGCCGCAGCTTTCTCGATCGGCCTCAGGGAAGGGCTCGAGGCCGCTCTCATCTTGGGCGTGCTGGTCGTCGCCCTGCGGAGGCTTGGACAGCACGAGCTGATCAAATGGGCCTGGTGAGGGCTCCCGGGAGCCGTCGCCACGAGCCTCGCCGTGGGCCCGGCGGTGGGCGCCGCGGGGGTCGCCCTGGAAGGCCGGGCTGAGGAGATCTTCGGAGGATGGGGGGCTGTTCGGGTTCTCCTTCGTGGTCGCGGCAAGGGAGGGCGTGGAAACGGTCCTCTTCTTGAGCGCGGCCGCGTTCCAAACTGGGGGCACGGGGGCGTTGGTCGAGGAGCTCGGGTATCGGCGTGGCCGTGCTATTGGGTTGGGGGATCTACGCCCTCGGCCTCCGGGCAAAGCCCTCCGCGTTCTTCACCGGCACCTCGTGGCTTCTGCTCTTCGTGGCCGCGGGATTTCTCGCCCGCGGGGTACACGGGCTCCAGGAGGCGGCGGTCCTCCCCACGGCGGTGGAACGCCTGTGGGATCTGAACCCGATCCTCCCGAGCTCCTCCGCCCCGGGGCGCTTCCCATCCTCCCTCTTCGGCCACAACCCCGCCCCTTCCCTCGTTGTATATTTCGCCTACGTTGTGGGGATGGGGTTCGTGTTGGCGAGGCGGCCCCGGGAACGGGGAACGGCCATCATCGAGGAAAAGGAGGTGAGGAGAGATGGCGGACAAGGTCCGGGATCCCGTGTGTGGTATGGAGGTGGATCCCAACACGGCCACGGAGGCAGTGGAGTACAAGGGGAAAACCTACCACTTCTGCGGGCCGAGCTGTAAAGAAGCTTTTGAGAAGGACCCCGAACGCTACCTTCCCGAGGAAAGCCACGGCTGCTGCGGCTGAGGTGGGTCCAGAGTTACGAGCGAAGCCGGCGTGGCCGAAAGGCCACGCCGGCTTCTTTGGGAGTCATTGGCCGCTCAAACGTAACCGAGCTGGAGGGCCACGATCATTCCAATTCCCAGGAGAACCATCACCGCTCCCGAAACGAGATGTAGCTTCTGCACCCGTTGGGCACGCCACCGCTCCGCCCGGGCGGTGGTGGTAAAACCGAAGTGTACCCCCAGGGTGAGGATGAGAAGGGGGAGGACGAAGACCAGGTTGTAGAGGAGGAGGTAAAGAATCCCCTGGGCCCTGGTGGTCGTCCGGGAAATAAGCGCCAATATGGCGATATAGGGACCCGACGAACAGGGAAGGAGAAAGAGGGAGTCCAGGATCCCGATAGCAAATGCCCCAGGGACAGAAACCACCGACGCGGTGAGCCGCTTCAAGAGGGGGCGCCAGCGCTGGGGAACCTCGAGGCTGAACCACTTCCCGTGGGCGAAGTAGTCCTTGATGGACCACACCCCCATGAGTACCGCGAGGATCGAGACGGAAAGGATGAAGTAGTACTGCACCCCGGCGGCTTGGATAGCCGAATAGACCCCAAGCCCCATGAGGAAGTACGAGATGTAAATGGCGGAAAGGAAGGAAAGCCCGATGGGAAGGATCCGGCGCCGCCGCCCTGCGACGAGCAAAGCGCCGAAAAGGAATATGAGGATCGCGAAACAACAAGGGTTCACCGAGTCCACCGCCGCGGCCACGAGGACAGCGGGCAAGGTGAGCTTTTCGGCCAAGTCGCGGCCCTGGACCCCCTCCGCCCGCGCTAAGGGAGAGGGGGCCCCTTCCGCGATGGCCCGCTGAATCGCTTCCTCCAAGGCCATCTCCCCGGCCCGCCCGTGGAGGGTCACCGGCTCCTCTTCCAGCCCGTAGAAGGTGTCCCCGACTAAGGCCACATCCCCTACAAATATCAGCGGCACTGGGCCAAGTTCCACACCGTAGGCGACGAGGAGCTTCTCCAATATCTCCCTGGCCTGGGGCTCCCGGATGTTGAAGCGAACTACCTGGAGCTCCGGATAATCGGGCCCTATTTCTGCGAGGAAGGCATCGATGCGGGCACAGTGCGGACATCCGGGATCATAGAAGAAAACCAGTTCCACCCCTAGGGCTGGGAGAAAACCAACCAGAAGCGCGCCCAAAACGGTCCAGGTATGTACTATTTTATTAATCACTGGTTGTCGGATGTAGAGAAAATCACGGGTACCTCAATTGGCCGGCCCGCTCCACAGGAGATCGGGGTAGCGGGCCTTCCACTGTTCGATTCCGCCCACGAGGCAATAGATGTTCCCGTACCCCTCGTTCCGCAGCGCGGCGGCCAGCTCGCAAGCCGTGGTTCCGTCAGCGTCTACGAGCCATATGTGAAGGGCACCTGCATCCCCGATGGGGGGAAGCGCGGCGAGCCACGTGGGGAGTTCTTCAGGGGTCAGGTTCAACGCGCCGGGGATGTGTCCGGCGGCGAACTCTTGGACCGTGCGCAAGTCCACTATCACGTAGTAGTTCCTGGCCACGCGCCGGGGGCTCACCGCGCGGCTTTTGCCCTCCCCCTTGCCGGAAGGGGGTGCTTTCGGGCCCCCAAGGGGGTGAGTGAAGAAAGCGTCTCCAAGCTCCTCCCGCCATCCCAAGAGCCCGCCAGCAATGGCCCGGGCCACCACAACCCCGCGCTCCCGCAGGAGCCGTGCCGCCTCCGCGGCACCTTCTCCGGTCTCATCGTAGAGATAGATGGGGAGGGCCTTGGGAAGACGATCGGCCCAGAGTTCAAGGTCCTCCAGAGGGATATTGATGGCTCCCAACAGATGTCCTCGGGCGTAAGCATCGGGAGATCTTAAGTCCACCAAAAGGTAAAAACCGTAATACAGGGTGGAAGCCGAGGCTTCGTGTGGCAGGGGCTTGCGCACGTATCCTTCCAGTAACAGAATCCGTTTAGGTTGCTCGGGGTCGTTCGAGAAAAGCTCCACCCTCCTGGCTATCTTCCGCCCCCCGAAGCCGGTGGAGTCGAAGAGAACCACCAGTTCCATCGATTCTCCGGGAAGGAGCTCCCCTTTCGGCAGCGGGGCGCTGGTACAGCCGCAGGAGGTGTGTGGTTGACGGGGGAAAACCAGGGGGGCATCGCCCACATTGGTTAGGACGAACACCGCGCGGACGAGGATCCCCTCCGTCACCTCGCCGAACCGGTAAACCGTGGGTTCCACCTGCAGGGATGGTCCCGCTGCAGCCAAAAAGGCCAGGAAAAGAACGGTGCTTCCGGCGAGAAACCACGTTCTCATGCGTCCGACACCTCCTCATTTTTCGGTTCAAATACGGGCCGTTGGAGGCGCATGGCGTTCCCGGTGACCACCAACGTCCCCCCAACATCGCCTATGAGGACGGCCAGGGCCAGGGAAGCGAAGCCGGCGAAGGCGAACCCGGCCACGGCGAGCTTCAACGCCAGGGCGATCCCAATGTTCCACCGGATTACCCGCAGGGTCCGGCGGCCCAGGGAGATCAACCGGGGGACATCCCGGAGGTCGTCGCGCATCAGCGTTACATCGCCGGCCTCGATGGCGGCGTCGGTCCCGATGGCGCCCATGGCGATCCCCACGTCCGCAGCTGCAAGGGCGGGGGCATCGTTTATCCCATCTCCCGCGAACGCTACTCCACCGCGCCTCCTGAGGTCCTCCACTAGGGAGAGCTTCTTCTCCGGAAGGAGTTCGGCGTGGACCTCCTTGATTCCTAACGCCTCGGCCACCGCCCTGGCCACCGGGGCCCGGTCCCCGGTGAGGAGAACCGGTTCCACCCCCAACCTCCTTGTGGCCGCGATGGCCTCCCGGGCTTCGGGGCGGATCTCGTCGGAGAGGAGGATCGCGCCGATGGGGCCCTTTTCCTTACCCACCAGCACCACGCTCCTCCCCGAGGAGATGAGTTTTTGCACCGCGGGGGGCATGTCCCCGAAGAGCTCGGGACGTCCCACCACATACTCTTCCCCTTGGATCCTACCCCTCACTCCCAAGCCCGGAAGGGCCTTAAAGTCTGTGACCTCCGGCAGGTGATCCTCTCCTTCCGCGAGCGCCCGTATAGCCCGGGCGATGGGATGTTCGCTTCCTTTCTCCAGGGCCGCGGCAACTCTTAGGATCTCCCGCGTGTCCGTTCCGTCAAGCGGCACCACTTCCGCTCGCAGCTCTCCGGTGGTGAGGGTGCCGGTCTTGTCCACGGCCAGGAACCGCACTTTCGCGATGGCCTCCAACGCCGCGCCGCCTTTTACCAATATCCCCCGCTTGGCCGAAGCCACTAAAGCAGAGATCATGGACACCGGGGTGGAGATGGCGAGGGCACAGGGGCAGGCAATGACGAGGAGCATCAGTGCCCGAAGGATCCAGTCCCGGAGAGGGAAACCCAGGGCGGTGGGAATGACGGCCACGAGGACGGCCGCTCCCACCACGGCGGGGGTATAGTAGCGGGCGAAGCGGTTCACGGTCCGCTCCACCGGGGCCTTCCGGTGTTGTGCCTCTTCCACCAGGGCGGCGATCCGGGCCAAGGTGCTCTCTCCGGCGGAGCGAATTACCCGCACCTCCAGCGACCCGTCTTCGTTCAAGGTACCGGCGTAAACGGGGTCCCCTCCCTCCTTCGTCACCGGAGTGGACTCCCCGGTGACGGGGGCCTCGGAGACGCTGGAGCGGCCCCGGACCACCACCCCGTCGAGCCCGATAGTTTCCCCGGGCCGGACGAGGATCACCTCACCGGGAGACACCGCCTCCACGGGGAGCTCGATCTCCCGGCCCTCCCGCAACACGGTCACACGTTTCGGGGCCCGATCCAGTAGATCCCGGATGGAGCGGCGGGCCCGGGCCGCGGCCTTCTCCTCCAGCCACTCCGCGACCCCGAATAGAAAAGCGAGGGCTGCCGCTTCGAAGGATTCCCCCAAGGCCAGGGCGCCGATGATGGCGATGGAGACGAGGAGGTCGATGCCGAGGAGCCTCCGCTTGAGCTCCGAGAGCGCGCGCCGCAGCACGGGCAGCCCCCCGGTGGCGGCCCCGATGCCGAAGAGGAGGCCGGAGAGGGGTATGGCCACATCCCACACCCTACCCAGGACCACGTTCCCGGCGAGGTAGGCGAGGCCCCCGGCGAGGAGGAAGACGCCCGAGATCAAGGTGAGCCGATCTCCCGTGTGGTCATGGTTGTGGTCCTCCAGGTGGACGATCTGTCCCCCGAGGGTAACCACGGCCTTTTCGAGCTCCGGGGTTCCGATGCGTTTGGGGTCATAGACCACCCGGACCACTCCATCGAGAAGGCTTACTTCTGCACCTTCCACCCCTTGTACCGCCTCGAGGCGTCGCTGGAGCTGCAAGGCACAGGAGGGGCAGTGGATCGTGCCCACTCGGAACTCCTGGGTTTCCTTTGCATTCGCGTTTTTGGTGCGATTCATAAAGCTCACCATCTATGAACAGCTGTTTAATTGTTTGCTAATTTATAGCTGTTCCCGCTCCTTGGTTCAAGGCCCCCTAGGGGTTAAAGTGAAAGGGTTATGTATCACGCGTTGAGCGAAAAGGAAGCCGAGAAGCTCTTGAAGAAGATGCCCGATCCCGAGGCCGCCATGCGGCTGGCGGAAACCTTCCGCGTGCTCGCCGATCCCACCCGGGTGAAGATCCTCTACCTCCTCTCCCAAGGCGAACTGTGCGTGCACGACCTCGCCCAGCTTTTAGGGATATCGCAACCCGCCACGTCCCATCACCTGAGGATCCTCCGGATGCAGGGCCTGGTGAAGACCCGCCGGGAGGGGAAATCCATCTATTACTCCCTCGACGACGAGCACGTGGTGGAGCTCTTCCGCTGCGGATATGATCACGTGCTCCACAGGGGAGCCTGAGACGCTCAACCCATTCCTTCCCCAGGGGCTTCGGGGACCTCGGCCTCGATGAAATCGGCCACGATCTCGGGATCCCGGGGGAGGATACGCACTCCATCGGGAACGATCACCTTTTGGTTCGTGACCACGGCGAGCACGGGGATCGCCCCGGCCAGGGGTTCACCTCCAGAATAGATCTCGATCTTGGGGTAGGAAGCCCCCTTGAACCCCTCCAGGAGCACGATATCCAGGTCACCGAGGAACTTCCCTATGAACTCGGAAACCTCGGTTCCCCCGTGGTCCCAGAAGACGGCCCCGTGGCGGCTCGAGTAAAGAAGGACCTTTTCGGCCCCAGCCAACCGGTGCCGGTAAGTGTCGGTGTCGGGCGCGTCGGGCTCCACCTCCGGGGAGACGTGCTTGACCGTGCCAACCCGATACCCCCGGGCCCGGAGGACCGGGATAAGCTCGCAGATGAACCGTGTCTTACCCGACCTCTTGTGCCCCACGAACGCCACGAGTTTCATACCCAGGGACGCGCAACGAACAGGGGGTGATGAGCGAAAAGGAATTCGCAGTTCACGCTATCCACCACCGTGACGGCGGCCTCCCCTCATTCCCGCACCACCATCTCCGCTATTTCCCCCAAACCCAGTTGACGCAACCGCTCCGGGGTAGGGCCCCGCTCGTCCCAGCCGCGGAGCCGGTAGTAGGCGTCGAGCTCTTCTTGGAACTCTCGCTCCGGGATGGGACGGCCCGCAGACTTCCCCCGGGGAAGGGGCTCGTGAAAACGCCGGGGGAGCCGGTCGTGCTCGCGCCGGTACCCCACAAATCCAGAATAAAGCCGCAGGAGATTGAAGTTGCGCTCACCGATCAGGAGCATCCCCTCCGGGGTGAGTTCTATCCCCGTGGCATGGCGGAGCATCTCCCGTATAAGGGGGAAGTTGTAATTCGGCCCCGTCTCCCGGGTGACGAAAGCACAGAGGACGAGGGAGTTGGTGAAGGAACGGAGATCTTCATAGAGTTTTACCAGGGGTGCCTTCCCCCTCAACGCGAAACGGTCCATGCCCTGCGTCACCCCGAGCTCCGGGGTAGGAGCGTCGCCTTCGATCATGGTGTCGTGCGTCCCCTCGAGGTGGGTAGCGCCCCGGGGGCTCACGGCGTAAGAGATCCCCAATCCCACTTTGCCCCGGGGCTCGTGCATCGGCACCTCCACCCCCTTGATGGTCATTACGTACTCTGCCCCTATTCGCTCGGCGAAGCATTCCGTTCCGGCAGCAATCTCATCGCCCAGACCCTCTCGATAAGCGATCCGCTCCACCCATGTGATCACCGCCTCGGGATCGCCCCAAGGGACCCGTTCGTCGATGAGACTCTTTTCCGAGGCCTCCATCAGGGTAGCGACGGCGACGCCCACCGATATGGTGTCTAGGCCGTAGGCGTTGCAAAGCTGGTTGGCGAGGGCGATGGCCGAAAGGTCAGAACACTTACACAGGGAACCAAAGGAGGCTAGGGTTTCATACTCTGGCCCCCCGTAGTCGGGCTCCACCGTGCGTCCGCGGAACTCGGTGCGCACCACCCGTTTACAGCGGATCGGGCAACCGGCACAGGTCTCCCGGTCCACGAGGATCGTTTCTGCCATGCGCTCGCCCCCGATCTCTTCCGCGGGGTCGAACACCCCTTCGCGGAAGTTCTCGGTGGGGAGAATCCCCATCTCCGAGAGCCACGTGAGCCCTCGAGCGGTACCGTATTTCCCGAACTCCACCGTGCTGGCGTCCTCGGTGAGGGTGCGGGCGAACTCCGCCCGGGCACGACGAAAAGCGTCCGGATCGGCGAGCTCTTTTTCGGCGTGCCCCTTCACCACCACGGCCTTGAGACGCTTCGATCCCATCACCGCCCCGAGGCCCGGTCTCCCGGCGGCCCGGGTCTTGTCGTGAATGACGCAAGCCTGGATCACCAATCGCTCTCCTGCAGGGCCGATACAAGCAACCCGTGCTCCGGGGTGCCTTGCCCGCAAGGCATCCTCCGTTTCGCCGGTGGTCTTGCCCCACAGATCCTCTGCCTCGCGGAGCTCTGCCTTTCCGTCGTAGAGCAAGAGATAAACCGGACGCGGGGCCACGCCACGGAAGATGATCCCATCGTACCCCGAACGGCCAAGCTCGTGGGCGAAATACCCCCCGGCATAAGAGTCAGAGATGGAGTTGGTTTTCGGGGACTTAGCTGCCACCACATGCCTCCCTGCCCCGGCGACCCCCGTTCCCTGGAGGGGCCCGGTGGCGAAGATAAGGACGTTTTCCGGGCCCAAAGCATCGGCCTTAGGGGGCACGAGCTCCAGCAATAACCGCGCTGCGATCCCCCGTCCCCCGAGGTGCAATCGATACCAGCGCTCGGGGATTTCCCGAGCCTTTATGTCTCCACTTGTGAGATCTACCTCCAGGTACCTGCCCCAAACTCCCTTCATCGTCCCTCCTTGCTTCTCTGTGAACGCACGGGTAGTTTAAAGGGAAGCATGGGAGAGCGGAAGATTGTGGCGCGCAATCGTAAAGCCAAACGAGATTACGAGGTTGAGGAGACCTATGAGGCTGGGATCGTGCTTACCGGCTCGGAGGTGAAGTCTCTTCGGGCCGGACGGGTCTCATTGGACGGGGCATACGCGAAGGTGGTGGACGGCGAGGTCTTCCTCTACGACATGCACATCGCCCCCTACGATAAAAGCTCAGCCCATACCGGCCACGATCCCGAGCGCCCACGGAAATTGCTCCTGAAGAAACGGGAGATCGCGCGCCTGGCGGGCAAGGTGGCCATGTCCGGCTACACCCTGGTGCCGCTTTCCCTCTACTTTAACGAGCGGGGTTATGCTAAAGTGGAGTTAGCGGTAGCGCGGGGCCGCACCAAGGCGGACAAGCGCCGCAAACTCATCGAGGAGGAAGAGGAGCGCCGCGCCCGCGAGGCCATGAAACGGTACCGGTTTTGATGGCCTGTTGATCTGCGGGCGGGTTCCAAAGAGTACACTGCAACGGCCCCTAATATGCAAAGGTTCCCTCTGTAAAAACGCAGTTCTAACCCTAAAGTGCAAGCCCAGATGTTCAGGTTGAAGGCAAGGTTACGAGGGATGTTACGGGTACATTTTGAAGCGAAGGTAAAGGACCATCCTAGCGTGGTCGGAGTGTGTCGGGCGTGGGCCCAAGGTGTTCACAAAATCTGGGGGCAGCGGCGCCGCCCTGGGTGGCAGAGCGCGCAGTGTGTAGACCCATTTGATTGCTTCCAAAATGTCGATCCTAAGCCTCGCAGCGCCAAACCTAAAGCAAAAAGATCCCGGTGATTGCTTTTGTCAACCGGCGCCAGTAAGTGCGCAAAGACATGGTGACCCACCCCAGGTGCTGGACCTTGGGGCATTCGAGGAGTTCTTGAAAATGTGCGGCATCCCTCCTATTGGAGAGCCGATGGAACACCTGAAGTAAGGAGGGATGCCGGAGTGTTTCGCCACACCCTACCGCAACTTTACGGCCTGGCTACAAGAAGGGCAAGTTCGTGCTGAGGCTCGAGATCGTGGAGGTTTACCGGGAACGTGGGGGCATCCGGGAGACAGCCCGGAGGCTTTCTATATCCCGCAACACCGTGAGGAAGTGGGTGCGGCAGCGGTACAGGGAGGAAGGTGAAGCTGGTCTTTACGACCGCTCGCCGCGGCCGAAGCGGTCCCCCTGTAGCACCCCACCGGAGGTCGAGGAGAGGGTGGTTGAGTTGAAGAGGGAGCGGGGTTGGGGAAGGAGGAGGATCGCCTATGCCCTGGAATAGCTCCGGGACGTGTAACGCGTTACGGGCTTCTCTTCCACTTCCCCGGTACCAGTGGACCTTCCTTGAGGCCAGGACCAGGTTCAAAGTGATGGGGTGGGTGAGGGCGTGGGGGATCGAGGTGGAGGCGCGATGACAGGGGGCCCGGGGAAGTGAGTTCGGGGACGAGAACCCCATCACCTGGCGAAGCTGGAAAAGGAGTTGTTACCGGCCCTTCGGCGCGAGGCTGTGCCGGCGCCTGCGGCGAGGAGTTTTTACATCCCTTGCTTGGGAGAGGTGGCCACCACTGAGGGGTTCCTGGTGTTGGGCCAAAGGTGGCGGTGACTACAACGTGGAGCGTCCCCATTTCGAGGCAGGGATGGAGGAAAGGACCGGATGGAAAGGCTGCGGGAGCTGGGATTGGATCTTCCCGATGAGCCTGCCGCTTTTCCGGTGGTGCTCTTGGACGAGCTGGCGGCGATCTGGGCCCCTAAGGGGGGCACGACGTGTTGGCCTATTACGTTCCTGGAGGAAAGATACGGCTCACGCCTCAAGGCCGTGATCCTTTACGGCTCTCATGCGCGCGGGGCGGCAACGGAAGATTCCGATGTGGACCTCCTGGTGGTGGTGGACGATACGTTGAGGCCCGATGAGGTGCGTCGAAGTTTAAGCGATCTCCTGTTGGACATCCTCCTCGAGGAAGGTGAGCTGGTTTCGGTGGTTGTGCTCCCTGAGAGTTTTTACAAATCCTACAACTCGCCTTTCCTCCTCAACGTGAGAGGGGAGGGCGTTCCGGTATGAAGGAAATCACGGATCTGGTTTCCAAAGCGGGGAGGTTTCTCAAGACGGCCGAGGCGGCGTTGGCATTGGGCGATTACGACTCCTGCGCATCGCGGTGCTATTATGCGATGTTCTTCCTGGCGGAGGCGGCCCTTCTTACCATAGGGACTGAGGGCTTCCTCCCACAAGGGGGTCATCAACCTATTCGGCGAGCATTTCGTGAAGTCGGGGATTTTTGGTCGGGAATACGGGAAGATGTTGAACGAGGCCTATGACAGGAAACACGATTTCGGGGACGCCTCGGAGGGTGAAGCCCGATGGAAGCCGGTGAGATCATCTTTGCAAACCGGAAGCAACATGCGCCCGTCCCATTGACTTGCAACCTTCGAGGTGTGCCCCCAGGGCTGAAGCGATGGTTCCCGGGATTTGGCATGGTCATAAGCCATGTCATAAACTCCTATGGGATGGCTTCGGGAAAGAAACGATTGGATCTTTCGGCGCTGGAAGCCTGGCTCTGGGAGGCGGCTTGCGCCATCCGTGGCCCGGTGGACGCCCCCAAGTTCAAGGACTACATCCTCCCCTTGATCTTCCTCAAGCGCCTCTCCGACGTCTTCGAGGACGAGCTCCAATCCCTGGCCCAGGAGCTCGGGGGACGGTACAACGCCGAGCGCCTGGTGGAAGAGGACCACAAGCTCGTCCGTTTCTACATCCCGCCCCAGGCGCGTTGGAGCGCGATCCGCACCAGGACCACGGGCCTGGGGGAGTACCTCACCGACGCGGTGCGGGCCGTGGCCCGGGAGAACCCGAGGCTCCAGGGGGTCATCGACCTGGTGGATTTCAACGCCACCGCCGCCGGCCAGCGGATCGTGCCCGATGAATACCTCCGCCGCCTGGTGGAGATCCTCTCCCGCTACCGCCTGGGCCTGAACGACGTGGAGCCGGACATCCTGGGCCGGGCCTATGAGTACCTGCTGCGGAAGTTCGCCGAGGGACAGGGACAATCCGCCGGGGAGTTCTACACCCCGCGGGAGGTGGCCATCCTCATGGCGAGGATCCTGGAGCCCGAGCCCGGGATGTCGGTCTACGACCCGTGCTGCGGCTCCGGCGGTCTTCTCATCAAATGCCACCTGCGGCTCCTGGAAACCCACGGTGTGGAGGAGAACGGCCGCCGCGTGCTCCCGCCCCACGTGGCCTCCCTCAAGCTCTTCGGCCAGGAGATCAACCCTACCACCTACGCCATGGCCAAGATGAACGCCTTCATCCACGACATGGAGGCCGAGATCGCCCTGGGGGATACCATGCGTCGCCCGGCCTTCACCGACGCCCACGGCCGCCTGCGGACCTTCGACCTGGTGGTGGCCAATCCCATGTGGAACCAGGATTTCCCCCAGGGGGTCTATGAGAACGACCCATACGACCGCTTCCGCTTCGGCATCCCGCCCTCCTCCAGCGCCGATTGGGGTTGGATCCAGCACATGTATGCCTCCCTGAACGAGGGCGGCCGGCTGGCCTTGGTTATCGACACCGGCTCGGTCTCCCGGGGAAGTGGTACCTCCGGGAGCAACCGAGAGCGGGACATCCGGAGGCAGTTCGTGGAGCACGACCTCATCGAGGCGGTGCTCTTGCTCCCGGAAAACCTCTTCTACAACACCACTGCCCCGGGGGTGATCATCGTGATCAACAAGCGGAAGCGCCATCCCAGGGAGATCCTCCTCATCAACGCCTCCAAGCTCTTCGCCAAGGGCCGGCCCAAGAACTACCTCACGGAAGAACACATCGAGCGGATCGCCCGGGTCTACGGCGAATGGCGGGCGGAGGAAGGTTTGAGCGCGATTATCTCCAACGAGGAAGCCGCGGCCAACGACTACAACCTCTCCCCCAGCCGCTACGTGGCTCAGAACGATGGGGAGGACATGCTGCCCCTGGAGGAAGCGGTGGTGCGGCTGCGCGAGGCGGAGGAGGAACGAGCCGAAGCGGATCGTGCCCTGCGGGAGGTGTTGCGGGAACTGGGTCTGGATGGGATCGGAAACGCCAAGCGTTGACCCTGGTTTTCGTCCCCCTTATATTTAGACCGGTCTTAGACCAGTCTGAAGGAGGAGTGTCATGCCTGAGATCGGCGCGTACGAAGCAAAAACCAGGTTTTCTGAACTCCTTCGGCGAGTGGAGAAGGGAGAACGGTTTGTGATCACCCGCCACGGTCGTCCTGTGGCAGTGCTGGAGCCCGTGTCGCCTGCCCGGAGAAGAAATGTGAAGGAAGTGATTGAAGCCCTCAAGGAGTTCCGGAAGAACAAAACCCTGGGGGGGTTGAAGATCAAGGACCTGATTGAAGAGGGACGGATGTGATGGCACAGGCCTTGATGGTGCTGGATGCGTCTGTGGCTCTGGCCTGGGGGTTGGAGGACGAAAGCAACCTGTATACCGACGCGGTGCTGGATGCCTTGGAGAACGGGGAAGCGGTGGTTCCGGCTATCTGGCCTTTGGAGGTGGCCAATGCGCTTTTGATCGCAGAGAGGAGGGGGCGGATCACCCAGGCTACGGTGGCCCGCTTCCTGGAGTATCTCCAAGCCCTGCCAATTGTTGTGGAACAAACTAATCCCGAGCGGATCTTCGGCGAGGTGCTCCTTCTGGCGCGGGAACAGAGGTTATCTGTCTATGATGCGGCCTATCTGGATCTCGCCCTGCGTCAGGGACTTCCTTTAGCCACCCAGGATGGGGCACTCCGGGCGGCGGCCTCCCGCTGTGGCGTGGAGATCTTTGAGGGACGTAACAGCGGTAAGTGAGGCGATGGGTCGGTTGAAAGAAAGCGAAATCTTAGAACTCAAGGAACGCTGGACCGACAAGGCCTTAGAGGACCTGGCTGCGTTCGCCAATACCCACGGTGGCACATGCCTCATCGGCGTGCGAAAGGACGGAACCGTAGTGGGCACTGTGACCGATGATGCTGAACTTCAGCGGATTGCGAACACCATTGTTTCCAAACTCGGGATTACCCCCTCCATCCAGGTGAGGGAACTTCAAGGACGTGAGGTGATCGTCATAGAGGTCGAGCCGATTCGCGGAGTGGTCCCCTATCGGGGTAGGTATTTGACCCGAGTTGGCACCGTTAACCGCGATATGCCTCCCGAGCAACTTGCGCGTCGGTTGCTGGAACGTTCCTTGCAAACCTGGGATGGTCTGACCAGCCCCTGGGGTCCTGAGGAGATAGACCCAGAGCAAGTCGTTCAATTCGCCAGATTAGCAAGGGATAGGCTTCCGCAGATTGAACCCTCCGAACCAGAGCGCACGCTACAAAACCTCGGTTTGCTTCAGGGGAACAGGCTCACCAACGCCGGGGTTCTCCTGTTTGCTCGCCGCCCTCAGCTCCTCTTCCCCCACGCTCGGTTGCGGATCGGCCTGTTCAAAGGCAATCAGATCCTGGACAGCCACGAATTCGAAGGCACCCTTTGGCAGCAATTGAACGCTGCTATGGACCGTTTCCGCCAAGTACTGCAAGTTCGCTTTGATGTTCAGGTTACCAAACCTACGCTGGAAGGGCTGCAACGCAGAGAAACCTGGGAATATCCTCTGGAGGCCCTGCGGGAGGCGGTGATCAATGCTCTCATCCACCGGGATTACACAGCTTACGGAGACATCCAGATTCGCATCACTGAAGACCGCCTTCAAATTTGGAATCCTGGTGGACTGCCCGAAGGTATTCGGATAGACCAACTTCGGGAACCGGAACATCCTTCCATCCCTCGCAACCCTCTCCTGTCCCGTACTTTTTACTATGCGGGTTTGATCGAGCACTGGGGAACGGGGACTACGCGCATCATCGAGCTGTGCAGGGCTCAGGGACTTCCCGAGCCGGAGTTTGTGGAGCAGTCGGGAAGCTTCAAGGTGGTGTTTCTCAAAGACCCCTACACGCCGGAACGGTTGCGGGCAATGGGGTTAACGGAGCGGCAAGTCCAAATCATCGCTGCCTTGCGCCACACCGGGAGCGCATCCGTAGGCGAGATCCAACGACGGTTTCCCGAAGTTTCTGTCAAGACCATTCAGCGCGATCTTCAAGCACTGGTGAAGAGAGGTTTGGTAACGGCCAGGGGAGAGAAAAGGGGAAGACGCTATGCTTTGGTTCGTTAACGGACGCATATCGGCCATAATGGACACATATCGGCCATTTATCGGACACGCTGCCGTATCTGGTAGTGCCCCAGAAAATAAGGGCCGAAAGGAGGATACGGGCATAAAAGGGGCACCAAAGGGGCAAAACGATGTGGAGAGAAAACAAAATGCCTGAATCCCATACCGACGTACAAGATTTGCCCGCCGGCTACCGCATGACCGAACTCGGCCCCCTGCCCGAAGAGTGGCGGGTGGTGCGGTTGGGGGAGGTGGCTTATGTAAAACAAGGCCGAACTCCTCGGCGCGAATATTACGACGACTTGACAGGCTACCGAATTATCAAAGTCAAAGATTTTGAAGATGGGGCCCAAGTGTCGGTTGTTCCTCGTGGTGAGCGTAGCTTCACCACCATAGACCTTGGGGACTCCGTTCGTGTTAAAGCTGCGGACATTCTCATCTTGAATGCTGGACATTCACCACAAGTCGTGGGGCAGAAGGTTGGAATAGTACCAAAGGCTCTTGAAGGTGCATTCTTTGTGGCTGAATTGACAGTTATACGTGCTCTTCAGGCAGACCCTTACTTTCTGTTCGGTGTGATGATGCTGCCAGGAACGCGAAACATCATCCGCTCCAAAGTGAAGGGCGGACACCTCTATGTGAGTCAACTCAAAACGCTCCCCATCCCCCTCCCACCCCTGCCCGAGCAACGGGCCATTGCCCATGTGTTGCGCGCGGTGCAGGAGGCCCGCGAGGCCACGGAGCGTGTCATCGCCGCCCTGCGCGACCTCAAGCGCTCCCTCATGCGCCACCTCTTCACCTACGGCCCCGTGCCCGTGGACCAGGCCGACCAGGTGGCGTTGCAGGATACCCCCATCGGCCCCATCCCCGCCCACTGGCGCGTGGTGAGGTTGGGAGAAGTAGTTGAAGTACGTGGTGGCAAGCGTCTCCCAAAGGGGCATAAGTTTGCGGACACTCCAACGCCATATCCTTACTTGAGAGTTACAAACTTTCGGAATGGCTCTATTGATACACAAAACCTCAAATACCTCACTCCAAAGGATTACGAGATCCTAAAGCGCTATACTATCTCTGCTCAAGATGTGTACATCTCTATAGCGGGCACTATCGGCCTCGTTGGCACCGTCCCACCTGAACTCGACGGGGCAAACTTAACTGAGAATGCCGCGAAACTCATTATCCTCGATCAGGACCATTTGTCGCAAACGTATCTCGTTTATGCGCTTACAAGTGAACACTGTCAAACACAGATTCATCAACGTTCTACAAAAACATCTCAGCCAAAGTTGGCCTTAACTCGCATCAGGCAGATACATCTTCCCCTCCCACCCCTGGACGAACAGCGCGAAATCGCCCGCATCCTGCAAACGGTGGATCGCAAAATCGAGGCCGAGGAAAACCGCAAGCGGGCCCTGGATGACCTGTTCAAGACCCTGCTTCATCACCTGATGACGGCCAAAATCCGGGTACCGGGGGAATTTGTGGAGCGATTTATAGAGGAGAACAAGAGATAGACATGGAACCTAAAGAACTGGCCACCTCAGTGTTTCAATTTCCTGATCCTCGTCAAAAGCGGATCTATGAGGATCTGCGGGAACTTGTTGGCCCTGGACCAGCGGCATTCTTCCGGGACGCCTGTTGGTTAATGGCCAATTCTGAGGCACTCCATAGCACAGCGCACCTGGTGGCTCATCTCTTGCGTGAAATCGAAAGCGCCTTTCGTGAGGTATTGAAGCCCGTGGCAGAAGATGCTTCGGCGATCAGCGAGGGGGACGGCCGGCATAAAGAGGAAATCAAGCAAATTCTCTCTGCTATAGGTATTGGGGAGAATACACCTGCAGCCGAGGCATGGTTTGAGCTTGCCGCCAAGTTGCATGGTTTTGCACATCGTCGTGGCCTTGGCGTACCACGGTCGCCGAAAGAGATAAGTGATTTATGGAATCGAAGCCAAACCCTGATAGATGTACTGCTACAAGCCGTACGCGAACACTTTCTCACTTGGATCCAGGCATTGGACAGGTTATTGATCCAAAGGCAACCAACGAGGGATGATGTTAAAACGCTGGCTCAGAAAATCCCAAATAACGCGATAACACGGGGCTATTTCTTTGACCGACTTGAAAACCCCGAATGGCTGGAGCCACTTTGGAGGAATAAGGGCTTCTTTAAGCATCCTCCACAGCCGATGCGGGATGAGGAGGAAGGCACTATCCGTTTTCCACCCTGGCCCGAGGCACGTTACTTGGCGCGGATGGGTAGGCACAAGCCCGAGCTCGTGGCGGAAATTATTAGAAAGATGGACGATACTGAGAACGTTGCAGTGCTTAGCGACCTTATAGATGCCGCCCTTGCCATGCCGCCTGAGATTTCAGCCACCCTTGTGGAAAAAGCGCTGAAGTGGGCTGAAACCTCTTATCTGCTTTTGCCTGAGAAACTTGGGGCGCTCATAGCCTATTGGGCGAAGGATGGGAAAACCGAGGAGGCCCTGCGCCTGGCCTCTGTGCTGTTGGATGTATTACCCGATGAGAGATCCGTAAGCACGGTAGGAGAAGGGTCGTATTCGCTGCCTCCGAAACCCAGGCCCCGTTTTGATGTGTGGCATTACGAACAAATCTTGAAGAAATACTATCCAGAGCTTGTCCGGGCTGCACCGTTTCTTGCTCTGGAGTTACTTTGTCATCTCCTCGACAAAGCCATCCGGTTTTCGCTGCGTCAGGGCAAAGGCCAAAAAGACGAGGATGCCTCCTTCATCTGGCGTCCCGCCATTGAGGATTATCTCCAGAACATTGACGGTGATATCAAAAATGTGTTGGTCACAGGGATCCGCGACGCCGCAGAGATTGCGGTAAAATTAGGTAGTGTACCCCTAGAGGAAATCATAACTTTCCTCGAAGGCAGGCAATGGAAAGTCTTCCGGCGGATTTCTCTGCATCTTCTGAGGATTTTCCGTGAGCAGGGCAAAGGGCTTATAGCCGCTCGATTGACCGATCGCGCTCTCTTCGAAGATGTAGGTGTCCGGCACGAATATATCCTCTTGTTAAGGGAATGCTTCTCAGCTCTTTCGCCCGATGATCAGCAGACGATTCTTAAATGGATTGAGGAGGGCCCTGACATCGAGCGGTTCAGGGAACGGTGGCAAAGGGAACACAACAGGATGCCATCAGAGGAAGAAATCAGCCGCTACCGTGAGATCTGGCAGCGGGATCGGCTGGCCTGGATTGGTCCCGAAAACCTGCCCGAAGTGTGGCGAGATCGGTATCGAACGCTGGTTCAGCAATATGGCGAGCCAGAGCATCTGGAGTTCCCTGCATATATGGAGTTCGGCTGGATCGGACCAGCCAACCCAAAGAGCGCCGAGGAACTTAAGTCAATGTCGGTCGAAGAAATCGTGACATTTCTCAAGACGTGGCAACCTCCAGAGAATATGTTCCGGGAGCCTTCACCTGAAGGACTCGGCCGAGTTCTGGCTTCGGTGGTGGCAGAGGATCCACGGCGCTTTGCGGAGCAGGCGGAACGCTTTCGGGGGTTGGACCCTACATACGTTCGATCTTTGTTTTACGGTCTTCGGGAAGCTCTTCAGAAGCACAAGAAAACCTTCGATTGGAGCCAGGTACTCCAACTTTGTCGATGGGTTGTCACCCAACCACGGGATATTCCTGGCCGCAAAGTACACGACTTCGAAGCAGATCCCGACTGGGGATGGACGCGAAAGGCCATCGCGGATCTTCTCGCCGCTGGCTTTCAAGAGGGCGCTGGGGAGATCTCAATTGGGCATCGTGAAGAGGTGTGGGCCATCCTGCGGCAACTAACAGAGGATCCGGACCCCACACCGGAGGACGAGTTGCGCTACGGTGGCTCCAATATGGCTCCTGCCGCACTATCCATTAACACAACCCGAGGCGCAGCGATGCATGCCGTTATTCGATACGCCTTATGGATTCGTCGATACCTCGAGAAGCAAACCGACACCCACGAACGCTTAGCCCGAGGCTTTAAGGAAATGCCAGAAGTGGGCGAGGTCCTCGAAGCGCACCTGGATCCCGCTCACGACTCCTCTCTGGCAATCCGAGCCGTTTATGGGCAATGGTTCCCATGGCTTGTCCTTCTAGATGAGCAGTGGGCCCGTGAGCATGCCACGCAAATCTTCCCCCTCAACGAAGAGGAGGAGAGCTACTTTGATGCTGCCTGGAATACTTATGTCGTGTTCAATAGGCCTTATGACAATGTCCTGGATCTCTTTCGCGAGCAGTATGGCCATGCAGTGAAGCGGGTCGGCCATCTGAAAGGGGACACGCGTTGGCCCGCCGATCCCGACAAGAGACTGGCAGAGCATCTTATGGTGTTCCACTGGCGTGGAAAACTTTCTCTGGACGATCCTCTACTTGCAACCTTCTGGGAAAAAGCGCCCGATACTCTCCGGGGCCATGCGTTGGAGTTTGTAGGACGCGCCCTGAAACAAACTGAGGAAGAAATCCCTGAGGAGATCATCGAACGCCTCAAGAACCTCTGGGAATCCCGTCTTGAGCAAGCCAGAAGGTCTCCGTCGCCAAGTGAATTTGCAAAAGAGTTGGCTGCTTTTGGCTGGTGGTTTGTGTCCGCGAAGTTCGATGTGGACTGGGCTCTTGACCAGTTGATCGCATCCCTGCAAATCGTAGGCAAAACAGAACCTGTTCATATGGTTCTGGAACAACTTGCCAAAACGGCCGAAACACACACCCTGAAATCTGTGGAATGCTTGAAGATGATTGCTGAAGCCGATATCAGAGGGTGGGAATTCTATACAGGCCGAGACCACATTCGACAGATTCTCCAATTGGCGTTGAAAGCCCCCAACGCGAGACAGGTGGCAGAACAGGCGATCCATTATCTGGGCAGTCGTGGATTTCTCGACTACAAAGATCTGCTGGGAGAGTGAGTGTAGTATCACCGCGGGGTGAGGAAGGTACCAATGGTCCTTTACACCCATCTTCTACAGTTGGGAGGCGGGGCGGCGCTGGAAATGCAGATCTGTTGGTCCCCGGTCCCTGAAAAGGCGGGATTTG
>DFNI01000036.1:20466-20607 GCA_002375995.1 Acetothermia bacterium UBA3571 | reverse complement strand
CCCGCCAGGTAACGGTGGCGGGGACCAATCCCTCGAGAAGCGGGAATATCGCCGCCGCCGCCTCCACCGCCCCTGCGGCACCCAAGAGGTGCCCAATCTGGGACTTGGTGGAGCTCACCGGGATCTCGTAGGCCCGCGCCC
>DFNI01000036.1:19927-20139 GCA_002375995.1 Acetothermia bacterium UBA3571 | reverse complement strand
CGGGATCTCGTAGGCCCGCGCCCCGAAGAGGGCCTTGATGGCCTTGGTCTCAGCGCGGTCATTGAGAGGCGTGGAGGTCCCATGGGCGTTGATGTAATCCACCTCTTCGGGGGGTACCCCGGCGCTCTTCAGGGCCGCCTCCATGGCCCGCTGGGCCCCCTCTCCGTCCTCCGGGGGCGCGGTGATGTGGTATGCGTCGCAGCTCGCCCCAA
>DFNI01000036.1:0-19603 GCA_002375995.1 Acetothermia bacterium UBA3571 | reverse complement strand
GTATGCGTCGCAGCTCGCCCCAACCCCCGCCAGTTCCGCCAACGCCTCCCCGCCCCGCCTCAGGAGGTGCTCCTCCGATTCCAATACCAACACACACGCCCCCTCCCCCATCACGAAGCCATCCCTTTTCGCGTCGAAGGGGCGCGAAGCCACCTCGGGATCGGGACAGCGGGTGAGGGCTCCCATGCGGTCGAACCCGGCGTACACCAGGCGCAACATCACCGCCTCCGTCCCTCCCGCCAGGGCCCACTCCACCAGGCCGCTTTTTATCCACAGCCACGCGAGCCCGATGGCGTGTCCCCCGGCGGCGCAGGCGGTGACCACTCCGGTGTTGGGCCCTTTGAGGCCGAACTCGATTCCCACCTCGGCAGCGGTGGCGTTGGGCATCATGATGGGGACGAAGAATGGCGATACCCGCTCCGGGCCTCGGCGCTCCAGGGCGTGGAGGTTGTCGATCATGGCCTCCACGGGACCGATCCCGGTCCCCATCACCACACCACCCATGCAGTCGGCCGCGGGATTGAGCTTGGCGTCCTCCAGGGCCAGTTTGGCCGCGGCCAGGGCGAACTGGGTGGCCCGTCCCAGGCGTTTGGCCCGCTTGGGGGAGATAAAGTCCCGGGGCTCAAAGTCAATAACGGGAGCACCTACCTTGGATTTGATTCCCGAAAGGTCCAAAAGATCGTCCACCCGGCGAACGGCAACCCGGGCTTCCCGGAGTCCGGAAAAGAACGCCGCACGCCCAATTCCCAGGGGGCTTACTACCCCGATGCCGCTGATCAATACCCTACCGGGCATGTTCCTCCTGGAGTTCGTCGACAAAGATCGCGATCCCTTCGGGGGAGACACGGACGAACCCGTGTTTTACGCGGAAGGTGCGCTCTCCACCCTCCGTTCCGGTGCGGAGAGGGGCGTCTTCCAGGGCGAAGGCCGCTGGGGCATGCCCAGAGAGAATTCCCAGCCATCCAATGGGAGTGCGGGTATATACGTAGCTTACCCCGGAGGAAAAGACCACCCGATCGCAGGCGATGATCTCACATTTCATGGCCAAAATATTTAACCGAAAAAGGGGCACTCCGCACCACAAAATGGTACGGCCCGCTCACAATGGGCGGGCCGTACCGAATTTACCCTCTTTGAATTTGAATCAGAAGTTCAATTCCACTTCTTGGGACATGAACAGGTACTCTGGAGAAGTTCCCACAGGGCCGAACAAAACCAATGCGAAGTGGAACTGATATGTGCCCGAAGGTAAATCTTCGGGAGCGTACCAGACCTCCTGATGCATGTAAGAGTTTCCGGGAAGCAAGGTATGGGTAGAAGCAGGGAACTCGTCTACGATGTAGCCGTCGGCGTCGGTGATGTAAATGTAGCCGCGGATTTGATCCGAGCTTATGTGGAGGTTGCCAGTATTGGTGACGACCGCTTCGATGATCACCTTGCGCGGGTTAGCCTTGAATTGGTAGACGCGCATGTCCCCCATCTGGAGATGGGGAGAAGCTTCCCCTCCGGGGCTCACCAAGAAGATGGAGGCCACCTGGGTGGCCACCACTACCTGGGCTTCTTCCGAGGCGGTGGGACGTACCTTAAATACGGCGGCGACATAGCGTCCCCCATAGGGATTCAGATCATCTGGCATGTGGAGCTCGTAGGTAAACACCGCCGTGGCCCCCGGCTCGATGATTTGCACCGCCGGCTCCACGGTGAGGATGTCCTTCCCACTGAAGGGATAGTTGTCGAATTGAGGCTCGAGAAAACGCGGCACCCCTTCGGGAGCCACGAATCCGAGGACCCTTGCTTCCACCGTTACCGCCTCATCGCCAGTGTTGGTGATGTAAATCATGTCGCTGTAGCTCGTGCCCGGAGGAAGGATTATTTCCGTGACGGTGGGAAAGAGGGAGATACCCCCCGCGAAGGCCGCTACGCTCCAAAGCCCTACAATGATCCCGATCAACCAATTCTTCATCCTGCCTCACCTCCCTTGGATCAGAAGGCGGGAACAGCGGTGTACACGATCTCCAACCTGCCTTCCCCTGGGGGGACGGTGAAGTCTACCTTGAGGAGGTACTCCACGATGGTGGTCTCGCCGGGGGTGCGGCCGTCCTCGTCCTTGAGGATCACCACCTCGCCTTTGGGCACGATCCAATCGTCGATGGCCTTGCCGCTTCCGGGGGCTTTGGAGCGGATGAAGAACTTCTCGTGTTCGATCAGGTCATAGTCGCCGATGAGGAACTCCCCGAATTTACCGATGATGGAATACTTGGCGGCGTTGGTGCGAACCACGATCTCGGTCACGGCTGTGTCTTCAGGGTTCATGACCGGATCCACTTCAAAGCTGATCTCGTCGCCGCTTGCGATCTCGATGAGGATTTGACCACCTACCCGAGCCTTCACTTTGACTCCGGCCCCGCCCTTCTTCGCGAAGCCAACCACGGGGAGGAAACAGCTCGTCGCAAACAGCAACAAAAGCAGCCATATAACCCCTTTTCTCATATTACATCACCTCCTGCGTTAATATAATTGTCCCTTTTATTTTCATTTTAACATTGTCCGCTTCTGAAGGCAACTCAGACCTCAAGATATAGCTCCCAATATAGCTCCTTTATCCCATCTTCTTCCACTTCGGTCCCCAAGGTCCACCCCGACCAATCGCTGAGGGCGCCGTCCAACCAGATACTGGCCTCCCATTCTCCCTCCTCAAGGTAAAGGTAAACCTCCGCGTGTAACAGCAGGTCCTCCCCCACTACCTGTTCTCCCTGGAAGGAGATCTCCTGAGCTACAAGCTTCAGGCACAATTCCCACGCGGGCCCAAATAGACAGAAATGCAGCCGCTTCAACTCGAGCACGGTAGACTGTTTGATTTTGAACGAGAATCCGTAACCACTTTCTGGGGTTTGGTAAAAGGCCACGTCTTGTGTGAACCCCACCGCAGGTTCCTCGGCATCCACGTACAGGTCGAACTCGTACTCCCACCTTCCTTCCGCCCACTTCCTCGTGAGCTCTCCCGAGTAAAAGGCGAAATCATGGAACTCCAACGTGAGATCTCCCCAAGGAATCCATCCCTTCCATTTGAGGGTAAGTGAAGGGGTTTGGTCTTTTTTCGCCTTCATGGCGAGGGAGAAGGTGCTCGTTTCGCTCAGGGGAAGGTTCAGGGTCAGCTTGGTTTCAGAGGGCGTATCGTTGAACGCACAGTACCACTCGACTTCCACCGCATTTTCATAGGTCCCCAAGAATTCAAGGAGGAACGGTTCCTCGGTGGAGAGGGTTGCCTTTAGTTCAGCCTGCCATGGGTCCTCCCAATAGCGCGCCCTCAAGTGCCCCTGGATTTGGGAGTCGCTTTCGAAGACCGTTTCCCCCACCAGCCGCAGCGGCCTCTCGTACCACGTGAAATCTAACTTCATTTTCGAAAATTCGTTTTCCCTTACCTTGAGCAAGACCCCGAGATCCACGCCTTCAAAGTCCAGATCAGCATCGACATCCGTCGATACATAAAAGCCCTCGTCCGGGACCCAGGAGAGCCGCGAATAAAGACTTGCCCCAAATTCCTGGGCGCCACCTAAACACGCAAAACACAAAAACAAGGCCATTGCCGCAAGATGAGCCATCTTTTTTAAATAAATTAGCACCGTCCCCACTGAAGGAGGAGCGAACATGCTCCTTTACACAAGGAAAAAGGTCTGTAGGGGATGAAACCCCCTCTTTGCGAACGCGTTCAAAAAGGCAGTTTTACCTCTGTAATCCCCAGCTCGTCCCGCAGGAACTTCAGGTCCCGCTGGACCGAGTCGTTGAGGGGAATCCCCCGCTCGTACGCCCGTACCGTCGCCAGGTGTGCCTTCTCCCCCGCGGTGTAGATCCGCTCGGCACCGGGCGCTTTCTCGGCTGCTCTGAGTGCCCGCAGTATGGAGCCGGCGGTGCGCTTGAAATCTTCCAGGGGCACGAAGTGCTCGATATCTATCGCCATGAAGAAGTGGCCGAGCTGGTGGGGCCGGGGATTCCCGCGTTCATCGAACCCCGAGAGGTCCTTGAGGAAGGCGCCGCCCTGAAGCGCTGCGCACAATAGTTCCACCATCACCGAGAGGCCGTAGCCCTTGTGGCCTCCCATCTCCTCCCCCGGGCCGCCCAAAGGAAGGAGGGCATATTCGCCCTTGGGTATACCCTTTAGGATGGCGTGGGTGTCAGTGGCCAAGCTTCCGTCGCGGCCGATGACCCAGCCGGCGGGAGTGGGCTTTCCCAGCCGGGCCAAGACCTCGATCTTTCCCCGCTGGGTGATGGAGGTGGCGGCATCGAAGCAGAACGGGAACTCCTCGTCAGTGGGGCAGGCGAAGGCGATGGGGTTGGTGCCCAACATGGGTTCCACGGAAAAGGTGGGGGCCACGGAAGGCCGGGCGTTGGTGAAGGCCAGCCCGATCATCCCCGCTTCCGCGGCCATGAGGGCATAGTAGCCGGCGATGCCGAAGTGGGAAGAGTTGCGCACCGCCACCGCCCCCATCCCATACCGCCGGGCCTTCTCCATCGCGAGCTGCATGGACTTGTAGCCGATGACGTGGCCCATGCCGTGGTGGCCGTCCACCACGGCGGTGGTCTCGGTCTCCTTCACGATCTCGAACTGGGTGATGGGCGAAAGGATCCCCTGCTTTATGCGGTCGTAGTACATCTTCAGCCGGTTCACGCCATGGGAAGGGATACCGCGGATATCCGAAGCGATGAGGACATCGGCGCAGATCCGTGCGTCCTCCTCGGGTACACCGCACTTGTGGAACACTTGATACATGAAGGCCCGCAGGGTCTCCACGGGCACGTAGATCACTTTCTCCTCCAACGCTACCTCCTTTCGTTCAGCTCCCGGTCCAGCGCGGGGAGCTCAGCGATGCTTTCGATCACGTGATCTGGTTTCCAGGCCGATGTCCCAATGTCTTCCTGCGAGCTCACCCCGGTGAGGGTGAGGACGGCGATGAGCCCGTTCTCTTTCGCCATGCGGATATCGGTCTCCAGGCGGTCCCCCACCATGACGCATTCTCTTGCTGATAGGCCCAGGACCTCTAGGGCGGCCCGCACCATGTGCTCCGAGGGCTTTCCCAGGACGAGCTCCACCTTCCTCCCCGTGGTGGCTTCAAGCGCCGCGATCACCCCCGCAGCGTCGGGGATCTCCCCTCCTTCCACCGGGCAGGTGCGGTCGGGGTTGGTGGCGATGAACCGCGCCCCCCTCTTCAGAGCCTGAAACGCGATATTGAGCTTTCTGTAATCGAAGGTGCGGTCGAAGGCGGCGACTACGTATTGAATCCTCTCCGGATCCTCACATAGCTCCAATCCGGCACGACATAGCTCCAGCAGGAGGGGGAGCTCCCCGATGGCGAACACTCGCGCCCCGGGGGCTTCCCGGGCGAGGAACCTCGCCAGGACCAGGGAAGAGTTGATTACCTCGTCCTGGGGGGTGGGAATTCCCAACCGGGTGAGTTTCTCCGCGTAGTCCCGACGGGAGTAGAGGGGTTTGTTTGAGAGGAAGACGATCCTGCGCCCCCGGCGCCTGAGTTCAGCCACCGCCTCCGCCGCCCCCGGGATCAACCGTTCTCCCCGGTAAACGGTCCCGTCCAAGTCCAGGAGGTATCCGCGGATCTTCGCCATCGGTTAAGGGACGACCTCCGCGCTTTCCAGTAGCCGCACGGCCACATCGGGGAAGTCGGTGAAGACCCCGTCCACGTCGTAGACAAAGAAAAAGGTCTCGAGCTCTTCCTCCAGGGAACTGTATTTCCGGGGTAGGGAGTCGGCGCGGAAGGTATAGGGGTGAACGAGGAGACCGAGTTCGTGGGCCCACACGACGTATTCGGGGTTCTTCTCGATGATGGACTTGTTGGGACCAATCCCGTCGGCATAGCGCGCGATCTCGGCTAAGCCCTCCCGGGTCCACATGCGCCTATAGGTGGGGCTCGCGCTCACCAGCTGAATCAGGGGGAGCTCGGTGTAAAACTTGTCTCTGAGGCGCACGAGGGTCTCGGCTTCGAAGCACTGGACGAAGATCCGGGCGTCCGGCCCCCGGTAGCCGTACCGATCGAGGATCTCCACCAGGGCCGCGGCGATATCGTAGCCCTGTCGCAGGTGCCAGCCCGGTTTCTTCAGTTCGGGATAGATCCCCACGTCTCGACCGGTGCTTTTGTTGAGCCCCTGGACGAGCTCTATCATCTCGGCGAAGGTGGGGACCTCGAACCGGGACACTCCCACCGGGAACCGGTTCGGAAAGTAGGGCCGGCCGTCACGGCGGCAACGCTCGTGCACCGTGAGACGCTTTATCTCCTCCAGGGTGAAATCGATGGCGTACCAGTGGCCATCGGGGCGGCGCCGCTCGGGGTATAGTTCCTCCACGTTCGTGGTGTACTCGAGGTAAATATCGTGGAGGCAGATGAGGACGCCGTCCTTGGTCATCACGAGATCCGGCTCGATGTAATTGGCCCCCAGGGCGTAGGCGAAGGCGTAGGATTCCAGGGTGTGTTCGGGCAGATACCCCGCCGCGCCCCGGTGGCCGATGACGATCTTTTCCACCGCTGAAGTTCCGAGCCCAACCGCAAGCATGCTCAAACATAACAAGCTGATGTATCTCTTCATTTCGCTTCTCCTTTCTTAGGTGTGGGGAACCACGAGGGCAAAACCATCAGGGGATATCGGTCCAGCCCGACTTCGGGGATACGCACCGGCGTGTCGCCGATACCATCGGATCCGGGTTCGTCTTGGCCCGGTCCGGAATAACGGTCCTCAAGCCCGACCCCTGCCCAAAAGTTCCCTCCTCGGGGGTAAGGAGCGAACCATTGGTTCTCACCGGAACTATCATCGAACGCGGGGAGGGGACAATCCAGGAAGGCATTGTGGTAGAGGAGATTTCCGGACGAGGTATGGTATAATCCCAGGCCTCGCTTGCATCCGGCCACGACGTTCCGCGTGAGCACACAGGAGTGTGAGTCCCATAGGTAAATTCCCCATCCGCAATTCTCGACCATGTTCCCCGTGACAGTGAGCCCATTGCAACTATCCAAGTAGATCCCGGTGCCGCAGGCGAGGGCACTGTTGTGCTCGAGGACGCTGCCCCGGGCGCGCCAGAGGAAAAGCCCGTGCTTCCGCGCGGCCCGGAAGACGTTCTCCCGGATCAGCAGGGACGGAGATGAGTTACCCTGAATCCCGGTCCAACAACCGAAAAAATCGTTGCCCACCAGTTTCGCCCCCGGGGATTCGTAGAGGAAGATGCCCGTGCCCAATCCTTCGAATCGGCATTCGCGTACGGTCACGTACGGGGACCCCGAGATGGAAATCCCCGTCCCCCGGGGTCCTCCACGGATGAGGCATCCCTCGATGACCACGTGGGCCTTGATATCCTTGAGAAGAATACCCACGCCTCTTTCCGCGTCGATCTCCCAACCGGCGATGATGTAGGGGTCCCCCGGCGTCCCGCTTCCCCCAACCGCCCCGTTTTCGGGGGTGAAATCGGCGTCGGAGGCGATGACGATGGGTGGGTGGGGCGAGAGCTCCGCGCCCACGACCACCTGGGCGCAAGCCAACACGACCACGAGGGACGCCAATGCCCTCCAGGACATCAGGAGACCCTCCCCTCCACGAGCTCGTCCATGGCGGCCACCAGCTCCTCCTCCCTTCCCCGGGGGATGAGGGAGGCGGCGGCGTAGTCATGACAGGCGTCGATGGAACCACCCACGCGCTTTGCCGCCTCGGGGAGGAGCCAGGCGAGCCCCGGCATCTCCTTGCGCACGATCCGCTCCTCCAGGGGGCCTGGGACCCGCATGGAGATCTTCACCAGATCCCACTCAAACCGGCCCAGGCCCGGGATCTCGGTGGGCATGTCCTGGAAGCCGGCGATGTACTTGTCCGGATCCACGAAGTCCATGTCCCGGATCTCCATGCAGAACTCGCCCACCATCTTCACCCCCATGGGGGCGAATCCATCGCCCACGGAAAACCACTGGATATACGTGGTCTTCCTCAAACCGCCTGACCGCAGCCGCTCCACCATGAGTTCGAACCGCTCCCGCTTCAGGGCCTCGAGCTCCCGGAGCTTGCCCTCGAACTCTCCAGAGGGGCCTTCGAGCAGTGTCCGCACGGCGATATCCGGGCCACCCATGGCGTAGCCCGCCGCCCCCAGGGTGGTGAGGGCCTTCGCGAACGGCTTCAGATCTATGGGCTCACCGAACTTGACGAGGCGGTAAGACTCGCGGCCGTCGCGCTCCTCGACCTCCACGTGTCCCCGGGCCGCGGCCTCCTCCAGGGCTCCCCGGTTCTCCCCCACGAGCTTTCCCCCGCGCTCGTGGGAGTCGCCGATAGCCCCCACTACACCGAGGTAAGCGAGGTCTCGGTTGACTTCGTCCAGCACTCGGGCCACCAGCCACGCGGCCGTCGCCGCCGAGATCTCCCGCTCGCCCGAGAGGCCGAAGAGCTCGGTGGAAAGGTTAAATACCGCGGGGTCGTCGGTTTCCTCCGCGAGATGGTGGTCCACGATCAGGGTAAGCGACCGCCTCCCGTTCACCTCGGCGATCATGGGCGCGGCCCGGGCCCCGAGGTCCACGTAGATGATAGGAGTACCGGCGTGGAGGTCGTGGATCCTTCGGTTTATCGGGGGATGGACCCGCTCGAGGGGGATCCGCAAGACCTCGAATCCTGCCCGGGAGAGGGCCACCTGGAGTACCGCCGCCGAGGAGAGGCCATCGGCATCGTTGTGGTGCACGAGCACCACCTCTTTCTCTCCCCTTTTCCTCAACTCCTCCAGGGCTTCTCGCACTGCTTCAAGGTATTCGGCCTTTCCCATCCCTCAGTCCTCCACCGCCAGCATCTCGATGACGGAATCGAACACGAAATCCGGCTCGATCCCCAGGGACCTGAGCTTTTCTTCGGTCATCGCCCCGGAACGGACGAAAACTGTGGTCATCCCCATCTTCCTTCCGGCGAGCATGTCGGTATCCATATCCCCCACGAAGGCACATTCCCCTGGGGGGAGTCCCAGCCGCGCGAGCGCTATCTTCACGATGTGGGTAGAGGGCTTCCCGATGATGGCGTCAGGTTCCCGGTCCAGCATGTAGGAGAGGGCGCCGATAATCGCCCCGGTCCCCGGGATCACCCCATCTTTGGCGGGGAAGATCCGGTCGGGGTTGGTGGCGAGGAACTTGGCCCCAGCGTGGTACAGGGCCCGGAGGGCCCCAGTGATCCGGTGGGCGTTGTCCTCGCGGATCCTCCCCGTCCCGTCGAAAGCCGATCCCACTACCACGTACTCGGCGGAGAAGGGATCTTCCACGAGCTCTAGGCCCGCGAGTTCCAGCTCCCTCCTCAGGCCCGGTGCGCCCACCATATATACCCTGGCCCCCGGCTTCTCCTCCGCCACGTATCGTGCCGTGGCGTAGGTGGCGAGGACGAGGTCGTCCTCAGTAACGGGGATCCCGAGCCTCGCGAACTTGGCGAGGTAGTCTTCCCGGGACTTGGTGGAGTTGTTTGAGAGGAAGACCACTTTCTTGCCTCCGCGCCGCAGGCGCTCGATGGCTTCCGCCGCGCGAGGTATGGGGTCCTCCCCGCGGCAGAGCACCCCATCCACGTCGAAAATGAACCCCCGGCACTTGACCAAGGGATGGGCGGGCCTGGTCTCTTTCAGCCGCGTCAACGCTCCGTCATCGGGGTAATAGAGAACCACGATCCACCTCCGTCCGCTTCCTCTTGAGGAACTCGAGGAGTTCCTCGGGTTTGTCGGTCACGATCCCATCGACGCCTATCTCAAGGAAGGTCTCCCAGAGGTCTTTTACGTTCACGATCCAAGGGAAAACGGCGAGCCCCCGGCGATGGGCTTCCGCCACCAACCGTGGGGTGGTCTGGGCCCAATGGGGCATGAGGATATGGGGTTTGAGGCGTTCCACCTCGTCCCAGAGGTTCAGCCACTCCCCCGCGCATATCATTCCCACCCGCACCTCCGGACAGAGCTCCTTGAACCGCAAAAGCGAGAGGTGGTCGAAGGAGATCAAGGTTATCCAGGAAAGGGCCCCAACGTCCTTGAGGGTCCGAACCAATTCGTCCTCTATCCAATCGTAGCTCGCCTCCGCGTGTCGGGTGCGCTTGAGCTCCAACAGTACCCCCACCCGTCCGTGGATCAGGTCCAGGGCCTCTTCCAGGTAAAGGAGGCCCGGGTGTTGCCGTCGTAGCTCCTCGATCTCCTCCTGAGTCAGGTACATGGTCCAGTTGTTGGGACGTCCCAGTTTCTCCAGGAAAATGTCGTGGAAGACCAAAAACCGATGGCCGCGGGTAGCCCAGATATCGATCTCGATTAGGTCCGCCCCGAGTGCCAAGGCCCTTTTGATTTCCTCCTTGCCGTTTGCCTTGTGAGCGATAACCCTCATTTCTCCTCGGCTAGGGCGAACCCCCGCATGAATTGCTCCTGCAAAAGCAGGAAGACGATCAAAGGGGGTAGCATTGTGATGATGGTGCCCGCCATGGCCACGCCCCAGTTGAGCATTCCCTCGGGGCCGGCTCCGGTGAGCATCTTGAGCCCGATCTGGATCATCTGCTTCTCGTTGGACGCGATGATGATGAGGGGCCAGAGGTACTGATTCCAGATATAGACGAACTGGATCACCGCCAGCGCCCCCACGGTGTTCATGGACATCGGGACCAGGATCTGCCACAGGAACCGCATAGGGCCGACTCCATCGACCCGCGCCGCGTCCACCAGCGAAGCGGGGATGGACATGAAGTGTTGGCGGAAGAGGAAGACGCCAGTGGCCGAGGCGAGGAACGGGATGACAAGCGCCCAGTGGGTATTGCCCCAACCGAAGCTTCTCACGAGGTCGAACAGGGGCACGATCCGCACGGGGATTGGCATCATCAGCGTGATGAGGACGAAGATGAAGAGGAGGTTCTTTAACGGGAAATCAAAGTACACCAACGCCAGGGCGGCGAAGAGGGACATCAATGTCTTTCCCACGGTCACCGCCCCGGCGATGATGAAGGTGTTTAACATGAGCCTTCCTAGATGGTAATCCCGCCACGCGATGGCGTAGTTCTCCGGGGCCGCGGGGCCGATGGCGAACGTGGGGGGATAGGAGAAGATCTGGGCTGTGGTCTGGGTACTCTTGATGAGGGCGAATAGCACGGGAGATGAAATGAGGAAGGCCGAAATGATGAGCCCGAGATGGAGGAGGACGAACATCGCTTTCTTCCTGTACCAATAAGGCGAGCGCTTACTGGCCGCCATAGTGGACCCTCCTTCCCGTGGTGCGGAATTGGATCAGCGTCAACGCTACCACCATGATGAACAGGATTACCGACTGGGCAGCGGCCAAACCCCATTTGTGGAACCGGAACGCATCCTGATAGAGGTTAAAGATGAGGATATTGGTGGCTTTATTGGGCCCCCCCTCAGTCATTACCATGATCAATCCGAACCCCCCGAAGAAAGCATAGATCAGGTTCATGATCAGGAGGAAGAAGGTGGTGGGGGAAAGGAGGGGAAAGGTCACCCGCCAGAAGGTAGTCCAAGGGCCAGCCCCGTCCACCTTTGCTGCCTCCAGGATCTCCCCGGGGAGGTTCTGCAGGCCCGCCAGGAAGAAGACGATGTTGTACCCCAGGTTCTTCCACATGGCGGCAATGGTGACAGCCAACAGGGCTAGCCTCCCGTCGGTGAGCCAGTCGGGGCTTATCCCGAAGAGGCTTTTCATGAAGTAGTTGACCACCCCCGCGGTGGGGTTGAGGAGGAAGAGCCAGATGGAGCCCGCTACCGCGGGCGACAGGGCGTAAGGCCAGATCAAGAGCAGCCGATAGAACCGCGCTCCCTTGATCTTGTGGTTGGCGAGGAGGGCGATGGCCAAGGAGATGGAAAGGCCCAGTACCACCACCCCCACCGCGAAGATGAAGGTTATGGTCAGGCTGTGAATGTAATCCGAAGAGGTGAAGAGACGGACGTAGTTCTCGAACCCGACGTACTTCCGGTGGAGGCCCATGAGGATGGCCCGATAGGTACTGAGGCGGAAGGTTTGAATCACGGGATAATAGAGGAAGATGGCGCACAGGGCCAATGTGGGCAGGAGAAGTAGGTACGGGAGCCACTTGTTAGGAAATCGGCTTCTCATCTCTCCCTCGCAGTGCCCTCAATTGTAAAGGGGGAGCCCCCTCGCGGGAGGCTCCCCCGGATCAGGTGATCGCTCAACCGCCCACCAGCTCCTTGTAGTCCTGGAGGGACTGGTCGATGAGGGTCTTGGCCTCCTGGAGGGCCTCCTCGATCCCCTTCTCGCCGGCGAGGACGGCCTCCACCGCGTCGAGGATGGTGGACCGGGCCTCGACGAAGGTCCCCATCAACGCGCCCTGGGTGGCGGTGATAAGCTGGGTCTCGATGAGTTGATCGAAGGCGGTGCGGTAGTTGGGGAACCGCACGAACCACCCCTCCATGTCCAGCGCCTTCAGGGCGGTCTTGCGGATGGGGAAGTAGCCGGTGCCCTGGTGCCAGCGGATGGTCTGGGCCACCTGGGTCATCCACACCACGAACTCCGCCGCGGCCTGGAGCTCCTCATCGGGGTGGTCCTTGGTCACCCACAGGGCGCCGCCGCCGATGATGACCCCGTGGCGCTCGATCCCGTCCGGGACCGGGAGGAACGCGGTGCCGAGCTCGAAGCCCTGCTCCACGGCTGCGTTCTCCATTGCGGTCACGTCGGAGGTAGAGGAGATGAGCATGGCGGACTGTCCGGAGACGAAGATCTGGCGCGCCTGGGACCAGGAGCGGCCCGGGCTCACCCACAGGCCCTCATCGTAGAGCTTCTTCCACCACTCCACGATCCTGATGGCCGCGGGGTCCAGGAGGTTGATCTCGGTGGCGTACCCGGTGCGGCCGTTGTTGTTGTTCACAAGATCAACGCCCTGCTCCGCCATCCACTGCTCGAAGAACCAGGAGTGGACGGGCCAGGTGATACCGTACTCGGCGAGGCCGGACTCCACCACCTTCTTGCTGATCTCGTAGATGTCGTTGTAGGTGGGCTTGCGCGGGACCTCGATCCCCAGCTTGTCCATGATCGTTTTGTTGTAGTAGACGATGGGGTTGGAGGAGTTCCACGGCATGCAGTAAAGGCGTCCGCCGATCCGGTAATAGTTGAGCACGGGGTCGATGTAATCCTCCCACGGGACGATGAGGTTGAATTTGTCGATCAGGTCCTCTAGGGGCACGATGATGCCGGAATCGACGAGGAGTTGGGTCCCGACCTCGAAGGAGTGGAACACGTGGGGACCGGCTCCGGCCCGGGCCGCGGCCAGCGCGGCGTTCAACGTGTCGGTGTACGACCCTTTGTACTCCACGGTTACCTCGATCCAGGGGTGGGTGAGGTTGAAATCTTCCACCATCCGTTCGATGAACGGCACCCGCCAGCCACCCATGGCGTGCCAGAAGGTAATTTTGATCTTGTCCTGGCCAAGGGCCAGCCCGAAAGCGAAAACCATCACAAGCGCAAATACCAAGAAACGTTTCACTGTTCATGCACCTCCTTGAAGTAATCTTTTTCGCATAAAAACAGTCTTTTCCAGCTATCACCCCCCTACGCAAGGTAAAGCTCAAAATCCAGTTCAGAAAAGGCAGTAACCAATTCCGAATCCAGGCTAGAGTCAGTGATGATAGCGTCCACCTCGGAGAGATCGGCGATCTTGCCGTGGGTGACCACCCCGAACTTGGTGTGGTCCGCCAGGATCACCCGTCGGCGCGAATGTCTCAGGATCTCCGCGGCGGTGTCCGCCTCCTCCAGCGAGGGGATCGTCACCCCGTGCTCCAGGGAGATCCCGTTGGCCCCCAGGAAGGCGATGTCGAAGTAGACGTCCTCCAACGCCCTCTTCGCCAGCCGGCCCACCATGGCGAAGGAGACCCCTCGCAGGTAACCCCCCACCACGTACACGTCCACCCCCGGGACCTGGGTGAGCTCCATGGCGTGGTTAAGGGCGTTGGTGAAGACCCGCAGCCCCAGATTCGGGGGCAGGGCCTTTACCAGCTGCATGGTGGTGGAGCCGTTGCCGATGAAGATGGCCATCCCTCGTTCGATGAGCTCCGCGGCTTTTGCCGCGATGCGGCGCTTCTCCTCGAGGTTGCGGGAAGCCTTCTCCTGATAGGACGGCTCGGTAGTCACCCACTCCCTGACCATCGCCCCGCCGTGGATACGCACCACCTTCCCTTCCCGGGCCAGGGCGTTCAGGTCGTTACGGATGGTCATCTGGGATACGGAAAACAGGCGCGAGAGCTCGGAAGTGCGAACAACTCCCCGCTTGCGGAGCTCCTCCAGGATGAGCCGGCGCCTCTGCTCGGTAAGCATCTTTCGATTAGTTTCCTTTTGTTGCGATAATATTGTAAAAATTTGCTTGTCCTGGGTCAAGGGGAAGCTCCCTCCTGTTCCGCCAGGATCACCCCGATCAGCTCATCCACCAATTCCTCCTCCCGCACCTTGGGCTTCACCACCTTCCCGTGGGCGTATATCGTGCCGAAGCCCCGCCCTCCCAAGATCCCATAGTCGGCCCGCTCCACCTCCACGAGGCCGTTCACGGGGCAACCCATAATGGCTATCCTGAGGGAATTCCTTACGGTGGACAGCCTCTTTTTCGCCTCAGCGGCGATCCCGGGGATATCGATTCCGGTGCGGCCACAGGTGGGACACACCACAAAGCTCGGCCCCCGTTCCCTCAAACCCAAGGCTTTCAAGATCTCCCAGGCGACCTCCACCTCTCTCACTGGGTCCCCGGGTAGGGAGACCCGGATGGTGTCCCCGATCCCCGCGGAAAGGAGTATTCCGATCCCCACCGCGGACTTCACGATCCCCTCTAGGTCCGGGCCGGGCTCGGTGATCCCAAGATGCAGGGGCCAGTCTCCTTCCCGGGCGAGCAGGCGGTTCGCCTCCACCGTGAGCTCTACCTCCGCCGCCTTGAGGGAGACCACGATGTCCCGGAAACCGACTCCCTCCAGGAGTGAGATCTCCCACAGCGCCGCCTCGACCATCCCCTCGGGAGTGGCCTTTCCTCCCTTGAGGAACCGTGCATCCAGGGAGCCGGCGTTGACCCCCACCCGGATGGGGACCCCCCGTTCCGCGGCGCGGGCGGCGATCTCCCGGATCGCCCCGGGATTGCGGATATTACCCGGGTTCAAGCGGAGCTTGTCCGCCCCGGTTTCTAGGGCGGCCAGGGCGAGTTTGGGGTCGTAGTGGATATCGGCGGCGATGGGCACCGCTACCTCTTTCTTGATCTCGGCGATGGCCTGGGCAGAGGCCATATCCGGCACCGCCACCCGCACGAGTTCACACCCCGCCGCCTGCAAGTCCCGGATCTGCCTTATAGTGGCGGCGATATCCGAGGTGGCGGTGTTGGTCATGGACTGGACCACCACCGGGTTCTCTCCCCCGATGGCGAGGGCTCCCACCCGCACAAGCCGGCTCCTCCTGCGATTCACGGCCGTTTATATCCTATCCTTTGTGCTCAAGCAGCGAAAGTCGTCGCGAGCGCTCGAAAGGAGGGAGAGATGAAGTCTTACCGAAAGGAACTTTGGTTCAACACGAGAAAAAAAGTTGAGTTCATCAACATCACCCCGCAAGTGGAGGCGGCGGTAAGAGAGAGTGGGATAAAGGAAGGGCTCTGCTTGGTCAACGCCATGCACATCACGGCCTCGGTGTTCATCAACGACGACGAGGAAGGGTTACACGAGGACTTCCTCGAGTGGCTCGAGCAGTTGGCGCCGTACGACCCCGGGCGCTACAAACACAACCTTACCGGCGAGGACAACGCCCATGCCCACCTAAAGCGCCAGGTGATGGGGCGCGAGGTGGTGGTGGCGATCACTGACGGCAAGCTCGATTTCGGTCCCTGGGAGCAGATCTTTTATGGGGAGTTCGATGGCCAGCGTCCTAAGCGGGTACTGATAAAGATAATCGGGGAATAACCCGCGCCGTTTCTGGAAAGGACCTTTCCGTACCCAGGGGGCCCTTGGCGGATTGCATGTGGTGCGATATAATTGTTTGTGGTGGTATCCATTAGAACAAAGGGGTTCTGTAATCCTATACGAAAGGAGGTGAGGCGTAGCCAGGCCACCGAGAAACGGTAACTCGTTTATCTCGATGGCATCCCGATAAAGGCAAACCCGGGGAAACCCGGGGGCGCAAAGCCCACGGACCCTCGCGACTTGAACTTGGTCGCAGGGTGGCCGGGCTGCCGAAGGATGCTGAAGAAATTGGAGGCGGTCGCGGCAGTAGGTTTCGTGCTTGGCCTTCTTCTGGTCCTGGGAGCCTCAATTGAACGGATAAGTCCGCAAATGCCCCAACCCGAGGTCGTGGGAGGGGCCGGCACCGCCAGCGCTCCCGCGTTGGTGTCCGCAGCCTCGAGGCTTCGTTGGGGCCTCAAGGCCATCCGTGCCCCCGAAGCTTGGCGGATAACCCAGGGCTCCGAGGAAGTGATAGTGGCGATCATCGATAGCGGCATCGACTACACTGTGCCCCTTTTGCGAGATCGCATGTGGCAAAATCCCGGCGAGATCCCCGGAAACGGGATAGACGATGATAAAAACGGCTATGTGGACGACGTATACGGCTGGGACTTTCGCGATAACGACCCTGATTCTTTGGTCGGCACACCCATAAGCTACCATGGAACCTTCGTGGCTGGGTTGGTAGCCGCCAGCGTGGATGCTGCCACCGGTGTCGGCGGGGTGGCACCTCGGGTGCGCATAATGGATATCCGGTTCCTGGATTCCCGGGGGTTCTTTTACAAGAGCGATTGGTGGAAGCTAGCCCAGGCCATCGAATACGCCGTTGAAAACGGGGCCCGCATCATAAACCTCTCCCTGTACGCCAAGGTGGATCCCCCTAGCTTCGTGCGTCACGCGATCCAAAACGCCGTGAAACACGGCGTTTTGGTGATCACCATCGCCGGCAACGAGGGCTCCCGGGTGAAAGCCTTCGGGCGTTTGCCGGATGTAATCACTGTAGGAGCGGTGGACAGAAACAGGACTCCCGCGCCATTCTCCAGCCGGGGGCCCGAGGTGGATCTGGCCGCTCCCGGGGTGAATGTGATCTCCGTGGTTCCAGGGGGAACCCCGGTGAGCTCTTCGGGAACTTCCTTCGCCGCACCCCACGTGGCTGGTACCGCGGCACTCCTCTGGGCCTTGGACAAACGCCTTTCCCCCGAGGGCGTGCTCGAGATCCTGCGGGCCACGGCTGAGGATGTGGGCCCACCGGGTAAAGACGAAGCTACCGGCTTCGGTTTGGTAAACGCCGCAGCCGCCGTCAAGCTCCTCACCCAGGAGAACTGATTCAGCGGTGCCTGCTCTGGCTATAATTCCACGTGC
This sequence comes from Acetothermia bacterium UBA3571, assembly GCA_002375995.1. Classification (GTDB taxonomy): domain Bacteria; phylum Bipolaricaulota; class Bipolaricaulia; order Bipolaricaulales; family Bipolaricaulaceae; genus UBA3571. Next base: position 2,289 of record DFNI01000036.1, on the reverse strand, counting down.
CGATCGAACTGCTCCAGGAAGCTTTCATTACATTAGACGCCGGCAGGCTCTGGCCTGGGTTCGATCCTCAGAAATTCCCTGTCGCGGTGTGGGATGGGGAAATGACCTGGTTGATCTCCCATCCCGCGCCCCCTGAAGGGTTTGTAGCTGTTCGCCATTGTCCGGGGCTTTTCCGCTTCCCCGGCTTGCACCCCAGCGTGCGGGCAAATACCGTGATGGAATTAAACGGTGTCCTCACCGCCACCCTTCTCCTCGATCGTTCCCGCACCCTCCGGGAAAACTTGGGCACCCTCGTTCACGAGCTGTTCCACGCCTTTCAGCGGGAGCACCATCCGGAGTGGCAGGCTAAGGAGGTGGAGCTCTTGACGTACTCAGAAGATGACGCGGAGATTCTTGCGCTACGTTGGCTGGAGCTTTTGGCGCTGAAGAAGGCAATTTCACAACGCCACAGAGACAGGGCACTCGCGTGGGGCCGGCTTTTTTTGCGAACGCGCGAAACGCGCTTTTCCTTGCTGAACCCCGACCAGGTCACTTATGAACGTGGGATAGAGCTGGTGGAGGGGACGGCGAATTACGTGGAAGACCTGGTGGCAGCCCGTAACCCTAAGCCCGCGGAAGCCCTGGAAGCGCTCCGTCCCGGCGGCGTGCGGGCGACATTTTGCGAGAGCGGTTGTGGCATCGCCTCCCTTTTGGACCGTGTGTGCCAGGGCTGGAAGGAGATCCTGGAACGTGGGGGGCTTACGTATTTAGACGAGCTTCTTGCCGCCGAAGCTGACGGGATATCCTCTGCCCGGTTCGGGCCCTCCACCCTTCGGAAGGCACGGACATGGGCGGAACGCAAACGGGCCGAGCTCGTCGAGACACGGAAGCGCCTCTTGCGCGAGTACGTGGGGCGACCTGGCTGGTCCCTGGAAATCCAGGTATTGGATCCTCTGTGGCCGACGGGGTTTGATCCCATGAACTTGGTGAGGTTGGACGAGCGGAAGGTGCTGCACCGTCGTTGGCTCAGGCTCACGGGGAAAGTGGGCGACGTGGAGTGTCTTGCGCGGCCATGTCTCACCGAGGCTTTCGGGGACCATCCTCTCTTTCAAGGTGTGCGAAGGCTTTTGTTCACCGGACTCGGAAGAGAGCCCTCGCTGAAGCGCAAGGGAAGCCGGGTGGAAATAGTGGCTGAAGGCGTACGCCTCCGTTTGGAAGGGATGGAGATCACAAGTAGCTACAGGTGGATTTGTATCCACCAGTCGGAGTGCCGCGGTGAGGAACCTGGCGAAAAAGGGGCCTAAGGATTAGAGTGAGGGCGTTATGCATGTGGGGATACTGACCTCAGGTGGAGATGCGCCGGGGATGAACGCCGCGGTGCGGGCCGCGGTGCGGCGGGGTTGGGAGCTCGGGCTCGAGCTCTTCGGGATCCGCCGGGGTTACGCTGGGCTCATCGAGGGGGATCTCTCCCCTCTCACCCCCCGGGATGTCGGCGGGATCATTGAATACGGCGGGACCTTCCTCCACACCGCCCGCTGCCCCGCCTTCCTCACCGAGGAAGGACGTCGCCGGGCCCTGGAAACCATCGAACGCGAAAGGCTCGATGCCCTGATCGTCATCGGGGGGGAAGGCTCGCTTCAGGGGGCGCGGTGGCTCTCCGACCAGGGAGTTAATGTGGTCGGGATCCCGGCCTCCATCGACAACGACATCGAGGGGACGGAACTCGCCATCGGGGTGGACACCGCGGTGAACACCGTGGTCTGGGCCCTGAACCGCATCCGCGACACCGCCCTCGCCCACGAGCGGGTCTTCCTGGTGGAGGTGATGGGCCGGGAATCGGGCTATATCGCCCTGATGGGCGGGCTCGCCGGTGGGGCAGAGCTTGTCCTCGTGCCCGAGGTGGAAGTTCCTTTAGAGAAAGTGGCTCAGCGCGTCTCGGCCCTCTACCGCAAGGGGAAACGCCACTCCATCGTGGTGGTGGCCGAAGGGGTTACGGCCAAGCTCGGCTCGGTGGAGGTCATCGCCAACTTCCTCCGCGAGCGCACCCATTTGGAGGTCCGGGTGACCGTGCTGGGCCATCTCCAACGGGGAGGTTCTCCCACCGCCACCGATCGGATCCTTGCTTCCCGCTTCGGCGCTTTGGCCGCTGAGGACGTGAATGCGGGGCTCTTCGGCCACATGGTGGCCTGGAAAAAAGGAGAAGTGGCTAGAGTCCCTCTGGAGGTCGTGCGACGAAAGCGAATGGCCATCGACCTCCGCTTGTACGAACTCGTCCACCAACTCGCCATCTGACCCGACTTTGACAAGTTA
>DFNI01000013.1 GCA_002375995.1 Acetothermia bacterium UBA3571 | reverse complement strand
CCGGCGCGCGCTTTCAGAGATGCTTAGGGAGGCCAGGCCCGTCTCGATGGCGTAGAGAGCCGCCTGGGTGCAGCTCTTGAGGCCGAGCTTGCAGAGGATGTTGCTCACATGGGCCGCACGGTGGGCTCGCTGATGGAAAGCTCCCGGGCGATGAGCCGGAGCACCGCGAGCTCCCTCTCGCTCAGCTCCTCCTTTTCCGACGCTCCACCGCCCCGGAGGCGGCCGATCAGCCGTTGGGCCACTTTGGGGTGGAGGGAGGACTCGCCCCGGGCCACCTCCCGGATGGCCCGAATCAAATCCTCGGGGGAGGAATCCTTGAGCAGGTACCCCAAGGCCCCGGCCTCGATGGCCGCGAAGATCCGTTTGTCCTCGGCTAAGCTGGTTAGGATCAGGATCTTAGCCTCGGGGAGCTTCTCCCAGATCCTCCGGGGTGGCCTGAACCCCGTCCAGCTTGGGCATCACGAGATCCATGAGGATCACGTCCGGCTTCAGGGCCAGGACCTTGTGCAGGGCGTCCTCGCTATCCCGCGCCTCGCCCACCACCCGGATGCCGGGCTCGGTGGCAAGCAGCGCCCGGATCCCCTTCCGTACCACCGTATGATTGTCCGCGATCATGACCCTTATTTCGTCCATGGCTCACCTCAAGGGTACTACTCCCCTCCCCCGGGGCCGAGGAGACGGAAAACTCCCCGCTCAGGGAGGAGGCCCGCTCCCGCATGTTGACAAGGCCCATTCCCACTCCAACCTCCGCGGGGTCGAACCCGCGTCCGTCGTCGGTGATCTCGAGCTCTACCCCCTGTCTAGGAGAGGTGGCCACCATTGAGGAATTCCTGGTGTTGGGATAGAGGCGGCAGTGGCACTACATGGGAGGGAGGCCCCGATGGAAAGGCTGAGGGAACTGGGATTGTGTCTTCCCTATGAGCCCCCGCTTTTCCGGGGTGCTCTTGGACGGGGTGACGGTGATCTGAGCCTCTAAGGGAAGTCACGAGGTGTTGGCCTATTACACGTCCCAGACCCGTATCATCGGGGGAACCTCTACGCTCTGGACATCGTCGGCGGCCTCGGCGGGGAGGAGTTCGAACAAATAAGCCTCGGCCCCTTGAGCTTGGCAAGCCCGTTCGATGCATACCACGTCGTGACGTCCGGCGATGGCGTTCACGAACCCCACCGACACCCCGGCGGTATAGGCACAGACGGGAGCTTTCGTATCCCTCCCGTGGTGGAGGGCCATTCACGACTCGAACGTGTCGTGTCCGCGGATGAGAGCCCGGCCGATGGGCCACTCCAAGGCCTCGGTCTCGAGGCGGCCCAACCCGGCAGCCTGATAGGCGGCGAGACAATCCCGCAGGACCTGCTCTCCTCCTTGGGGAAGGGTTTCTCCCACGAGTCCCCTGGCGAAGGAGGCGCCCCCGTTGGCCCCGGCCTGCTGCAACACGGAGTCGGTGAGCTTCGGGCCCATCAAGGTCTCGAGCTCCCAGAGACACGCGGCCATCTCAGGGGAGCTTCGTTTGGGGAAAACACTGTGCGGGAAAACGGCGAATAAAGAGCGCTTATTTTCCTCCGTTCCGAGCTTTCTGGTGGAGGTGCGGGGATTCGAACCCCGGTCCGGAGATACCCTCGGGCTTGGCTTCTACAAGCTTAGCCCGTGTTTTATCTCTCGGGCCCGGCGCTCCCCACGGGCAGGATCGCCATGGCCCCAGCCTCCCTAATTCTCACCATCCCTCCCGGAGGCAAGGAGAGATGGCCAGCCCGCTTCGTCCACGCCCCACCGAACCCGCGGGCAAGATTCGGTGGAACGGCCTACGCCATCAGTTCAGCGCGTAGGCAGGAACAGTTGCGTAGTCGGCACTTATTTGTATCGCCGCGTGTTTTAGGAGCTCGCGGCCAGCTCCGCTTGCCACCTCGCCTGGGTATCCCCGTCGAATCCAGCCACCCCCAGGTAATACATTATACTCAGCAAAAGTGCTTACGTCTATGTATCGGGCGCTCCTTCCCGGGATGGCGTTTGCCTTGGGGACGGGGTGTGCCGTGGGCGCGGTGGCCCCAGCCTCGGCGTGGTGGCTCCCGGCAGCGTTCATGACCGCGGCGTTTGCGGCCTGGCGTCGCTCTTCCCTTCTCATGTGGGTCGCGTTCTTTTTCGCGGGGATTGCCCTAGGAGGGAGAACGCCTCCTTCGGGCGCCCCATCCGCCCAGTTCCACCTCCTGCGGGAGTTACGGGGGACCGTGGCCTCCATGCCGGAGGAACATGGAAAAAGCTACGGCCTGGTCTTGGTCGCGGCCAACCTGGAAACGAAATTTCTGGTGTACGTCCCCAAAGGGACAAACGGGGTCACGGTTCCTCAACCTGGGGATCAGGTGCACGTGTGGGGCGAGTTCGAATCCCCGAAGGGAGGCTGGGCCGAATACCTTCGCCTCCGGGGGATCGCCGGCGTCTTCTGGGCCGAAGGGGTTGAGGTAATGGAAGAAGGGAAGTTGACCTCGCTTAAGCTTCTCTACGGGCTCAGGGAGACATTGCGCGGGGCCATCGGGCGTGCCTTTCCCGGGGAGGCACGACCCCTAGTGGAGGCCCTCCTCCTCGGGGCCCGGGGTGGCTTGGATCGGGACCTGAAGGAAGAGTTCCGGCGGGCTGGGGTGGCACATCTCCTCGCCCTCTCGGGATTACATCTGGGAATCATCGCTTACGGGCTGTGGCGGTTACTCGGACTTTTCCGGATCCGTCCCGGGCATCGGTACCTTCTCTTGTTCTCCGTAGTAGGCCTATATGTGGGCCTTGTCGGAGGGCGGATATCGCTGGTGCGGGCGGGGATCATGTTCGGGTTCCTGGGGCTCTTCTGGGTGCTTTGGGAGCGGGGACTTTTGTTGCGGGACTGGCACGATCCCCTGCAGGGGCTCTCTGCCGCGGCGATCGTGGTCCTCTCGCTCTGGCCCTGGAGTGCCCTGGACCTGGGGTTCCAGCTCTCGTTTTCCGCCACGGCGGGGATCATTTTGGGCTGGCCCCTTTGGCGCGGTTCCCCGTGGCGGGCGAAGCTACCACGTTTCCTTCGATCTGCGGCGGATCTCCTCTGGGTTTCCCTCTGTGCCCAAGGGGCTACGGCGGGGTTTGTGGGGAGCGCCTTCGGGTATATCTCCCCCTACGGGATCGTTGCTAACCTCCTCCTCATCCCCTGGACGGGGCTCATCATCTGGGCGGGGCTTTTGTTGTTGGCCCTCTCGCCCCTGGGGATCGCCCCGTTGCTGGGAGAGATAGCCGGAAAGTACCTGATCGCGCCGTACCTCGGGGCGGTGGAGTGGCTCGCGGAGCTACCAGGGGCCCAACTTCCCGTGGGGAGGTACTTCGGGCTGTGGTACGCCTTCGCCGCGCTAGGGGTGATAGTGCTGCGGAGTTGTCGTGAGGGCAGGGAATTTGTTTAATCCCAGAGAAAGGAGGGAGATGGAAGTCAAGGCGTGGCTGTTGGAAGCGCTGGATGACCTGAAGAGAACCGAGGGGGTGGTCTACGCCGACGCCCGGTATCTCGAGCGGGAGACGGAATCCATCACCGTCCGTAACGAGGAGGTAGCGGGGTTATCCCATGAGGAAACGAAAGGTTACGGAATCCGGGTGCTATATCGGGGATCTTGGGGGTTCGCGGCCTCGGGGGTGCTCAAGCCGGAGGCGGTACGGGAGACGGCCCGGCGGGCTCTGGCCATCGCCAAGGCGAGCTACCTCACCCAGAAAAAACCGGTGAAGCTCGACGATACCCCGCCCCAGCGGGGGACTTACAAAAGCCCGTGGGAGGAAGATCCCTTTGATGTTTCCCTGGACGAGAAGCTAGAGCTCCTTTTCTCCGCGGTGCGGATCTTGAGGAAGGACAAGCGCATCGTCAAAGCGGAAGGGGCCATGCAGCTTTTTCATACGAGGAAGCTCTTCTTAAGCACCGAGGGAGCTGAGATCGAACAGGAGATCGTGGAATCAGGCGCCGGGATCGAGGCCACCGCCGTGGAGGGCCGGGAGGTGCAACGCCGCTCCTTCCCCACCTCCTTCGGCGGGAACTACGCCGCGAGGGGGTACGAGTTCATCCGCTCCCTGGGGTTGGTGAAAAACGCGGACAGGATCCGCGAAGAGGCGATTGCCCTGCTTTCCGCGGCCCCCTGCCCCGTCGGGGAATTCGACCTGATCCTGGCGGGGGATCAGCTCGCCCTTCAGGTGCACGAGTCCTGCGGCCATCCCACCGAGCTCGACCGGGTCCTGGGCACCGAGATCTCCTACGCCGGAGGAAGCTTTCTTACCTTGGACAAGCTGGGGAAGTACCGGTACGGCTCCGAAATCGTTAACTTGGTGGCCGACGCCACCATCCCCGGCTCCATCGGCTCCTTCGGCTACGACGACGAAGGGGTCCCGGCCCAGAAAACTTATTTGGTGCGGGAGGGGATTCTGGTGGGCTACCTTACCTCCCGGGAGACGGCGCCGGTGATCGGCCGCCGCTCTAACGGCTGCATGCGGGCCGAATCATGGCACCACATCCCCTTGATCCGCATGGTGAACATCAACCTGGAGCCGGCCCCCGACGGTCCCACCTTGGAGGAGCTCATCGCCGACACGAAGCACGGGATCCTCATGCAGACCAACAAATCCTGGTCCATCGACGACCTCCGTTTGAACTTCCAGTTCGGCTGCGAGATCGCCTGGGAGATAATGGACGGGAAAAAGGTCCGGCTCCTCAAGAACCCGGTCTACACCGGGATCACCCCGGAGTTCTGGAGGAGCTGTGATGCCATCTGCGGGAAGTCAGAATGGAAGATTTGGGGCCTGCCGAACTGTGGCAAGGGCGAGCCCTCACAGGCAATGCACGTGGCCCATGGAACTGCCCCGGCCAGGTTCAGGAAGGTACGGATAGGGAGTGGAAAATGATCGGACGCGAGGAAATCCTGAAGGTACTAAAGCGAGCACTGGGACGGGCAGAGGGCCCGACCGAGATCTTGTTTATGGGCGGAAGGTCCGAGCTCACCCGCTATACCAAGTCCCAGATCCACCAGAACGTGGCCCAGGAGGACTTTACCGTCTATGTCAAGGTAGTGGAGGGGACGCGGGTGGGCGTGGCGCGGACAAATCAGCTCGCGGAAGAAGCCATCGCCGCCGCCGAGCGAAAGGCCCGGGAGATCGCCCGGCGCCAGCCCGAGAACCCTCACTTCCCCGGGCTCCTGGGACCTCAGGAGTACACCCCCACCGAGACCTACTGCGAGACCACCGCGCGCTTCGGCCCGGATAGGCGAGCCGAGGTCCTGAAGAAGATTTTTGCAAAAGCAGCGGAAAAGGGGTTCGAGGTCGCGGGGAGCTTTTCCGTCTCGGAATGGGAGGTGGCCCTGGCCAATACCGAAGGGCTTGAGGCTTACCAGCCGGTGACCGGGGCGGAAATTGGCCTAGTGGTCATGTCAGAAGAGGGGATAGCCCGGGCCGACGCGTTCTCCCACGACGTGGAGCACATCGACTTCGATTCCCTGGCGGCGAAGGCCATCGCCCGTTGCGAGCTCGACCGCGGAAAGATCGAGCTTCCCCCCGGGGAGTACACGGTGATCCTGGAGCCGGCGTGCCTGGCGGAGGTGATGATGTGGCTCTCCTTCACCGCCTTCGGCTCCGAGTCGTACCTCTCCGGACAAAGCTTCCTTTCGGGGGCCCTGGGGGAGCGGTCCATGGGGGAGAACATCACCATCTATGACTCAGCCTGGGAGCCAGAGGCACAGGGGCTTCCGTTCGACCTCGAGGGGACGCCTAAGCGTAAAGTGGTTCTCATCGAGCGGGGGGTGAACAAGGGGGTGGTGTTCGATCGCGCGGGCGCCAAAAAGGCGGGAGCGGAGCCCACCGGCCACGCCGGTCCCCCTGGTTCCCCGTGGGGCGCAATCCCCTGGAACCTGTGTATGGCTCCCGGGGATTCTTCCCTGGAGGAAATGATCGCTTCTTGCAAGCGGGGGATCCTCGTCTCCAACTTCCACTACGTGAACGGGTACCTGGACACCAAACGGGCCCTGATGACCGGCATGACCCGCTATGGCACGTTCCTGGTGGAGAACGGAGAGATTACCCAGGCCCTGGCGAACCTGCGTTGGACCGAGTCGATGCTGAAGGCCTTCTCCAATGTGGTCGCTATCTCGAGGGAGAGAGAGGTGTTCGCCCGGGGCGGGGCGTTTTTCTCCATCGTTCCCGCAATGATGATCGAGGGGTTCACCTTCACCGGCGTCCAGCGAGGGTAAGCGGTTTGACTTCTCGCTTGTCTGGTGGTGGCATGGCTTGTACGCAGGGGCGACCTTGACGATGGAGGTGGTTAAAGGATGTGTCGGTGGATAGCGCTGTCCTTAGTGATCGTTTGGGGACTCTTGGGCTTGGGGAATGGCCTCGTCCTCCCTCCCGGGGCAGTGGCTGCCATCGAGCCCGGATGGGTGGTGGATGTCGCCTTCTCGCCCCAGGGAAACCGCATTGCACTGGCACTCAGGGAGGAAATAGAAATCCGTTCCACCGAAGACCTCCATCTTATAGCCTCGATCTCCCTGCCCGAAGGGGACCGTGTTTATTCCCTGGCGTTCCTGGACGCGACGCACCTGGCCGTCGGGTGTGGCGGGGGTAAGGTTTTTGTTTTGGACCTTAACTCTTGCGCAATCACAGGAAAAGCAAACCGGTATACCGGACGGATATGGGACATGGCAGTGGACCCCCGCGGCCGTTACTTAGCCGTAGCCTCAGGAGATGGGGGTATAGCTTTGCTTTCTCTCCCGGACCTAAGCGAGGGCTTTACCGAAACCATCCCGGGAGAAGGGTTTTACGCCCTTGCGTTTTCGCCTGATGGAGGGACGTTCGCTGCAGCTGGAAAGAGTGGAGTAATTACCCTCTTTAGGGTCCCTGGAGGCGAACCGGCAGAGGAACTACACGGCCACGACGCGGCAGTATGGGGGCTTGAATTTCTCTCGGAAGAAAGGCTTGTTTCCGCTGGATCGGACGGGCGGGCCGTTATCTGGGACCTCATGAGCGGGTCCCCGGCACGCGTGATTTACCCAGGGGCCGAACGGGTACGTAAGGCAAGGGTTCGTCCCGGAGGGGAACTGATCGCCCTGGCCACCTCCGAGGCGGAAGTGGTTCTCTGGAGTGAGGGGGAGAAAGCCTTCATCGGACGGCTGCTAGGCCATAAGACCTCTCTGTGGACCCTTTCTTTCAGCCCCGACGGCAAACGACTTGCCACCGCCTCCACCCGCGGCCGCCTTATCCTCTGGGACGTGGAGGAGCTCCTCGCACTGCGTCCGCGGATAATGGAGGTTCATTACAGCAAGCGGATGGGCCGCGCACAGTACATCGCGGTCTCCTACGTCGATCCCAACGGGGATGCCTCCCGGGCACTAATAGATCTCGTAGAAGGAGATCTCTCTTCGATTTTTGTCTCTTCGTTTTCGGTAGGCCTGAAAACTCGTCCATCGAAAACGGGATATGCACCCCTCAGCCCACGCACTTTATCTGCGGAGTTTCTGATCCAAGGTTACCGGGGAAAGGAAGAGGGAAGTTTCACCTTCGGCCTCAGGGTAGACAAGCCGCAGCGGTTGGTGCTCAAAATCGTAGTTGCAGATGCTTTGGGGCTCGCGAGCGAAGCACGATTGATCGAGATCGAGGCTGCGTCTTAGAGCTTACGCACCAGCTCGTAGACTTCCTCCAAAGTACCCTTAAACGGGCCGGGGCGCTCGAGCTTGATGGTGGTGAGGGCGGCGGCGAACCGGGCCGCCGCCGCGGGGGAGTCGCCCAGGAGCCTCCGGCCAAGGTAGCTGGCGAAACAGGTGTCGCCCCGCCCAGTGCGGCCCGCAAGGCTCGTGGGTCGAAACGGGGCCGCGTAGAATCCCCCCTCCGCAAACACCAACACCCCCCCTTGATGGGTGAGCACAACCTCCTTCGGCCCCCTAGCGGAAAGGGCTTCCGCTGCACGGCGAATGTCCTTTTCTCCCGTCAGGACCGCCGCTTCCCTGTCGTCCACTTTGAGGTAACGCACCAATTTCAGCGCGTCCTCTGCTTCTGGCCACTCCCCGGTTATAAGCTCCCGCCCCACACGCCGACGAAGACATCCCTGGGGATCCAAGGCCACCGGACCTCGGCGCGCCACCGCTTCCAGGAACTCGAGATCCACCTCCCCAGTGGTAACCGTGCCCACGTAATAGAGCTTCGCTTCCACTTCGGGAAGATCTTCAGGGCGAAAGGTACCGGCGAAGCCCAAAAAATAACAGCGCCTCTGGTCCGAGTTCGGATCGGGATGCACGTTCTCAATTCCGGTGGACTCCGAAGTGTAAATTGGAAAAACCTCTATCCCCTCACGGCGAAATTCGTCCAACATCCACGCATCGTCCCGGGCGAGACGCGTCACCACCCCTACCCTAAGCCCCAACCGTGCCAGAGCTATACCACCGAAATAAACCGCCCCTCCCACGAAATCGGATACTTCTTCTCCGCGCACGATCCGCCCCTTGTCCAGATGGCCGATCAGAAGCACATCAAACTTCAACTGGCACCTCCATCGCTTTCCTTCCACACTCGGTCCAGGATGGCGTTGATGAAGTTCGGAGCGTTTTCGGTCCCGTATTCCTTCGCAAGCTCCACCGCCTCGTCGATGACCACTTCAGGGGGCACATCGGTGTAGAGGAGCTCATAGATCCCTAGACGCAGGATGTTCCGGTCCACCGTGGCCAAGCGATCGATCCCCCACCCCTCGGCCCGGCGATCGATGATCCCGTCGATCTCCGCTCGGTGCTCCAAGATCCCAGCGAGGCGTTCCCGAATGAAGTCACCTTGGTCGTCCAAATCCTCCTCCGCCAAGAGCTCCTCCAAGGGAACCCTTTTGAACTCGAGGCGATAGAGGAGCCGCAGTACTACCTCCCGGGCCTCGTGCCGGCGCATCTCACGGGGTTAGCTCTTCTCCTTGGCCCGAAGACGTGTCCTCTTCCCTGTCTTCCTCAGGGACCTTCTCAGCCTTCTTCGGAGCGATCCCATGTACGGTGATGTCCACCGCTGCCACGGGGATCCCGATCCGGCGCTCCACCTCCCGGGAGACCGTTTCCCTGATGCGGTCGGTCAACCCCGGAAGGTCCTGTTCGGGATGAAGGTGAAGGCCTATGTGCACCTTCAGCGCCTCGCTTTCGTCGGTGAGTTCGACCTTAGGGCGCTTGAGCCCAAACTCGCGTTGCAGGAGCCCTGAAATGAGGTCCACGATGGCCCGGGGAAATATCCGGAGCTCTCCCCGCTCGGAGGTGCGCCTTATGGGCCGCTGGCCAAACAGGAACCCAAAGACCTCCTTCCAGAACCAAGCTCCAACCCCCAAGAGAAAGAGACCGAAGACCCCGAAGAGGATCCTCCAGACGCCCGTCACCGAAAGCCCAGGCGGGGTCACACCAGTAGCCCCGCACCAGAGGAGAAAAATCCCTACCAGATACAGGATGCCAGCGGATATAGCGGCCAGCTGCGTCATCTCATGCCTCCTCCGTGGGCTTCTCTTCCTCCTCGGGGAAGATGAGCCGGGTCACCTCCACGTTCACCGAGCTCACCCGGAGGCCGGTCATCCGCTCCACCTCGGTCTTCACCTTCTCCTGGAGCTTTTGGGCCACATCCTTCACAGGGTACCCGTACTTCACGGCCACCTTTACGTTCACCTTGACCTCGCCCTCTCCCACCTCGGTCTCCACGAAACGCTTTACCCCTTCGCCCTTGGGGAACTCTCCCCCCTTGGGGGGAGCCAGTCCCTCGACCTCCGAGGCGGCGAGGCCCGCGATGGAAGTGATAACCTCTTTGGATATGCTGATTTTCCCTTCCTCAACTTCTCCCCTGGGAATCATTTCCTCACGGTTCTCCTGCATTTTCGCCTCCTTTTTCTTCCTCCAACACGAAAGTCTCCGCGGGCGGAAGGACCTTTCGCACGTAGACGTCCACCCGGCGCACCTGGACCCCTCCCAGACGAACAAGGTCGTCCCGCACTGCCTGTTGTACCCCTTGGGCCACCTCGTGGACGGGATAACCGTAGTCTACTGCGATCCCTATTTCCACGTCCACCGCGCCCTCGGCCATAACTACCCGCGGACCCTCTTCCGCCCCAAAGAACCCCATGAGGCCTGCCGAACCCTTGAGGGGTCTGGCCCCTTCCACCTTCTCCAAGGCCCGGGCGGCGATGTGGGCAATGACCTCGTGGTGGATGGTCACCTTCCCGTACGGGGTCCCCACTTCCAAAGCTTGCTCGGCCATCCCCGCCTCCTTTTCAACTCACCCGCTCCACATAAGCCCCGGTGCGGGTATCTACTTTGATTTTATCGCCCGCTTTTACGAACAAGGGAACCTTTACCACTAAACCTGTCTCCAAGGTGGCTGGCTTCTCCCCCCCGGTGGCGGTATCGCCCTTGACCCCGGGCGGCGTGTCCACCACTGTGAGGATCACAAAAGTGGGGGGCTTTATCTTCACGATCCTCCCTTGATAGAAGAGCCCGTTTACGTCCATCCCCTCGAGGAGGTACCCTTTGATATCTTCCACCATCGCGGCGGGGAGTTCGTACTGTTCGTAATTTTCCTTGTCCATGAACACGTACGTTTCACCGGATTGGTACAGGTACTGAAGGGGACGAGTCTCGAGGAACGCGTGTTCGATGGTGTCTGACTCGCGAAGGGTTTCGGTGAACACGCGGCCGGTCTTCAGTTCCTTAAGCTTTGCGCGCACAAAGGCTGAACCCCGGGCTCGCTTAACGTGTTCAAACTCCAGGACCTCGTAGAGTTCCCCTTTGTAGAGGATCGTCATCCCCCGGGTGATATCGCCTAACGATAGGGCCATCTCCACCTCCCTTAGGACCCCACGTAGATATAGACCGTCCTGTTTTTGGGGCCCTCGAATTCGTAGAAGTATATCCGCTGATCGTCCCCCAGGATCATCCGGCCGTCCTTCACGATCCCCACCTCAGTGGGAGCCACGAAAGCTGCCTTGGAAAGCGGTTCCCCCTCAGGGCCAGGTTTGATGGCCTTGAGGGTCTCCTCGAGCAGGATGGCGTCGGGGTTTTCGGCGTACCGGTGGATGCTCACCGCGGCCGTGGCATGGGGAACGTAGATGAACACGAACCCCTCCTTTACCCCCGCCTCTCGGATGGCTGCCTGCACTCGATCGGTAATGTCCACCGCTTGTTCTTTTCTTTCGGTCTGCAAGACGATTTCCTTCAGCGTACCCATAGCGAACCTCCTTTTCACGATGTTTTTAGCGGGCATATTGCAAACTAGCAAGCGCGCCAACTTTAACCCCAGAGGCTGTGGCGTCCAAAGCGGGGATGGCTTAAAAAATAAGGTCCATGAGAAAGGGAGAGCTTGCCCTCTACCGGCGGTGGCGGCCACAGCGGTTCTCCGAAGTGGTGGGACAGACGTTGGTGGTGGAGACACTGCGTCGGGCAGTGGCCCAGGGACGTTTGTCCCATGCCTACCTCTTCGCGGGCCAGCGGGGGGTAGGCAAGACCACTGTGGCCCGGATCCTCGCCCGGGCCGCGAACTGCCTTGCACCTCAGGACGGCGAGCCCTGCAACGAGTGCGAGAACTGCCGCCGCATTCTCTCCGGGAAATCCCTGGACATGGTGGAGATCGATGGGGCTTCCAACCGGGGCATAGACCAGATACGCCGGCTCCGCGAGGAAGTTAACTATGTCCCTGCCGGGGCACGCTACAAGGTCTACATCATCGACGAGGTCCACATGCTCACTAACGAGGCGTTTAATGCCCTCCTGAAGACGTTGGAGGAACCTCCGTCCCATGTGATCTTCATCTTCGCCACCACAGAGCCCCACAAAGTTCCCCCGACCATCCTCTCCCGCTGCCAGGTGTTCGAGTTCCATCCCATCCCGGAGGAGCTCATCGCTGAAAAGGTCCGTGCGATCGCGGCGGCGGAGGGAATCGAGCTTGAGGAAGGGGCGGCGGCCCTCATCGCTCGCCGGGCGGAAGGCTCTTTGCGGGATGCCGAGGTGCTACTGGAGCAGCTCTCCCAAGGTGGTCCCATTCGGGAGAAGACGGTGGTGGATCTCTTAGGGATACCCCCTCGTGCCGAGCTCGACGTATTTTTAAATGCGTTGAAGGGCGGGGATGCCGAGGGTGCTTTGGAGGTAATGAGGAGGAACCTCGCCCGGGGCCGGGATCTGGGGCTCTTCTTGGAGGAGGCGGCCTTACGGGCCCGGGACCGGATTCTGGAAGGAGAGGGGGATCTCCTGGACCTCGCTCGGAAGCTCTTCTCGTGGCGAGCCGAGGTTCTCAAAGCGATTTCCCCTCGGCTCCACCTGGAGCTAGAGGTACTCGCCCACTGCGGTGTCCCACAACGCCCTAGCCCCGCGGCCACGGCGGCGCCCCAGGCCACCGCTGACATACCTGCTCCGGCGACCATCGAAGCGTTGGGAGAAACGCCGGGCGCTGGGAAAGATTCGAACCGGCCTCAAGGGGCGAGCCCACCGAAGGAAGAAGGCGGTACCGGTTCCTCTTCTCCAAAGGAGAGCCCCCGAGAAAGTCCAGAAGTGAAGGGGCTTTTTGGGGAAGAGCTAAAGGAAGATATTGAGCCGGGGACGCGGAAAACTGACCTACCTTCTCCGGACGAGCTCGAGTCGCCCTGGGACAAGTTGATCGCCGCCGCCCTAGGAGAGCGAGTCTCAGTGGCGGCGTTTCTCCTGCCCGCGGAGGCAGAATTTCAAGATGGAATATTGACGATTAGGTTCCCCAAGGGGTTCAAGTTTCACTATGAGATGCTGAAAGACGTTGAGGTCAAAAGGTACGTGGAAGGTTTGGCACACCGCTTCTTCCAGCCTTTACTCTCGGTGCGGATAGAATACGAAGGGGAAGAGGACCGTAGGCTGAGCTTGGAGGAAGGGGCGGAGCTGCTCGTCCGGTACCTCGAGGGCCGGGTGGTAAGGGAGGAAGGATGAAGGGATTCGGCGATATCCGGAAGCTAATGCGGGAAGCCCAGAAGCTTCAAGAAGAGATTGCCAAACGCCAGGAGGAGCTTTCCCAGGCGGAGGTGGAGGCGAGGGCAGGTGGTGGAGCGGTGGTGGCGGTGGTGAACGGGCACGGTGAGCTAAAAGGGCTCAAGATCTCCCGGGAAGTGGTGGATCCGGAGGACGTGGAGATGCTGGAAGACTTGGTGGTATCGGCGGTCCAGGAAGCCCAACGCAAGGCCAAAGAACTCTTCCAGCGGACGATGGGGGAGCTAACCGGCGGCTTCCCCGGCTTGCCCCTATGATCCCGCCGCTAGAGGAGCTGCTGCAGACCTTGACGCGGCTTCCCGGGATCGGCCGACGCTCGGCGGAAAGGATAGTTTTCTTCCTCCTCAACCACCCGGAAGAGGCGCGAGCACTTGCGGAGGTGATTCGATCCTTGCCCGAGCGGGTGAAGCGGTGTCCCCGGTGTGGAAACCTCTCTGAGGGGGGGCTTTGTCCCATTTGCCGCGATCCCAAGCGGGACCAAAAGACAATATGTGTGGTGGCACATCCCTGGGAGATCATGAAGCTCGAACGTACCGGGGAGTACCGGGGGCTTTATCACGTGCTCGGCGGCTTGATCTCCCCGGCTGAGGGGGTGGGCCCTCGAGACCTTTCCATTGAGGCGTTGGTGAAGCGGGCGCGCATGGAAAAGGTGGAAGAGGTGATCCTCGCCCTGGAGCCAAGGCTCGAGGGGGAGCTCACCGCCATGCACATCCTAGAGAGACTGAAGCCCTTGGGGGTCAAGGTTTCCCAGATCGCCCAGGGTATACCGGTGGGCAGGGACCTAGAGGTAGCCGACGAGGTGACGTTGGCCAAGGCCCTAAGGGGGAGGATCCCCCTTTAAAAATTGGTCGGAGCGACCGGATTTGAACCGGTGACCTCTGGCCCCCCATGCCAGCGCGCTACCAGGCTGCGCTACGCTCCGACCGGACCGTTTAATCCTACCCAAGCCCCGCACTTCTGCCAAGGGGTGGAGGTCCAAAGAAAAGCGCCGCGCTTTCTGCGCGGCGCAATTACATTTATGACATCGTGGCTCGACTGTCAAGGGTTCGATGTGCCGTTGAAAATATTACCATGCGTCGGAGGCCCGCTGATCGAGTAAAATGTTTTTGATGTCTAGGCTCGTGCGGTTCGGTGTCTCGATGGAGGAGGAGCTCCTTGCCCGCTTCGATGCCCTCATCCGGGAGCTCGGCTACGCTAACCGCTCCGAGGCCCTCCGGGATTTGGTGCGGGAGCGGCTGGTGCAAAAGGAGTGGCGGGAAGGGGAGGAAGTGGTGGGGGTCATTATCCTCCTCTACGACCACCGCAAGCGCGAGCTCTCCGATGAATTAGTGGAGCTCCAGCACCACCATCACCACCTCGTGATCGCCACCCTCCACGTGCACCTCGACGAGGCAAACTGCCTAGAGATCCTCGCCGTCCGGGGGCCGGGCACGGAGCTCCAGCGGTTGGCGGAAAACCTCCGGTCCCTCAAAGGCGTAAAACACGGCCAACTCGCCGCTACTTCCACCGGGAAGCGGCTGCCGTAACCCTTGCGCCTTGGTAGCACCTTCTTTATATTTGTGTTACCAAGGAGGCAAGGTGCACATCCCGGACGGTTTTCTGGATGTGAAGACTTGGGGAACGCTCGCGGTCGTCTCCGCCGGAGCCATCGGCCTCGCCGCCAAGGCCGCAGCAAAGGACGCCGAGGAAGGGAACATCCCCACAATGGGTGTCGTCGCGGCCTTCATCTTCGCCGCCCAGATGCTCAACTTCCCCATCGCGGGAGGTACCTCGGGACACTTCCTGGGAGGGGTGTTTGCCGCCCTCCTCCTCGGGCCTGCCCGGGGCCTCCTCACCATGGGCCTCATCCTCATTGTACAAGCCCTGCTCTTCGCCGATGGCGGCGTTACTGCGCTGGGAGCTAACATCTTCAACATGGGAGTGATCGGTGCGGTGGGGGGATACCTCCTCTTTCGAGCCCTTTGGCGTTTGTTCCCCGACAGATCCCCTTGGCTTCCCGCCTTCATTGCCGGATGGGCCTCGGTGGTACTTGCCGCGGCCGCTTGTGCTCTGGAGCTCGGTTTTTCCGGCACGGTGCCCCTGGGGGTTGTGCTCCCAGCGATGGTGGGGATCCACGCGCTGATAGGGCTCGGGGAAGGAGCCATTACCGCGGGGGCCTTGGCCCTGGTGGCCCGGGTTCGCCCCGAGGTGGTTCGAGTGGTGGAGGTGCGGGGGTGAACCTCTCCCGGAACGCGGCCTTTCTCCTCGGGGGGATAGCGGTAGCGGTTTTGCTCGCTTTGTTCCTTTCTCCCTTCGCCTCGCCCCTTCCCGATGGGCTGGAGCGTGTGGCGGAGATTCATGGGTTCCTCGCCAGGGGTGAAACCGGTGCCTTCACCTACGCTCCGTTTCCGGATTACGCCCTTTCCGGCGTAAAAAGTCCAGTCTGGGCCACGGGACTGGCGGGCCTCCTGGGGACTCTGGTGGTATTCGTCCTCGCGGTCCTTTTAGGAGCGGGGCTCAGGCGCTTCGTCAAAGGGGCGGGCAGGCGGTGAGATATGTCACCTCCCACAATGCGGACGCAAACTCCCGATCCCCACTGAGCCTGCTCGACCCCCGGGTTCGAATTGGCTATGCCGTGGTTTTCGCTGTGTCCGTCGCCCTTACGCCCACTTCCTCTCCTCTCCGGTTCCTGGTGAACGGGTTCGTGTTGCTTTTGCTTTTGGAAGCAGCGCGGATTCCGGCGGCGGTATACCTCAAGCGCATGGGGGCATTGTTGCCATTTGTGAGTATCGTTTCCCTCTCGGTACTCCTCGCGTATCCCACCGGGGGCCTCCGCCTCCCGTTCACCGCACTGGCGTTGCGGGTATTGGTGAAGCCCTTCCTCGTTGTCGGGGCGGTGACCGCGCTGCTTTACGGGATGAGCGCCCACGAGGTAATCCGGGGCCTCGCGGGCCTCGGCCTTTCCCGGGGGATTACCGCCCCCCTCCTTTTCCTCTTGCGCTATCTCCCCACCTTCCGCCACCGCCTCGGCATGCTTCGTATGGGGATGGAAGCGCGCGCCTTCGGTTGGCGGGGGCTTTGGGGAAGGAGGAGGCTTTTGTACTCGCTGGGATGCGTTGTGGGCACCGTGTTTTTGGGGGGCTTGGATCACGGGGAGCGGGTGTATCGGGCCATGCTGGCCCGGGGATTCACCGGGGAGTTTTCCCGTCTTTCCCGCGGGGCATTTAAGCCCTGGGATCTCGGCTTTTCCGCCATCGGGATTGGAGTATTGGTTTTGAACGCAGTTTTGGTGCCATGAAGACCGCGATCGCAATCCGCGGCCTACGATACATCTATCCCGACGGGACCGAGGCCCTGCGGGGGGTCGATCTTTCGGTGAGCGAGGGCGAACGGGTAGCGCTCATCGGCCCCAATGGTGCGGGGAAGACCACACTCCTCCTTCATCTCAATGGCCTCATCCGGGGGGAAGGGGAGATAGAGATACTTGGGGTCCCACTGGGAAAGGGGACGCTCCCTCAGATACGCCGGCGGGTGGGACTGCTTTTCCAGGACCCCGACTCCCAGCTCTTCATGGCCAGGGTGTTCGACGACGTGGCCTTCGGCCCCATCAACTTGGGGCTCCCCGAACGGGAGGTGCGTGCCCGGGTAGCGGAGGCCCTACGTTTGGTGGGAATGGAGGGTTTCGCGGATCGGGAGCCCCATCGTTTGAGCACCGGGGAGAAGAAGAAGATCGCGCTGGCGGCCGTCCTCTCCATGCACCCGGAGATCCTGGCGTTGGATGAGCCCACAAGCAACTTGGATCCACGGGGACGGCGGGAGATTTTGGGGATCATCCGGGAACTCGAGGCCACCGTGATCGTGGCCACCCACGATCTTGAGTTCGTGATCGAGCTGTGTGAGCGGGCCGTGCTCATGGATGCGGGAAAGGTGGTGGCGGACGGGCCAGTGCGGGAGGTCCTTTCCAACCCGGAGCTTATGTACGCACACGGGCTCGAAGTCCCGCCTTCCCTCAGGGACGTAGCCCACCCAACATAGAGTTTTCCCCCGAGAAAATCAGCTTTCTTCTTTTGAGGGCCGCGGGGTGTTGGCCCAATGAGAACCTAGAGGAACGGCGGAGCTTCGGGGGGGTTGGGTTTCCCTTGTGCTTTTTCCTCGGGCGCCCTCTGAGAGCTACTGCCGCGGCCATACAAATGGCAGGCGACCATGACGCCGCCTTCCACACGCAAAAGTCTTGGTTCCTCTTCCTTGCAGATGTCCCCGAGGAAGTTCTCGCACCGGGGATGGAAGCGACACCCGGGGGGCGGGTCTATTGGGCTTGGCACCTCCCCGCGGAGGACCTTCCGCGGCGGCGCCTTGGGATCCGGTCTGGGCACCGCCGCGAGCAACGCTTGGGTGTACGGATGCTTCGGCGAGCCGAAGATCGTGTTTACATCCCCGATCTCCACGATCTTCCCCAGGTACATCACCGCCACCCGGTCCGAGACATGCTTTACCACCGAGAGGTCGTGGGCAATGAAGAGGTAGGTGAGGGAGAGCTCCTCTTGGAGGTCCATGAGGAGGTTGAGGATCTGGGCCTGGATGGAAACATCAAGGGCCGTCACCGGCTCGTCGCACACGATGAACTCCGGCCTCACCGCCAGCGCCCTGGCGATCCCCACCCGCTGACGCTGCCCCCCCGAGAGCTCGTGGGGATAACGGTTGAGGAAACGCCCCGAGAGCCCCGCGAGCTCCAAGGTGCGCACGAGCTTCCTTTCCAGATCCCGCCCCTTGACCATCCCGTGGACCCGCAGGGGTTCGGCCACGATCTGTCCCACCGTCTTTCTGGGGTTCAGGGAGGAGGCGGGGTCCTGGAAGATCATCTGGATCCTCTTGCGCATCGCCTTGAGGGCTTTCCCTTTCAGCTTGAGGAGATCGATCCCATCGAATACCACCTCTCCCCGGGTGGGTTCCACCAACCGGACGATGACCCTCCCCGTGGTGGTCTTCCCCGAGCCCGACTCCCCTACCAAGCCCAGGGTGGTCCCCCTCTCGATCTCGAAGCTGACCCCGTCCACGGCCCGCACCACTCGGCGGTCGAAGATCTGGGCGAACCAGTCCCCCGCGGCGGGGAAGTGCTTCACTAGCTCCCGCACCCGAAGCAGGGCCTCAACCACCCTTCCCCCCTTTCCCCGCCTTCCAACACGCCACGCGGTGTCCCGGCGAGGCCTCGAGGAGCTCCGGCTCCCGTTGCCAACAGCGTTCGTCCGCCAGGTGGCAGCGGGGGCTGAAATTACATCCCGGCGGGAGATTGATCAGGTCCGGCACCTCCCCGGGAATGGACTCCAGCCGCTCCGCCTCCCCATCGAGCGGGGGGATCGACCGCAGGAGGCCCAGGGTGTACGGGTGCAGGGGGTTCGCGTAGAGGTCTCCCACCGGGGCCTCCTCCACGATCTTCCCGGCATACATGATGATCACCCGCCGGCAGAAGCTCGCCACCACCGATAGGTCGTGGGTGATGAGGAACACGCCCATCCCGAACTCCCCTTTCAACTTCCCGATGAGTTCGAAGATCTGGGCCTCGATGGTGACGTCCAGGGCGGTGGTGGGCTCGTCCAGGATGAGGAGTTTGGGGTTGCAGGATATGGCCATGGCGATCAGGGCGCGTTGCCGCATCCCCCCCGAGAGCTGGTGAGGGTAGTGGGAGGCCCGCTTCTCCGGTTCCGGGATCCCCACCGCCGCCAGGAGTTCCACCGCCCGCCGCCGGCGCGCCCGGGAGGAGAGACGCGTGTGGTGCTTGAGCACCCTGGCGATCTGGGCTCCCACGGTGAGGGTGGGATTGAGGGAGCTGAGGGAGTCCTGGAACACCATGGACAGGTCCCTTCCCCGGATCCGCCGCATCTCGCGCTCCGGTTTCGTGAGGAGATCCTCCCCTCGGAAGAGGATCCTCCCCGCCTCGATGCGTCCCGGGGCCTCGATCAGCCGCATGATGGAGAGGGCGGTGACGGTCTTCCCCGAACCCGATTCCCCCACCACCCCCAGGGCCTCGTTCTCCTCCAGATGGAAGGAGTTCCCGTCCACGGCCTTCACCACCCCCTCTTCGGTGTAGAAGCGGGTGACGAGACCCTCCACGCGCAGCAACCCGCTCATCTCCTCCTCCGAGCCTGGCGGGGGTCCAAGGCGTCCCGCAGCCCGTCCCCCAACAGGTTGAACCCCAGGATGGCGAGGGTGATAAGTCCGCCTGGTACCACCGCGTACCACCACGCCCCCCAGAACAGGTAATCCCGGGCCTCGTTGAGCATGAGCCCCAAGCTCGGCCGTGGGGGCTGCAGTCCCAACCCCAGGAAGCTCAACGATGAAGTGGTGAGCACGGTGGTGGCCATCATCAGCGACGCTTGGACGATGATGGGGGGAATGGTGTTGGGAAGGATCTCCGTCAGAAGGATCCGGGCGCCCGAGGCCCCGCTTATCCGGGCCGCGGCCACGTAGTCCTTGGCCATCTCCTGGAGCACCACCGCCCGCATCACCCGCGCGAACCGCGGCGAGTAGGTGACAGCGATCACAAGCATGATCTTCACGATGTTGCTCACCGTGAAGGGGCCCACCTGGATCTTCCCGATCCCGAACGCCCCCACTAACGCGATGGCGAGGACGAGCGAAGGAAAGGAGAGCATGATGTCCACCGCCCGCATGAGGAGCTCGTCGACCCACGTCCCGGCCCTGTAACCGGCGACGGCCCCCATGGTGACGCCGATGAGCATGGCGATCGAGATGGACCCCACCGCCACCTGGAGGAGGGTCCGGGTGCCGTAGATCGCCCGGGAGAGGATGTCCCGGCCGAATTTGTCGGTTCCCAAAAGGAAGAGCCGCCCGTCCTCGTCCCGGGAGAGGGGCGGCATGGGGTTGCGCATCCCCCGGGGGGCATCGAACTGCTCGATGGGATCATAGGGGGCAAGGAGCGGCGCGAAGACGGCGAGGAAGGCGTAGAAGAGGACGATGACCCCCCCCACCAAGGAGAGCTTGTTGCGGCGGAAGTTCCGCCAGAACTCTTGCAACAGCGTCCGGTGCGTCCCGAGTTCGTACTCACCGCTTTGGATCTCCCGCGCCATCTACCGCTCTCCTCCGTACCTGATCCGTGGATCCAGGAACCCGTACGTCAAGTCGACGACGAGGTTGATGACGATCCTCACCACCACGATGATGAGGACCACCGCTTGGATCACGGGGAAGTCCCGGCGGAAGACCCCCATGATCACCAGGTTCCCCACTCCCGGGAGGCGAAAGACCGTTTCGGTGACGATGGACCCTCCCAAAAGATAGCCAATGGAATTCCCGATCACAGTCACGACGGGAATGAGAGCGTTCTTCACTATATCACGCCGCACGATATCCCCGGGGGCGATGCCCATCGCCCGCGCGGTACGCACGAAATCCCGGGACATGGTGTCCAGCATGGCCGAGCGCATCATGCGCATGATGATCGCCGCGTAGGCTGTGCCCAGGGCCACCGCGGGCAGGAACATATGGGCCAGGTTCTTGAGGAGTCCCCGCGATAAGGGAACGTATCCCCCCGCGCCCCAAGGCTTGCGGAGATAGACCCCCACGAACAGGATGAGGAGGATGCCCAGGAAAAAGTTGGGGATGGAAACGCCCAACAAGGCGATGATCCGGGATATGTGGTCGGAAAGCTTGTTCTGGCGCAGGGCGGAAACGATCCCCGTGGGGATGGCGATGAGCAGCGCGATGGTGAGGGAGAGGAGGGCGAGCTCCACCGTGACCGCGAACCGCTGCAAGATGAGGTCCGTTACCGAAGCCCCCCTCTGTACCGTTATGGAGATCCCCAGATCGCCCCGCACGATGTTGCCCAGCCAATGTAAATATTGCTGGAAGAGGGGCAGATCCAGCCCCATTTCGTGGCGCAGACGGGCGATAAGCTCGGGATCCTGGAAGTCTCCGAGCATCACCTGGATGGGGTCCCCCGGCGCGATGTGCACCAGCGAGAAGATGAGGAAACTCGCCACCAACAGGGTGGGGATCGCGAGCAAGAGCCTCTTCGACAGGAACGCGATCATCCAGGCCCAGGAGAAGGAAGGGCCCTGGGGGACGGGATTGCCGTCCCCCAAGGCCGGTTCCAAGGTATCCTCAGCCCTTGAACTCCCGGATGTACCGGAGGTTCAGGTGTCCGTACGAGTTCAGGCCGTCGCCGAACCCCACGACCTCTTCGCGCCAAGCGTGGATGTTATCGAGGATCATGAGGTCGATGCGGATCACGTTCTCCACCAGCATTTCGATCATCTTCCACACGAGCTCTTTGCGCTTCTGGATGTCCGGTTCGGTCACGGCCGTGTCGTACAGGCGACAGAACTCGTCGTGGCCCGGATGGGTGGGGTGGTAATCGGGCCGGAGGTCCGGGGCAGCGTGATGCCAATGGTTATGGTTGTGGTTGTTGCGGTAGTAACCGGCCCACAGCCAGTAAAGGACGGAGGGGTTGCTGTGCCCCCAGTCCTCCACCCCGGCCTCCCAGTCGAATGTCTCGTATAGCGTGTCGAAGAAGGCGGCCTTGTCCAGAGGGATGACCTCCGCCTCCACACCGTAGTCGCGGACCTGGGCCTGGATGAGGGTGGCGACGTCCACGAACCACTGCGCGTTAGTGGCGATCATACGGAACCTGAGAGGCTTTTCGCCGCCGAGCTCGTAGTACCGCTCGAGGTATGCCCGCGCCTTCTCGGGATCGTGGAGCGTGCGGCCCCGTAGGGAGGGGGGGAACCATTCGGAGTCGGGGTACCACGGACCGTAGAGGATGGTAGCCATGCCGTAGAACAGCTCGTCCCTGATCTCCTCGCGGTCGATGGCGTACATCATGAACTTGCGCGCCATTAGGGCCCTCTCGATGGCCGTGGGATCACCGACCTCCTCCTTCGTTATCCCGAACGGGTGCGCGCCCAGGTTAAGGGCCACGTATTGGTGCTGGGTTCCGGGGATTCTCTTGGTGAGGATCCCCGGCATCCGGGAGACGAAGTCGTAATCGCGATACGCTACCTTGTCCACGATGTGAATGGATCCGGAGATCAGGGCGGCCATCTTTGCGGCGTCGTCGCCGATGAACTCGAACACCACGCGGTCGATCCCCGGTGCGGGAACGCCCTCCGCCCAGTAGTCCTCGAAGGGTTCGAGGACGATATGGGACCCGCTCACCCACTCCACGAACTTGAAGGGACCGGATCCGATGGGATTGCGGCTGAGCGCGGTGGCGTAGATCCCGGCGACCCCTTTCTCCTTAGCCCGCTGCCCGTGTGCCCCCTCGGGGACGATCCCGGCGAACGCCCGGGCCCAATAGTTGATGGCGTCGGGGAAGGGCTTCTCGAAGATGACCTCCAGGGTATAGTCGTCGATGATCCTTATCTCCTTCACCGGGCCGACGGCCTTACGCATGGGGGACTTGTTTTCCGGGTCGAGGATCCACTCGAAGTTGTATTTGACATCCTGTGCGGTGAGATCTGTGCCGTCGTGGAACTTGATCCCCTCGCGGAGGTAGAGGGTGACCTTCATCAGGTCCTCGCTCATCTCCCATCCACGGCACACCGCGAACTCCGTGGTGGGCTCGTTGTCGGGGCCGAGCCCGATCAGGGGATCGTAGACGTTGCGCACCACATAGCTGGAACCGGTGTCGGTGTAAGTGGCGGGATCGAGGTCCCACGGCTCCGTGGCGATCCCAATGCGGAGCTCGCCGCCGAAAGCAACGAAGGACACGAGCAATCCAAGGCTCACGACCCAGAAACCGCGAAGGCTACTCACGAAACCACCTCCTCGAAAGGATGTGCGCGCATTGTAACAGGAAACGCCAAGTTCCGAAAAGTCGGGCTGTGGCCCCGAGCCTTCCGCCCGGGGTCAGCGCCCGGACCCGTAGCGGATTCGGGGGTCGATGAACCCGTAGAGGAGGTCCACCAACAGGTTCACTGCCACCCGGATGCCCACGGCCACCACCACCACCCCTTGCACCACGGGGAGGTCCCGGGCGTAGACGCCCTGAACCAGGAAGCTTCCCAGCCCGGGGAGCCTGAAGATCACCTCGGTGATCACCGCCCCGTCCAAAAGTGCCCCGGCGGAGTTACCGATCACCGTCACTACCGGGATCATGGCGTTTCGCAGTGCGTCGATGACCACCCACCGCCGGGGAAGGCCCATGGCCTTGGCGGTGAGGACGAACTCCCTCCCCAGGGCGTCCAGCATGGAGGTCCGTAGCATCCGCGAGATGGAGGCTGCATGATCTGTCCCCAAGACGATGGCGGGAAGGAGGAGCCTGAGGAACCATCCCCACGGATCTTCTCCGAAGGGCACATACCCCCCTGCTCCCCATTCCCGTCGCAACCCCACCCCGATCATGACTATCAGCGCAATTCCCAAGAAGAAGTTGGGAGTGGACACGCCGCTCAGGGCCACGAGCCGAAACACGTGATCCAAAAACCTGTCCTTCCAGAGGGCAGAGGCGATTCCCGCCGGAAACGCGATCAAAAGCGCGATGGCCAGGGAAAGCAGCGCCAGCTGGGCCGTGACCCCGAAACGCTCCAGGATCACCCTTCCCACTGACTCCCCTTGATAAAGCACCAGCGAAACCCCGAGATCGCCTCGGAACAAGCCCCCGAGCCAATGGGCGTATTGGAGGTGAAAAGGGAGATCCAGGCCCAGCTTATGCCTGAGCTGGGCCCGGAGCTCGGGGTCGTCCCAGCCCTCCTCGATAAGCGCATCCACCGGTCCGCCGGGGACGACCCGCAAGATGGAGAAGATAAGGAAGCTGGCGACGAGGAGGGTGAGGAGCCCGAAGAGGAAGCGCTTAAGCAGATACGCCCTCACCCTCCTCGTCCCCTTATCCTGTGCCGAGGCCGGTCACGGCCTTGAGGTGGAGTGTACCGAGGAGTTGGACGGTACCTTCGGCGAAGCGTACCTCCTTGCGCCAGGCAAGGAGGCTATCCACCATCATGAGGTCGATACGGATTACGTTTTCTACCAACATCTCTTCCATCCTCCACACGAGCTCTTTGCGCTTCTGTGGATCGGGCTCCGCGGAAGCCTCGTCCCACAGGCGACAGAACTCTTCGTGGCCTGGGTGGGTGGGGTAGTACTGAGGGGGAAGGTCCTCGGCGGCGTGGTACCAGTGGTTGTGGTTGGGGACCTTGTAGTACCCGTACCGCAACCAGCGGAGCACCGCGGGGATCCCGTGGGCGAAGTCCTCCACCGCCGCCTCCCAGTCCAAGGTTTTCAACGTGGCGAAAAGGGTTCTCTTCTCCAGAGGGATCACTTCCGCCTCGACCCCATAGGACCGCAGTTGTTCCTGGATAATGGTGGCGATGTCCACGAACCACCCGGTGTTGGTGGCGATCATGCGGAAACGAAGGGGTTTCTCCCCGCCGAGCTCATAGTACCTGTTCAGGTATTCCCGGGCCCTTTCCGGGTCATGGAGGGTCCGGCCGCGGAGCTTGGGCGAGAACCACTCCGAATCCGGATACCAAGGCCCGTACATGATAGTGGCCAACCCGTAAAAGACCTCATCGCGGATCTCCTCTCGGTCGATGGCGTACATCATGAACTTGCGCGCCATCAGGGCCCGCTCGATGGCGAGCTCGTCCCCCACCTCTTCCTCAGTGATCCCGAAGGGATGCGCGGCGAGGTTTAGGGCCACGTACTGATGCATTACCCCGGGAATCCGGGCTACCTCTATCCCCGGATGCTTTTCTAGGGCGAGAAAATCCCGGGGAGAGATCCAATCCACCAGGTGCACGGCTCCGGAAAGGAGCGCCGCCACCTTCGAGGATTCATCGCCAAAGAAGATGAACTTGACCCTTTCTATATTCGCTGGGGGGATCCCTTCTGCCCAATAGTCCCCGAATGGCTCAAGGAGGATATAGGACCCCCTCTTCCACTCCACGAAGCGATAGGGGCCGGTGCCCACAGGTTGGCGCACCAGTGGACTCTCCCCCTCTCCCCTCGAGCCGGCGGGCACGATCCCGATCAAGGCCCGGGACCAATACTGCAACGCTTCGGGGAAGGGGTAGCGGAAGGTGACCTTGACGGTGTAAGGCCCCATCGCCTCTACCGCCGTTATCGGGCCGAGGTCCTTCCGTACCGGGGAGGCGTTCTCAGGGTCGAGGATCCACTGGAAGTTGTAGACCACATCTTCCGCGGTAAGATTGCTCCCGTCGTGGAACTTCACCCCGTGGCGGATATGGAGGGTAATGGAGGTGGCGTCGTCGTTGAACTCCCATGATTCCGCCAGGGAGTATTCCGGCAACGGCTCCCCCATCACTGAAAGTTCTATCAGCGGATCGTAAATGTTCTGGATGAGCCAAACGGAGGCGATGTCAGTGTATAGGGCCGGATCGAGGTTCCAGGGTTCCCCTGAGATCCCGACGCGGAGTTCTCCCGCAAGGCCAAATGCCGCCGCGCACAGGGCCACGCTTGCTACTAAGCCAAACCTCATCGGGCCACCTCCCTTGGGGGTTCATTAACTCACTGGGGTCATTCCCGCAAGGCCCTACTTTCACCGATGCGTTGAGCTATAATTTTTTGTGAGGGTTATAGCCGATCTGCATATCCACTCCCGGTTTTCCCGCGCCACCAGCCGCGATATGGACTTGGAACACCTGGCCCGCTGGGCGAAGTGGAAGGGGATTGACCTCCTGGGGACCGGGGATTTCACCCACCCCCAGTGGTTCCGGGAACTCTCGGAGAAGTTGGTGCCTGTGGCGGAAGGGATCTATGAGTTCAACGGGGCCAAGTTCATGGTCACCGGGGAGATCTCCTGCATCTGGAGCCAGGACGGGCGCCAACGGCGGGTCCACTTCCTGGTGTTGGTGCCGAGCCTGGAGGACGCCGCCAGGATCAACCGCGAACTCTTCCGGTTGGGGAACCTGGCCGCCGACGGGAGGCCGACCTTGGGGGTCCCCGGGCGTGCCCTCCTACGGACCATCCTCGGGGCCGCGCCGGGGGCCGTGGTGATCCCGGCCCACGCCTGGACCCCCTGGTACTCTATTTTCGGCTCCAATTCAGGGTTTGATTCCCTCGAGGAGGCATTTGGAGAAGACGTGGGGAAGATCTTCGCCATCGAGACCGGACTCTCCTCCGATCCCCCCATGAACTGGCGGCTCTCGGCCCTGGACCGGGTGGCGCTGGTTTCCTTCTCCGACGCCCACTCCCCCGCGAAACTCGGGCGCGAGGCGTGTGTATTCGAGCTTCCGGAGCTGAATTACAGTGCGCTCGTATCCGCTATCCGCGACAAAGACCGGACGAGGTTCCTCTTCACCGTGGAGTTCTTCCCCGAGGAGGGAAAGTATCACTACGACGGGCACAGGAACTGCAGCGTGGTCCTTTCGCCGCGGGAATCCCTCGCGTTGGGAAACCGATGTCCCAAATGTGGCCGGCCCCTCACCGTGGGGGTCCTCCATCGGGTGGAAGCCTTGGCCGATAGACCGGAGGGGTTCGTGCCCGACGGCGCCATCCCCTACAAATCCCTCGTTCCCCTGGATGAGATCATCGCCCAGGCCCTGGAGGTGGGGAAGGGGACGAAATCGGTGTTGGCCGAATACAGGAAGCTTGTGGAGCGGTTCGGGAGCGAGTTCGCGATCCTCCTCGACCTCCCCGAGGAGGAGATCGAACGGGAGATCCCGGGGGCGATCGGGAAGGCGATCTTGAAGGTCAGGCGGGGGGAGCTCGAGATCCGGCCCGGCTACGACGGGGTATACGGCGAGATCGTGATCCCCCTGGGGGAAGAAAAAGGGGGACCGGCCCAGCTCTCCCTCTTCTAGGGCCGGTCCCTCTGGGCCCATCCTAAAGTTCCTTCAACAGCCCCGTGCGTTCGTTGAACTCCTCGATAAGGCGGTCGATCTCCTCCACCTGCTTGTGGATCCTATCCCAGTAGTCGGGCCAGTCGTACCACTGCGCAAGGAGTTCCTCCGCCGATTTCCCCATCTGCTCCACCCAGGTGTAGTACTTGAGGTTGTGAATGCGGCGGCGGTCCCAGTAAGTGAGCTCTTGAACCTTGTCGGTGTCGATCCCCATGAGGAACCGGTGGTAGTCGATGGCGGCTTGCTCCCGGTAATATGGGCCGAGCTTTTCCCGCATCTCCCGGAGCCTCGACTGATAAAGCTCCATGGAGTCGGTGAAGACGGTGAGGACCACGTCGCGCGAGGTGAGCTCGTAGTACTTGGCGAGCTTGATCGCCCCCACCAGGTTTGCTACCGAGGAGATCCCGAGCCAATCGAGCTTCTCTACGAGTGCCGGGGGAACCCCTTGCTTGACCAAGTAATCTTGGCCTTCGGGCTCGTTGAATAGGCGGATGAGGCTCATGGAGAACTCATCGTCGATGGCCATCACCAGGTCGGTGTTGCGGACGTTGTGGATCCAGGGGACGTGCTTGTCGCCGATCCCCTCGATCCGGTGCTCGCCGAAGCCGTTGAGGAGGAGGGTGGGGCACTGCCACGCCTCCCCCACTCCGAGCACCGCGTGGGGGAATTTTTCCTTAATGTAATCGGCGCAACCCAGGGTGCCGGAGGAGCCGGAGGTGAGGAAGATGCCGGCTAGACGCTGATTATCCCGCGCCTCCTCGCCGAAGACCTCCTCCATGGCGGGCCCCGTCACGGCGTAGTGCCAGAGGTGGTTTCCAAACTCATCGAACTGGTTGAAGATCATCACGTTCTCGCGGGTCCGCTCTAACTCTTTGCATTTCTGGAAGATCTCCCATACGTTGGACTCCGTCCCCGGAGTGGCGATCACCTCTCCGGCGATCTTCGAGAGCCACTCGAAGCGTTCTTTCGACATCCCCTCGGGGAGGATCGCTATGGAGTCGCACGCGAGGAGGTTGGCCACATAAGCCCCGCCGCGGCAGTAGTTGCCGGTGGAAGGCCAGACCGCCTTGTGGAACGTGGGGTCGAACTGGCCCGTGACTAAGCGCGGCGCAAGACAGCCGAAGGTAGCGCCCACCTTGTGGGACCCGGTGGGAAACCATTTCCCCACGAGTCCGATGATCAGCGCGTCCACCCCGGTGAGCTCCGGGGGGAAGACGAGGCGGTTTACCGGCCCGTAAAGTCCCCCTTCGGGTACAGGTTCGTTCTTCCAAGTGATGCGGAAGAGGTTCAAAGGATGCAGGTCCCACAGGCCGATGCCTTTGAGTTTTTCCTTTATTTTCTCGGGCACGTATTTTTCGGGATCCCGCATCTGCTTGAAGGTAGGGACGATGATCCCGCGTTCCCTCGCCCTTTTTGCGGTCCGCTCAAGCTGGTCCTGGACGATGCTCAGATCGATCATCTCACGCTCCTCGGTAACTTCCGTGGTCTGTACCTGCAATGCTATCAAGTTGTTAGGCAGGCTGACAACCTGCCGCGTCCTCCCTATAATGGGGAGCACAACGCTTGATGCGAGAAAGGAGGTGATTTTTACCCAACAGAACCTGCAAACCCCTGAAATTAAAAGGAGGTTTCATGTGGCGTAGATCTGTGGTTTTCGGTGTGCTTCTTGTAGGAGTTGCCCTGTTGGGCGTGGCGGAGCCGAAGTACGGCGGGACGCTGAAGGTGGCGCTGGCCTCGGAGCCTGGGACCTTAGATATGCAACTGACCACTGGGGTGGCAGCCAGCATCCCTGCCCGGCACATCTTCGAGGGACTCTTCGCCTTCGACGAGAACTACACCCCCAAACCCATGCTCCTCGAGGATTGGGAGCTCAGCGCCGATGGGAAGACGGTCACCTTCTACCTGCGCAAAGGGGTCCTATTCCACAACGGGAAGGAACTTAAAGCCGAGGACGTGGTAGCCTCCCTCGAGCGCTGGGGCAAGTACGGCCTCACCTCCAAGGCCTTATGGAGCCACGTGGTCGAGCTCAAAGCTGTGGACGATTACACCGTGGTAATGGTTTTGGATCAGCCCTTCGCCCCACTGGAAACGTACCTCGCCAATATCTACGGCGGCCCCCGGATCTATCCCAAGGAGGTGGCCGAGGCCGCCGGGAGCGAGCCCATATCTCCCGAGAACTACATCGGTACCGGCCCTTATAAGTTCGCGGAGTGGAAGGCCGGCGACTATATTAAGCTCGTACGGTTCGAGGGGTATTCAGCCCGGGAGGATGCCGCCAGCGGCTACGCCGGAAAGCGCGTGGCATACTTCGACGAGCTCCTCTTCTACTTCGTCCCCGAGGACAACGCCCGCCTGGTGGGGATTCAAGCGGGCACCTATGACTACGCCGTCAACATCCCCAACGACCTCTATCCCAACGTGGAGGGTGACCCGAACATCGTGCCTATCATCGTGGACCACCCGCCCATCTATCCCATGGCTCTCTGTAACACCATCTCCGGCCTTACGGCCGACGTCAAGATCCGCCAGGCGATTCTCGCTGCCCTGGACATGGAGCCCATTATGCTGGCCGGGTACGGGGATCCCACGTTCTGGAAGCTCAACGGGAGCTATTTCGCCCCGGGCATCCGCTGGTATACCACCGCGGGCACTGAAGCCTACAATCAGGCCAACCCCGAGCGGGCGAAGGAACTGCTCAAAGAGGCAGGGTATAACGGCGAACCCCTCCGGATCATCGTTGCCGGAGATATGACGGCCCAATACAACCAAGCGCTGGTGGTAGCCGATCAGCTCAAGAAGGCCGGGTTCAACGTTGACCTCCAGGTCTACGACAAGGCCACCTTCTTCGCCCGCCGCAACGACCGAAAGAACCCCCAATGGGAGCTCGCCTTTTCTTACTATTACACCATCCCCGACCCCTCCTTGGTGCTCATGTTGAGCCCCACCTACGCCGGTTGGTGGGATACGCCCCAGAAGAGGATCCTTGTCGAGGTCCTCAACCAGATCACCGACTTCAAGGTGCGCTATAAGGTCTGGGAGGCCATCATGGAGCTGTGGTACATCGAAGTCCCCGCCATCAAGTTCGGCGATGCCTTCCAGCTGCACCTCAAGCGCGCTTCCCTCAAGGGCTACGGTACCGAGTACATCAACATGGGCGCCGCCCCGTACTTCTGGAACTCTTGGAAGGAATAAGGGCTCAAGGGGGCCTCCCCGTGAGGGGAGGCCCCCCATGTAACAAGAGGGGTTGGCCGGATGTTGTCCTATATCTTGCGGCGGGCCGCGGGGATGGTGGTGAGCGTGCTTTTGGTGGTCACCATTACCTTCATCCTCATGCAGCTCATCCCCGGGGATCCCGCCTCGGTCCTCCTCGGGCCCAACGCCACCCCGGAGCAGATCGAGGCCCTGAAGCGGACTTGGGGCCTCGACAGGCCGATCCTAGTACAGTTCTATAAGTACTTCGCCAACTTCTTCCGGGGAAATTTGGGTGAGTCCATCTTCTTCCGCCAGCCGGTGCTCGAGATCATCGGCCAGCGGGCCGAAACAAGCGTTTTCTTGGGGATCATGGCTTTGATCGTGGTGGTGGGCCTGGGGATTCCCGCGGGAGTGATCGCCGCAGTGCGGCCCAACAGCTGGGTGGACAACTCCCTGCTCCTTTTGGCCTTGGCCGGGGCATCGATCCCGAGTTTTTGGCTTGGGCTCATGCTCATGGTCCTTTTCGCGGGAAAGCTCCATCTCCTCCCGAGCTCCGGCTATACCTCGGTGATCGCCACCGGCAACATCGCCAACTTGAAGAACCTCATCCTCCCCGCGTTTGCGTTGGGATTCGTGAACGCCGCCTTAGTGGCCCGGACCGCCCGCTCCAGCATGCTGGATGTCCTCCGGGCCGATTACATCACCACCGCCCGCGCCAAGGGACTCCGGGACTCGGTGGTGATCCTGAAGCACGCCCTGCGCAACGCAGCGATCCCCATCACCACCGTGGTCTCCTTCACCTTCGCCTCCCTCGTCTCCGGGGCAGTGGTGACGGAGAACGTCTTCGCCCTTCCCGGCGTGGGGAGCCTCATCGTCCAATCGGTGCTCAAGCGGGACTACCCCACCATCCAAGGGATCATGCTGGTGGTGGCGGTGCTTTACGTGATCATCAACTTCATCACCGACCTCACCTACGCCTTCCTGGACCCGCGAATCCGTTACCGCTAGGGGGATGTGGTGAGTTTCGCCAGGTTGATCTTGCGTCGGAAAGCCCTGCTTTTCGCCGTGGGAGTGCTTTTTTCCCTCGTCGTTATCTCTATTTTCTCTCCGTATTTCGTCCCCTATGATCCCGATGCGCTAAAGGTCCTGGACCGCCTGAAGCCTCCAAGCGCCGCTCACTTCTTCGGCACCGACCACTTCGGGAGGGATATCTTCAGCCGGGTGCTGGTGGGGACGCGGGTCACCTTTATCCTGGGGCTTTCCATCTCCGCGTTCGCGCTCGTTTTCGGGGTACCGCTCGGAGTCTTGGGCGGCTATTACGATCGGTTGGGGATGGTGATCATGCGGGTGGTCGATGCCATCATGGCCTTCCCCGCCATCATCCTGGCGCTGGCCCTCATGGCCATCATGGGCAAGCCCGGCATGGTGAACGTGATCATCGCCGTGGGGATGGTGTGGGCGCCGCGGATGGTGCGGGTGGTCTACAGCTCCACCCTCTCCTTGCGGGAAAACACCTACGTGGAAGCGGCCCGGGCCTTAGGGGCCTCGTCGGGGAGGATCCTTATCCGCCACATCGCGGTGAACCTCCTCTCCCCGGTGATCGTCCAGTCCACGTTCACGTTCGCGTTCTCCATCATGGAGGTTGCGGCCCTTAACTTCCTCGGGGTGGGGATACCGCCGTATGTCCCCAGCTGGGGAGGAATGATGAACGAAGGCCGCACCTACATCATCCGGGCCCCCTGGATCATCATCTTTCCCGGGGTGTTCCTGGCGCTTTCGGTCCTCTCCTTCAACCTCCTGGGGGATGCCCTCCGGGATCGCCTCGATCCCCGGCTCCGCAACATCGTCTGAGCGGGGAGCTATCCTTCGTTTGGCCCGTGATATACTCCGCTATAGGGGCCATGAGGCTGACTGCATACAGGTGTGGGATCGGGCTATACGGCGAGGGCGTGGGCGGCGTGGACCAGTTGCCCGAAGGAAAGGCCCCCGTCTCCGGGCGGGATCTTCTCGTGCTGGACGTAGCGGAGGCCGGCCCGCTCGACTTCGCGCTTTACCGCGGAAGCGATGGCGTCGTTCACCGCCGCTCCGCCGGTGAGTCCCACCACATCTATCCCTTCTTCCTGGGCGACCCTGACCGCGATCCGCGCTAGGCCCCGGGCCAGGGCATCTTGGGCCGTGGCCGCGAGATCCGGGGCCGGTGCTCCCTCACGCCTCAGCCGGTGCAGTTCCCCGAAGATAGCGACCGTGTCCAGGACCCATCTCCCCCCGTGCTCCCGGATCACGGGCTCGAGGGGGAGTGGCTTCCCCTCGGCGGCCGCGGCCTCGAGCCGCATCGCCGGCTCCCCCTCGTAGGTCCGCTCGCGCGAAATACCCAGCCACGCCGCCACCGCGTCCAAAAACCTCCCGGCGCTAGTGGTCTCGGGGGAGTTCAGCCCCCGCTCGATCTGGTGCACCACGATTCGGAGCTCCTCGGGAGGAAGTCCCACTTCGGTGGGGTCCAGGCCCGCGGCAAGCAGAAAGGAGGCCGCCATCCGGCCAGGACGTAACGTGGCCAGGTCCCCCCCCGGCATGGGGACGGGGAGAAGTGACCCCGCCCGGCGCCACTCACCCTCCCTCCATACGATCACCTCCCCACCCCAGGCGCCTCCGTCGGCTCCGTAGCCGTAACCGTCCACGGCGATCCCCACGAGTTTCCCTAGCCCGTGCTCCCCGGCGAGCCCGGCCACGTGGGCCACGTGGTGCTGCACTCTTATTACCCGCTCTCCCAGTTCTTCGGCCAGGCGCGTGGTAGGGAAGGCGGGGTGCAGGTCGCATACGAGGACTCTCGGCATCCGTGCCCCCGTTATCTTGAGGAGATGCGCGATCGCGCCTTTCAAAAACTCCTGGGTTTCCAGGTGCTCCACGTTCCCGATGTGCTGTGAGAGGTAGACTTTCCTTCGGTGGTAGAGGGCGAACGTCACGTTCAGCTCCGCCCCCAGCGCCAGTAGGGCCTCCTCCCCGAGATCGACGGGGATGGGTTCCGGCACCCACCCCCGGGAGCGGCGCAAGAACACGGGCTTTCCTGCGGCGAGCCGCACCACCGAGTCGTCGCATCTCGCCACGATCCTGCGGTCGTGGAGCAAAAACCCGTCCGCAATGCCCGAGAGCTTGGAAAGGATCCGCCCGTTCTCGATGAGCATCGGCCGGCCGGGGAGGTTGGCGCTGGTCATCACCAAGGGGAAGTCGAGCCGCTGGAACAAGAGGTGGTGGAGGCCGGAGTAGGGCAGCATAAACCCCACGGTGTGGAGTCCCGGGGCCACCGAGTCCGCGAGCTTTCCGCCTTTCTTGGGGAGTACCACGATGGGGCGCCGGGGCGATAGGAGCAACCGCTCCGCCTCGGGCGGCACCTCGGCGAATTCCCTCACCAGCGGAAGCGGCGCCATGAGGGCGAAGGGCTGCCCCGGGCGCCCCAGGCGCCTTCTGAGCTCGGCGACGACCTCCTCCCGGGTGGCGTCACACGCGAGGTGCGTTCCCCCGATCCCCTTGATGGCCACGATCTTCCCGGACTTAAGGGCTTGTGCGGCGAGGGCGATGGGATCCCCTGTAACTTCCCGCCCGTTTTCAAGGTAGGAGAGCCGCGGGCCGCATTCGGGACAGGCGATGGTCTGGGCGTGGTAGCGGCGGTCCAGGGGGTCCTCGTACTCGCGGCGACAGTCCTCACACATGGGGAAGTCCCGCATGGAGGTGCGGGGACGGTCGTAGGGAAGGGACTCGATCACCGTGAAGCGCGGCCCACAGTCGGTGCAAGAGGTGCCCCAGTAGCCGTGGTAACGGCTTTTCGGGTCGTCGATATCGGCCAGACACCGCTCACAGGTGGCGATGTCCGGGGGGATCGTCCCCCCGCCGTCTCCCCCTTCCCTGGATTTCAGGATCCTGAACGCCCTCTCGCCGTTGGGGGGGATCTCGGCGACGGCGATCCCGGAGATCTCCGCCAGGGGCGGGGCTTCCTCCCGCAGGGCCCGCAGGAAATCGTCCAGGACGTCTCGGGAGCCTTCCACCTCGATCTCCACCCCGGCGTCCCCCAGGTTCCTGACGTAGCCCGAAAGGCCCCGTTGCACGGCGATGCGGTAGACGAAGGGGCGAAACCCCACTCCCTGCACCGTGCCGGATACATGAACGCGGTAACGCATCATGGGCCCAGGATTATAGCCTTCCCCCATATCCACCCTTCTTCGCGCCGTATAATGGGTTTGTGCTCAGGCTAGGATATGTCATCTTCATGACGGCGGTGGGCCTTGCGGCAGGTTATGCCGTGTACTGGGTGGTGCGGCTCCTGTTTCAGATGAGCTCTGTCCCGTTTTTCCTCAAAGTGGTCGTCTCACTGGCTTTGGTGGGGCTTTTCCTCATGATCCTGGGACTGATCCGGGATAAGGTGAGGCAAGGGAAGGAGGTGTAAGGTGATCGTCACCACCACCGAGGCGATACCGGGCTATGAGGTCACCGAGATCCTGGGGTTGGTGAGGGGAAACACGGTGAGGGCCAGGCACTTGGGCCGAGATATCGTGGCCGGCCTCCGGGGAGTGGTGGGTGGGGAGATCAAGGAATATACCGAGATGCTCTCCAAGGCCCGGGAAGAGGCCCTCCAGCGCATGATCTCTCAAGCAGAAGAGCTAGGGGCCGATGCCGTGGTGGGGGTCCGCTTTACCACCTCCCAGACCATGGCCGGTGCTGCCGAGATCCTCGCCTACGGCACCGCGGTGAAGGTGCGGCGGATCCAGTAGTCGCTTTCTTCGGACCGATGTAGGGGGTCCTCCTTTTTCACACTGTACAAGT
This sequence comes from Acetothermia bacterium UBA3571, assembly GCA_002375995.1. Classification (GTDB taxonomy): domain Bacteria; phylum Bipolaricaulota; class Bipolaricaulia; order Bipolaricaulales; family Bipolaricaulaceae; genus UBA3571. The sequence continues at coordinate 60,179 of DFNI01000013.1, read as the reverse complement.
TGACGGGAGCTCTCCTTTTACGCTACCTTTGTGCGTGCGTTGGCTCTGGAGCGTCGTCGGGGCGGTTTTGGTGGGGGTAGCGGTAGGCCTCTACTTCCTCTACTCCACCACCGAGATTGAACGGGCCCTCAACCGGGGCGAGTGGGTGCACATCCTCTTCGTGGGGGAGGATGCGGTCCCGGACCGGGGACCTGAGGCTGATGCCATTGCGCTTTTGGGGATATCCCCGGATCCGAATGGCCCCGTGCCCTATTTCTTCCTTTCCTTTCCCCCAAACCTCCTTTGCTACTATGAGGGGGAGTGGAAGCCCCTGCGCGACCTCTACCGACGGGGCGATCTTACGGCCCTGATCGCGGCGGTGGAGGCATTGGCCGAGGTGAGGGTGGATCGCTACGTGGTGGTGGACTACGCCGATTTCGAAGCGCTGGTGGATGCTTTAGGGGGCGTGGAGCTCGTGGTGGAGAAGAACCTCTCGTACGTGGACCAATCCCAGGACCTGATAATCGACATCCCTGCGGGAAAGCAGCTTTTGGACGGAAGGCACGCCCTGCAGTATGTGCGTTACCGTGAGGGCGAAGACGAGTTCGGGAGGCTTCGGCGGCAGCAGAAGTTCCTGTGGGCCTTGGTGGAGAAACTCCGGGCCCGGGGGCTGGGCGCAGCCAAGGCGCTCATCAAGTTACTCCTGGATGGGGGGGTGGACACCGACATCGACTTCCTCGAGGCCCTCTACCTTGCCCGGCGGCTGTGGAACGTTCCTCTGGAGAGGAAGCTCTTCGGGCTTGTACCAGCGCAACTTTCTCCGGAAGGGTACAAGCCCGACTTCGTGGGGCTGCGCAAGATCCTCACGGGTTGGGCGGAGGAGAAGAGGTTTTACACCCGGGACGAGATCGTGCTTGTGGTCCTCAACGGCTCAGAGGAGAGGTTCCTGGCCCGTCGCGCCGGGGTGTGGCTGGAGGGACGGGGGTTCCGGGTGGTCCGGGAAGGATGGGCCGACAGGCGGGACTATACTCAGACGGTCCTCGTGGAGTTGACGGACGATGCCCGGAAGGAGGAACTGATCCTGGAGGTATTGAAATTGCGTGCCCCCTCGGTGGAGGTTGTCCCCGCGGCGGAGTTCCCCGGGACGCTTCCCGAGCCCATGCCCGAGGGGGTGGATTTCGTGGTCATTTTGGGAAAGGGGTTCAGGCTTGGCGGTTGAGGAATTGCTCGAGCGGGCGGCGGCCATCCTGGAGGAGAAGAAGGGGGAGGATCTGGTCCTGGTGGATCTCTCCGACACCACCATCCCCACCAGTTACTTCCTCATCGCCACGGGCGAGAACGAAAAGCACGTGCGAGCCTTAGCGGAGGAGCTCATGGAGCGGATGCCCCTTTCCCCGGAGCACGAGGAGGGCCTTCCCGAGGGGCGTTGGGTGCTTCTTGACTACGGGGACTTCGTGGTGCACATCTTCGAGCGGGAGGCCCGTATCTTCTACGATCTGGACGGGCTTTGGTCCGACAAGATCGTGAAGCGCCACTGGAGCCCCCGCTCCCAAGCGGTATAATTCGATCCCGCCCCTTGTAGGGGGCTGGGGGACAGGGTTATAATCCGCGTGGTCCCTGGTCTTTGAAAGGTGAATAGGGCGTCTGCTACGTAAGGATGGTAAGGGCGGACGGTGGATCCCTCGGCAGCCGGAGGCGATGAAGGGCGTGGCCAGCTGCGATAAGCCCCGGGGAGCCGCTGAGCAGGCGATGATCCGGGGATTCCCGAATGGGGAAACCCACCGTACCGTTGAGGTACGGTATCCGCCGCTGAAACACAAGTAGGCGGCGGAGGCGAACCCCGCGAAGGGAAACATCCCAGTAGCGGGAGGAAAAGAAATCAACACCCGTTCCCTTCGGGGAGCGGGCGCGTCCCCCAAAAGGGGGCGTGGAGATTCCCCTAGTAGCGGCGAGCGAACGGGGAACAGCCCAAACCTCACGGGTGTCAAAGCCCGCAGGCGTTGCCCGTGGGGGGTTGCGGGACGGCAACGGGGAGGGCTGCGGACCTCCCAGGGAGTTACAAAAGCCTTCTCTAGCCGAACGGCCTGCAAAGTCACTGGAAAGGGCGGCCGGAGAGGGTGAAAGCCCCGTAGGCGAAAGGGAAGGCTCTCCCGGGTTGCCGCTCCCAAGTAGCGTCGGACACGTGAAATCCGGCGCGAATCTGGGGGGCCCACCCTCCAAGGCTAAATACTCCCGGCTGACCGATAGCGCACCAGTACCGTGAGGGAAAGGTGAAAAGAACCCCGGGAGGGGAGTGAAATAGAACGTGAAACCGTCCGCTCACAGGCAGTAGGAGCCTGGAGGCCTTGGCCCTTCGGGGCCCTGGCCAAAGGGTGACTGCATGCCTTTTGCAGTATGAGCCGGCGAGTTATGGTCCGTGGCGAGGCTAAGCGGGTCTCCCGCGGAGCCGCAGCGAAAGCGAGTCCGAACAGGGCGACGAGTCACGGGCCATAGACCCGAAGCCAGGCGATCTACCCATGGGCAGGGTGAAGGCGGGGTAAGACCCGCCGGAGGCCCGAACCCATTGGACGTGCAATTCCATGGGATGACCTGTGGGTAGCGGTGAAATGCCAATCGAGCCTGGTGATAGCTGGCTCTCCCCGAAATGGCTCTAGGGTCAGCCTCACGGTTCAGGCGGCCGGGGGTAGAGCACTGGATGGGGAAGGGGGGAAACTCCCGACTCCAACCAAACTCCGAATACCGGCCGTCGGTCCGTGGGAGTGAGTCCGTGGGGGATAACCTCCACGGTCGAGAGGGGAACAACCCAGACCGCCGGCTAAGGCCCCAAAATCCGGGCTAAGTGGGGAAGGCGGTGTGGCCGCTAAAACAGCTGGGAGGTTGGCTTAGAAGCAGCCATCCTTTAAAGAGTGCGTAACAGCTCACCAGTCTAGCGGCCGCGCGCCGAAAATGTAACGGGGCTAAGCCCGGTGCCGAAGCCGCGGGCTTCCGCGAGGTTTTCCTCGCGGGAGCGGTAGGGGAGCGTTCCCAGCGGGGCGAAGCCGCGTCGCGAGGCGCGGTGGACTGCTGGGAAGTGAGAATGCCGGCATGAGTAGCGAGAGGCGGGTGAGAATCCCGCCCCCCGGATGCCCAAGGTTTCCTGGGGAAGGCTGATCCGCCCAGGGTTAGGCGGGACCTAAGGTGAACCCGAAAGGGGTAGCCGATGGGCAGCCGGTTAATATTCCGGCCCCTCCGGGTCCGCGCTACGAGCGAAGGGGTGACGCCGCAGGACTATCCCCGCGGGCTTACGGCTATGCCCGTCCAAGCGTCAAGCCAGGGGGAGGAGGCAAATCCCCTCCCCCGCTACGGCGAGGCGTGATGGCGAGCCGCTTAACGCGGCGAAGGGGGATGGGTTCAGCGGCCGAGAAAAGCCTCTAGCCAGTGGGCCCGGAGCCCGTACCGCAAACCGACACAGGTGGGCGAGGGGAGTACCCACAGGGGGGCGAGATAACCCCGGTCAAGGAACTCGGCAAATTGCCCCCGTAACCTCGGGAGAAGGGGGGCCCTCGCCGTGGCCAGGGATCCTCTTGGCTGCGGTTGGGGGCCGCAGAGAATCGGCCCAGGCGACTGTTTACCAAAAACACAGGTCCCTGCTAACCCGTAAGGGGACGTATAGGGGCTGAAACCTGGCCACTGCCGGTAGGTCAAGGGGAGGGGTGCAAGCCCCGAACCGAAGCCCCGGTGAAGGCCGGCCGTAACTATAACGGTCCTAAGGTAGCGAAGTACCTTGTCGGGTAAGTTCCGACCTGCATGAAAGGAACAACGACCTGGGCACTGTCTTGACCGGGGGCTCGGTGAACTTGAAGCGCCGGTGAAGATGCCGGCGACCCGCGGTGGGACAGAAAGACCCCGTGGAGCTTTACTGCAGCCTGGTGTTGGGTCTTGGTCGTTGATGTAGAGGATAGGTGGGAGGCTGAGAAGCTCGGGCGCCAGCCCGGGTGGAGCCGCCGGTGGAATACCACCCTTCAACGACTGAGGCTCTAACCAGGGGCCGTTAGCAGCGGTTCCGGGACAGCGCCAGGTGGGCAGTTTTGCTGGGGCGGCAGCCTCCTAAAGGGTAACGGAGGCGCCCAAAGGTCCCCTCAGGCGGGTTAGCGATCCGCCGTGGAGTGCAAGGGCAGACAGGGGGCTTGACTGCGAGGCCTACAAGCCGAGCAGGGGCGAAAGCCGGGCCTAGTGACCCACCGGCTCCTCGTGGTAGGGCCGGTGATCAGCGGATAAAAGTTACCCCGGGGATAACAGGCTGGTCCTGCCCGAGAGTTCACATCGACGGCAGGGTTCGGCACCTCGATGTCGGCTCACCCCATCCTGGGGCTGCACCAGGTCCCAAGGGTTGGGCTGTTCGCCCATCAAAGGGGTTCATGAGCTGGGTTCAGACCGTCGTGAGACAGGTCGGTCCCTATCTACCGCGGGCGCAGGAGGCTTGAGGGGGTCCGCTCCTAGTACGAGAGGACCGGAGCGGCCGGGCCGCTGGTGTACCAGCTGTCCCGCCCGGGGCACCGCTGGGTAGCTAAGCCCGGACCGGATAAGAGCTGAAGGCATCTAAGCTCGAAGCCGACCCCAAGATGAGGCCTCCCCATCAGGGCCCTCCGAGACCAGGAGGTCGATAGGCCGCAGGTGGAAGCCCGGCAACGGGTGGAGCCGAGCGGTACTAATAGCCCGATCGCCTTACGTAGCAGACGCCCTATTCGCCTTTCGCGGCCAGGGAGCTCCGGAACGCCTCTATAGCGTCGGGGTATACCCACGGCGCTTTGTGGATATTCCGGGCGGCAGATGGCGGCGGGGAAACACCCGGTTTCCATTCCGAACCCGGCAGTTAAGCCCGCCAGCGCCGATGGTACTGGGGGGACATCCCCCGGGAGAGTAGGTCGCCGCCCGGATTTTATTTTTTGTCCTCCATTCGTGTTTGAAATCCTTCTCATAGAAGCAAGTTTCTCTGCGGAAGACGTGGCTCCTTGTTTTAAACTGCGTTTCAGCGCCGGGGCCGGACGATAAGGGTCCTCCCCTCTTGGCGGATGACCTCCACCTCGTCCCCTTGGGATACGGGTTCCTCCGCCCGGGCACGCCAGTACTCCCCCCTTACCAGCACCCATCCTTCCTTCCCCCCGGGCACAAGGTCGGTCTTGGCCACCCCGGTAAGGCCCACCATCGTGGTCAGGGGCTTGGGACGGCGACGCTGGGCAAGAAGCCCCTTGGAAACCACAAATACAAAGAAGGCCGTCACCGTTCCCACCACCCCGATCACCGTCCAGCGCGAAAGCCCGATGGCGGGGTTCTCCACCTCGAAAAGACTGAAGGAGCCCAAAAGGAGGCTTATTACCCCTCCGGTAGTTAGGATACCGTTGGTGGGGGTGAACACATCCAGTACCATGAGCAGCACCCCAAAGAGGATAAGTCCAAGACCAGCGAGATTTATGGGGAGGACCTGCAACCCCATCAAGGCCAGGATCAGCGAGATCCCCCCCACCACGAAACCGATACCGATCCCTGGGGAGAAGAACTCGTAGATCAAGCCATATAGCCCGATAAGGAGCAAGATATACACCAGATTGGGATCGGCAAGGTAAGAAAGGAGCCATTCCCGGAAGGTCTTCTTCACCCGGACCACGGGAACGCCGGCCGTCTCCACAACACGCCCATCCGGCAGTTCCCAGCCATTCAGGGAAGCTAGGAGCTCGTCCAGGTCGGCGGCGATGAGATCAATTACCCCAAGCTCCAAGGCCTCGGTGGCCGTTGCGGTGGCTGACTCCCGCACAGCTTTTTCAGCCCAATCGGCGTTTCGACCGCGGAGCTCGGCGATAGCTCGGATGCGGGAGGCAGCGTCGTTGACCATCTTCTCCGCCATAGGTTCTCCTTCTTCCGGGTTTTCCCCGGTGAGGAGCACCGGGTGGGCAGCGCCCACGCTGGTCCCCGGCGCCATGGCGGCAATATCGGCGGAAAGCAGGATAAAGGTCCCCGCCGATGCGGCCCGGGCTCCCGCGGGATACACATACACTACCACCGGTACCTCCGAGGCGATGATCCCCTCCACGATCTCTTTGGTGGCAGAATCCAAGCCGCCGGGGGTATCCAAAAGGATCACTACAAGCTCCGCGTGTTCTTCAGCCGACAAGCGGAGTCCCCGCAATACGTACTCTTGCACCACGGGGTTTATGGAGCCTTCGATCTCCAATAGGAAGATGTCCCCAGCCACTACGGGCACACACAGGGCCAGGAGTGCCGCGATCAAGGCCGATGTCCTCATCACCAAACTATTGTACCGCGGCCCGTTTTGTTTTCCCCGAAACCCTCCCCTGGGGACAGGTGTATACCAAGCGGAGGTGACGGAAATGAGGAAAAGCGTGGCGTTTCTTGGGCTCTTGATCGCGGTGGGGCTTATGGCATCGGCACAACAGGGCGTTTCCCCATTGGGGCTCCAACCCGAACCCCCGCCAGGCCTTACGGCCTCCATATGGCCGGAACGGCCACAGTACCGAATCGGGGAGTACGCCAGGATATACTTCTACGTCTCTCAGCCGGCCTACGTCTACATCTTCGACTTCGCCCCCGACGGCAAAGTCACCCAGCTTTTCCCTAACTATTACTCCCCCAATGCCTACGTCTCCGCCGGAACCCATGTGCTTCCGGACAACCCCAACTGGAAGTTGCGGGTCACCCCGCCTCCCGGCACAGACAGGCTCCTCCTCATCGCCAGCTTGACCCCTCTCACCTTCCCCACCGGGGATCCCATGAATCCATACCCGTTAATGGGGCCCACCCCCGACGAAGGGCGGGCTAGGATCTTGGGAATCGTTCCCGAACCCAATTGCGGCTGTTACGTCACCGCGTGGAATACCGTGGAGATCCTTCCTACCTACAGCTACGGGGTAGCACCGTGTCCCCCATGTTGGTACGGTCCCTGCCCCCCTTGTCCTGGATATGTGGCTCCCCCGTGTGCCTATCCCTGCGCTTGGGGTTGGTACCTCGACCCCGGCGGGGCTTGGCATATGTTCGTGGGTGAGTGTCCAGCCGACGCAAGGATATGTTGGTACTTCCAGAACGGACAATGGCACATGAGATTTCGGCTCTGCTTCGGGAGCGGCTGCCCCTGATCCCTTGCGCGGCGCAAGGGTCCGCGGGAAGGCCCGGCCATCAGGCCGGGCCTTTTTCGACGGCGGAAAGGAGGGCCTTCAGCGCTACCCCCCACGAGGCCACGTACCTCTCCCAGCGGGAAACATAAAGGCCTTCCACTGGTCTTGCGAGCTCAAGCGAAAGGAGCCAACGATCCGGAAGTTGACGCAGTCGCTGCAAGAAAAGCCCATGATCCCATAACGCCTCCTCCGGGAAAGGCTCTATCCCTTCCACTTCCTGCGGCGGTTCGCCCTGTCTGATCCTCAATAGTGGACCTTCACCGGGGGGACGCCTGCAGGCACGAATAAGGCCCTCCAAAGCTTCCCATAGCCGATCTGCCCCGTGCAACAGCGAAAACTCCCGCGCCTCGATGGCCCAAATCCCTTTACCGGAACGCTCTATGTGGCGAATACGTAGGTAATCAGGCGGGAAATAGAGGGGAAATCCCCGGATCTTTTCCCAGCGCCATCCCCTCCAACGCCAAAGGGCCATGGTCGCGACATCTCGATTTTAACCGGCTCGCCCAGCCTCTTCTCACCGGGGCCGAAGCTGCAGAAGCCCCCCGGCGCGGTAGATCTCCAATGCCACCTCGGACATGGGCTTTGCCCGGGCAACGACGCGGCCGTCGGGGGCCTTTATTTCACCGGTTTCGAGATCCACCACAACTTGTTCCAAATCCCCAAGCTCCTTTACCGGGATCGCGGGGAGCTCGAGGAGGGGTAGCCCTGAATTGATGGCGTTGCGCTTGTAGATGGCACCGAAGGATTTCCCCACGATGGCACCGATCCCCAGGGCCAGGAAACAGTCCACCGCGTGTTGCCGCGAGGAGCCCGCCCCGAAGTTCTCGCCCACGAACAGGATATCTCCGGGCCGAACCTTTTCGGGGAAGTCCTCCCAGCCCGCGAGGTTGCTGAACGCGTACTTCCCCATCTCCGCCGGATCGGTAACAGCCAGATACGCGTTGTGATAGATCTGGTCCGTGTCAATATCGTCGATGAGTCTCCCTTCCGCGTCCGTGATCACCCACGGTTTTCCCCGGATCAAGGTCGGCTTCATCTCTCCCTCCTTATAGGCGTTCGGGAGACGTGATCTTCCCGAACAGGGCCGAGGCTGCCGCTGTGGCCGGGGAACATAGATACGTGGGGCCCTTTCCCTGCTTCCCGGGGAAGTTGCGGTTCCCGGTGGAGAGCTGGACCTCGCCTTCCCCCGTCATCCCGATCTGTCCCTGGGCACAGCCGGCGCAAGAAGGATGGGTGATGACCGCCCCGGCATCGTGGAGTACCTCCAGCCATCTCTCCTTGAGGAGCCGGCCCCAAACCCGGCGGGTGGCGGGGGCCACCTTCAGGATCACCCCCTTGGCCACCTTCCTCCCCTTCAAGATCTCGGCCACAAGCCGGATGTCCTCGTAGCGGCCGTTGGTGCAGGAGCCCACGAACACCGTGTCCACCCGCTCGCCCTCAAGCTCCGAGACCTCGTGTACGTTGTCCGGCCGGGGTGGGGCGACGATCAGCGGTTTGAGGTCGGATACGTCGAATTCGAGTTCCTGGATGTACTCTGCGTCGGGATCGGCGGTGGGATAGGAAAAATCGTGTCTTCCCGTGGCCTCCTCTACGAACGCCCACAGCCCTTCCGAGGGCGGCAGGAACGCACCGATCGCCCCCATCTCCGTGGCCATGGAGCAGAGGGTGATCCGGCCCGCCATATCCAAGGCCTCCACCTGTTCCCCGTAGATCTCCACCGCCCTTCCCAGGGCTCCCCGGGAGCCCAACTTCCCCACCAAAAATAGGGTGAGGTCCTTGGGGGTAACCGGGTACTCGTAGCGCCCCCGGACTACTATCCTTGTGGTGTGGGGGACCTCGAACCAGGTCTTGCCATAACGGAAGGCGAAAGCGATGTCCACGTCCCCCATTCCCTGGCCGAAGGCCCCCACCGCCCCGAGGATATTTAGGTGCGAGTCAGTTCCCACCACCGTGGCCCCGGGGAAGGCGAGCCCCTCCTCCATGAGCACGTGGGAGCCGATGCCGGAATCGACGTCGTAAACCTTGATCCCCTGTTCCCGGGCGAATACGCGGCAAACCTGCTGGTTCTGGGCGTAGGCGATGGTGTTGGCCGGGGCATTGCAGTCGAAGGTGAAGAAGGTCTTCTTGGGATCGGCCACCCGCTCCCCGGGGTAGGCCGCTCGGAACCGTTTGACCACGTTGGCCCCGGCGAAGTCCCGGGCGCTGCGGACGTCGAGCTCCAACCAGATCACCTTCCCCGGCGCCACCTCGTCCTCTGAGTGCGCCGCGAAGATCTTCTCAATTATGGTTCTACCCATACATCCCCCCTTAAGATGCCCCCCGGCAATGTCTTATACGGTAGATCACGATGGTCCGGGTTTTCCCCACACGCACACGCCAACCGGTGATGCCGAGTTTCCGCACTCCCGCGTGTCTTCCCTCCCTGGTCAATCGATCTGATCTGTGGCTTTCGCCACACGCCTGCGTAGCTGGAGGGGAAGGTGCTGTAGTTCCTTCAAGGCGCGGGTCGTCGAAAAGACTCAGCATTCGCTTGACATCAACTTTCTTCGATGTCAAGTTCTTCACGTGCTTTCTCCCAAGGGATGCGCGTTCCCTCGTCTTTCCCTTTCGCCTCAATCAAAGCCAAGATATCCTCGATATCATCTAACAATTCTTCTAGAACCTTGTCGGGGACCGATTCGATCAGTTCGTGCAACCGCTCCTTTACCTTGCTCGTCACCGTCCCCTCTCAGCTTTCGCGGCGATAGCCTCGGCCATCTCCAACGTGGAGGCGCTTCCCCCCATGTCGTAGGTGCGGACCTTACCCTCCGCGATCACATCGGCCACCGCCCGCTCGATCCGTTCCGCCTTCTCTTCCTCCCCCAACCACCGCAACATGAGCCTCGCCGCCAGGATCGCCGCCGTGGGGTTCACCTTGTACTGCCCCGCGTACTTGGGGGCAGAACCGTGGGTGGGCTCAAACACCCCGTAGTCCTCCCCGATGTTCCCCGCCGAGGCGAATCCCAATCCCCCCACAAGCTGCGCCGCCAGATCCGAGAGGATGTCGCCGAACATGTTGGAGGAGACCAACACCCCGTAATCTTGGGGGTTCTTAACCAGCCACATGCACATGGCATCGATGTTGGTCTCCCAGAGCTCGATCCCCGGGTACTCCTTGGCGATCTCCCGCGCGATCCGCACCATCATCCCACTGGTCTCCCGGATCACGTTGGGCTTTTCCACCACCGTGACCGTGGGGTAGTTGTGCTGTTTGGCGTACTCGAACGCGGCCCGCACGATCCGCTCGCACCCCTTGCGGGTGAAGATGCGGCAGGAGATGGCGAGCTCGTCCCGGGGAACGGCGGCGAACCGCTCCATCTTCGGGGAGTGTTTCCCCAAGACCTCCACCACCTCGTCGGGCACGGGGTGGAACTCAACCCCGGAGTAGAGCCCTTCGGTGTTCTCCCGGAAGACCACGAGATCGATATCGTCTCGGAAATTCAACGGGTTCCCCGGGAAGGCCTTGCAAGGCCTCACGTTCGCGTAGAGGTCGAACATCTGTCGGATGGCGACGATGGGGGAGAAGTACGAGAGCCCCTTGCCCTTCAGGTGCGGGGCGAGCTCCGCCTCGGCCTCGTCTTTTGGCTTGGAGGTGATGGCCCCGAAGAGACACGCATCGGTGTTCTTCAGGACCTCGATGGTGCGCTCGGGAAGCGGGTTCCCTTCCTCACACCAGAACTTCCAGCCCACATCGCCGTGGACATATTCGGCGTCGAACCCCACGGCATCCAGGACCATCCGCGCCGCCTCTAACACTTCCGGACCCACCCCGTCCCCGGGGAGGTATGCGATCCTGTACTTCGCCATCTACCCCTCCTTCGCCAGCTTTTTCTTCAAGTGCGGGATGAGCCCTCCATCCCGCAGGATCTCGAGGACCGCCTCCGGGAGTGGGGGAAACCGGTATTCCTTTCCCTTGTGTCGTAGAATCCCGGCCTCGGGGTCCAGCTCCACCTCGTCTCCCGGTTGAATGGCGTCCACTGCCTCCGGGATCTCGAGGGCCAAGAGGCCGTTGTTGATGGCGTTGCGGAAGAAGATCCGGGCAAAAGATTTGGCGATCACCGCCCCCACCCCCGCGGCCACGAGGCAGGTGGCCGCCTGCTCCCGGGAGGAACCACAGCCGAAGTTCTTTCCCGCCACGATCACGTCCCCGGGCTTCACTTCTTTGGCGAAGTTCGGATCCAGGTCCTCCAGGGCATGTTTGGCCATTTCCTCGGGCTCCATGCGGGCGTAGGTGTAGCGTCCGGGGAAGATCACGTCCGTGTTCACGTCGTCCCCGTATTTCCACACTCTTCCCTTGATCATCTCAATCCACCTCGCGCGTTGATGGTACCAGAGAAATGGGGAAATTCCGAAAAAAGGCGGCCGGAGACGGCCGCCTGCTCCTGTGACCTCGGACGGTTCCCGAATTAACCCTTCTTGCCTTTCCCTTTACCGGGGTTCCCTTTCCCCTTTCCCGGCCCCCCCTTCCCGCCGGGGCCCGTCTTGCCCGCCGCGCCTTCGTCGCCGGAGCCCTTGCCGGGGTGATCTTCCTTTTTTTCAGCTCCTTTCCCGTGCGCTCCCTTTCCCTCAGCCTCTTCCTCCAGCCTCTCCAAGGCGGACAGGATCTCCTCCTCGTCGGCGCCCGCGCGTACCAGGGATTTGACCAGGCGGACCACACGCCCTGGGGGTACGCCGGAATCAAGGGCCCCCGCTATACCTTGAAGGAGCCCTGCGGAAAGGTCTTCCCCTGTCTCGCGCAGGGCCTTTATTACCCCTACCAAGGCCATGAGATCGCGTTCCTCCGGCATTAGGGGAGCGAGTTCGCCGGTCTCAAGCACCTCCTCGAGGGCGGCCTGGACCTCGTCGTAGGTCACTCCCTCGGCCAGAATTGCGGCCAGTGCCAGCTCCAGCGCCCGCACCGCGAAGCCGAGCCGATCCTCAGCGGTTAGGTCAGCCCATCCCACCGTGTCCAGCAACCCCAACGCTTGCTCCGGGGCCACAAGCCCAGATTCCACGGCGGCGCTTACCAAGAGGGACAGCGTCTCGATGTGGGTCTCCGGGACAAGGGTGTTTCCCTCGATGGTGGCGATCACCTCCTCCAGGGTCACGGAGGCCGTCTGTTCCTCATCGGGAAGCTCCTGCCCCGCGGCCACAAACCCCCAGATCAGACCACAAAGGGAAATCCATATCAACAATGGACGCAGCATCTTCTTCACCCCCGTTTGAATTTGTCTCTATCCGCTACCATTATACACATGGTCCCGTGGGCGAATGCCGCGGAAAAAAACACGATGGTCCCGCGCCCGGCGGCCATCTCAAAACTTGACGGGTCCCACATCCCGCGAGTATAGTGATTTTTGTAGATTTGAACCACAAAAAGAGGAGGTGTAAAGGATATGCGATTGACCTTTGCGCTGGCGTTGTCGCTTTTGGTAACGGGGTTGGCGACGGTGGGGGCGGAGAGATACATCGTGGCCTCCGATATCCCCTGGGCCCCGTTCGAGTGGGCCTCCCCGGAGGGGGATTACCTCGGGTTTGACCTCGATGTCATGCGCTGCATCGCGGTCCTCATGGGCTATGAGATCGAGATTCGCCCGGTAGCCTTCGACTCCATCATCCCCGCTGTCAGGCTTGGGGAAGTGGACATCGGGGCCTCCGGGTTCACCATCACCGCGGAGAGAGAAGAGGTGGTGGACTTCTCCAACCCCTACTGGCTCTCCAACCAAGCTGTCCTTATCCGCAAGGACTCCAAGTTCAAATCCTTGGACGATCTTTTCTGCTGCGGAAATAAAATCGGGGCCCAACGGGGGACCACTGGAGCCGACTGGGTGCAGTCGAACCTGGTGGACAAGGGCGTGGACGTGAAGCTCGTACTTTACGAAACCTATCCCGAAGCCGTGCTTGATCTCGTCAACGGCCGCCTCGCTGCGGTGGTCCAGGACGAGCCCGCCTCCCAACAGTCCCTCGCCGCCTATCCCGTGCTCAAGGTCCTCGACACCATCGAGACCAACGAGTACTTTGGGTTCTTGGTAGCAAGCGGCGACCCCAAGGGCCTGCTTCCCAAAATTAACGAAGGGATGCTCGAGCTGGGACTTCGTTATGATCTCTCCCTACCGGCGGAAGGGCAGTGGAAGGTGAAGTTCCGGATCCTCCCCGATTCTCCTTGGTTCTACTTGGTCCAGGCCTACTTCGGACCGCCCCTGGAGAAGGTGGAGGCGGCGTGGAAGTCCTGCATCGGCACCCTCTACGACGAAACCCTCGCCCCAGAGGAGCGGGTCTATAACTTCGCCAAGTGCCTGGCGGAGAAGGCCTCCGAATGAGGTAACTTGGAAGGGAGGGGGGAGGGATGTGGAAATCCCTCCCCCTCTTTTTTAATCTTTCCCGCAAATGACGGCGAGCGACTGGCAAGGGCTTCTTAAAGGGGTCCCTTCCCTTCTGGGTGGTCTGGGCATCAACCTCCAGATCCTATTGGGACTTGTGACGCTGGGTTTTTTGGTGGGAATCGTCATCGCCTTGATCCAGGTCTACGGTCCGCGCCCACTGGCGACCCTGGCAGTGGGATACGAGTGGTTCTTCCGCGGGGTGCCGGAGATGGTCCTGCTTTTGCTCATCTACTATGGGCTGCGCCAGTTCCACGTGCCCATAACGCCCTTCATAGCCGCTGTGGTCGCCTTGGGGCTGCGGTCCTCGGCGTACCAATCCCAGATCTTCCGGGGAGCGATCCAGGCGGTGGGAAGCCGCCAGATGATGGCTGCCCTCTCGGTGGGGATGACGCGTCTCCAGGCGATCCGCCACGTGATCCTTCCCCAAGCACTCCGCCTCTCCATCCCCCCATGGTCCAACGAGTTTTCCTCGGTGCTCAAGGACACCACCTTGGCTTCGGCCATCGGGGTCATCGAGGTATTTAAGAGGGCCCGGTTCATCATCGGGCGCCAATACGGCCTGGCGCTGCCCGCGTTCATGTTAGTGGCCCTTTTCTTCCTCGTCCTCACCTACATGGGCAACTGGATCCTGGGGGCCCTGGAGCGGCGGTACCGGATCCCGGGTTTCGAGGCCAAAGGAACAGGGGAGCGGTTCTGATGGCACTTTTAGTGGTAGAGGACCTACACAAACGGTACGGGAAGGAAGAGGTGCTGCGGGGGGTCTCGTTCACCCTGGAGCGGGGGGAGACCAAAGTGATCATCGGACCCTCGGGGACGGGGAAGTCCACTCTCCTCCGCTGCATCAACCGCCTCACCGAGCCGGATCGGGGGCGGATTTGGCTGAACGGCGAGGAGATCACCTCTCGCCGGACCAACATATACAAAATCCGGGCCCAGATCGGGTTCGTCTTCCAGGACTTCAACCTCTTCACTCACCTCACCGCCCTGGACAACGTCCGTTTGGGCCTCATCAGGGTGAAACGGATGCCCAGGCGAGAGGCAACGGAGCGGGCTATGCGGGAGCTCGCGCGGGTGGGGCTTGCGGACAAGGCCAACGCGTACCCGGCCCAGCTTTCGGGTGGGCAACAGCAACGGGTCTCCATCGCCCGCGCCTTGGCCATGGACCCCAAGCTCATCCTCTTCGACGAACCCACCTCCGCCTTGGACCCGGAACTTATCGGGGAGGTCCTTCAGGTAATGATCGAGCTGGCGGAAGCGGGGATGACCATGTTGGTGGTAACCCACGAGATGGGGTTCGCCCGGTCCGTAGCCGACGAAATCATCTTCATGGAGAAGGGGGTCATCGTGGAACAAGGGCCGCCGGAGGTCTTGTTCACCAACCCCAAGGTACCCCGGACCGCCGAGTTCCTGCGCAAGATCACCGAGTTCTACGGGGAGAGCAGCTGATGGAGCTGATCTTCAAGTGGGAATGGCTTCCGCAGCTTGGCCGGGGCTTGCTCCTCACGGTGGAGCTCACCGCCGCTTGCATCTCCATCGGCGCAGTGTTGGGGTTGCTCATCGCCATCGCGCGCCTGTACGCCCGGGGGCCCATCTACTGGCTCGCCAGCGCCTACGTCCAGTTCTTCCGGGGAACGCCCCTTTTGGTACAGCTCTTCATGGTCCACTTCGGCCTCGCGGGATGGGGGATCCGCCTTACCCCCCTCCTTTCGGGGATCATCGCCATGGGGCTCAACACCGCCGCGTACCAGGCGGAGTACTTCCGGGGGGCGATCCAGGCGGTGAAGCGGGGACAGACCATGGCGGCGCTCTCGTTGGGGATGACCCGGGGGCAGACGATCCAGCACGTGATCGTCCCCCAGGCGCTGCGGTTGGTGCTCCCCGCTTGGTCCAACGAACTGGTCTATATGCTCAAGTACACATCGATCGTTTATCTCATCGGTCTCCCCGACCTCATGGGAATCGGGCGCACCATCGCTAGCAACAATTTCCGCTTCTTCGAGATCTACGCGGTGGTGGCGCTGATCTACTTGGCCCTTGTCCTCATCATTACCTTCGGCCTGCGGCTGGTGGAAGCCGCGATCAGGGTGCCGGGCCTGGGGACGGCCCGACAGTGATCATCGAGGAGGTAACGGTGAAGCTACAAAAAAGGGATCTAGTGAGCCTCGCCGATTGGAGCCGGGAAGAGATCTGGGAAGTTCTGGAACTCGCCAAGCGCCTGAAGGAGGAAAGAAAGGCCGGCATCCGCCACGACCATGTGCTCCGGGGAAAAACCTTGGCCCTCCTCTTCCAGAAACCGTCGCTTCGCACCCGGGTTTCGTTCGCCGTGGGGATGGAAGAGCTCGGAGGGAAGGCCCTTTACCTTGGGCCGGACGAGGTCAAGCTCGGGGTCCGGGAGACGGCCGAAGACGTGGCGCTGGTCCTCTCTCGCTACGTGCACGGGATCATGGCCCGGGTGTTCGAGCACGCCGTGGTAGAGGAACTCGCCCGCTTCGCCACCGTGCCCGTGATCAACGGCCTCTCCGACACCTACCACCCTTGCCAGGCCCTGGGCGACATGCTCACCATCTGGGAGCGGAAGCGGCGCCTGGAGGGACTCACTTTGGTCTTCGTGGGCGATCCCAACAACGTTGCTAACTCCCTGATGCTCGCCTGCGCCAAGCTCGGGCTCCGGTTTCGCCTCGCTTGCCCGCAAGGCTACGGCCCCAGGGAAGAGGTCCTTGAATTGGTACGGGCCGCCGGGGGCGAGGTGGAGGTCCTCCACGACCCCAGGGCGGCGGTGGAAGGGGCCGATGTGGTCTACACTGACGTTTGGGTGTCCATGGGCGAGGAGTCCATCGCGGAGAAAAAGAAGCGCGATTTCGCCGGGTTCACGGTGGACATGGAGCTTCTCTCCAACGCGAAACCCGATTCCCTCCTGATGCATTGCCTCCCTGCCCACTACGGGGAGGAGCTCACCTACGAGGCGGCGCGCTCCAAGCACTCGGTGATCTTCGAGCAAGCCGAGAACAGGCTCCACGCCCAGAAGGCCCTCTTGGCTTTGCTTTTGGGAGGTGGATAAGCTGGGGAAGGATCCGGTTTCCCTCGCCTTCGGGAAGTTCACCTACGGGGTTTACGTGGTGGGAGCGGCCCACGGAGGCCGCGTGAACGCCCTCACGTGTGCGTGGGCCATGAGGGTCTCCCACCGCCCCCCTTTGGTGGCGGTGGCCGTCGGGAAGACCCGGTTCAGCCATGACCTCATCGCCGAGGCCGGCTCGTTTTCCGTGAACGTCTTGGCCCAAGATCAGCTGGAGCTCGCCCGCCATTTCGGCCTCAAAAGCGGCCGCGGTGTGAACAAATTCACCAATATCCCCTACAGAATAGCGAAAACCGGGGCCCCTATCTTGGAAGGGGTGGCCGCGTGGCTGGACTGCAAATTGGTGGGGAACTACCCGGCGGGGGACCACACCATCTTCGTGGGCGAAGTGGTGGACGCGTGGGCCGGGGATGCCGCCCCGCTCCGGTATAACCCGCGGGACTACTGGGGCTGAGACTGTCCGCTGGGACTGGAGGCCGCTGATGTGGGGCCGGCCGCGGTATAAGCGGAGAGGGCCCTGGCGATAAGCTCCACCGCGGAGATGGCTTTGGAGTAATCGAGCCACATGGGACCGAAGGTCCCGAGGACCCCCATTCCCTTGTAGAAATCGGCGCTCACCAGGGCGAACTCCTCGAGCCCTTTTACGGGGAAGTCCCCTACCCTGACCTCGATCCCCTTGTGTTCCGGACGGCTCTCGAGCACGAGCTCCATGAAGAGACGCTCGTCCCCGATGACCCGGAAGAGGGGCTTTATATCGCAGCCCGCTCGGATCGCCTCCGAAAGGTATTCGAGTCCGGAGAGGTACACCTTTCGGTTCTCCCGGCCGAGGGCCTTCAGGATCTCTTCTACAATCCAACTGAACTTTCGCGCCCGAAGCCCCCGCTCCTCCATGATGGTGCGAGCGTCCTTTAGGGTGCGACCCTTGAGGATGTCCTCCAGGGCTTCCTCGGCTTCCTTCAGTTCAGCGTCGCTCACTCGCTGGGGAAGGCGGATGGGGAACTTCTCCGAAAGCTCCCCCTCGGTGAGAAGGTGGAGGGAGACCTCCTGTTCCCCTGTCCGCACGAGCACCGCGCGGGCGATCCGGAGGCTCCCGATGTCGGGGGAAATGATGAACCCCATCTGCGAAGCCAGCGAGGCGATGAACGCCGCCGCTTCCTTCCAGATATCCAAGGTGGTGGGATGGGCAAGGAGCGAGGCTATCCCCTCGAACGCCCTCCCCAACCCCTCCAGTGCCCGCTCGGCCACCTCGCCGTGGGATCTGAGGGACTTCAGGATCCAACGGGCGTAGAAGCGGAAGCCCTTCGCGGTGGGGACCCGACCGGAAGAGGGGAAAGGCTTGTAGATGTACCCCTCCCGTTCCAACGCGGCGAGATCGTTGCGTACCGTGGCGGAACACCACCGGTACCCGTACTCCTTCACCAGCTCGGTGGAGGACACTGGCTTCCGGGTCTTCGTATAAAGCTCGACAAGGTCGCGCAATATGACATAGCGACGTTCCCTTGGCTTCATGGCTCACCCTATTATTTATGTAACGGGAAAGCCCCGCTCCGTTCAAGCCGCCTTCGCCTCGTCTATCACGGTCCTTACTCCCTTGAGCACCTCCTGGTAATCCAGGCGCCCTTCCTCCACTGCGTCCATGTGGGCTTCGAGCTCCCGGGTGAACTCCTCCCCGGTCCAACGTGGAAACTTCTGGACCAAATAGGCGTGGACTTCCCGCCCCAACTTTGTGGGAAAAAGGAACCCCTTCCGCTCCACCACGTAGCGGCGCTCAAGCAGGGTCTCCACGATCCGGGCATAGGTGGAGGGGCGGCCCAATCCCCGCTCCCGCATCAGCGCTACCAATTCCCCCTGGGTAAGGGGCGGGGCCGCAGGCACTTCCCGAAATTCCCGGGGCACAAGGCGTGGCTCTTCCGGAAGCTCCACCACCGGAAGGGGCATCACGAGGTCGAAGCCGCTCTCATCTACCTCCACGATGAACTCCTTCTCTTCAGTGAAGCCCTCGAGGGAAAACCGCAACCCCACCTTTCGCACCCGCGCCGGGCGCATCTGCGAGGCCAAGAACCTTCTCCAGATGAGCTCGTAAAGCCGTGCCGCACCCCGTGGGAAGGTGAGCTCGAGTCTCCCGGTATAAATGAGCTCCCGGAGCTCTTCCGAGGAAATGGGCCTGGTGGGACGGATACACTCGTGAGCCCCGCCCTCGCCAAACCGCCGCGGCCTGAAGAACTCCTCGCCGTAGAGATCAGCGATGATCCGTCTCGCGAGCATCACCCCGGCATCGGAGACCCGGGCGGAGTCGGTGCGGTGGTAGGTGATGAGTCCGGCCTCGAAGAGCTCCTGGGCAAGCGACATAGTCCTTCCCGGCGGGAGCCCGAGAGCTCGGGACGCCTCCACCAAGAGCACACCGGTGGTAAACGGCGGCGGTGGCGAAAGCTCTTCTTCGTTTTCGTACACTTGTTTTACCTCTGTTTCCGCAAGCCGCGTGAAGATCTTCCGGGCCGCTGTGGGATCTCCGAGCTCGAACCGTACCTCTACCCCTCCCAAAGACGCGACGATAAGCCCTTTCCGTTTCCTTCGCTCCTCCTCCCGGGCGATCACCCATCCCAGGACCGGGGCCTGCACCCGCCCCGCCGAAAGGTTCCGGGACCCGAAGCGTGCTTGGAGATGGCGTGAAAGCGAAAATCCGACCCAACGATCGGCCACCCGGCGCACGATCTGGGCCCGGACCAAGGGCTCGGCGATCTCCCGGGTGGAATCCAACGCCTCGCGGATGGCCCGGGGGGTCACCTCATGGAACTCCACCCGTAGCACCCGGGGGTTGAGGGGCCGGAGCGCCAAATACACGTCCCACGCGATCTTCTCCCCTTCCGAATCGGGATCGGTCCCCACCAACACCTCGTCCACCTCCAGAGCTAGCTCCCGAAGGGCCCTTATCGTTTCCAGTTTGTCCACGTCCGGTTCCCCGCCGCAACGAGGGCACCGGGACGAGGTGGTCTGTTCCCCGCAGCGCCGACAGAGGCGTATCGGGCCGTAGAGGGGGACAAACCGGCCGTCCACTTCCAGTACGCCGTGGATCCCCCCTTCCTCCACCAAATCGGTGAGGTGCCCCATGGTGGCGGCGATTACGAGCAACCGGTCCCCGGTGGTCACCTCGTAGGCGGTGAGCTTTCCCCGTGCCCGCCGCTGCGGACGGCTGAAAAAGGAGGCGATGGTCCGGGCCTTGTTGGGCGATTCCACCACGAAAAGGGATGTGCGCAAAAGCTCTCGAGCGCCTTTCGGAGGCGCGCCCCGGCGGAACTCCCGCAGCCTCTTTCGATCGCGGTCCACCTCCGAGAGGACTTTCTTCAGGTCGACGGATTTCGCGGGAAGGAACTCGACCTCTTGGGCCGCGAGGGCAAGAAGGCGGCGCCGGAGGCTCCGGAAGCAGGCCTCATCCCACCAGAAAAGGACCGAAAGCCCCCGGGTGAGGCCCCACGGGGCCAGACGCGATGTCCTCCCCGAAGCCTGAAGGTAGCTTGTGGCGTCCGCTACAGCGAGGTACCGCTTTCCGTTTCGTACGCGTACGGAAACGCTTCCCGAGCGCTTAAGGTGCCACAGGATCTCCTCGTCCTGAAGCGCTTTACGAAGGCGCTCAGCGATCCCCTCGAGCCGCTCCTTTATCCGAGGATAACGGGGAAGGTGCTCCTCACGCAGGGTGAGGTAACGCCGCAGATACTCCAGATTCTGTTCAACCTCTTCCCGGGGGAGCGCCGGCCTGAGAACAAGGAGCAATCCCATGAGCCTCCCGGGGGCCAGGGAACTGACCTCCGCGGGGAAGAGGATCACCGGGACCCCGACGAAGACCGCGTATCGCACCGCCTCGGGAAGGTCGATCCCCCGCACCAGGGGATTCCCTCCATGGGAAATCCCCACCACCGCTTGGATCTCCCCATTTCGGAACCTCTCTTGAGCCTCTGGGCGAAAATCTTCGTAAGAGACCGCGAGAACCCCGGCCGAACGCAGGGCATCCAACACCTCCTCCACGCCCTCCCGGCCGAACTCCTGTGATACGTACACGAAGCCACCGGGACCGAGTTCCTTGACGGTTTCTTTCGTCCGCCTCACGGCGGCTTCGAAGGAGGCCACCCTTTCCTCGAGATCCGCTACGTTCCGCAACGAGGTAGTGGGACGTTGCACCTCGAACCCCAACAGGCGCTGGAAGAGTTGGACCCGTTTGGTTCTCGGTTGGACCGTGGCCGAGGATACCACCAATACCCCCCGGGGATCCCTTTTCACTTCTCCTCCGCCGAGCGCTGCCTCGATTTCCTCTGGGGAAAAACCCAGAAGCCCAAGCAACCGATCCACGTTCCGGGAGGCCTTAAGGAGCGAGTCCACGTCGTCCACGAAGACGAAAATTTCCTGATCCTCGGCGAACGCCTCGAGGAGGAGCTCGTGGTTCCGCTGGAGGAACACGGAGGTGGTGATCAGGATATTGAAATCCCCTCCCGCTATGCGACGGCGCTGGTCTTCCTTTCCCGTGAAGCCGAGAACCTCCTTCTCGGGGGAAATAACCCTAAGCTTCCGGGAAAGTTCCTCCACCAAAAGCCTTGTGGGGACGATGAGGTAGGAGCGGGAAGGGAGATAAGCGGCCATTACCATGCCGAAGGTGGTCTTTCCCACCCCTGTGGGAGCCAGGATGGCGAAAGAACGGCCGAGCAAGACCCGTTTTGCCCACGCGAGCTGGAGTGACCAGGGGGGAGAGCCGATGCGTTCGCGGAAGAACTCGACGAACCGTGCGGCCTCCCTCCGGAGCCGACATACCTCGGCGTAATCTCGAAGGTTTTCCCGCCGTGCCAGGGCAACACATGGATCATCCGCCGGATCAGGGAGGCAACGCTCACAGAGGCTGCCCCGGGCCAGCCGTTCCGCCGCGATTTCACCGCCACAATTGGGACAGAGTTCGCTGAATATCGCCGAGGTCATCGTTTTCCGTGTCTAGCTTCTCCCAAGGGAGTTGGACAAGTCAAGTGTCGTCCCGCATCCTCGCATCGTGGCCCTGCAAAAGGAGTCCGAGGGGTCTTCTACCTAAAGCTCGAACTCGGCTACCAGGAAGGTGTGGTCCGAGGGCTTCTCCATCCGGCGGGCCTCGCGGTCGATCCAGGCGTCCACCGATTTCTCCGCCAACGGCCGGGTGGCCCAGATGTGGTCCACCCGCCAGCCCAAGTTCCGTTCCAGAGCCTTCGGCACCCGATAATCCCAGAACGTATATTGTCCCGGCTCGTTGGGATGGTGCTTGCGGAACACGTCCACGAATCCCCACTCCCGGATCCGCTCCAGCGCCGCCCGAGCCTTGGGGTGAAAGTCCACGTGGTTCTTCAGCCGCACCGGATTGTGGACGTCGATCTCCTCGGGAGCCACGTTGAAATCCCCGCACCAGAGGAGGGGTTCTTCCGGCGAGAAATGGCGGTCGAAGTAATCCCGGAGCCGCCCCAACCACTGAAGCTTGTAGCGGAACATCTCGTGGTCCGGCGACCTTCCCTGGGGAACATACGTGTTGACGATGGGGATCCCTCGCACTGTGACGCGTATCAAGCGCGTCTCATCGGGAGGTCCTCCGTCATCGAGCCCGAAGGAGACACCTTCTGGCTCCTCTAGACTCGCGATGGCTACCCCGGCTCCGCCCTTCTGTCCCCGAAAGACCACGTGATAGCCCGCCTCCCGGAACGCGTCCGCGGGGAACTCCGGGTCCGGGACCTTGGTCTCCTGCAAGCACAGTACATCCGGCCTATGTTCCTCAAGCCAACGGAGCACCAAGGGAAGCCTGCTCCGGATGGAGTTACAGTTGTAAGTCGCCACCACGAACCTGGACGCCATCCCTTCCCCCTCGCTCATTTTAAACGGCTAATGTCCCGAGGGGGAACCCATGGGAAGACCTCGGGAGTGCCTTGCCCCCTTGCCCCGAGTGTGGGACGGCTTCAGTAGGCCCGGGCGAACAGGGCCCACTCCACCGCGGGCTTTCCGCAATGGACACAGCGGGCCCCGGAAGGGAGCGCTTCTTGCTCCAGGGGGATGCAGCGGTTGGTGGCCTTCGTCTCCTCTTGGATCCTCTCCTCGCACGCGGCGTCACCACACCAGGGGATCAAGGCGAACCCATCCTCCACCGCTTCCACAAACTCCTCCCAGGTGGTGGGACGATGGGTATGTTCCTCCCGGAACGCCAGGGCCCGCTTGAACAGGGCTTCCTGGATCTCGCCCAGGGCCTGCTCCACCGCCTCCCCGAGCCCCTCCAGGGGAACGGCCCATTTGCCCTCCTTCCCCGGCACGTCACGGCGGGCGAGGGTGGCCTGTTCGGCCTCCACATCTCGGGGGCCGACCTCGATGCGGAGCGGGACACCCCGGAGTTCCCACTCGTTGAACTTCCAACCGGCGGTGTACTCGTCCCGGTCGTCCACTTCCCACCGCACCCGATCCCCCAAAAGACCCTTCACCCGCTCCACCGCCTCCATCACTTTGGTCCGCTCCTCTTCTTTGTAGATGGGAACTACAATCACCTGGATGGGGGCAAGCCGAGGGGGGAGGATAAGGCCGTTGTCGTCCCCGTGAACCATGATAAGGGCCCCGATAAGCCGCGTGCTCACGCCCCAAGAAGTGGTCCAGCAGTATTGCAGCCTATTCTCCCTGTCCAGGTATTTGATGTCGAAGGCTTTAGCGAAGTTTTGGCCCAGGTTGTGGGAGGTGCCCATTTGGAGGGCACGGCGATCGCCCATCATCCCCTCGATGGTATAGCTCACCAGCGCCCCGGGGAATTTCTCGCTTTCGCTTTTCCTTCCTTTGATCACCGGGATCGCCATTTCTCGCTCGGCGAACTCAGCGTAGATATCCAGGATCCGGCGCGCCTCTTCTTCCGCTTCTTCCGCAGTGGCGTGGGCCGTGTGTCCTTCTTGCCAGAGGAATTCGGTGGTGCGGAGGAAAAGCCTGGGCCGCATCTCCCAGCGCACCACGTTGCACCACTGGTTGATTAGGAGCGGTAAGTCCCGATAAGAATTGATCCATTTGGAGTAGAAATGTCCAATGATGGCTTCAGAGGTGGGGCGGACCACCAGCGGCTCCTCCAGCTTCTTTCCGCCCCCATGGGTCACCACCGCCAGCTGAGGCGAAAAGCCTTCCACGTGCTCGGCTTCCTTTTGGATGAAGCTGTAAGGTATGAACATGGGGAAGTAAGCGTTTCGGTGCCCCGTCTCCTTGAACCGCCGGTCGAGGGAGCGTTGGATGTTCTCCCACAGGGCGTATCCATAGGGGCGGATCGCCATGCACCCCCGCACGGGAGCATAATCGGCTAGCTCCGCGCGCCTCACCACATCGTTGTACCACTGCGCGAAATCCTCGCTACGCCGCGTTATCCCCTCCGCCATGGCAAAACCCCGCTTGTTGGTTTGGTAGCCCCAATATTACTCAGTAGTTCGCTCCGTCCCCACCCGGGAGTGCCTCTCCGGAGCCTTCTCCTCCTTATACCCAAAACGGCTCTTCCAAATCAATGGCGTACAGAAGGGCACTTTGGGTTTAGGGTCCTTTTGAGCGTAAAAAGCGGATAAGCAGAAAGGTTCCCAAAGTTGTCCTCCGCGTTTGTTCTCGCTAATCTGGTTTCTCGACTGGGAAAGGAGGCGAGGTGAGGGGAGAGGCTCGCACGGTGGTTTGGTTCCAGGCTGCCGGCTGCACCGGGTGCTCCGTCTCCCTCATGAACGCCGCATACCCCGATATCAAGAACCTCTTGCTGGACGAGATCGTTCCCGGAAAGGGAATCGCCCTCGTGTTCCACGCCACCCTCATGGGCCCCACGGGCCGGCCGGCCTTGGAAGTGCTGGAGAAGATCCCCGCGGAGGAGGCCGGGGAGTACGTGCTGGTGGTGGAGGGGGCCATCCCCACCGCGGCAGGGGGGAGGTACGGGACAGTGGGTGAAGTCCCCATGCGGGAGCGGGCCGCAGAGCTTGCCCGCGGTGCTCTGGCGGTGCTCGCGTTCGGCACATGTGCTTCCTACGGGGGCATCCCCTCCGGCGCTCCCAATCCCACCGGCGCCGTGGGGGTGGGGGAGCTTTTGCGGCGGGAGGGGATAGAGGTCCCGGTGGTGAACGTGCCGGGTTGTCCCCCGCATCCCCGGTGGTTCGTGGAGACAGTGGTGATCCTCCTCGCCCGGGGCCTGCCCGGCCCCGAGGACATGGACGACGCCGGAAGACTCAAGAGCGTCTACTCCGGGCTCATCCACGAGCACTGTCCCCGGCGCCCCGACTTCGATGTCGCCCGTTTCGCTCCCTATTTCGGGGAACGGGGATGCCTCTACGAACTCGGCTGTAAGGGCCCGTTCACCGATGCGGCCTGCCCGGAACACGCTTGGAACGGGGGGGTGAACTGGTGCATCAGGGCGGGCCACCCCTGCATCGGCTGTGTGGAGCCCGATTTTCCCGACAGCTTTTCTCCTTTCTTCCGCAAGCTTTCCCTGGAGGAGGAAAAGGCCACGTATAGGGGGGCGAGATGAGCCGGATCACGATAGACCCCATCACGCGGATCGAGGGGCACCTGCGGGTGGAGATAGAGGTGGAGGATGGTGTGATCCGGGAGGCCCGCTGTTCCGGGGCCCTGTACCGGGGGATCGAGCGGATCCTGGAGGGCCGCCATCCCCTGGATGCCCAACGGATCACTACCCGGATCTGCGGGGTATGTCCTCTCGCCCACTCCACCGCGGCGTCGTTGTGCCTGGACGACGCCCTGGGGCTTTCGCCACCCCGGAACGGCCAGCTCCTACGGAACCTCATTTACGGTGCCAATTACCTCCACAACCACGTCCTCCACTTTTACCACCTCGCGCTTCCCGACTACCTCCCCGCCCGGGCCCTGCCCGGCGCCCTCTCCCCCGGCACCGATGAGGACCGCCGCACCTTCCGGGAGGAGACTCAAGAGCTCGCCGAGCACTACCTCGAGGCCCTGGAGATGCGGAGAAAAGCCCAGGAGCTCGTGGCCCTCTTCGGGGGGAAGATGCCCCACGATATGTCCATCGTCCCCGGGGGCGTGACCTACCGGCCCACCCTGGGAGAGGTGGCCGCGTTCCGGTTCCGCCTGCGGGAGATCGTGGGGTTCATCGAGGGCACCTATATCCCGGACCTCCTCCTCTTAGCGGAGCGATATCACGATTACTTCGAGCTGGGGAAGGTGGGGAACCTCCTCACCTTCGGCTGTTTCCCCCTGGAGGGGGAACGCCTCTTCCCCGCCGGGGCGATCCTCGGGGGCGAATACATGCCCTTGGATCCTGGGGAGATCCGCGAGGGGATATCCCACTCTTGGTACTCCGGCGACGGGGCCGTGCCCCCGTGGGAGGAGGAAGTCGAGCCGGATCCAGACAAGGAGGGGGGCTACTCCTGGATCAAGTCCCCCCGCTACCGGGGCGAGCCGTGCGAGGTGGGCCCGGCGGCCCGGGTTGCGGTGGCCCTCCAGGTAGGACCCCAGGAGTTCCGGGAGATCGCCGGGGACCTCCTCCGGGAAGCCGGTGCCTCGCCCGGGGCCCTGAGCTCGGCCATGGGGAGGCATCTGGCGCGGGGGATCGAGGCCCTGTTCATCGCCCGGGCCATGGAGCGCTGGCTTTCTGAGCTGGACCTCTCCGCCCCGGTAGCGGTGGAGTACCGCATCCCCGTGGAGGGAAGGGGCGAGGGGCTCACCGACGCGCCCCGGGGGGCGTTGGGCCACTGGATCCGGATCCAGGGGAAGAGAATCGCCCACTACCAGGTGATCTCCCCCACCACCTGGAACGCATCCCCCCGGGACGAGCGGGGAGTGCCCGGTCCCATCGAACAGGCCCTCCAGGGGACGCGGGTACAGGGGGACGGGATCCTGGAGGCCGGGAGGATCGTGCGTTCCTTCGATCCGTGCCTGGCCTGTGCCATCCAGTGAGGGGAGGTAGGGATGCTGGTCTCTGAACTCAAGCCTCTGGAGGAGCTCCTGGGATACCTCGGGGAGGGGGAGCGGGTGTTCCTGCTCGCGTGCGACGGCTGCGCCGAGGTATGTGGCACCGGCGGAAAGGAAGGGGTGGAAAAGCTTCGCCCGGCCTTGGAAGAAGCGGGTCATCCCCTCACGGGAGCCCTGGTCCTTCCCTTCCTCTGCAACAAGGCCTTGGTGGGCTTCAGGCTTTCCCGCCGCCGGGAGGAGGTGGAAGCTGCGGACGTGGTGGTGGTCGCCTCCTGTGGGGTGGGAGTCCAGGCGGTGGCCCAGGTGTTGGACAAACCGGTGTACCCCGCGGCCAACACCGTCACCATGGGGGGGCTCCAGGGGGTCTGGCCCTCGGAGGAGCGCTGCGGCCGCTGCGGCGACTGCCTCCTCTACTACACCGGCGGGATCTGCCCCCATACCGCCTGCCCCAAGGGGCTCCTGCACGGCCCGTGCGGCGGCTCCCAGAACGGGGAATGTGAGCTCGAGCCGGGGCGGCCCTGCGGTTGGCAACGGATCTACGACCGGCTGGAGGCGCTGGGGCGGCTGGACCTCCTCCTGGAATACCGGCCGCCGCAGGACTCCCAGAAGGGCTTGGACGTGCCCCTCTCCCGCCGTAAGGCCCCCTTCTGGGCCCTGGAGTACCTGGAGGAGGAGTGATGAGGCTCCGCGAGAGATTTGCTAAAGGCGAGTTCGTGATCACCTGTGAGGCCGGCCCGCCCAAGGGGACCGATGTGGGGCCTGCCCTGGAGGAGGTGCGGAAGCTCGCCCCTTACGTCCACGCGTTCAACGTGACCGACCTCCAGTCTTCGGTCCTGCGCATGAGCTCCTGGGCCCTCTGTGCCCTGATAGTGCGGGAAGGATACGAGCCCATCCTCCAGATGACCTGTCGGGACCGGAACCGCCTGGCGCTACAGGCGGATCTCTTGGGGGCGTGGGCGTTGGGGATCGAGAACGTGCTCGCCCTCACCGGTGATTACCCCACCCTGGGGGACCACCCCGGCGCCAGGCCCGTCTTCGACCTGGACTCGGTCCAGCTTCTCGCCACGATAAGAAGTCTCAACGACGGAAAGGACCTCGCGGGGAACGACCTCCAGGGAGCGCCCGATTTCTTCGCCGGGGCGGTGGTGAACCCCGGGGTTGAGCCCCTGGGCCCCCATATCCTCAAGATGCGACTGAAGGTCAAGATGGGGGCTAAATTCTTCCAGACCCAGGCCGTTTACGATCCCGACGCGTTCCTTAGGTTCGTGCGGGAAGTGGAGGATCTGAAGGTGCCCGTGCTCGTGGGGATCATCCCTCTAAAGAGCGCCCGGATGGCGCGGTTCATGAACGAGAACATCGCCGGGATAAACGTGCCCGAGGGGGTGATCGCCGAGATGGAGCGGGCGAAGACGAAGGAGGAGCGGAAGGAGGTGAGCGCCGAGATCTGCGCCCGGATCATCAGGAAGGTGAAGCCGTATTGCCAGGGGATCCATCTCATGCCCATGGGCTGGGAGGACCTGGTGCCGGCCATCTTGGAACTCGCCGGAATAAATCCGTGACGGGTGACGCGTGACGGGAGGAAGCCTCATGAGAACCCGTCACGCGTTACGCGTAACCCGTCACCGAACCGGAAGGAGGTGGAGGTGCCGTACGATCCGACGAAGCTCGCCGACTGGGAGATTGCGGCGGAGGCGGAAAAGCACATGCCCACCCCCGAGGAGTGGGCGGAAAGGCTCGACCTTCGGAAAGACGAGATCATCCCCTACGGGAGGATCTGCAAGCTCGACTACCTCAAGATTTACGAGCGCTTGAAGGACCGCCCAAATGGGAAATACATCGAGATCACCGCCATAACGCCCACCCCGCTGGGGGAAGGGAAGACCACCACCACACTGGGGCTGATCGAGGGATTGGCGAAGCGGGGAAAGAACGTGGGCGGATGCATCCGCCAGCCGTCGGCGGGCCCCACCTTCAACATCAAGGGCACGGCCGCCGGGGGTGGGAACGCCCTGCTCATCCCCATGACCGAGTTCACCCTGGGTTTGACCGGCGACATCGACGCCATCACCAACGCCCACAACTTGGCCATGGTGGCCATCACCGCCCGCCTCCAGCACGAGTTCAATTACTCCGACGAGCAGCTTGCGAAGCGGGGCCTGAAGCGCCTGGACATCGACCCCCGCCGGGTGGAGTGGCGGTGGGCCATCGACTTCTGTGCCCAGGCCCTGCGGCGGATCATCATCGGCCTCGGCGGCAAGATGGACGGCTTCATGATGGAATCCGGCTTTCAGATCTCGGTCTCCTCGGAGCTCATGGCCATCCTCTCCATCGTGCGGGACCTCCGAGACTTAAGGGAGCGGATTGGGCAGATTACCCTAGCTTACGACAAGCGGGGGAACCCCATCACCGCCGAGGACCTGGAGGTGGCCGGGGCCATGGCAGCGTGGATGCGGAATACCATCAACCCCACCCTCTGCTGCACGGTGGAGTACCAGCCGGTGCTGGTACACGCCGGGCCCTTCGCCAATATCGCCATCGGCCAGTCCTCGGTGATCGGGGACCTCATCGGGCTCAAGCTTTTCGACTACCACGTCACCGAGTCGGGCTTCGGGGCCGACATCGGCTTCGAGAAGTTCTGGAACGTCAAATGTAGGATAAGCGGCCTTGTCCCTAACGTGTCGGTGATCGTGTGCACCATCCGGGCCCTGAAGATGCACGGCGGGGGTCCCAAGGTGGTGCCGGGGCGGCCATTGGCCAAGGAATACCAGGAGGAGAACCTGGAGCTCGTGGAGCGGGGGATCCCGAACCTCCTCCACCACATCGAGACGGTGAAGAAGTCCGGGATAAAGCCGGTAGTGTGCATCAACCGTTTCTACACCGACACCGACGCCGAGATCGAGCTCGTGCGACGGGCGGTGGAACAGGCCGGGGCCCGGTGTGCGGTCTCAGAACACTGGCTTAAGGGAGGAGAGGGGGCGCTGGAGCTCGCGGACGCCGTCATCGAGGCGTGTGAGGAGCCGGTGGAGTTCAAGTACCTCTACCCCCTGGAGATGCCGCTCCGGAAGCGTGTCGAGCTCATCGCCAAGGAGGTATATGGAGCGGACGGGGTTTCCTGGACCCCTCAAGCGGAGGCCAAGGCCAAAGAGTTCGAGGAGGATCCGCGGTTCCGAGACTTCTACACCATGATGGTGAAAACCCACCTTTCCCTCTCCCACGATCCCAACCTGAAAGGGGTACCCAAGGGCTGGGTGCTTCCCATCCGGGATATCCTCGTTTTCACTGGGGCCAGGTTCCTCTGTCCCATGGCGGGGGACATCAAGCTCATGCCCGGGACCTCCTCGGACCCCGCCTACCGGCGCATCGACATCGACCCCGAGACCGGTCAGGTCAAGGGGCTTTTCTGACACCTCTCGGACATTGGATCGGGCCGCGGGACGTACTCCGCGGCCCGTTTTTTTATCCCATCGGTTTGGCGGGAAACGCGCGCCTTCCTACCATGGATTCGGGAGGCCTGTCATGGGAGCGGGTACCTGGATCGGCGCGGGGCTTGGGGTTTACCGGGAGCACTGGGGGCGCATGGTCCTGGGGATCTTGGCGTTGGTGGGGTTCCACGTGCTCCTTGTGGCTATGGGAGGTGGGATCACCTACTTCCTTGGGCCCATCGGGGTCCCGGACATAGGGAAAGAGATCTCCCCGGGGATCGCCGTCCTGCTTGCGATCCTCGCCTTCACCGTGGGGACGATGCTGCATTTGGGCTATTACTACTACGTCCTTAAGCTCGTGCGGGGGGAACGGCCTGGAATCGTGGATGACCTCCTTTACCCCTTCCGTCGCCCCCTGGCGGTGATCGGGGTCACCTTGCTTTACGCGCTCGCCGTGATGTTCGGGTTGGCTTTCCTTATCGTTCCCGGGATCGTCCTCGCGGCGAAATTCTATTTCGCCGATATTGCCCTCCTCGACCGCCGCCTCGGGGTGATGGAGGCGATGTCGGAGAGCTCGGAGATCACCCGGGGTCACAAGCTTTCCCTCTTTCTCCTCATGCTTTTCTTTCAGGTGGTGCTCGGGCTCCCCTTGAACGCCATCGGCGCCGCGTTGGGCGACGTCGGAAGGTTCGTAGCGGAAGCAATTTCCTACCTCCTCGTGACTCCATGGAGCACGGCGAGCGCCGCACGCGCTTACATCGACCTTCTAGAGGAAGCCCAATTTCTTGCAGAGGAAGCAACTCCCTCCATGCCGTCAGCCGGAGACGCAATATCAGAGGGGCGTCAGTAGGTGCGGGAGGTGACGCCATGAGGTGCTTGGTCCTCGTCTTTGTGGGTTCGTTCCTGTTTTCCCTCGGGGGATCCGCAGCGGACTGGGTGAGCGTTAAAACGGATCATCTTGTGGTGTTCGCTCATAATCCGGAGCTCGCAGCCACAGTTTCCGTTTCGGCCGAGGAAATTTTCCAGCGAGTGCTTGACTACTGGCTTCCCATGGCAACCCTCGGGGCGGAAGCCGAGGGCATCCTTTTCTCGGAAGAGGATGAAGAGCAGTTGGGTTACGTGGGCCCCAATGCAGCGCTTTTCGTCTTCTCAGATCGCGAAGCCTTCTGGGACGCCACCGGATGCTACGGCTACGCAGGGGGCACCTTTTCCATGCTAGGCCTCTATTCACCCCATACCTTGCGTCATTCCACGGCGGCGAAAATTTTGGACCTGCTATTGGGAGAAATGGGGATCGTGCCATTGATGGGGGTTTCCCTGTGTCTCTGTCCGGGTGGGGATTGCTTCTCGGTTTTGGCCCATGAGTTCACCCATATGCTGCAATTCGGAACCATTTCCATTCCCGAAGGTTGGTTTCCCTCAAAGGAGGTGAGGACACTCCTTCTGGAGGGGATGGCCGTGTGGACCCAGTATGCCCTGGGCTACTCCCGCGAATTCGAGCTACGGGTAAGCCAGCCGGTAGCCCGGTGGCTCCACGAGGGCGGCGAGCTGGGGACGGTTTCTCCATCGATGGCCTACTTGGTGGGAGCTTCCTTGGTGGAACTCCTCTCCCAAACGCTACCCCCGTCCACCATCTTCGCCCTCCTTTCCCCCGATGTCGCCGAAACCTTGGGTTTACCGAGGGAAAACTCTTTCGTTGAGGAATTCCGGAAGCTCTCGGGAGAGGGTTGGGACTCGTTTCTTATACGCTGGCGGGATCACTACCTCAGGGTTGAGGTCAGCCCACGGGGGGAAGCGCTTTATCATGCTTGTCTCCTGAACCTCGGGTTGCGTGCCGCATTCCTGTGGCCTCTTTTTACGGACGCAGAACGGGAGGAGCTTGCCCTCCTATTGACTGAGGGCCCCGTGGACCAGGCTTCCGTGGACAGGATCGAGGAGATCCTCTGGAGCGCCTCGGCCTCACCTGCACCGGAGGTTATGGAGGCTCTTCACATGAGGCTTGAGCCGCTGCGTCGCGAGATCAAAGAGATATTGGGTCCGGAAGCGGCGCTGGAAGTCGTGCGCTTGTCAACTGAATGGGCTCGTGGAGGTTGTGAACCGGAAGGATGTGTACGCGCGTTCGTGGAATTGGTGAACCGCTATTTGATCCCCCATGGATCAGGAGCGGATGACCCTTGTTGCCGCCGGGAAGAATCACCTGTAGCTTACGGTGTAAGCGAATTGGTTTAAAAGGCGTAACGGGGCTGGGCCAGTTTGAGGAGACATTGTTCTTCTTCCCGAGCCAAAAGATCCCGAGAAGCCCAGCCCCTTTTCTTTTTACGACCTCAAAGCACCGCCAGGTAACGTTCGAGTTCGTAGCGGTGGACCTGGGCGCGGTAGAGGTCCCACTCGATCTTCTTGTTCTCGATGAACTTGGCGAAGATGTGGTCGCCCAATGCCTTCCGCATGAACTCACTCTTTTCCATCTCGGCGATGGCCTCGTTCAGGGAACCGGGGAGTTCTTGGATGCCCAGCCTCCGCCGCTCCGATTCATCCATGGCGTATACATCTCGTTCCACGGGCGGGGGAAGCTCGTATCCCTTTTCTATCCCCTCGAGCCCAGCGTGCAACATCACCGCGAAGGCAAGATACGGGTTGCAGGCTGGATCCGGGGCGCGGAACTCAATCCGTGTAGCCCTTTCCTTCCCCGGCTTGTACATGGGGACCCGGATCATGGTGGAGCGGTTCCTCCTAGCCCAGGTGATGTAGACTGGGGCTTCGTAACCGGGGACCAGGCGTTTGTAAGAGTTAACCCATTGGGCACACACGCCGATGATCTCCCGAGCATGGTGCATGATCCCAGCGATATAGCCCTTGGCCACTGAGGATAGGTACATGGGATCCTCGGGGTCGAAGAAGGCGTTGTGCCCGTCCAGGCGGAAAAGGGATTGGTGGGTGTGCATGCCGGAGCCGTTCTCGCCGTAGATGGGCTTGGGCATGAAGGTGGCGTGGACCCCGTGGCGTCGGGCGATCTCCTTGACGAGGTACCGGGTGGTCATGAGGGAGTCAGCCATGGTGAGGGCATTGGCGAAGCGGAGGTCGATCTCGTGTTGGCTCGGGGCCACCTCGTGATGGGCCGCCTCCACCGGGATCCCCATCCCTGCCAGGGCCAACACCGTCTCACGCCGCAGTTCGGTCCCCTCGTCCGGGGGGATGAGGTCGAAGTAACCCCCGGAATCCAGGGTCTCGGGGCCTCCATCGGAACGGAAGTAGAAATACTCGACCTCCGGGCCCACATACATCTCGAACCCCATCTCTCGGGCCCGCCCCAGCGCCCGCTTCAGGACCCAACGGGGATCGCCAACATACGGGGACCCGTTCGGCTCGTGTACGTCACAGATGAGGCGGGCCACGTTCCCCCAGGGCAGCACCGCGAAGGTCTTGGGATCGGGTTTGACCACCATGTCCGACTCGTCGATGCGAGCGAACCCGTGGATAGAGGAGCCGTCGAACCCGACCCCATCTTCCAGTGCCCCCTCCAGCTCCCCGGCGGTGATCTCCACGCTCTTTAAGTTCCCGAGGAGGTCCGAAAACCAGAGCTGGATGAACTTGATCCCCCGTGCCCGCACTTCCTCTAAGACCTTTTCCGCGTCGCTCATAATCGCCGCCCTCCCTGGATCCCGCTTCGGATCGCCCCAGAGCCGCCGCAAAGCCCTATTCCCAAATAGAGAGAAGCCCGGCGAAAGCCGGGCTTCTCGTCCGTTCCGACGTCCAGCTCACTCAGTCATTCAGTGGGGAATGACGTTCTTGGCCTGAGGGCCCTTGGGGGTTTCCTCGATCTCGAACTCCACCACCTGGCCCTCACGCAGGGTCTTGAAACCAGGCATGTTGATGGCCGAGAAGTGGACGAAGACATCCGGGCCCCCGTCTTGCTCGATGAAGCCGTACCCCTTGGCCTGGTCGAACCACTTGACTTTCCCGGTGGCCATTGGACTGCTCCCCTCCTTTCCTCGTGGTTTCGGACCTGCACTTGTGCCCTACTGCGTTGGGGAACACCCCAACGGCCACATTGGCACTGCACGGTCCTGCACGTGTGCGACTCTACAGCCATTTCCCCACGGTGTCAACCTCTCGGGTCTCGACAGGGGAACGATAAACGGCATCAATGTGGTCCGGCGCGGTGGAGGCCTAGTTTGCGCGCGATCTCTAACGCCTCGCGGTACTCCTCGGCCGTGATACGCCGGGATAGTTCGGGATAACGGTGGGCCTTCCAAGTGGGATAATACTGGGCCATGATATTTACGTAGGTGTCCTTGGATATCTCCTCCGCAATGAATTTCAAGACCTTTTCGGTGCCGGCAAGGCCATTCGGAAGCACCAGGTGCCGCACGATTAAGCCCCGGACAGCTACCCCGTCCTCAACCATCAGGTCCCCCACCTGTCGATGCATCTCCTTCAGGGCTTCCTTTGCGACCTCAAAATACCTGGGCGCGGAGGAACACCTCTCCGCTACTTCGGAATCCCCGTACTTGAAGTCCGGCATGTAGATATCCACCACCCCCTCGAGGACCCGCAACACCTCCACCAGCTCGTACCCTCCACAGTTCCAAACCACCGGCAACCTCAGCCCGTGGTCCCGGGCTACCACCAATGCCTTCACGATGGCGTGGGCCTGGTGGGTGGGGGTGACGAAGTTCACGTTGTGGCAGCCGATGAGCTGTAACTCCAGCATCATCTTGGCAAGTTCCTCCACCGAAACCTCTCTTCCCTCATGGAGTTGGGAGATGTCGAAGTTCTGGCAGAAGACGCAGCGGAGGTTGCAGCCGGTTAGAAAGATCGTCCCCGAGCCCCCATGTCCCACGAGCTCCCGCTCCTCGCCGAAGTGGGGTCCATAGCTTGCGACCCAGGGCATCCATCCAGCACGGCAGAATCCCCGCTCCCCTTCCCGTCGCTTCACCCCGCATTCCCGAGGGCAAAGGCGGCACGGGGACGCAAGCTCCTCCAGTTGTTCGGCCTTTTCCTCCAGCTCGGCGGCCGATAGCTCGAGATACACGGGCTTCATCACCGAAAGATTAACCACACTCGCTTCAGCCCGAAACGTATTCAGAGAATGCGGTGTAAATTCCCAATGGAGGACGGATGTCCCCGTGTGTTGTATCTCCTGTAAGGGGACAATCTTCCAAAGGAGGTCGTGTATGCGCTCGATGGTGGCGGTTCTTCTTTTGGGGATGTTGTCGGTTTGGGGAGTGGCCAAAGAGCTTCTCCTGGTGGAAGACCTCGGGTATCAAGCGAAGCTCTTCAACCCCGGGGACGAGGGGGTGGTGCAGCGGATCAAGCTCCGCGACCACGACACAAACCCAGATCCCGTGATCTTCACCAAGCTCCGGGTGGAAAACCGGGGCACAGCCACGGCGCAAGACCTCGTGTGGGTTAAGGTCTTCTTGAGGGTGGGAGATGAGAAAATCCTCCTTGCTGAAGCGAATTCTTTCCCCATCCACGCCTATCTGCGCGGCCCCGTGGAGGAGCGCTCGCTTCCCGACGATTCCCTGGGCTACATCGAGGTGATGATCAAAGCCAGCGAGGATCCTGCCCACGGGCATACCCTGCAGCCCGAGCTCACCCTCTGGTATTCGGAGGGCAAGGAAGGCGAAAGCTTCACCCTCCTCGACGGGAGCCCCGATCGCCTGAGCGTCGAAGTGTTTTCCGCTGAGATCTTGCCCGGGCCCCAGGGAGGGAACCTCAACCCCAAGGACGAGTTCGTGGTGGCGGAGATCGAATTCCAAGACGATCCCGACGTGAACTTCGAAAACCTCTACCTCGAGGGAATTACCATCCACGGCCCCGGGCGCCCCACGATAGAGAAGTGGATCATCGACAACGGGATCTCCCGCATTGACTCCCCTTCGCCCGCGGCGTTTGTGTTACCGAGGGGATACCTTTTGGCGCTGGATGAAGGGGAACACGTGCTCAAGGTCATCGCCGTGGTGGGAGAGGAGCCCCGGGACGGCGAGGAGATAAAGCCCACCGTTACCGTGACGGTCCGGGAGGGGGAAAATACCAAGGCTTTCACCCTTTCGGACCCGGTGGCCGACGTGGTGCGATATGCGGGTTTCGAAGAGATCGAGAACCGGGAGCGCCTCCAAGCGGGACAAATACTCGAGCGGAAGCCTCAGGAGCTCGTCCATTCCTTCGTCGTCCTGAAGGACCGGGATCGAAACGCCACCGCCCCCACGGTCCTCTCCCTGAAGGTGGAGCCGCTGGGGACGGCGAGGCAACTGGAATACCTTGAGATCTGGGACGACCGGGGCAATCTCCTCGGGGTCGCCGAGTCGTGGGGGACGGTAAAGCTTTCGCGTCCCAATGGAGGCCCTCTCCGGGTGGCCGACGACGGCAGCCTCTCCCTCAAGCTGGTACTGGGGATCGGGGACGAACTTCCCCTAGGCGCTTCACTTCTTTTGCGGAAATCGCTCGCGGTGGAGGAGATCGATTACGGGTGGAACCGTCCCACTCATTTCGCGGACATCCAAACGGTAACCGACATAAACCCCGCCTTCTTCGGCAAACCCACGATCCAGCTCGAGGCTAAAGCCGGAACCGTACGGGTCGCCACCGATGGGGAGACGGTGGGCCGGCTAGAGGGAACGCTCACCTACGACGTTCCCGAAGCCCTTCACACCCTGATCGTCGGCACAGCGGAGGGCGATCCGCTCTCGCGCGAGGCTATCCGGGAAGCCATCGAGGTTCTGGAAGCCCGCCTCCTGGCCATGGGGATTCCCGTGCGTTCCCTCAGGGCCGTTGGCGAAGGGTGGCTCGAGCTGCGTGTCCCGGCCGAGGTGGAGGCCGAGGTGATCCAGGGACTGGTGGAGCTCCAGGGGAGGCTCGCGATCCACCGGGTGCTAGCAACTTCCCCCGACCGCGCGGAGCTCGAGGCGGTGCTGGAGCCGGGACAAAGGATACTTCCCTCCCACGCCTACGACGCCGCGGGGAAACCGGCGGAGTGGTACCTCCTGGGGCCGGCCCTCCTATCGGGCCCCATCGCCGCTTCCGCTGAAGTGCGGGAAACCCCCACAGGTCTCTACGAGGTCGTCCTCAGATTGACGCAAGAGGCCTCCCAGACGCTGGCACAAGCGGTGGCCAAGCTGCGCGCCGAGGGTGAATCTCCCGGTGAACCCGGGGACAGATTCGCCCTTTCAGTGGATAGGGAAATCTATTCCGCCCCGGTGGTGACGGTGGAGCTCAAGCAGCAGGCGGTGGAGTCCGGGGCGATTCCAACCATTGCTTTCGCTGCCCCCCTTTCCCCCGAGGAAGCTTTTGTGCTTCCTTATGTACTTGGGGGCCGTGCCCTGCCAGCGGATCTCGCCGTCCTGGCACGATATACACCCCAAACCCTCGATGTGACACTTCAGGGAACCACTGCATATAGGATCGCTCGGAGCAAGGTCACCCCGGGATCCACCTCCTTCACGGTGACATCCAAGGACAATCCTGCGGCCGGACCCCTTTTCGAGGCCACCTTCGTCTACCGAGTTGAGCTCGAGGGAGCCCTCCCCAGGGAGGTGGAGATCCCTTCCATCGCGTTGCACGTCGCACTTTCCGTGGCCGCCTTCTCCGATACCGCCGGGATCGACCTCCCCTATACCCTCGCCCTCAGCTCCGTTGACCTGATCCTCGTGCCCACCGTGGTACAACGGTAGGATTGGGTCGCAATGTGGGGCCCGGCCGGGAGGTCGGGCCCCTGGTGGAGGCCGAGATGTTGTTGGCTGTGGATATCGGCAACATCCACATCGGGCTCGGGGTCCATGACGGAAAACGGTGGCGGGCCCGGTTCCGGGTGCGCACCGTGCGGGAGAAGACCCCGGATGAATACCACTGCCTTTTGGAATCGCTCCTGCGGCGCCACGGCATCTCCGTGGGAGAACTCCGCCGGGCAGTGGTGGCCAGCGTGGTCCCCCCGTTGACGGCTGTATTCCGCGAGCTCTGTGAGGACCTCTTGGGGATGGAATCTCTGGTGGTAGGGCCTGGGGTGCGGACGGGGTTGAACATCCGGGTGGATCACCCCTCAGAAGTGGGGCCTGATCTCGTGGCCGACGCCGTGGCGGCGTATGAGCGGTTCAACGCGAGCTGTGTCGTGGTCGACTTCGGGACCGCTACCGCGTTCGTGGCGGTGAAAGAGCCGGGGGTGCTTTTGGGGGTGGCGTTGGCCCCGGGGCTGGAAGTAGCGGCGGACGCTTTGGCCCAGCGGGCCGCCCAACTCCCCCGGGCGCCTCTCTCTCCCCCCCGTCGTGCCATCGGGAAGAACACCTTGGAAGCCTTGCAAGCAGGGCTCGTCCTGGGTTACGTGGGGTTGGTGGAGGGATTGGTCCGGCGCGTGGAAGCGGAGCTGGGGGAGAGCGTCCATACCGTGGCCACCGGCTTTTACGCCTCCCCCATAGTCTCCCTCACCTCCGTGATCGAAGCGTACGATCCCTGGCTCACCCTGGAAGGGCTTTTGTCGATAGCCCGCCGCAATCCCTGAGGAGTGTTGCCCGTGGGAGTTATGGACGGATGATCCCGGAGCCCTCGGGACGGATGATGGGGGAGGGGCGTTCCTTGGGCGGAGGATAGAGGCCCAAAAGGCCGTGCACAAAGCGCTTTCCGTCGCTACCTTCGCTGAAGTACTCCACGAACCCGGCCAAGGCTTCGAGGGCCTCCCGGGCGAGATCCCGATCCAGTTTCCCGCTTTGCACCAAGGGCACCAACGTTTCCTCCAGGGCCCGACCGAGGATATTGGGTGACCGTTCGAGGAGCTCGATGGGCGAAAGTCGCTGGGCACAATAGTCCAGGGCCGCGATTACATCCTCATCCGTCACGTCCAGCTTGTGAATCCCTTGGGCCAGGGACTCCCGGAGGACCTGGAGCATGGGGACGAGGTGCCCTTTCCCCTTTTCCCGCAGATAGACCAAGAGCTTTTCCCATTCTTTGGAAAGCTCCTGGCCTCGCCGATCCCAGAGCATCCTTTCCGCAGCGAGGAGGAACTCACAGTTTGAAGGACAGGCGATGGATTTCCGCCGGTGTTCCCCACAGCAGATGCTGCAGATCCTCTTCCCTAGTGCAGGACAAAGCCGCGAAGGGCTCCGCTCGTTGCAAACAGGACACTTCGTCATCAGCCGAATCCCAGGGCGCGCCTCGCTTCTTCCGACATCCTCTCCGGGGTCCAGGGCGGATCGAAGACCAGGTTGACGTCCACGTCATACCCCTCGAACGCCTCGCGCAACACCTGCTCAGCTTGTGCGGCGATGGCCCCAGCCAGGGGACAACCCGGGGTGGTCAGGGTCATGTCGATGGAGATGCGGTTGCCGCTGATGTCCACGTCGTATACCAAGCCGAGGTCCACGATGTTCATCCCCAGCTCCGGATCCACCACCTTGTCTCGGAGCACCGCCAGGACTTCGTCGATCGTCGGGCTCATTCTCGCTCCTTTCACGCGATTGTAGGACCGAACCGGGCCCGCATCCACCGCCTGACCTCCTCCCGTGCCCAACCGTCCACGTCCTCGATTTCCTCCAACGTGGGACGTGGGATGTTGGGGTGGCGCTCGAGGATGTAGGCGAGGCCCTCGGCGATGGCGGTGAACGGTATCCTTTCCGCCAGAAAAGCCGCCACCAGCTCCTCGTCGGCGGCGTTTATCGCCGCTGGAGCAGCCCCCCCTTCCTTCCCAGCCTGGACCACTACAGAAAAGGCGGGATATCTATCCCGGGGTACCTCGCCGAATTCCAGAGTCTTTCCCCCGAGCTCTAGCCTGCGGGCAGGAGGCGGACGATGGCGGGGATATGTGAGGGCGTACTGGATCGGTATCCGCATATCGGGCTCCGAGATGACCGCGAGCATGTTCCCGTCCACCAGCTCCACCAAGCCGTGCACGAGGGACTGGGGGTGCAAAAGCACCCCGATGCGTTCATAGGGCATCCCGAAGAGCCAATGGGCCTCGATGACCTCGAAGCCCTTGTTCACCAGGGTGGCGGAGTCCACTGTTATCCGGGGACCCATTCTCCATGTGGGATGCGAGAGGGCCTGCTGGGGCGTCACGTGGGCGAGGCCCTCGGGAGGGAGGTCCCGGAAGGCACCCCCGGAGGCGGTGATCCAGAGCTTTTCCACCTCCTCGCGACTCACTCCCTTCATCGCTTGCCACAGGGCGGAGTGTTCGGAGTCCACGGGGATGAGCTGGTCCGGATCTCGAACGAGCTCCATCACGAGGTGCCCCCCGATCACCAGGGATTCTTTGTTGGCCAGTGCCACGCGCTTTCCCGCCGAAAGAGCAGCTAGGGTGGCGCGCAGCCCCGTTGCCCCCACCACCGCGTTGAGCACCAAGTCCACCTCGGGGTGGCGGGCGATGGCCTCAAGGCCCTCTTGTCCGTAGAGGACTTCTACGTGGGAAGGAAGGAGGTCCTTTGCCTTCCGCGCTTCTTCGGGCCCGCGGAGGGAAACGAGGGCGACGGAGAACTCGACCGCTGCGCGGCAAAGTTCCACTACCCGCCGCCCCGCCGCTAGAGCCACGACCTCGAGCTCAAAGCCACTCCCGCGCAGGCGGCGGATGACCTCCAGCGCTTGTGTGCCGATGGAGCCCGTGGCCCCGAGGATCCCGATCCGGGTCACTTTTTCCGGTTTCCGTAGCGATCGTAGTGGACCATCTGCTCCAGGGGACGGCGCTCCTTTTGCGGGGTATACCCGGGATCGGGATATCCCAGGGGGAGCAGCGCCACCACGCTGAACTCATCGGGGATCCCCAGGATCTCCTTGGTGAGCGCCTCGGCGGAGCCAGGCCCTCCCTCGGGAATCCCAATCCAATAGGAAGCTATTCCCAGCGCGTGGGCCGCCAGTGCCATGTTCTGGGTAGCCACGGCCGCGTCCTCGCGGTAGTGGAGCGGATCTACCTCGGGATCCGCCACCACCACGACCACCGCGTCCGCGTTTTCGATGCCGCGGCGATAAATGGTCACCTTTTCGGCAACGGCGGTGAGCCTTTCCTTCGTTCCGGCATCGCGCACCACGATGAACTCCCAGGGCTGCAGGTTCGCGTAAGAGGGGGCCCAGCGCCCCGCCTCGAGGATCTTCTCTATGAACTCCTCGGGCACCTCCCGTTTCTGAAACCTGGGAACGCTCCGTCGCTCAACGATCGCCTTCAGGACCTCGCTCATCCGCTTCCTCCTTCGTGCCCAAAGTACCCCCAAAAGGCCACGTCCGCCAAGGGACGGCGCTCCCGGGGGCTAAATTCCAGAGCCCGGTGCTTTTCGCTGAGGTAGCCTGAATCCCCGTGCCAGCCCACCACGACCAAAGTGATCACCACGAAATCACCGGGTATCTTCAGGGCCGCTTTCACCTTTTGGGGATCGAATCCCGCGATGGGGTGGGCGATGAGGCCCATCTGGGTCGCCTGTACCATCAGGTTCCCCACTGCCATTCCGCAGCCGAAGAGGAAATAATCGCGGCCATCGCTTAGCTTACAATCGAGGTCGGGCTTTGAGGCCACGGCGATAATCACTGGGGCCCGCTTGGCCCAATAGTTGCCGCCGGGAAGCGCTTCCTTCACCGCTTCCAGGCTTTCGCCCTCGGCCACCACGAACCGCCAGGGTTGGTTGTTGAAACAGGAAGGCGCAAGATGGGCTGCCTCAAGGAGCCTTTGTACAAGCTCCTTCGGCACCGGCTCTTCGGAGAGGGCGCGGTAAGCGCGGCGGAAACGGATGGCAGGATTCAACCCCAGATCTGCGGCGCGGATCCCCCGTAGGATCTCGAGCACCTCTTCGGCGTGGCCGGGGACCCTCACGCCCAGACGGCACCACCGGATAGTCCGGGCGGGATCGATGATGAAGGTGGAGCGGAGGATCTTCCCTTCCTCGATGGCTCCATATGCACCGGCAGCAGCGAGATCGGGGTCGGAAAGGAGGGCCACTTCGAGGCAATATTTTTCGCGGAACTTGGCCAAGCGTTCCGGTGGATCCGGCGAGATGCCCACCACCTCTGCTCGGAGCTCCTTGAACTCCCCTAAGAGGCGGGAGAAATCCCGGGCTTCCCGGGTACAACCTTGGGTCATGGCCCGGGGATAGAAATAGAGCACCAAATATTTTCCGCGGAACCGGGAAAGATCCATCCCCTCCCCTTGCGAATTCCGCAGGGAAAAATCAGGGGCCACCTTAAAGAGCATCCCCGTTCCTCTCACTCCAGGGCCTCCACCGAAAAGGAGAGGTCGGCCTTGAGGGAGTGCGACACCGAGCAGTAGCGCTCCTGGGAGAGTTGGGCCGCGCGTTCCAGGTTCTCTTTGGGCACCCCCCAAGCGCGGTAATGTAGGTGCACTTTTCTCACGAACTTGGGGTGCTCATCGTTCCTTTCGGCTTGGATCGTAATCTCAAGCTTCCGCGGTGGGGTCCTCATCTTGTTCAAGATCGCCACCGCGTCCATGGCGGTGCACCCGCCCAAGGCTATAAGCATAAGTTCCACCGGCCGGGGACCCGTGCCCTCACCTCCGGCGGCATCGGTATCCATCACCACGGCGTGTTTGGATGGCCCCACACCGATGAAACGCATCCCCTCATGCCAACTCACCTTCACTTCCATTAACCCTCCTTTCGCCACAAATCTTACCCCATTGTCTGCTATCTTCCCGAAGTTGGACGAGAATCCGTTTTGGACTATATAATTCGGTGTCGTGGCTGTACAGAATCGGATTCGGAAAGTACAAAAGCGCGACCGATCCCTGGTTCCCTTCGATCAGGGTCGGATCTATTCTGCTATCCTGCGGGCGGCCCGCTCCGTGGGGGGCTTCTCCCTGGATTACCTAGAGGGGGTGAACGACGCCCTCTTCGATGCTTACGGGACCGACGAGGACATCGCCCGCTTCCTTTCGGACATCGTGGTGATCGTGTTGAACCGCGATCCCCGCCATTGGATCGCCAACTTTCCCCCTACCATTGAAGAGATCCAGGACACCGTGATCCACGTGCTGCGGAGCTACGGCTTCGTGACCGTAGCGGATGCATACGAATGCTGGCGATGGGGGAAGCACTGGGTGCGGGCCGGGGCGATCAGCATGGAACAGTTCGTGGGCAACGGCTATCCCACGCCCTTCCACGAACAGATCCTAGCCTGGAACAAGGCCCACGGCTGTGATACCGTGGAGGGCCTGAACGAGGTGATCCGTTCCGGAAAGGCGAAATGGCTCATCGAGGAAGCAACCGAAGTCTACGAGCGTTCCCTGGACGAGGCCGCGAAAAAGGTCCTGGAGCGGATGGACCGGGGCGATGAGATCCGGATGATCTGGATCTCGGGACCTTCCTCTTCAGGGAAGACCACCACCACCGTGAAGCTAACCCAAAGGCTCGAGCGCGAGGGGCTGCGGTTCTTGATGCTCAACCTGGACGATTACTTCTGGCCCCTGGTGGAGCACCCCACCGATTGGATCAACGACCGCAACTTCGAGACCCCCGAAGCGCTGGATATTCAGCTGATCAACAAACACCTCAAGATGCTGCTCGAGGGAAAGACCATCGAAAAGCCCATCTACGATTTCAAAGTGGGGGAGCACGTGGGTACCAAGAGGGTCAGGCTCGAGCGCGATCAGATCTTGCTCCTCGATTGCCTACATGGGTTCTATCCCCCGCTCACCGAG
Organism: Acetothermia bacterium UBA3571; assembly: GCA_002375995.1. Taxonomy (GTDB): domain Bacteria; phylum Bipolaricaulota; class Bipolaricaulia; order Bipolaricaulales; family Bipolaricaulaceae; genus UBA3571. Next base: position 16,593 of record DFNI01000013.1, on the reverse strand, counting down.
GGGATAGACCGCTCGGTTATGTTCAGGATCTACATCGAGGCCTGCAACATGATGTACGAAGGGGACGGCTCCTCCGGCAGGCTCACCCAGTTCACCGACGTGAGGTTGCTCAGGCGGATGTTGCGAGATGCCAAGCATCGCAACCACCCGCCCCTGCAGACCCTGCTCCACTGGCATTACGTGCGGGCGGGGGAGCTCTTCTCCATCATCCCGTTGATGGGGCTTGCGGACCACACGATAAACGGGGGGATGCCGTTCGACCTCCCTGTCCTCAAGCCATTCTTCGTTCCGGACGGGATTTGGCCGAAGCCCGAGGAGCTTGCTCCGTATGAAGCGTTTTTGGACGCGCGGATACGCTACCAGCGGGTGAGCGAGCTCCTTTCGGCGGTGGAGGGCTTGACCATGTGGGAAGTCCAAGACCGCGATCTCATCCCCGGGGACCATCTGGTGCGCGAGTTCATCGGGGGAAGCACCCTCCGAATTCCCCACAACGAATGACGCCCCGGGCCAAGGGTCCGTAGGCGCTTTGAGGCCTGTCCCTTAGTTGTACGAAAAATTGGGAAGGTTGTCTTTGCCTCCAAAAGGATGCTGGGGTAAGTTTATATTGATGGAAACGTTGGCGGGAACGGAGGGGTTTTTTGTTTACGAGGGGTCACGGCTCAAGGCAGGCGAGGCAGAGCTCGCCCTCGTCCGCGCCGGAGACACGAAATCGCTTTACCTCTCGCGCCCTCTCCCCGGGTTCGCGGGAACAAAGCTCCCCGAGGGGGGCGTTTTATGCCCCCTGACGCCCGAAAACGCCCGGGCGCTGATGGAGCTTGTCCCCGAGCTCAAGCCCCGAAGGCTTCCCCCGGGACCGAGCTTCGGGTTTGGCGACAGGATCGGCCTTGCCACCCCGGGGCACATAAGGGCGGCCCGGGGCTCGAAGGCCTTTCCGGTCCTCGCCCAGCAATCGGTGCGGGAGAACGCCCGCACCGGGAGGTCCTTCGCCCAAGTACTGGCCGATGCAATATTCGGGGCACTCCAAGAAGGCTACCTCGAAGGTTTCGCCGCCGATGCCGATCACCTGAAATCGGTGGAAGATGCCCGGGAGGCGGCGAAATGGGGTTACACCTTCTTCACGTGTGATCCATCTGACCATGTAGTAGCCGCGGAAAAGCTTTCCGAACGGGAACTCAAGCGTCGGTTCCTCTCCCTTCCGGATGCCTCCAGGCTCAAGTCGGAGTACCTGGACAAAAGCTTCGAGATAAAAGGCCTGGGGAAGCTTTGGTTCTCGGAAGCTGAACTCATGCGGGCGGCGGTGAAGTACCTGGAGGCGATCGAGTTCGCCGCGGAGATGTACCGCGCCCTGAACCAGGAGCTCCCCGATGGGTTCGACTTCGAGCTCTCCGTGGACGAAACGGAGACCCCCACGAGCCCCTTGGAGCATTTCTTCGTGGTGCAGGAGCTGAAAAGGCGCGACGTGGAGCTCACGAGCCTCGCCCCTCGCTTCTCCGGGTCGCTGGAGAAGGCGGTGGATTATCGGGGGGATCTGGAAGTCTTCCGCCGGGACCTCAAAGCCCACGTGGCCTTGGCCAAAGCCTTGGGGGGATACCGCATAAGCCTCCACTCCGGCTCCGACAAGTTCTCCCTTTACCCCCTTTTCGCCAAGGAAGCCGAAGGGCTTTTCCACGTGAAGACCGCGGGAACGAGTTACCTCGTAGCGTTGGAAGTGGTGGCCGAGAGGGCGCCCGAGCTTTTCCGGGAGATCTACCGTCTTTCCGTGGAGAGGTTCGAGGAGGACCGGGCCACCTACCATCTCTCCACCAATCCGGCGGCGCTCCCCTCTCCAGCCGACCTCTCCGACGCGGAGCTTCGCCGCCTCCTCCAGGAGCCCGATCCCCGTCAGGTCCTGCACGTGGCCTACGGCTCGGTCCTGCGGAGTCCATTGGGGGATGAACTGCGGGATGTCCTTCTTGAGCATGAAGAGGATTACGCCGCTTCCCTGGAGCGCCACCTGGGGCGGCACCTGGAGCTTTTGGGGGTGAGAGGATGAGGTTCGACCTTTCGGGGAAGGTGGCGGTGATCACCGGCGGTGGCGGGGTGCTTTGTTCGACCATCGCCGAAGGTCTGGCCCGCGAGGGCGTGCGCTGTGTGATCCTCGATATCGCGGAGGATAAGGCAGAGGCTGCGCTGGAGCGGGTGAAGCGGGCGGGATCCGACGGGCTTGCCCTCAAAGCGAGCGTGCTCGATCGAGGGGACCTCGAGCGGGCGGCCGACGAAACCGTGAAGGCCTTCGGCCGTGTGGATTTCCTCATCAACGGGGCGGGAGGGAACCACCCCAAGGCCACCACTTCCGCGGAGGTGCCGTTTTTCGAGCTTCCCGAGGATGCCGTGCGGTTCGTGTTCGATCTGAACTTCATGGGGACCTTCCTCGCCTCCCAGGTCTTCGGCAGGGTGATGGCCGAACGCAAGGAGGGCGTAATACTGAACATCGCTTCCATGAACGCGCTGCGGCCCCTCACGAGGATCCCGGCCTACTCTGCGGCCAAGGCGGCGGTGGCCAACTTCACCCAGTGGCTGGCCGTTCACATGGCCCAGGAGTACTCCCCGAAGATCCGGGTCGTCTCCATCGCCCCGGGGTTCTTCCTGACCGAACAGAACCGGTTCCTGCTCCTCGACGAGCGGGGGGAGCTTACCGAACGGGGCAAAAAGATCATCGACCACACCCCCATGGGGCGTTTCGGCGCCCCCGAGGACCTCATCGGGGCCGTGGTGTGGCTCTTGTCCCCCGCTGCCTCCTTCGTCACGGGGGTGGTGATTCCCATCGACGGGGGCTTCTCCGCCTATTCCGGGGTTTGACGTTCACGCGCTCGATTTCCGGCGTTTCCCCGCGTTAGGATAAAATCGCTGCGCTACTTCAAGCCCGCAAGGAGGTGGAATGGGCGAGGTAACCGTCGATGGACACCGTCTGGGCCTAGCCGATGCCGAAGAGGTGGTCTTCCACAAAGCCACGGCCGTAGCCTCCCCCCAGGCACTGGAAGGGCTGCGTCGGACCCAAGAGGTGCTCGCGCGGGCAGTGGAAGACGAACGTCCCATCTACGGCGTGAACACCGGCTTGGGAAAGCTTTCCACCATCCGGATCGGAAAGGATGAGATCCTTTCCCTCCAGCGGAACCTGGTTCGCTCCCATGCCACCGCCGTGGGGAACCCCCTTCCTGAGGAAGCGGTACGGGGGATCCTCCTTTTCCGCGCCAATTCCTTGCTCAAAGGGTATTCCGGGGTACGGGCGGAGGTTGTGACGCTGCTTTTGGAGATGTTGAACCGGGAGGTATATCCGGTAATCCCCGAACAGGGCTCCGTGGGGTCTTCCGGAGACCTCGCGCCCTTGGCCCACGTGGCGTTGGTGCTTCTTGGGGAAGGGAAGGCCCTCTACCGCGGGGAGACGCTGTCGGGGGCCGAGGCGTTGAGGCGGGCGGGGCTAGAGCCCTTGGAGGAGCTTTTGCCGAAGGAAGGGCTTGCCCTCCTCAACGGCACCGCCTGCATGTTGGCCTTGGTGTTTTTGGGGTATGTCTTGGGTTGGCGGGCGTTTCGCGCTGGTCTCTTGGCCGCCGCCCTCAGCTTCCAGGCCTATCGTGGACGCACAGAACCCTTGGATTCCCGGATCCACGATGTCCGCCCCCACCAGGGCCAACGCGAGGTGGCGGCCATCATGCGAGAGCTCCTCAAGGGAAGTGAGCTCGTGGACACTTTCCGGGGAGACGTCCAGGATCCCTACTCCCTCCGTTGTCTTCCCCAGATCCTGGGCCCGGTGCTGGAAACCCTTTGGCTCGTGGAGGGGAGGATCCGGGTGGAGATGAACTCCGCCACCGACAACCCCTTGGTCTTTCCCGACGGGGCGGTGCTTTCGGGAGGCAATTTCCACGGGGAGATCCTGGCCTTCGTGGCGGAGTGGCTCGGGGGGGCGTTGTGTGAGCTGGCGGCGAGCTGCGAGCGGCGGATCGCCCTCCTCCTTTCCGCATCCGACCGTGGCCTCCCCCCCTTCCTGGCGCAGGAGGGGGGAAAGAACTCAGGGCTGATGCTGATACAGTACACCGCCGCGGCCCTGGTGGGGGAAAACAAGATCCTCGCCCATCCTGCCGCCGTGGATTCCATTCCCACTTCGGCCGGGAAGGAGGACCACAATTCCTTCGGGGCCACTTCCGCGTGGAAGCTGTGGCGAATCGCGGAGAATACGGTCCGTGTCGTGGCCCTGGAGCTTGTGTGTGCCCGTTGGGCCGTGGAGCTCGCCGGTGCGGGGAAGCTTTCCCCGGGCACACGTGCCGCCTATGAGAGGTTGTGTGAGCTCGTTCCTCCGCCCGGGGAGGACCGGTATTTGGGCGATACAATCGACGCGGTAACACAGTTGGTACGTAAAGGCGAGATAGGCCATGGGCTTTAAGTCGGGGATCGTCGCGGTAGTGGGTAAGACCAACGTGGGAAAATCCACGTTCATAAACTCCCTGATTGGGAGGAAGATGGTGATCGTGTCCGACAAACCCCAGACCACCCGCAACCGTATCCGCTGTGTGCTCACCACCGATTCGGCCCAGATCGTGTTCGTGGACACCCCAGGGCTTCACAAACCGGTGAACAAGCTCTCCGAGGCCCTGGTCAAGGAGGCGATGCGGGCGCTGGCGGGAATCGATGAGTTGGTGTACATGACCGAGCCCTCGGGGGGAATCGATCCCTTCGACGAGCAGGTGATGCCCCGCATAAAGGAGCTTCCCTGCCCGAAGATCCTCCTCGTGAACAAAATCGACCTCGCGAAGGGAAACCAGCTCCCCGAGACCCTTCTTGCCTACGACTCCCTCGGGATATTCCAGGAGATCGTCCCTATCTCCTGTTCCCGGGGGAAGAACCTGGACCGGGCCCTGCAGGTAATCATCCAGTACCTCCCCGAGGGAGAACCCCTTTTCCCCGAGGGGATGCCCACTGATAAACCCTTGGAGTTCATCATCGCCGAGCTCATCCGCGAAAAGATCTATCACTTCACTTATCAGGAGATCCCCTACTCCACCGCGGTGGTGGTGGAGGAAATAAGGGAGCGGGAAGATAAACCCCTCATCGAAATCTACGCCACCATATACGTGGCCAAGGACTCACAGAAGGCCATCGTGATCGGCCGGAAAGGCCAGAAGCTCAAGGAGATCGGGAGGGCGGCGAGGCTCGAGATCGAGGCCTTGCTGGGGAAGCAGGTCTACCTCGCCCTCCAGGTGAAGGTCAAGAAGAACTGGACTGAGGACGATGCCATGATCTCCCAGTTCCTCTATGCCAATGAGTGATGAGTTTCCCGTAGAAGCCCCCCGGTCTTTCGAGGAGTTCTCCGCGTGTGAAGAACTCCAGGAGCACCTCGATCCCCCGGTGCCGGAGGTGGTGCCGGCCTGGATCTTGTGGGAGCTGGTACAGGCTGGGGCCGTGCTGGTAGTGTGTTTCGATGGCCTGGGCATAGCCCGGGAGCCGTTGGGGCTAGCGCTGGCGCTGCGCCGGGGATCAGCGTTGCGTGTGGTGTTATACGGGGTGCGGCGTGACCTCCCGCAGTACGGGGAAGTTCTCGGAGCCATTGTGGCCGGAATCTCCGGCCAAGCGAGGGATAAGGAGGTCACGGAGATCCTGTGGCCCTTTGACCCCCTGGATGCCCGCTGGGCCGAGCTCTTCCTCGAGGTGTTGGGGGCCGAAGCCCGGAGGTATGAACTCCGCCGTGACCACAGCGGTGAGATCCGATATCTGCGGGCTTTGGCCTCCCTCCCGGTGGGGAAGGGTCCCGTGCCGAAGAGGTGGAAGGCGGCCGCCCTGAAGGGCTTCTTTCCCGTGAATACTACCCGCCTCGTCCCCGGAAAATTACGGGAACCCACCTCCTGGAACCTCCATCTGACTACACCCCACCTTGTCCTCGAGATCCCGGGGCAGGGGATGGCTTCCCTCCCCGCTTCTTTAGCCGACCCTTGGCGAGGGGCGTGGGAGGCGCTGGAGGCATACCTGGACAAAGGCTATGCCCTGGTGGGCCTTTACCGTCAGGGTGATCGCGCCTTCCTCGTGTTGGAGAGGAAGTACCCGGATCGTTAAGCTGAAGGACCATGGAGGGGAGGATCGTCATCGAGCCGGTGGAGGATTTGGAGGGCTTCCACGAGTGTGAGCGGCTCCAGAAGGAGGTGTGGGGGTTCGACGATATCTCCGTGGTCCCGGACCACGTCCTCCTCACGGTGGTGAAAGGCGGGGGGTTGCTTTTGGGGGCCTTCGCCGTGGAAGGGGGGGGACGTGAGATGGTGGGGTTCGCCCTCTCCTTTTTCGGCCGCGCCGAGGACGGCACCCTCAAGCACTGCTCCCTCATGGCGGCGGTGAAGGACGGGTGGCGGGACAAAGGCCTGGGATACAGGCTCAAGCTGGCCCAGAGGGAGTACGTGCTGCGCCAAGGGGTGGGGCTCATCACCTGGACCTTCGACCCCCTGGAGTCCCGTAACGCCCACTTCAACTTGAACAAATTGGGTTGTGTGGTTGCCCGTTATCACGTGAACTACTACGGGTCGCTTCGGGACGAAAGGAACAAGGGACTTCCCACCGACCGGTTCTTGTGTGAATGGCACCTCAAATCCCCGCGGGTGGAGCGGAGGATAGCACAGGGTTTCCCGGGGTTCCCTAAGGGCCTGGTACGGGAGCTTCCGTGCGCCCTCCGGGCCGAGGGCAAGGAGCCGGGGCCGGTGGAGTTGGAGTTGAAGGAAGAGCGGGTGCTCGTCGAGATTCCCCCCGATTTCCAGGCACTGCGGCGGGAGTCGATGGAGCTCGCGCTGAGATGGCGGCTCGCGGCCCGGGAGGCCCTATCCCACTACATGGGTCAGGGATATCTTGCCACCGGACTTGTGCGAGAAGGGAACAGGAGTTTCCTTCTTTTGGAGCGAAAGACGCTCGAGGAGGTGCTTTCTTCCCCATGATCTCCCTTGAGGCCCTGGAGCTTTTCGTGGTGGAACTTGTCCTGAAACATCCGTTCAGGACGAGTTTCGGGGAGGAGCGGAAGAGGAAGGTCCTGTTGGTAAAAGTCATCGGCGAGAAAGCGGTGGGATGGGGCGAATGCGTGGCTTCATCCGGCCCCTGGTATTCCTACGAGACCGTGGACACCGCGTTCCACGTGATCCGGGATTTCATCACTCCCCTCCTGAGGGAAGCTCGGTTGGAGACGCCCCGGGATTTCCCCGCCCTCGTCTCCCCCATTCGGGGCCACCCCATGGCCAAAGCGGCGGTGGAGGCAGCCTTGTGGGACCTTTACTGCCGGATAAAGGGGGTGCCCCTATGGCGGGAGATCGGCGGCGTGCGGGAGGAGGTTACGTCCGGGGTCAGCATCGGGATCCAGGCCTCTGTGCCCGAGCTCCTCGAGCGCGTGCGGGGGTTCGTGGAACAGGGGTATCCGCGGGTGAAGCTGAAGGTAAAGCCTGGTTGGGATATTGCAGTCCTCGAGGCCGTGCGGCGGGAGTTTCCGGAGATAAAGCTCCAGGTGGACGCCAACTGCGCCTACCGGCCAGGGGATCCAGTCCTCAAGGAATTCGACCGCTTCGACCTCTTGCTTTTGGAGCAGCCCTTCCACTACGAAGACCTCTTGGAGCACGCGCGCTTGGCCCGGGAGATCTCCACCAGGCTTTGCCTCGACGAGTCCATCGGCTCCCCGTATCGGGCGCGGGAGGCGCTGGAATTGGGGGCATGCTCGGTGATCAATATAAAGCAAGGCCGGGTAGGGGGCCTCACGGCGGCCATGGAGATCCACGACCTGGCCCGGGAGCGGGGGATCCCGGTTTGGTGCGGGGGGATGCTGGAGACCGGGGTGGGGCGGGCCCTGAACGTGGCCCTGGCCACTCTCCCGAACTTCGCACTCCCCAACGATATCTCCGCCACCGACCGTTACTTCCACGAGGATATCGCTTATCCCCCGTTCCTCCTGACCCCCCGGGGAACGATCCCCGTGCCCCCGGGCCCGGGGATCGGGGTGGAAGTGGACGAGGAACGGGTCCGGCGCGCGGCCGCGCCCCATCTTTCGATTCCCTTGACACCCGTGCGCTGAGAACCCCACGTGGGCGCGGATGGGGCTTGCCTGCGCTATCCCTCCGCCCGAAACAGGCGCATCCAGGGGGGGCACCGCCGACATGGACCTCCAACCACCGGGTGTCGCTGGGACGGCCCCGGGCGTCGTGAACTTCCACCCGGATCTCGGCCTCCTCACCCGGGGAAAAGATCCGGAGCCGCAAAATGGCGGTGGCGACCGCGGCCGTAAACGGGGGATCCCGATCCACCCGGGCCCTCACGCTCGTCCAGGCCCTGGGTGAGGATGCGGTCGACCGAGTCCGGGTAGGGCTCATCCGGTTCCACGGCCGGGCCGGGTTTCCCGTCGCTACAGAGGGCTTCCCAGACCCCGGTTATCCGGGGCGGAACACGTACACTCTGTCGTTCAGGGGCCACCCAGAGGGGGCCCAACCGCCGGCGAGAAAATCACCGAGGTCATCGAACGGCCAACCCACCAGGCCCCCGAGGATGTAGAACGCGTCCGCGGCCGCATCGTGAAAAGCGTTCGCCCACCACAGGCCGGTCTCCCCGTATGGCGGGGGGACGGCGTGGTGGTACGTCCAGCGGTTGGCAGTGATGTCATAGGAAAAGGTACAAGGGGTCACAAAAACACGGCTCTCCCCCAAGTAGAGCCCGCCGAACATGTAGAGCCGGTCGCCCCTTACGGCGAAAGTGGCCAGGTGCTTGGGCGGGGGCACATCTCCCCCGGGGTCCAGGGCCCCCCAGGCGCCCCGGACCATGTCGTAGGTCAGGGACACCGGGCCGAGCACCACCGCCGAGCATGGACCCTCACAATGTACGGCGGCATATGCTCCCCAGAACTCCTCCGGAGCGTCCGGACCCCGTTCCCACCTGTTCGCCCGGAACGAATAGCTGTAGAGATCCCGCAGGGGCTTCCCGCCGCGGCCGACCCCCCCGGCGATATAAAGTCTCCCGGTCGCCCCATGGTACCAGGCGCAGTGGAACTTCCGCGGCGGCACCACCTCCGCGGACACCCGGCGCCATGCAGAGGTACCCAGGTCCAGGATCCACAGGTCGCCGAGCACCCCCTCCTTCCCCTGGCCGCCGAAGAGTGCCACCTCGCTCTCCGATACCTGGGTCATCGTGGCTCCCAACCGGCCCGGCGGCGGATCCGTGGTCTCCATCCGCTCGAACTGCAAACCCTCGAGCTCCCCGAACACGTAGAGGTCGTTGATGAGCTCGCCGCGCACATCCATTCCGCCGAAGATGAGGACGCGGCCGTCATCCAGGACCACCCTGCCGGCGCCGAACCGCTCTGAAGGGAGATTGGGAGCCGGGAACTGGTTCCAGTCCTCGGGGAAACCCAAGGATACCACGGCCAATACCGCTACGGTCGCCCACATCGCCACACGCATGGCTTCCACCTCCACGGCGAGAGGAGGGGATGGGCGCGATCGTTCCGGCCGTGTGGGCGCCCGAGGGTGGGTTTCGGTCCGATCTTTGAGGTGAAGGGCCGTGGGAATGACCCGCCCCGCACCCTCGTCCCGTTATCGAATGCCAAAATCCACGGTCCCACCCTACCATCACCCCCACGTCCGTGTCAAGGGGGCGTTTGCGTCCGGGGGGATGGGGGGCTATCTTGCGGAGGAAAGGGGTGATGGGAAGTGCGCAAGCGGGAGATCGCGCGTTATATCGATCACACTGTGCTCGGGCCCGCGACGACCCCGGAGGATGTGGAGCGGGTGTGCAATGAGGCGAAGCTTTACGGTTTCTATGCCGTCTGTATCCCCCCAACCTACGTGAAGCTCGCCCGAGAACTCCTGCGGGACGCGGAAGTGAAGGTGTGCACGGTGGTAGGTTTTCCCCATGGCCAACACGTGCCCGAGGTGAAAGCGTTCGAGGCCAAGACGGCCGTGGACTGTGGGGCCGACGAGGTGGACATGGTGATCAACGTGGCCGCGTTGAAGGCGGGGAATTACGCGGAGGTACTGCGGGATATCCGGACCGTCCGGGAGGAGATCGACAAGGCCCCCCATAGGGTGGTGCTCAAAGTCATCCTGGAATGTGCACTGCTTTCTGACGAGGAGAAGGTGGCGGGGGCGATCCTTGCCAAGGCCGCGGGGGCGGATTTCGTCAAGACCTCCACCGGCTTCGGCCCCGGAGGGGCTACGGTGGAGGACGTGGCCCTATTGCGGCGCACGGTGGGTGAAGGGATGGGGGTCAAGGCCGCGGGGGGAATCCGCGACTACGAGACCGCCCTTCGGATGATCGAAGCCGGGGCGACGCGGATCGGCGCTTCCCGCGGGGTCCAGATCGTCCAGGGAGCGCCGGACTGAGATGGCGAAGCTCCGCCGTACCCGGGGAATTGTGCTTGTGAGCCGAGACGTCCAGGAGACCGACAGGCTGGCTTTCGTCTTGTCGGAGAAAGAAGGGAAGATAGCCCTGCTGGTGAAGCGGGCACGGCGGATGGAATCCCCGTATGGAGCTATATTTGAGCCCACCAACACCGTGGAGTTCATTTACTATGTGCGAGAAGGTCCATATCTTCTGAAAGAAGGCTCCTTGCTCCGCCTTTTTCCCGAGTTGCGGCGGGATCCGGACAGGCTGGGAGCCGCTTTGGAGGGCTTGGCGATGGTCGCCGAGCTCCTACCCGAGCGAAGTCCCGAACCCCAGGTCCTGCGCCTGGTGCAGGGTTTCCTTTGGGAATTGGAAGGGGGTTTGGACCCTGGCCTGGGCCTCCTTTCCTTCCAACTCAAGCTCCTCTCCTTCCTCGGTCAGGGGCCCCGCCTCGATGGCTGTGTCCGGTGTGGTTCCCAAGAGGGACTCACCTGGGCCCCGGGGGAGGGGCTTCTATGCCGCGGCTGCGGCGGAAGGGGGGAGGAAGTTCCCCCGAACATCTGGCGGGGGATGAGGATGCTCCTCAACCTCCCCCTGGGTGCAGCGGGCGTGCTCAAGCTTACACCGGCCGAAGAGAGTTTGATCAAGCGGCTCCTTGGAGAGTTCCGCAGTTACTTCCGCGCAGGTTTCCCCTCCGTGGGGTGATTGCTGTGGCCTTCCGTGGGCCATAAGATATTGTTCCCGGAGGGGTGGCCGAGCGGACTAAGGCGAGGGACTTGAAATCCCTTGAGGGCCAAAAACCCTCCGCGGGTTCGAATCCCGCCCCCTCCGCCAGCTTACGGTTCTTTGGTGATGAGCTCTTCGAACTCCATGCCTCCAAAACGCCACAGGGCTTCTGTCCACGCCGCGGATTCCTCGGGGGTGGGGGTTTCTGGGACATCGTAGCTCTGCTTGCGCTGAAGCTCCTGCAGCGCTTTCTCCAATTCATTTAGCCGGCGGACGAAATCCCCGCGGAGGAACTCCCGTACCCGGGGCCGCGCGGCGGCCAGGGTCGCCCGCAAGTGGGGAAGACACAATCCATCGGAGCGTTCGTATAGGTCGCGGTTAATTTCGGCCTCGAGGTAACGGGCCAAGGCCCCGGCATAACGGGTGGCCGCAGCGTGGGCATACGTACAGAGCCTACAGCGCCCCTCCGGGATTCCCTTCCAGATTCGCTCCCTCACGTAGGCGGAGAGGCTTTGGTAAAACCGGGCGACCCCGCTGGGGGTGATGAGGTTCCGTTCCCTGACCATCTTCTCCAGAAGCGATGCGTGACGGGAACAGAGCCCGAGCGAGGAGCAGAATTCCCCATGGGCTCGGAGATCTCCGGAAGACTCGTATAGCATCGTCCATAGAAAACCTTCTTCCCCCTCCCGTACCAACCGACAGATGGGACATCCCTCGCCTTTCAGGGCACGGGCGATGCCCACCTCCACGATGGAAGTTCCATCTCGGCGAAAGAAGGGGAGCCTCACCGCACCCTCTCCGTGAGGACTTTCACCAAGCCCCCGATGTCCTCGGCCACGAAATCGGGGGGAGGATCGTAGCGAGGGAGTTCGGCGGGCGAACTCACGCCGGAGAGGACCAACGCGGTGGCGAGGCCCGCCTGTTTTGCCCCATGGATATCCGTTTCCCAGCGGTCTCCAATCATCAAGGCCTCACCCGGGGCGGCGCCGGCCACCCGCAAGGCGATCTCGAAGGCCACGGGGGAAGGTTTTCCCACCACTGCCTCAGGGGAGAAGCCCATCCCCTCTATGGCGCCCACCACCGCCCCCGCGCCGGGGAGGAGCCCCTGGGGGGTGGGAAAGGTTCCATCGCGGTTGGTGGCCAGAAGCCGCGCGCCGGAGAGCAGTGCCCGCAGGGCATCGGCCAGCTTGGCATAGGTCAAACTCCGGTCCATTCCCACCACGATCCACTCCGCTTCTTGGGGGGGCACGAGGGTGTGTCCAGCGAGCTGGAGCTCTTCTGAAAGCCCCTCTTCCCCGATGGTCCAGACCCGAGAAGGTCCTGCTCGGTCCAGGAGCCACCGAGCGGCGATATAGGAGCTGGTCACCACCTCTTCGGGGGCAACGGGGAAGTGGAGGGACTGGAGGAGTTCGGCGGTGCGGGCACGGGAGCGGGTGGAGTTATTGGTGAGGATCACCACCGCGCCCAACCGTTTCAATTCGGAAAGGGCCTCGCGGGCTCCCGGGATCGGCTCCCCGCCTTTGACCAACACCCCGTCCACGTCCACGAGGAACGCCTTGAAGTGGCAAGATTGTCCCATGGCGGGGGATACTAGCCCCTTGCTTGCCTGGGTTTCAAGCAGTGAATAGAATGGGGGAAGGAAAGTCAGGAGGGATGGCCGAGCGGTCGAAGGCGACGGCTTGCTAAGCCGTAGCTGGGCCTCAAAAGCTCAGCCGCGGGTTCGAATCCCGCTCCCTCCGCAGCGCCCGTAGCTCAGCCCGGATAGAGCGCTGGCCTCCGGAGCCAGAGGTCGCAGGTTCAAATCCTGCCGGGCGTACTAGAGAAGCGGCTTTAATGCAGTGCTTCACTAGAGCTTGTACTCGTTTAGTTTTTAGAAGATTTTGGCGACCCTTTTAAGGTGTTTGGTCATAACGGGCTTCTGCGGGACTTCCACATGACCTTCATGCTGCGCGTACCGAGATAAATAAAAAATGGTTTTGAGAACGTTGTTTTAATGGACGTCGCCCCTTCCGGTCGCCATAATCCCACTGCCCGGGAACGTCCAGGGAGGTATCAAATGAAAGGGTTGTGGCACGTAGCGGCAGCAAGTGTTCCAGCGGTGGGGCTCTTCTTCTTTTTGGGTTTCGATGACCCCACGGGAAGCGCGTGGTCCCTGAGGACTCAAAAACGCCCTCATCATCGGCGGGTACGGGGATGAATTCGCCTATTCCAGTGAAAGCGTGCGCCCTCTGATTCGAACCGCAGTGGTGGACGCAAACAGTGCCGTCGAGGTCAGGTAGAAGAAGGGGGTTGTTTTCTCCCGGGGGGATGAAGGCACTGGTGTGCTGGTATCCAAGATTCGCTGTTACGTGGTGGCGAGTGATGTAGCTGAGCCCTGCACCAAAAGCCTGCGGGGCTCAAGGTGAGGTACGTGGGTCTCCCCACCCTGGTTGAGGAGACCAGGACCGCCCCGAGCCGCCGGGCAGTTTCCCTCCAAAAAATCCGTCCGAGGCGAATATAGTGGCAACTCACTATAGTGCGAAAACACTTAAAAAATTCTCTTGCTTAACTACTATAGTGTGAGTACACTAAAATCTTGGAGGTGCAGGTGAAGGAGCCAGCGTTCAAAGTGGGAGGGGTGATCACGCCCCCATATTTCGTGGATCGCGAGGAGGAACTCGCCCGGCTCGTCCACGACGCCCACACCCTTTCCCAAAGCAACGTGGTGATCGCTCCGCGCCGGTTCGGCAAGACCGCGCTTCTTCGGGCCGTGGAGTCCCGGGTGGCGAGCGAGATGTTGGGGGTCTACGTGAACTGTTTGGGGATGTTGACCGCCGTGGACTTCCACGACCGCCTGGTGGAAGCGGTTCTCAAGGCATTCGAGGACAAACACGGCCGGGCGCGGCGGCTCCTCGCTACCTGGAGGGATGTTTTGCGGAAACCGGTGGTGGGCATGCGGGAGCGCCTGAAGGAGATCGGGGGGAGCATCGAGGGCGTGGGCTCGATCCGGCTCAAGTTCCGCACCCGGGAGGTGGACGAACCAGCGCTCCTCGAAACCGCGTTGGACTTCCCGGAGCGGCTCGCCGAGGAACAAGGGGAACGCGTGCTGGTCATAATGGACGAATTCCAGACCTTGGCTGAGTTCGATGGGCTCCTGTTCGCTCTCTTCAAGGAGCGGATGGAGGCCCAGCGCCACGTGGTCTACCTTTTCAGCGGAAGCAGCTTGCGGATCATGAACGAGGTCTTCGGCCGCGAAGGGAAAAGCCCCCTTTACCAGATGGTGGGGCGGTTGTTCCTGGGCGAGATCCCAACACCCTATGTGCACCGCTACTATCGCGAGAGGCTTCAAGAGGTGCATGGGGTAGGGATATCGGAGGAGGCCTTAAATAGGGTGACGGAGCTTGTGGGGGGCATCCCCTATTATTTTCAGAAGCTGGGCCTAGAGCTTGAGCGTGAGATCGTGCTCAAGGGCCTCAAGCGAATAGAGGCCGGCGACGTCGAGATCGCGTTCGAGCGGCTCCTCGAGGAGCTTTCGGCCGATTTCCAAGAACGCTGGCAGACGCGATTCAGTGAGCAGCAGCGTGCCGTACTCAAGGTGCTGGCCGAGGGCCCCCGCAGCCTCAGCGGGGTGGCCAAAGCCTTGGGGGTTCCCGCCCCCAATGTTTCCTACAGCCTAAACCGCTTGGCCGCAGCGATGGTACTAACCAAGGAAGACCGCATATACCGGATAACCGATCGGGTTTTCGCCGCTTGGTTACACAGACTTTAAGAACTCACGGGAATTGGCCTCTAATGCTTCGGCACCGAGAAAAGGGAAGTCCTGCTGGTTTCTATCCTTATTGTCCTCTAATAACGCCCAAACTGTCGATGTAGACTTTCGTATCCAGTGGTCCTTCCTCGGTGGGGTAGAACACCACGTAGAGGTCCCAGGGGTTGAGGGAAGAGGCATCCTGGATTCCTGCGTATTCGCTGTCAGGGCCGAATGTTGCGAAATCCGAAATGGGGATTGTGAAATGTTCCCATTCCCCAACTTTGGAACCGGGAGTCGAGCTGTGTAACCCCAAACCGGCTCGTCCTTCTCTATCTTCATGGGGATCATGAGAGCAACGCCCACAGAGGGATCCATCCTTTTTACCGCAACGGAAACGCCTTTCACTTCGTCCCAGGAAGTGCCATATGTTTTCAATCTCACGGAAACATTGGCACCTTTTCCACATTCAGTAGAGAGGGCAATTTCCAACGATTGATCGCCTTTATAAGCCGTGGTTGAGGTAACCCTGACACTAGCGTTGGAAAATTGCTCGCAATAATGACCCAACTTTGACACTCAGCGTCGGGATTTGAGCCTCGCGACGACCTGAAATGTCCAAGAGATAGGGAAGCGGATGTTCGCCAACGGAAATTGTAGTGCCTATTGATCTGAAGGAATTTGCCAAGGTTGTCGTGTCGTGTACATCCGAGTGAAACGGTTCCGCAACAAGGACGAGGCGTGCGCGTGAATGGGAAGCCCTGCCAGAAGGTGGTGGCCTATTTGGGCCGGCTGGACGAGCTACGGGAGGAGGGGGCCATCGATGCATTGGTGGAGGGGCTGGCCCGCTACGCTTTCCGGACCCAGGTATTGGATGTGGCCCACGACCTGTTCGTACATGCGGCCAAGGAGTACGGGCCGGTGCTGGTGTTCAAGAGGCTGTGGGAGGAACTGGGCCTGGGGGAGCTGTTGACGAGGTACGTGGGGGCACGGGGCTACGGGTTCGACGTGGTGGCGGCCATCTTCGCCATGGTGCTCAACCGTCTCCTTTCCCCTGTTCCAAGCTGGGGGTATCCTGCTGGATCGAGGAGGTGGAGGAGCCTTCTTTTATGGGGCTAGAGCTGCGCCACTTTTACCGGGCGCTGGACGTGCTGTGGGAGCACAAGGAGCGGCTTGAGGAGGACCTGTTTCGGAAAAGGAGGGATCTTTTCTCCCGGTTTCAGGGGGAGGGGCCGGCGGGGTTAGCGGAGTACGGCCACTCCCGGGGCAAACGTCCGGATCTGAGGCAGATCGTGGTGGCGGTGGCGATGACCGAGGGAGGGGTGCCCATCGCCCACGAGGTCTTCCCCGGGGCCACCGCGGACGTGCGGAGCTTCGCCCGGGCGATCATCTCGTTGAGGGAGCGGTTCCCCGTCGGGCGGGTGATCGTGGTGTCGGACGGGGGACGGTATTGGAGGAGAACTTGGAGCTTCTGTCCTCCCTGGGCCTTTCCCACATCTGGGGGCGAGGATGAGGCGGGTGCGGGAGGTAGGGGAGGAGATGGTGGGAAAGCTCGTGGAGAGGCTTGCCCGGGGCGGGCTCAAAGGGTTGGTGGGAAATCGAGGGTACCGGAGGTACCTCAGGATCGAGAGGGCGAAGGTGGAGATCGATGAGGGGGCGCTCAAGCGGGAGGCCCGCTACGACGGGAAGTGCGTGCTGTTGACCGACGGTGACCTTCCGGCGGAGGAAGTGGCCCTGGCGTACAAGGGTCTTTGGCGGGTGGAGGCGGCGTTCCGGGAGCC
>DFNI01000010.1 GCA_002375995.1 Acetothermia bacterium UBA3571 | reverse complement strand
TGTTTCCTGGGGATTCTTCTGGAGGTGGGGCGTGAGGGGAGGCGGGGGGGGGGGGGGGGTGGGGGGGAGGTTCCAGGAGGTGCTTTCGGATCTTAGGCGGGTGAAGGCGGTGCACTTGGAGGTCAAGGGCAAGCCCTATTTGGCTCGCACGGAGCTTGTGGACAAGCCTACCAAGGGTTTCGGGCGGCGGGGGTGGTGGTGCCGCCGCGGGTGGTGGAGCTGTAGTGGGTACGTGGGCTTGCTAGCTCCGAAAATGTTGATCTTAAGGGAAATTTCTGTCTCGCAGTGTCAAATTTGGGTATGGGATCGCCCGCCGCTCCCATGTCTCCCGCGATATACCTGGACCGAAGACCGTTGGCGGTCAAACCCACGATCCCGCGGTTGTTGGAAGCTACAGATTCAAAATTCCAGCTTCCAGACGATATCGAGGAATTCGAGAGGTGGAGTGCCCGAGAGATCCCATTGTGCCTCCACGGTGGCCGAGAATCCGCCGGAGATGGGGAGGCCCAGGCCCAAATAGACCCGCTGCACGCCGAACAGCGCCCCCGCGTTCCCGAACCAGAGCCCGCTCGAGAACGTGAGATCTCTGCCGCAGCATCCGCCGGCATCATAGGTCAACTGGAGGTACTCGAACTCACCTTCGCGGAAGGTTATGCCGGTCAGTTCCTCCATCTTGGCGGGATCGCAGGCCGTGATGTTCCTGAGCTCCACAGCGTCGAAAGCGCATTCGAGCTCGAACCCGTAGAGCTCCCATTCTTCTATTGTGCCCTCGTTCCACACCACATCGCCGTATATCCCCACGCAGCCAGCGGCGAGATCTCCCCACTCCGGCTCCACGGCGACCCCCTTCCCCTCAGCGGTGAACTCTGCTCTGAGGGTCAAGGTGATGCCGCAGCAGGGGAGTTCGAGGCCTTCGAGCAGCACATATCCCGCCTCGAACCCGTTGTATTTGGTCAAGGTGAACCCGGCCTCCCACGTGGTCCCACCACAACCCGCGACATCGGACAACGTCACCTCCACCCCTTTGAAGAAGGTGCCCCCACAGCAGTCGAAGAGGTCCACGGTGATGGTGATGGGGGGCCACACGAACTCGCCCCGGTAATTCAGCAGGGAGCCTATCCCCTGTGACGAGGCTCCCATGGGACATTTCCCGAAGCGGAGGCGCTCGGCATCGGCGGCATCCGAGAGCACGATCCCCGGCGAGTCGTAATTGCGATACCATGACGGCGCGAGGAAGGTCACGATCTCTCCCCACACGCAAACGGGTCTCCAACTGCCGACGGGCCACGTGGAGATCGGTCCATACTTCTCCTCTAAGGCTTTGAGGGCCTCCCCCATGATGTGGATCTCGAAGTGCTGCCCCGCGTATCCGGCGGGCGCGTAGATGATGTAATAATCCGGCGCGATCAAGCTCACCGTATAAGTGTACGCCTCTACGTAGAGGACTTTCCCCTCGTACAACTCTTTCTTCTCGTACCAGGGCAGCAACGCCGTATCCACCACGGCGCACGGCAACGGGCCGTACGCTTCAAGGTCTTCATCATCGTACGCTGTCACACTTCCCCAGTGACGCGCCCCGACACGCAGGTAGCTCTCTTCCCCCGACAGGGGCAGCTCGCACGTTGTCCACGCCTTACCATAGGCCACGTCCCGCACAACGAACTCCACCCCGGCCTCCACCCGGACGGACGATACCGTGCCGGATAGGGAGAGCTGCTGAGAGGTCCAAACGTTATCCGTCCAGTCGGAGATGAGAGAGAGGTTCCACCCAGCCACCGTTGCGGAAAGGGTCAACGTCCCTTCGGAGATCTTCGGTATGGGGAAAATCCGCAGCGAGGCCGTGATCGAGCCACTTAAATCGCCCGTGAACGCAATTAATCCGACTGGAAGCAGCCCAATAATCAAGAGCAGGACGCGCCGGGGTTTCATCAGAGCTCCACCTCCACCATCCCGGTTCCCAACTATAAAGCCCAAACGGGTCGTGTACATCTTATATTCTCCCAGCCGCGGGGGTCAAATGGTCCCAGAATGTATCCCTCCGGACATCTAAACGACGTCGCCCTTGACATCTTTCCGCCGGGCATTGGCTTTCCAATGGACCGGGTACATCACCCGTCCCTCCCCTTTTGGGCGGTGCTCCTGATGGCGCGTTCGGGGATTCCCGGATGAGGGCTCGGGGATTGATGGCCACGGGTCCGCCGCTGGATTCGGCGGCGTTTAGGAGAAGGGTACTCGCCCCGGGGACGCCGTTCCCCCCGATCCGGGGCACCGCGGCACGGCGGAGCCAGAGCGTCTCTGCCCCCACTCCGCCTTGCCGCAAACGCCGAGGGGAAGGGCCGTACCGTCAGTGACTTTATGGCTTCACTCTAAGGATTTGGAACGAAATCCCACAGGTGGGTCTATCAACGGGCAAAGCGGGTGGCGATCAGGTTCGCTCCGGTGGTGAGGAAGTCCTTCTCGACCACGGTGCCGATCGTGACGGGGGCTTTCACCGAAAGTTCCCGCACGCGTTCCATCGCTTTGGGGAAGAGCCTCAGGGGGATGGGACGATCGGTCTTCACCGACACCACCCGGTCCATCCCGCCTTCCACCCGCACCAGCGTCATGAGCACCCGCCGCGGCTCCACCGCCTCGGCCCGGGCGTATTCCTCCCCCCGGGGACAGCGGTTCCCCGAGACGGAGACCACCTCTTTTCCCTCGAGCACTACTGTGAGCTCACACCCCATGGGACACGAAACGCAAACGAGCTTTTTCTCGCTCATCCCGATCTTTTCACCTCGACCACGATCTCTTCCCTCCGGGAAAGCTCGGAAAGGGCATCCCCGTCCAGAGTGATCCCGATCATCTCCGCCGGTCGGGCTACCCGTACCGGCCGGCGCACCACCCCGCCCAGGTCCACCGTGACCCCCTCCAAGGGCCGGGGGACCCGCAAATAAATCCTCGCCCCCTCCGCGGCCCCGTCCAGGTAACTGGGGACGAGGGCGGTCACGTTCTCCCCCCGCACCAGGGGCACCTTTTTTCCCGCGGGGAGCTCTCCCACGGCGTAACGGGCCGCCGCGGCCCCGGCCCGCTCCCCGAGCTCCGCCACCGTGTCCACCAGGTCGAACACCGCCACGCAGTTCCCCGCGGCGAAGAGCCAGGGAGCCTCGGTCTGGAGCCACCCGTTCACCCGGGGGCCCCGGTTCACCGGGTCCAGCGCCACGAGGCCCTCGATGGGCCGCACTTCGGGGATGAGGCCCACGGAGAGGATCAGCGTATCGGCCTCGATATGCCTTTCCGTTCCCGGGATCGGGCGCCGATGCTCATCCACCCGGACCGCCGTAATCCCGGTGAGGCGTTCCCTCCCGTGGACCTCGGCCACGGTGTGGGAGAGGAGAAGCGGGATTCCGAAATCGTGGAGGCACTGGACCACGTTCCGGGTGAGCCCCCCGGGGAAGGGCTGGATCTCCAGCACCGCCGCCACCTCCACCCCCTCCAGGTGCAACCTCCGCGCCATGATGAGGCCGATGTCCCCCGAGCCCAAAATCACCGCCCGTTTCCCCGGGAGGAAACCCTCCAGGTCCAAGAGCCTCTGGGCCAACCCGGCGGTGAAGATCCCTGCAGGCCTCGTCCCCGGGATCCTGAGCGCCCCGAAGGGCCGCTCCCGGGCTCCCGCGGCCCATACCACCGCCTTGGGGCTGAAGGCCTTCAGGCCCCGGGGAGACACGGCCTTCACCTTGGGCCCATCGGGGAACACCTCCAGAGCGGTGATCCCGGTGAGGACGTCGGCGCCGGAGTCCTCCAGCTCCCCCCGGAGCCGATGGGCGAACTCCGGGCCGGTGAGCTCCTCGCGGTAGCGGTGGAGGCCGAACCCCGGGTGAATGCATTGTTCCAATACGCCTCCGAGCCGCTCCCCCCGTTCGAGGAGCACGGTCCGGGCCCCCTCCCGGGCCGCGGCCGCCGCGGCGGCCATCCCCGCCGCCCCGGCGCCGATCACGAGGACATCCACGGCGTATACCCTCAAGGCCGCACCTCCCCCAGGACCATCCGGGAACCCCCGCCCCGGGCGGTCACCTCCCAGGGGGCCACCCCCAGCTCCCGGGCGAGGATCGCGAGGATCCGGTCGGTACAGAAGCCGCCCTGGCAGCGTCCGAACCCCGCCCGGGTGCGGAACTTGACCCCGTCCAGGGTCCGCGCTCCCCGGCGGATCGCCTCCACGATCTCCCCCTCCGTCACCCGATTGCAGAAGCACACGATCCGCCCCCACCGGGGATCCTCCCTGATCAGGCGTGCCCACTCCTCCTCGGGGAGATCCGCAGGGTGTGGAATCCGCGTCCTCTTCGGGTTGAAGTTCCCCTTCTCCCGCAGCCCGTGGGCCAGAGCGATCTCGCGGGCGAGCCACCGCGCGACGGCCGGGGCCGCGGTGAGGCCCGGGGAGCGCATCGCCGCCGCCTGGTAGAACCTCGCCACCTTTGTTTCCCCGAGGACGAAGTCCTTTTGAGGGGACTCGGGCCGGAGCCCGGCGAAGGTCTTCACCGTTTTGTGGAGCGGAAGGCCGGGGACCAGGTGCTTTGCCCCGGCGATCACCTCTTCGAGCCCCTCCCGGGTGGTCTCCGTAGCCTCCCGGGCGTCCGAAGGAAGGTCCCGGGCGTTGGGCCCCAAAAGCAGTCCACCCTCCACGGTGGGGAGGACGAGGATCCCCTTGGAAACAGGCGTGGGGGCGGGGAAGAGGACAGCGTTTACCAAGCTCCCGGTGGTCTCGTCCAAAAGCACGTACTCGCCGCGGCGGGGATGGAGGAAGAGGCCGTCGAGGCCCGCCATCTGGGCGATGCGGTCGGCGAAGAGCCCAGCGGCGTTCACGGCCGCGTCCACGGGGTAGCGGCCTCTGTCCGTGCGCACCGCCCGGACCCGCCCCCTGGAGACTTCGATCCCCACCACGGGCTCGGAAAGGTGGAGCTCTAGCCCGTTTTTAAGGGCGTTCTCGGTGGCCGCGATGGCTAGCTCCCAAGGGAGGGTGATCCCCACGGTGGGGGCCCAGAGCCCCCCCACCACCTCGGGGTTCACCCAAGGCTCCTGGGCGAGGACCTCCTCGCGGCGGTGGATCTCGAGGCCCGGGACGCCGTTCGCCTCGCCTTGGACCAAGAGTTCCCGAAGGGTCGAGAACTCACCCTTTGTGAACGCGAGGACGTAGGCTCCGGTGCGGCGGAAGGGGATATCGAGCTCCGCGGCGAGCTCGGGGAAGAGCGCGTTTCCCAGGGCGCAGAACCGGGCCCTCACGGTCCCCGGCTCGTCGTGGAAGCCAGCGTGGACGATGCCGGAGTTCGCCTTGGTGACGCCCCAGCCCACGTCCGGCTCCCGCTCGAAGAGGATCACCTCCGCTTCATAGCGGCAGAGCTCCCGGGCGATCAGTGCCCCCACAGCCCCGGCGCCGATTACCGCGATCCTCATCCCAGCTCCTTCGCCCAACCCCGGGCCCGCTCCACCGCGGCCCGCCAGCCCGCGTGCAGCCGCTCCCGCTCTTCCAGCGGCATCCGAGGCTCGAACCGCCGCTCCACCCGAAGTAGTTCAGGGATATCGGAAAACTCCCAGATCCCGGCGGAGACCCCGGCGGCCAGGGCCGCCCCGAGGGCCGTGGTCTCCAGGACCTCCGGCCGTACCACCGGAATCCCCAGGATGTCGGCCTGGAACTCGCACAGGAAGTCGTTCCGGGCAGCGCCCCCGTCCACCCGGAGCTCCGCGAGGCGGATCCCGGCATCGGCCTCCATGGCCCGCACGAGGTCCGTCGTTTGGTAGGCGATAGATTCCAGGGCCGCCCGGGCGAGGTGCGCCCGGGATGTCCCCCGGGTGAGGCCCACGATTGTTCCCCGGGCGTAGGGGTCCCAATGCGGGGCCCCGAGCCCCGCCAGGGCCGGGACGAAGTAGACGCCGTCGTTTCCCACGAGCGACCGGGCGAGCTCCTCCGATTCGGCGGCCGAGGAGATGAGGCCCAGGTCCCGGAGCCACTGGACCGCCGCCCCGGCCACGAAGACGGAGCCCTCCAGGGCGTAGGCGACCCAGTCCCCGGCGGCGTAGGCCACGGTGGTCAGGAGCCCGTGACGGGAGGGAACGGGGCGATCCCCAGTGTTCATCAGGAGGAACGCGCCGGTGCCCCAGGTAACCTTGGCCCCGCCCCGGGAAAGGGCGCCCTGCCCGAAGAGGGCCGCCTGCTGGTCCCCCAACACCCCGGTCACCGGGATCTCCGCCCCCAAAAGCTCTCCTTTCGTGGCCCCGAACTCCGAGAGGCTGGGGCGGACCTCGGGGAGGATCCCCGCCGGGACCGAGAAGAGGGCGAGGAGGTCCGGGTCCCAAGCGAGGCGGCGGATGTCGAAGAGCATGGTGCGGGAGGCGTTGGTGGGGTCGGTGGCGTGGACGCCGCAGAGGCGGAAAAGGAGCCAGGAGTCCACGGTGCCGAAGGCCACCTCCCCCCTGCCCGCCTTCTCGGCGAGGCCGGGAACGTTCGCCAGGAGCCACTCGAGCTTGGTGGCGGAGAAGTAGGGGTCGAGGGGGAGCCCGGTGCGGTCCCGGATGAGCTCCCCGTGGTCCCGGCGGAGCTCGTCACAGCGGGGGGCGGTGCGGCGGTCTTGCCACACGATGGCCGGATGCAAGGCCTTTCCCGTCTCCCGGTCCCAGACGATGGAGGTCTCCCGCTGGACGGTGATCCCCAGGGCGGCGATATCCCCGGGGCGGATCCCGGCGCGGGCGATCGCCTCTCCTATTACCTCCAGGGCCAGGCGGACCATGAGCTCGGGGTCCTGTTCCACCCAGCCGGGGCGGGGGGTGGAGAGGGGGAGTTCGCGGTATGCAGAGGCGACCTCCCGCGCCGCGGAATCGAAGAGCACGGTCCGGACGCCGGTGGTCCCGAGGTCCAACGCTCCCACGCACTTTCCCATCGTTTCCTCGCGTTTCTTTGCCTTAATTTGCTTTTTCTTTCGCAGGGATTTTAGCCCCCTCCCCATCCCCGTCAACCCGCGCGGACGCGCCCCTGGCGCAGAAGGCCCCGAGCGGTTATGGTCAAGGCTCAAAAAGGAGGCATCGGTGAGAGGCTGGGTTGATCTGCATCTTCATACCAAGTGGTCTGACGGGACGGTGGACGTAGTCGCCACGGCCCGGCGGGCGAAGGACGCAGGGGCCTCTTGCATCGCTATTACCGACCACGACACCGTGGGCCCGGAGCTCGGGCGCCCCCTCGAGGTGATCGAGGGGATCGAGGTGATCTGCGGGGTGGAGATCAAGGCCGAGGTGGCGGGAAAGCGGGCGGAGATCCTGGGGTATTTCGTCCAGCCGGAGCATCCTGCCCTCCAAGAGCTCTTCTCCTGGATGAAGCGTGCCCGGATAGAGCGGATGCGGGCGATGATCGCCCGCTGTAACGATCTTCTGGGGACCGACATCACCTATGAGGAGGTGGCGGCCCGGGCCACGGAGTCGGTGGGACGGCCGCATCTCGCGGCCGCGTTGGTGGAACGGGGTGTGGTATCCAACGCCCAGGAGGCGTTCGAGAAATACATCGGGAACGACTGTCCCTGCTACGTCCCCCTTCCCCGGGCGAAGAGCCACGAGGTGATCGGCGCCATCCGCGCCGCCGGAGGGGTGGCAGCCCTGGCCCACCCCGGGTTCCTGGACATCGACGACTGGGAAACAGTCCTCGCGGAGCTTAAGAATCAGGGCATGGAGGCCTTGGAGGTCTATTATCCCTACGAGGTCTCCACCGCCCCAGTGTACATCGGGGTACCGGAGCTTACGCGTCTAGCGCGGGAACTCGGGTTCGTGGCCACCGGGGGCTCCGACGACCACGGCCCGGGTTCGGGCAAGGAGTACCTGGGGCGGATAAGGCTCCCCTACGCCGTGGTGGAAGAGCTCGCGGCACTGGTCCCTTCCACCGCGTGACGCAGGGCCTCCATCGCTACCTCGAGCTGCCGTTCGTCCGGCTCCCGCGTGGTGAGCCGCTGGAGGAGTAGCCCCGGGAGGATAAAGGGCTTCAAAAGTGGGAAGTTGGGGTACTTTCCTCCCAACCGCAGGATCTCGTAGCTTATCGACACCACCACCGGCAAAAGCAGGAGCCGCCCCACCACCCGGATCCAGAAGACCCGGCTTGGGATCAACGAGAAGATCAGGATGGTCAAGACAGCGGCGAAGAGGATGAAGGTGGTGCCGCAGCGGGGATGGAGCGGGGAGGCCCGTTTCGCCGCCTCGAGGGAAAAGCCCTTCCCCGCCTCGAACGCGTGGACCGATTTGTGCTCCGCCCCGTGGTACTGGAACAGCCGCCGCACGTCTCGCAGGAACGAGATCCCGAAGATGTAAAGGAGGAAAAAGACGATCCGGATAAGCCCCTCGATGAAGTTGAAAAGTAGCGTCCCCTTTAGGGGCAACCTCCCCGCCAAAAAAACCGGGAGGACTACAAATCCCCCCAAAACGAGCCCCACCGCCAGGACCACCGTGAGGGCGAGGTCGCCCCGGGACTGGGTCTGGCCGTAGGCGATCTCCGCCGAGCGGGTGAGGGCCCGCATCCCCAGGGAGAGCATCTCGTAAAGCCTCACCGGCCCCCGGATGAACGGGATCTCCCTCCACCTCCCTATCTTCCGGGGCGGGGAGAGCTCCTCCACCACGATCTTCCCCTGGGGGTTCCGGACGGCGATCACGGCCCGATCGCCGTTCTGCATCAGTACGCCTTCAATTATCGCTTGTCCGCCGACGGGCATCGTATCACCGAGTAACCAGGCTAGCCGTTTCCCTCAGCGCAATCAATCTCGCTCTTTTCCTCGGGCAGAAGCTCGGGAAAGACATCGAAGCCGCTTATGGTGTTTATCGCCCGCTTGATCACGGAAAGGATTGCCCGAGGTATCTGGGATATCGCCCCCGCATCGAGCTTCGGCAGAACGATGCATGCTGCCAACATCTCCCGTTCGATCTGTTCGTAGCCCACGGCTTGGATCTGGAAAGAGGCGAACTCCTCCCTCGAGAGGGGCCGGAGGACCAAAGCCCGGTCGTCCGGCAGGAGGAGGACGTACAGGTCTTCCTTGGCTCCTTCATCTTCAACGGAGAGGTCCGCAAGGGAAAATACGGGATAAATGGGCAACGGACTCGTCTCGCCGCAAGCTCTTGGGAACCCAGCCGCTGTCCCCAAAACCAAAAACAGAACGATCGTTCCGAGCTTTTTCATCGTTCCACGCTCCGTTCAGACACCCCAGTTTTCGTTTTTTACGCCAACATTGTAGTGCATCATCGGCATATTCAAAGGCGAAGTTCTTTAGCGTCGCTTTCGCTAAGTGCCCTCGGTTTCTTGGGTTCCCTTTTATCCGAATATCCACAAAAGCGCCGAAGAAACTCGAAAAAAAGAAGGTGGCTGCGGAATTTCGCAACGGTTGCGCCAGGAGGAAAAGAGGTTATTATCGGGACCGATATATCGGGTCCGAAAGGAGTTGCTGTGGTCGCACGCGGGATGCTCAGGGCGTGGGTGTTGAAACTCCTCTCCGAAGGGGAAAAGACCGGCTACGAGATCATAAAAGAAATGGAAAAACGGATAGGATGGCAACCTTCCCCGGGTTCGGTCTATCCCCTCCTCCAGATGCTGGGTGAGGAAGGGCTCCTTTCTCCGAGGCCGGCGGGGAACAAGGTCTACTGGTCCCTCACCCCCGAGGGCCAAAGGTGCCTGGACGAGCTGCGGGAAAGGCGCAAGGAGTGGCTCCGCGAACTGGGGATAAAGGAGCAAGCGGTGTGGAAGGCGTTCGATGATCCCCATCATCCCATGCTCCTCCTCCCCCGGATGGCCCATTTGGTGCGGGAGGCCTTCTCTAAAGGGAAGGGCCGAGAAGCCTTCCGTATTTTGGAGGAGGCGCGGGACAGATTGGCGGAACTGGTGGAGGAAGGATGAGCGTTGCAGTAGAAGTGGAAAACCTGGTCAAGGTCTACAGAGGTGGGGTGCGGGCGGTGGACGGGATCTCCTTCTCCATTGGGGAACGGGAGATCTTCGGGTTCTTGGGGCCCAACGGGGCGGGGAAATCCACCACCATAAAATGTGTGATCGGCCTTCTCAAACCTACCTCGGGCCATATCCGCGTTCTGGGCACCGACGTGAGGCACGATCCCGGGGCGGTGAAGCGCTCCATCGGCTATGCCGCCCAGGAGACGGCGGTGGATGACCGCCTCACCGGCTGGGAAAACCTCTATTTGCAAGGGCGCTTTTACCACCTCTCCCGGGGAGAAATACGGCGCCGGGGCGAGGAGGTGTTGAAGCTTTTTGGTCTATGGGAGCGGCGGAACGATACCGCCGACACCTATTCCGGGGGGATGTTGAAGCGCCTGGACATCGCCTGTGCCCTGATCCACCGGCCCAGGATCTTGTTTCTGGACGAACCCACCCTGGGCCTCGACGTCCAGACGCGGAAGACGATCTGGGAATACATCGAGAAACTGCGGGCAGAGCACGAAATGACGATTTTCCTCACCACCCATTACATGGAAGAGGCCGACGCCCTATCGGACCGGGTGGCCATCATCGACCGGGGAAGGATCGTGGCACTGGACCGGCCGGGCGCGCTGAAGGCCGCCATCGGCGGAGATCTCATTACGGTGCGGTTCTCCGACGCCGGTGCCGACCTTGAGCCCCTTCTCGTTTCCCTGCGGGGCCTCGATGGTGTCCGGGAAGTAAGGGAGACATCCGATGGCGTCCACAGGATCGTGGTGGAGCGGGACGGCGACCGGTTGATCCCCCGGATCGTGCGGTTGGCCGAGGAACACGGGGTCGGGATCCATTCCATCCGCCTCAAGCGCCCCACCTTGGACGACGTCTATCTCCACTATACCGGGAGGGAAATCCGGGAGGCGGGGGGTTCCCGAGAAGAGCTGATCCGTACCCGAGTGATGTCGAGGAGGATCCGGCGATGACCTTTCTCTCCGATGTCTGGTACGTCGCTTGGCGGGAGCTCATCAAGTTCTTCCGTTCCAAGGTGCGGGTGGTGGTGACGTTGGTCCAGCCGCTTTTGTGGCTGGGCCTCATGGGCAACGTATTGCAGGGTTTCGCCAAAGCGCCGTACGTTCAACAAATGTTGGGGACGCAAAGTTACCTCGCCTTCATGACCCCGGGGATCATCCTGATGACGGTCCTTTTCGGCGGGGTGTTCTCCGGCATCTCCATCATCTGGGACCGGAGGATCGGTTATTTGGAGAAGATGATGGCGGCCCCCATCTCCCGGGGGGCGATCCCACTGGGGAAGATGCTCGCCGCCGCCATCCAGGGAGGGATCCAGGTGCTCATCATCGTTTTCATCGCTACTGGCCTCGGAGTGCGGTTCGCTACGGGGCCAGCCGGGATCCTCCTCATCGTCCTCATCGCCATGGTCTTCAGCACGATCTTGAGCGGTTTTTCCCTTTCCGTGGCCGTCACGGTAAAGACGCAGGAGACCCTGATGGCATTGGTGAACTTCCTTACCATGCCCCTGATGTTTACCAGCAACGCCCTATTCCCCAGAGCGGCGATGCCGGCCTGGCTTGCGGCGATCGCCAAGGTGAACCCGGTGAGCCACGCGGTGGCCCCCATTCGGGAGCTCACGCTATATGGCTGGAATTGGGGTGCCATGTATACCGGCATCGCGGTCACCGTGGGGTTGGCGCTGGCCATGGCCCTGTTTGCCCAGTGGATGTTCCATCGCGCCACTGTGGAGTAGGCAAGAGAAGGGGTCGGGCAATCCCTGCCCTAGAGGGGGCTGGCTTCGGTGTCTGCCACCCCTAGTCCTCAAGCGCCGCGCTTGAACACCGTTCCCGGGGTGGCCCCGGTGTGTTCGCCCCGCTCCACCACCACCTCGCCGTTTACCAGCACCCACTCAATCCCCACCGGGAAGCGATGGGGATCATCGAAGGTGGCACGGTCCTCTACCCTTTCGGGGTCCAAGATCACCAGGTCCGCGGCGAAGCCTTCGGCGATCAGTCCCCGGTCCCATAGGCCCAAACGCCGGGCAGGGTGGGAGGTCATCTTCCGGATGGCCTCTTCCAGGGTGAGCAACCCATCCTCCCGTACATACCTCGCGAGCACCCGGGGAAAGGTCCCGTAGCTGCGGGGATGGGGCTTCCCCTCCCCCAAAACGCCCCGAGGCGCAAGGCACACGCCGTCCGAACCCACACAGGAAAGCCGATGGGAAACGACATACCTTACGTCATCCGGGTCGATCTCGAAGACCACCATGGAAACCTCTCCCTCCTCCTCCAGGACCAAATCGCAGAGCGCGGTGAACGGATCCACACCCCTGAGCCGGGCAATCTCTTCCAAATTTTTTCCCACAAGGTCTCTGTCTTTTCCAGATTTTACCCAGCTTATGTGTATGTTCGCCCACTTCCCCTGGCGGAGGAAGTTCTCCCAGTCCCCTTCCTCCACGATGGAGCGACGGATCCTCTCCCGCATCTCCGGGTCGCGCAAGCGCTCAAGGAGCGCCGATATCCCGCCGCGGTGGGCCCAGGGAGGGAAGCACGCAGTGAGGGTCGTGCTGGAGGCGGCGTATGGGTACACATCACACGCCACATCCACCCCACGGCGGCGGGCTTCCTCCATAAGCGCCAGGGTCTCGTGTACCCGGCCCCGGTTCTTCTCCCCCACCGCCTTGTGGTGGGAGATCTCCACCCTTATCCCCGCTTCCTCCCCGATGCGGATCGCTTCCTTCACGGCGGGGAGGAGGGTGTCCCCTTCGCCGCGGATGTGGGTGGCGTAGAGGCCGCCCCATTTCCGCGCCGTTCGGGCAAGATCGATCAACTCCTCGGTCGCGGCGAAAGAACCCGGAGGGTAGATGAGGCCGCTGGAGAGGCCGAAGGCCCCGGCGGACATCGCTTCGTCCACCAATTGCCTCATGTGGTCCAGCTCTTGCGGGGAAGGCTCCCCGTCCTCCATCCCCAATACCGCCAACCGCACCGTCCCGTGCCCCACCAGGGGGACGACGTTCACGGACCTTTTCTCCAACAGCCCGAGGTACTCCTCGAAACTGCGCCAACTCCATTCGATCTCATCTCCCAGGCGGCCGGCCATGGCGCGGAGCTCCCCCACAGAGCCCTCTGTTACCGGGGCCGGGGAGTAGCCGCAGTTCCCGATCACCTCGGTGGTGACCCCTTGTAAGACCTTGCTGTCGGCGGTGGGGTTCACGAGGAGCGCGAGGTCGGAGTGGCTGTGGATGTCGATGAACCCGGGACAGACCACGAGGCCTTTGCCGTCGATTGTCCGAGCCGCCGTAGAGGGATGCCCCCGGCCAACCCGGGCGATGTGCCGCCCCCGGATCCCGATCCACCCGTAGAACCAAGGCCCTCCGGTGCCATCGACTATCCGCACATTTGTAACCACTATATCGAACATCCACGCCTCCCAATGTTGCGGCGCTCAAAGGTCGTCCAGGACCTCCAGCACGTCCAGCTCCGTCACCCGGGCCTCGACGCCCAGGAGCTCGGAAAGGCTCGGATGGGTGCCGCCCCCATCCCCGGAGACGAGCTCCTTTACGTACAGGCCACCATCGCAGAGGATCTCTATCTCCGCTTCGGTGGGGGAGAGGAGCTCCCCGGATGCGGCGTGGACACGACGTACCCGCACCAAGTCGGCACGGCGGTGGCGCACCCGGGTGGGGGTACGCTGGTGGATCTCCCCCCGCAACCCCGCGAGGGCCTTCAGGAGCTGCTCCTCGGTTATCGGGGCCGCGAACGAAACCCGGGCCAGATACCGCTTTCGCGCCTTGAGGTCCTTCACCCTCCGTACCAGTTCCGGGGGCGCGGGACGCAGGTCCAGGACCTCTACCTTCTCCTTCGCGTCCGCGTTTATCCTCTCGGCCACCGCTCTCAGATCCACCTTCCGGCGGCGGGGGCGCTCCACCTCCACCACGAAGGGCCTCCCCCGCCCGAGCATCCGCGCGTCCACGTCTTCTCGCCCAGCCCCATGTAAGTGCCCCCCTTCGCCCCCACACGCTTCCATAAACGCGGGCAGGATCAATTCCTCCACCGAGGTGGGATACATCTTCCCCGTGTAATTGCAGCGTGGGCAGCCCTTCCCGCGGCACTCCCGACAGGGCCAGTGGGTCTGGGGGATCCCCCGCACGAGTTTCCGATAGCGCCCGAAGAAATAGGCCGGGGCGATGTAGACCTCCACCGCTCCTTTCCACAAGTCCACGGTAAACCGCACGTGGGGATGGCGGAAATCCACAGTGGCTTCCTTTCCTTCGGAAGCGAGGAGCGCCTCGAACGCCCGGCCCAGGGCCCGGTTCATGTCCCGCTGCAGGGGCTCGGCCCAGGGCGAGGGGAAACGTTTCCTCAAGAAATCCTCCACCGCCTCGTGATAGGGAGAGAGGTGGACCCCGAAGAGGAAGGTCTCGAACTCGTAGCCCTCCACGGCCTCGAGGGCCCTGCGGGCGTACTCCTCGGCCCGGGAAAGGGCCCCGTCACAGACCCAGCAGCGGTCAGGCTCCACGGGCTCGTTCCCAGTTTCCATGGCCCAAAGCACCCGGATCGCCCGGCCCCGCTCGGCATTGCTCAAACCTCTTCCGAGCTTGGCGTACCGCCGCCCAAGACACGTATCGCAGATCGGCCCTGCCGAAACGAGCTTCAACGCTTCCCGAAGCTTATCCATCGGGGAAAGCTTAACCGCGCGTGCCCCTTCGCCCAACGCGTCAAACTTCGGCCTCGGTTTCGAACCGGAACCCTTTCTCGCGGAAAAGAGAGAGGCAGGCGTCCACTACCCGGGGATCGTAAAGCACGCCCCGGTGTTCCTCTAGCTCCCGCAGAGCCTGGGTCGTTCCCCGGGCGGGCCGATACGGCCGGTGGTGGGAGATCGCCTCCACCACGTCCGCCACCGCTAGGATCCGCGCTTCGAGGATTATCTCGTCTCCTTTGAGGCCCCGGGGATATCCCGACCCATCCACCCGCTCGTGATGTTGGAGGGCCATTTCCGCCACCGGCCAGGGGAAGTTGACCCGCTTCAGGATCTCGTATCCTTTGAGGGTGTGTTGTTCCACCAGGGCGCGTTCCGTGGGCGTAAGGGGGGTGGGCTTGGAAAGGATCTCTGTAGGAATGGAAAGCTTCCCCACGTCGTGGAGCAATCCCCCGAAATAGACCCCTTTAACGACCTTCTCCGGCAGGCCCATTTCCGCGGCTATGGCCCGGGCTAACGCGGCTACGTTGGCTTGGTGGCGCGCGGTGTAGGGGTCCCGTGTCTCCACCGCCGCAGAGAAGGCGAAGACCACCTCTTCCAGCAGCCTCTCCAATCGCGCGAAGGCCTCTTTCCTCTCGGTGACGTCGCGAATGATCCCGGTGAAGCGCAGCCCTTCCCGTCCTTTCCAACACGCGATGGACATTTCCGCGGCGAATTCCGTGCCGTTCCGACGCACGCCCTCTATTTCAGCGAACTCCTCCAACAGCCGCACATCCCCAGATTCCGCGGCGCGCCGGAACGCCGCGAGGAGCTTCCCGCGGTACCTTTCGGAGACGAGGCGGATGAAGGGCTGCCCGAGGATCTCCTCCCGCGCATAGCCGAAGAGCCTTTCTGCTCCCTTGTTCCAATCCACCACCTGGGCATCAGCATCCACCGTCACGATGGCGTCCTTTATCGACTGGAACATCGAGCGGTAGCGCTCCTCGCTCTCCTTCAGGCTCTCGAGGAGTCGGAGCTTCTCCGTGAGGTCCACCAAGCTTCCCACGGCGGCGGGGCGTCCGCGGAAGGTCGCGCGCTGTCCGAAGATTTCCCCGACGATCACCGTGCCGTCCTTCCGCACCCCCCGGGCGGTGTAACGCACCGTTTCGGCCTCGCCTTGGAGGCGTTTGCGCACGTTCTCCTCCACCTTTCGCCGGTCGTCGGGATGCACGAGGTCCAGGGGACCGAGCCGGTTGACGATTTCTTCAGGTTTATAACCGAACAGCTCCGCGAAGGTGGGGTTTACATAAACGAACTTGAAATCTTGTATCAGATAAGCCCCCACGGGGGAAGATTCGACGAGAAGGCGGAATAGCTCCTCTGACTCCTTGAGGGAGGAGAGCTCGCGTTCCAAGTTACTGGATCCCGAGGATGTGAGCTCCTCTTCCTGCCAACGTGGCCCGCTTTCGCTGTTTACGTCTCCCACGGCCATCACAAGCCCCAGTTTAGTGTGGGCCACAACCACGCGGCAAATGCAAAAAACTCAACCCCACCGCTCCTTCCACCGGAAGAGGAGCTCCAGCGCCTCCAAGGGGGTAAGGCGCTCGGGGTCTAGCCTCCGCAGCTCCTCCAGCAGCGGGTGGGGTTCGGGGGGAAAGAGGGGCAGCGCGAGCTGTTCCCGCTCGGCATCCTTTCGGGCCCGGGCATTTCGTTCCCCCTGCTCCAGGAGCTCCAGCATCCGCGCGGCCTCGTCGAGCACCTCCTCGGGAAGCTCAGCCAGCTTCGCCACGTGAATTCCGTAACTCCTCTCCGAGAGCCCCGGGAGCACCCGGTGGAGGAAGATCACTTCCCCGCGCCATTCCCGCACCACCGCGTGTAAATTCATCACCCCGGGGATCTCCTCCGCCAGGCGGGTGAGCTCCCGATAATGGGTGGCGAAGAGGGCCTTACATCCCACCCGCTCGACCAAATACCGCGCGATGGCCCAGGCAAGCGCCATCCCATCGTATGTGCTCGTCCCACGCCCCAACTCATCTAGGATCACCAACGACCTTTCCGTGGCCCCGGAGATGATGGTCGCGGCCTCCCGCATCTCGGCCATGAAGGTGGACAGCCCCCCGGAGAGGGCATCGGTGGCCCCGACCCGGGTGTAGATCTTGTCGAAGATGGGGAGTTCCGCCTCTTGAGCGGGCACGAAGGACCCCATCTGCGCCAAAAGCGCGATCAACGCCACCTGCCGCAAGAACACCGATTTCCCCGCCATGTTCGGCCCGGTGACGATGGCCAGGTGAGTCTTTTCGTCCATCACGAGGTCGTTGGGGACAAACTCACACGTCCTCTCCACCACCGGGTGCCTTCCCTCGCGGATAGTGATGCGGGGCGCGGAGGTAAACCTGGGGCGCTTCCAGTCGTAGCGCTGGGCCGCTTCGGCCAAAGACCGCAGCACGTCCACCTCCGCCAACGCCTCCCCCAGCCGCCGCAGCCGCGGGAGTTCCGCCCGTATGCGCTCGACGATCTCCCCGTAGAGCTTGAGCTCGAGCTCCGTCGCCTGGGCCTCGGCCTGGGAGAGCCGGTCGGCGAAAGCCTCGAGCTCGGGGGAAGTGAAGCGTTCCACCCCTTTTAGGGTCTGGCGGCGTCGCCACTCGCCCGGGACCTTGGGGAGGTGGGGCTTTGTAAGCTCGAAGTAGTAACCCAGGACCTGGTTGTAGCCCACCCGGAGGGTGGGGATTCCGGTACGGTCCCGTTCCCGCCGCTCCAGGTCCGCGATCTCTTCCCGGAGCTTTGCGATCTCCTTCCTGAGGCGATCCAGCTCCGGGGAGTATCCTTCCCGCACCAATCCCCCGTCCTCGGGGGAGGGTGGAGGGGAGTCCACGAGAAACCGCTCGAGCTCGTCCGCAATCCCCGAGGGGACATCTTCCATTGCGGCGAGGCAATGTTCCAGGATCCCGGCCCGCCGGGGCAGGGCCCGCAGGATCCCGGCGATCCGGGGGATGGCGCGGAAGGTGCGCCGCAAGAGATTGAGGTCCAGCGGGGTCGCCCGCCCGACCCCTATCCGCCCCAGGAGCCGCGGCAGATCACAACTTTCCCGCAACGCAGCCCCGAGCTCGTCCAGTTCCCAAGATCCCATGAGGGCTTCCACCGCCTCCAACCGCTCCTCGATGGGGCCGCGACTCCGGAGGGGATGCAAGAGCCAGCGGCGCAGGAGCCTCTTGCCCATGGGGGTCTTGGTGTGGTCGAGCACCGCAAACAGGGTGAGCTTGGATTCCGGCCGCAGGGGTTCCGTGAGCTCCAAGCCCCGCTGGGTGAAGGAGTCGAGCTCCATGGAGTCCACGAGTTCCCATTCCCGCGGGGGGGAGAGGTGTTCCACCGCGTGGAGGGTTTCCCGCAAGTAAGTTACCACGGCCCCGGCGGCCTTCGCCGCAAGCGGAAGCCCTTTCGCTAGCTCCAGGGGGCCGAAGAGATCAACGAGGATCGATTCGCTGAAGGCCTCCGGGGGAAGCGCAGTGCGTACCCCAGGGACGTAGGAGGGAACCTCAGTGCCCTCCGGCGCCAGCACTTCCCGGATCCCGAGGCGGGAGATCACTCCCCCAAGCTCCCCTTGGTCGAGCTCGGCGACCCAGAACTCGCCGCTTGCGGCCTCGCACCACGCAAGCCCAATCTTTCCCCCTTCTCGGTAGAACCCCAGGAGGAACGCGTCCGTCTCCGCTTCCAGGCCCTCGCCTTCCAGGACCGTGCCGGGGGTGAGGACCCGCACCACCCCGCGTTTGAGGAGCTTCTTTCCCGGGCTCGGGCGCTCGAGCTGGTCACAGAGGGCCACCTTGTAGCCCTTCTTCAGTAACCTTTGGATGTAAACGTCGGCCTTGCGCACCGGCACCCCGGCCATGGGGTGGCCGTCCCGCTGGGTGAGGGCGATATCCAACTCCCGGGCGACGATTTCCGCATCCTCGAAGAATGTCTCGTAGAAATCGCCGAGGTGAAAGAAGAGGATGGCGTCCGGATACCGGGCCTTGGCCTCGTGGTACTGCCGCATCATCGGCGTAAGCTCCGCCATGGCCGAAAAAGTATAGCTCTTGTGAGGGCCGCGCGCGTTCGGCGGCCGGAGCTTGAGTAACGCGGGAAACGATGATAATTTGGGGGCATGGTCTGGAACGTTCCCAACGGGCTTACCCTCGCGCGGGTACTCTTGATACCCCTCTTCCTTTTCTTCCTCTACTCCGAACATCCCCTGTTTGGGATCCTGGCGTTGGCCATCTTCGCCATTGCGGCGGCCACTGACGCGGTGGACGGGTACCTCGCCCGCAGCCGGGCCCAGACCACCGCGTTCGGGAAGTTCATGGACCCCATCGCGGACAAGATCCTGGTCATGGCGGCGTTGGTCTCGTTCGTGGAGCTGGGGGAGTTGCCGGCAGTACCCGTGATCGTGATCTTAGCCCGGGAATTTTTGGTCACGGGATTGCGGATCCTGGCCGTAGGGCAAGGGGTGGAGATCCCTGCCTCCCCTTTGGGCAAGGTGAAGACTATGTCACATGTGGCATTGGTGTTGGTGATTTTGGTGGGCAGGCATTTCGGCCTGGGACCGAGCGGCCCAGAGCTCAGGATGGGCTTCTTGTACTCGGCGGTCCTTTTGGCCCTCGTCTCCGGGGGGGAATATTTCTGGCGTGCCCGCTCTGTATTCGCCGAGCGCTAGGAGGGCATCCCCTATCCCCCGAAGATCAGGTCGATGATGTCCCGTAAGCTATCGCCTTTGCCGTCGAGCACGGTGGCGTCATAGACCTCGGTGTAGCCGCAGTGGGAGCAGGATACGAAATAGTAGCGGTTCCGCTGCCAGTCCATCATCCGATCGAAGACGCCCGCCCCCGTCATGGCGAGCTTCCGGATCTTGGCTCCGCTTCCCCCGCACTTCACGCACTTGAAGCGCGCGGCCAAAAGCTCTTCGGCCCGCATCGCGTCCCCTTCCGTGCCCCTTTATTTGATGTTCCCGAGATTATCCCGGTAAAGTTCGCGGCGCCATGGAAATCCTCTCTTGGGCGGGCTTCGCGGGCTCGCTCCTCGTGCTCTTTGTCCTCGCGCGCTGGAGCGTGGGGGCGGGGATGTTCGCCGGGGCCGCTGTGCTGGGGCTTCTTACCCTCCCCCCAGCGGAGGTATTCCGGGCCCTAGGAGAGACATTGGCGGAGCCTGGTGTATGGCTCCTTTCCGTCGCCGTCTCGCTTATTCCCCTCATCGGATATGCTCTTGGGCGCACGGGCCGGATGGATGTGCTGGTGGAGAACCTCCCGGTGAGCCGGCGCCTCTTCTTCGGACTAGTCCCGGCCATATTCGGCCTCCTTCCCATGCCCGGAGGGGCCCTGCTTTCGGCGCCGTTTCTGGAACGGGTTGGGGGGCCTCGGGCGGAGCTCCGGGCGGCCATCAACGTCTGGTTCCGCCACACCCTCCTCCTCGTCTATCCCATTTCCTCCTCCCTCATCGCCGCGGCGAAGCTGGCGGGGTTCGATGTGTGGCGGGTGATCCCCTACCAGATCCCCGGTTCGGCCCTCGCTATCTTGGTGGGGTACTTCCTCCTTTTGCGGCGGGTGACGGACGATCGCTTTCAGCGGGAGCCCTCGCCGCGTAAAGCCTTGGTACCGCTTGGGGTGATCCTGGTGGCCCCGGCCCTGGATTACCTGCTCAAGCACGCCCTCCCCCTTTCCGTCCCGGAGATCGCCACCGTGGTCGCGGTGGGGGTGAGCTTTCTCCTCGCCGCCCGGGGGATGTCCACCGAGGCGTGGCGGGACTCCGTGAGGGAGAGCCGTCCCTGGAGGTTCGGGCTGATCGTGTTGGGAATGTTCGCCTACATGGGTGTTTTCCGGGCCTCTGGGGTTTCCGGCCTCATTGCCGCGCTGCCGTTGCCGCCGCAGGGCCTATCCCTGGGCGCAGGGTTCGTGTTAGGATTCCTCACCGGAAGGATCCAAGCCCCCATCTCGATCCTCATCCCGGTCTACATCGCCAAATTCGGGGGGATGAACCCTTGGGCGTTTGCCCTCACGTACTTCGCGGTGTACCTGGGCTACATCATTTCCCCGGTGCATCCGTGCCTGGTGGTATCGGTGGAATATGCCGGCACGGGGTTAGGGCACACCGTAAAAGAGCTCCTTCTTCCCACTGCGGTCACCCTCGTTCTCGTGGGCCTACTTGGATCGGTGATCCTTTGAAAGTAAAGGGGGCCGGGATCCCGGCCCCCTTTACTTCAGCCCGTGGACGTAGCTCAGCCCCGCTCGCCCAAGGGGAGGACAGTCTTTCCGTGGACGGTGTTGATGAGGATCCCGGCGGCGGCGTACCAGGCGATCAGGGCACAGACGATCCCCTCGTAGCCGGCGATGGTGTGGACCACGGGGATGAACTCCCCGATCCCGAGGAGGAAGAAGAGGATGGTCAGCGTGATGAAGATCCAGGTGATGGCTTTGGGGAGCTTAAGCGAAGCGATGGTGGCGTAGCCGGTGAAGATCCCCCAAGCGAAGAGCGCCACCGCGATTCCCGCGGGGGGTACCTCCGGGGCGATCCCCGCCCACCGCAAAAAGAAGAAACTCGCCAACCCCATCCAGAAGGCACCGTAGGAGCTGAAGCAAGTCCCGCCGAAGATGTCCCCCCGGCGGAGGTCCCACATCCCAGCCAGGAACTGGGCCAACCCCCCGTAGAACATCGCCACCGGCATCACGATCCCCAAGGTCTCGGCCGAGACCCATCCAGCGTTCACGATGTTCAGGATGAAGGTGGAGAGGGCAAAGCCCCCCAGGCCCAGTGGAGCGGGATTCGCGATCTTGTTTTCCGCCATTTTTCAGCCTCCTTTCGCTAGTCTACCCAAAGAAGCGGGGACGGCTTTTGGGGCCGCCCCCGCGTTGTCTTCCCTGCGCTCGCCTATCCGGTGTAGCCCACGGCCTTCTTGAGCTCCTCCACGCACTCGGGGTTGCGGAGGGTGGTGATGTCGCCGATGGGCTCGTTCCTCACTAGGGCCTTAAGCACCCGGCGCATGATCTTCCCCGACCGGGTCTTGGGCACGTCCTCCACGAAGTAGATCGCCGCGGGACGGGCTGTAGGGCCGATGTGCTTGTCCACCGTCTTTATGAGCTCCTTCTTGAGCTCTTCCGAGGGGGTGTAGCCGGCCTTGAGCAACACGAACGCCACCGGGACCTCGCCCTTCACTTCGTCGGGGCGCGACACCACCGCCACCTCGGAGACCGCGTCGTGCTGGGAGAGGGCGTCCTCCACCTCGGCGGTGGCGAGACGATGCCCGGCCACGTTCATCACGTCATCGACACGGCCGGTGATGCGGATGTTGCCCATCTCGTCCATGCGGGCGCCGTCCTTGGTGAAGTAGTATTTGGGCCCGTACTCGCCGAAGTAGGTGGCCTTGAACTTCTCCGGATCGCCCCAGAGCCCCCGCAAGAGGGACGGCGGGAACGGGGGCTCGAGCACCAGATACCCGCCTTCCCCGGGAGGCACGGGCTGGCCGCCCGCGTCCAGGATCTTGGCCCGGATCCCAGGGAAGGGGCGCCCCGCCACGGTGGGGATGAACGGCCCGATTCCGGGCAGGGCCTCGACACAGTTGGCCCCGGTTTCCGTCTGCCACCAGGTGTCAATGATGGGGCAGCGCTCGCCCCCGATGTGCTTGAAGTACCATAGCCACGCTTCCTCGTTGATGGGCTCCCCCACCGTTCCGAGGACCCGGAGCGAGGAGAGGTCATACTTCTTGGGCCA
This sequence comes from Acetothermia bacterium UBA3571, assembly GCA_002375995.1. GTDB lineage: Bacteria > Bipolaricaulota > Bipolaricaulia > Bipolaricaulales > Bipolaricaulaceae > UBA3571. Next base: position 25,387 of record DFNI01000010.1, on the reverse strand, counting down.
CTCCTCCCCCCACTTCACGTGCATGCGGATGGCGGTGGGGGCGGTGTAGTATGCCGTCACTTTGTGTTTTTCGATGATGGCCCACATGCGGCCGTAGTCGGGGGTGTCCGGGGCGCCCTCGTACATCACCGTGGTCACCCCGTTCATCAGGGGGCCGTAGTTGATGTAGGAGTGGCCGGTGATCCAGCCCACGTCGGCGGTGCACCAGAATATGTCGTCCTCGTGGAGGTTGAAGTTCCACTTGGCGGTGGTGTAGACCTGGACGGCATAACCCCCGGTGGTGTGCATGACGCCCTTGGGCTTTCCGGTGGTCCCGGAGGTGTAGAGGATGAAGGCCAGGTCCTCGGCGTCCATCTCCTCCGGCGGGCACTCGGGCGACTGCTTGGACACGATCTCGTGGTACCAGATATCGCGGCCCGGGGTCATTGCTACATCCAGCCCGGCCCGCTTGACCACGATCACCTTCTCCACCTTGGTCCCCTCGATCCCCTTGTCGGCGTTGGCCTTGAGGTTGATGACCTTCCCGCGGCGGTAGTAGCCATCGGCGGTGATGAGGACCTTGGCCTCGCAGTCGAGCATGCGATCCCGCAACGACTCGGGGGAGAAGGCGGAGAAGACCACCGAGTGCACCGCCCCGATCCGGACCACCGCCTGCATGGCAATCACTGCCTCGGGGATCATGGGGAGGTAGATCCCCACGCGATCCCCTTTCTTGACGCCGAGCTCCTTCAGGGCGTTGGCCAGGCGCGAGACCTCCTCCAGGAGCTCCTTGTAGGTGAAGATGCGGTTGGGCTCATCGACGGGCTCAGGTTCCCAGATCAGGGCCACCTTGTCGCCCTTCCCCGCCTCCACGTGCCGGTCCAGGGAGTTATAGGAGAGGTTGAGCTTGCCCCCGATGAACCAACGGTACTTGTAGGGCTCTTCCTCGTAGGCCTTCTCCCATTTCTTGAACCAGGAGATTTCCTCGGCTCGCTTCTGCCAGAACGCGATGGGATCGGCCCACGACTCCTCGTAGACCTTCGGGTCGGAGACCCAGGCGCGTTCCTTCATTTGGTCGGTGGGCCAGAACCAGTTCTCGCGTTTTGGGTCCGGCTCCACCCACTTGACGTTGGCGCTCACCACGCACACCCTCCTTTCCGTGTTTCCTTATCGGGGTTCGTTTCGGGCCTCATCATATCATACCGGCCTTCGGGCTCAAGCCTGGGAAATGGTAAAATCGCAAGGCATTATGAAGATCCTTTGGCGGGTTTGGGGGTGGCTGCGGGAGAGTTTTCTCACCGGGCTATTGGTAGCCCTGCCCATCGGGCTTACCGGCTTTATCGTCTGGCTCCTTTACAAGTTGATCTACCGGTTTTTCGGTCCCGAAAGCCCGTTCGCCCGGGTCCTAATCCACGCCTTCGGCCGTTATATCCCCGGGGTGGAGATCATCATCACCTTCATCGTCCTCCTTTTGGTGGGCGCCATAAGCCGCATGTGGCTCGGCAGGAAGCTCCACGGCTTCTTGGAGCGCCTCCTCCTTTCGGTGCCCGGCCTGCGAAAGGTGTATTGGGCCATGAAGCAGTTGGTGAACGCCCTCTTTCAGCGGAACTCCACCAAGCTCCGCCGTGTGGTGCTCTTCGAGTACCCCAAGGAGGGTATCTATGTCTTGGGGTTCGTGACCGAGGATGACGTAGGGAAGATCGATCAAATCGTGGGAAAGGATTGCGTATCTGTTTATGCCCCCACCGCCCCCAACCCCCTTTCGGGATGGGTCTTCTTCATCCCGAAGGAGAAGATCATCGAGCTCGACATGCCCGTGGATGAGGGCTTGAGCTTGATCCTTTCCGGGGGGATAGTATTCCCCGAGAGCCTCAAGCGAGGTGGAGATGCCGATCTGGAAGGACGAGAAGAAAAGTAAGCGCGAATATGTGGAGGTAACACCTTCCCGGGCCGAGGATCTCTGGCTCCGGTGCCAGTCCTGCGGGGAGCTCGTTTTCCGGAAAAAGCTTGCGCAAAACAGCTACATCTGTCCCCACTGCGGGGCCTACTTCTTCCTCTCGGCCCAGGAGCGGATCGCCTCCCTGGTGGACGAGGGAAGCGCGAGGGACGTGACCGCTCCCCTCGTGGCCAACGACCCCCTGGGGTTTGTGGACCGGAAGCCTTATCCGGAACGCGTAAAGGAGGCCCAACGGGAGACGGGGCTCCTGGACGCGGTGGCGGTGGTGGAGGCCGAGATCGGGGGGCACCCGGTGGTATTGGCGGTGATGGACTTCCGGTTCATCGGGGGGAGCATGGGGAGCGTGGTTGGGGAGCAGCTCTGTCTGGCCATGGAGCGAGCGATCGAGAGCAGGAGTCCTTTCGTGCTCGTCGCCGCCTCGGGCGGGGCAAGGGTCCAGGAAGGGGTGCTTTCTCTTTTGCAGATGCCGAAGACGGTGCTGGTGAGGAGGAAATTGGCCGAGGCCGGGGTTCCGTATATCGCCGTGTTCACCTATCCCACCACTGGAGGGGTATTGGCCTCTATCGCGTCGCTGGCGGATATCACCCTGGCGGAGCGGGGAACGCGGATCGGGTTCGCCGGCCCTCGTGTGATCGAGCAGACCACCAAGGAGAAGCTCCCCCCAGACTTCCAGACGGAGGGGTTCGCCTTAGCGCATGGAATGGTGGATCAGGTGGTTCCCCGGGAAGCCCTAAGAGACGAGCTCGCCCGGATTCTGGCGATCCTGGATGGAGGAAGAGATGGTGGATGAGGCGACCCTAAAGGCCCTGGAGGAGAAGGTAACCGAGCTCAGACGCCTGGTGGAGCAGGACGGGCTTGCTTTGGACGACGAGCTTGCCCTCCTTGAGCGACGGCTGGAGGAACTCCGCCGGGAATACTTCGCGAAGCTCTCCGATTGGGATCGGGTAAAGCTCGCCCGGGATCCCCGGCGTCCCACCGGGATCGAGCTGGTGGAGCAAGTGTTCGACGATTTCTACGAACTGAGGGGGGATCGGCTCCTGCGGGACGACCCGGCCCTGCGGGGGGGGCTTGCCAAGCTCTCGGGGAAGCCCCTGGTGGTCCTCTTCCACCAGAAGGGGAAGACCCTGGAGGAGCAGAAACGGTACCGGTTCGGGATGGCGGGCCCCGCGGGGTACCGCAAGGCGGTGCGGCTGATGGAGCTGGCGGGGCGGCTCAGGTTGCCTTTGGTGAGCTTGGTGGATACCCCGGGGGCTTATCCCGGGGTGGAGGCCGAATCCCACAACATCGCCGGCACCATAGCCCAATGCCTTCAGACCATGCTCGGCCTCCCGGTGCCCACCGTGGCGGTGATCGTGGGGGAAGGGGGATCGGGGGGAGCGGTGGCCATCGCCTGTGCCGATCGGGTGCTCATGCTGGAATACGCGATCTACTCGGTCATCTCCCCCGAGGGGGCCGCGGCCATTTTATGGAAGGACCAAAAGGCCGCCCCGAAAGCGGCCGAGGCCCTCGGCCTCTCCGCCCCCAAACTGAAGGACCTCGGGATTATCGATGAGGTGCTGCCTGAGCCTTTAGGAGGTGCCCATTCGGATCCCCAGGCCACCGCGGCCACGGTCCGTACGGCCCTGGAGCGGCACCTGTCCGAGCTTTCTTCCCTCCCGCTGGACAAGCTCCTTTCCCTGCGTTACAAACGTTATCGCCATGCGGGAAGCTACCGCGAGCTCGAAGGCCGGCCCTAGGTGCCGGGAGTGTACGACGGGGTGTTCGTACGTGTTCGAAGGCCTTTCCCCAGATGCCTGGGAGGAGCTGCGGTCGTTGATGCGTCCACTGGAGCTCGCGGCGGGCGAAGCCGTCTTCCATGAAGGCATGCCCTCGTTCGGCCTCTACATCCTCTGCGAGGGAAAGGTCAAGCTCGCCAAACACACCCGCGGCGGCCACTCCCAGATCCTGAAGCTGCTCGGGCCGGGGGAGATTCTGGGGGAAAAGACCCTCTTCGACGGGGAAACCTACACCTGTTATGCCAAGACTCTGGAGGCCTCAAAGCTCATGTTCATCCCCCGGGACGACTTCCTGGGCTTCGTACGCCGCCATCCCGAAGTAGCGGTGCGGCTGGTGGAGAAACTCGCCCGGGAACTCAAGGCCTTTGGAGACAAGCTGGTGGAGATCGCGTCCCGCTCCGCCAAGGAGAGGGTGGCCCGGGTACTCTTGGAGCTCGCCCGGGCTTTTGGCCAGGAAACCCCGGAAGGCTTGGACATAGGGCTTGAGCTCCAGCGGGCGGAACTCGCCGAGATGGCCAGCATCTCCACCGAGACCGCCATCCGGATCCTTTCGGAGCTCTCGGAGCGAGGAATCGTTGCCCTCCGGGGGCACCGCATCATCATCAAAAAGCCCGACTCCTTGCGGGCGATGGCGCACCCTTTCCGCACCTTCTTGCGGGAAAACCTCCTTTAGAGAGGTGAAGGTCCTCTTGGGAGTGGGGAACCCCCTGGCCCACGATGACGGGGTGGGAGTATGGGTGGCGAAAAATTTCCGCAAAGAGGGCTGGCTTTCCTTCCCGGCAAGACAGGCCCCGGAGAACGTTGTCGGAAAAATCGCCCGTATCTCTCCCGCGCTTTTGGTGGTGGTGGACGCGGTGGAGATGGGCCTCGAGCCCGGGGAGTTCCGCCGGCTCCTTCCCGAAAGGGACCGGGGGCTGTGGGGCTCGACCCATTCGCTTCCACTGTGGGAGCTACTCCAAAAAGCCGTTCCTTGTTTGGAAAAAATCGTTTTCGTGGGGATACAGCCACGGGATCTATCTTTAGGTGAGGGGCTTTCCCCGGAGGTGGTGGCCGGGGCACGGGCACTCCTCCGCTTGCTCCTCCGGGAGGAGCTGGAGGCGATCCCGGTGTTGGAGCTCAAGGGACGCGGATGAGAAGAGGCTTTTCCCTTGCGGTCCTTGTGGCTTCGCTGGCGGTGCTGGGGTATGGGGGCACTCTTGAGCTCACGGTCCGCGCCCAAGGGCCGCAGGGCATTTGTAATCAGGTGGGGCCGGGGCTTTACCGCTGCAGCTTGGTGCCTGAGGCAGAGACGATCCTTTACCTTTCCGCGCGGGTAGATCCGAAAGAGGGCGTAAGTATTTGGGCCGAAGGGCTTCCTCCTTGGGCTCGGTTCCAGACCGCCCGCGGATACGGCGAGGCCAGGACAAGGTGCGATCTCTTCCCCCAAGCAGGCGTCCCCCCGATAAAGGTCACCTTCCGGGCGACCACGGCTTCTGGGCTTTCCACTTCCCTGATCCTCGAGCTCGTCCCCGCCTTTGCGACTACCGCGGCTTCCGTTGTTCTACCCACGGGGAGATATCGACTGGACTGGGGCGATTTTCGCGGGATCCCTCCGGAAGCTCCGGGGGACGCTGTGGCACAGATCGTGTACGAGCTGGGGTTTCGCTACGCCTGTGAAGCCTTCCCCACCGCCGGGGGGGTCGTCGCTTTCCTCACCGAACTCGAGGCGCGGCTTTGGGTGCGGCGGGATCTTTCGTGGGTTTATCCCTGGGCTCGGACCCCGGAGGTCCTGCGCCATGAGCAGGGCCACCTCGATATCGCCGAGGTCTATCGGCGGCTCCTTTTGGAGACGCTTCGTGGCCTGCGTGTGGAAGGAAGGACGCCCGGGGAAGCGATTTTGCGGCTTGGGGAGCGCGCTCGAGAGATCTTCCGCGAGGTGAAGGAGAGGATGGACAGGGCCCAGTCACTTTACGATTCCGCCACAGCCCACGGGAAAGACCCCTCGGCGCAGCACGAGTGGGAGCGCAAGATAGCTTCATGGCTTCAGGATCCCTCGCTAGCCCCCTGAAAGGCCCAGGGCCTCCCGAAGCGCCCGCTCCAGCCGATCCGGCTCGATGTAACCTCCGTGCCGCAGGAGCTCCTCGCCGGCGGGAGAAAGCAGGATCAGGTAAGGTACTCCCAACACCCCGTATCTTTTCCTGATGGCGTCGGTTATGGGGTTGCGGACCGTGAGGTCCACCTTCACCGGTGTGATCCCCGTGGAATTGAAAAAGGACACGAAGCTTTTGTCCTCGAAGGTGACCGCTTCAAGCTTGTGGCAGTAAACGCACCAGGCGGCGGTAAAGAAAAGGAGCACGGGCTTTTCGGCCTTGAGGAGGGCGGGGTCGTATTCCTCCCAAGAGATGCCCACCGCGGTTTCCGCGGGGGCGTGGACGGCGGGGGCGAGGAAAAGCACCGCGGCGGCGATCCCCGCCGCCCCCACCAATCCCCGCACCAACTTGAAGGTATATCCCCCGCGGCTCCGCTGAAGCACCCCCAGGTAAACGGCTCCCGAAAGGGCGAGAGCGGCAACAAGCCAGGGGAAGATCGCCTCGGGGATGAAGGGGGACACGAAGTAGAGGGCGAGCCCCAAGAGCGCGAACCCCAGTAGCCTCTCTACCCACACCGTCCAAGCCCCTGTCTTGGGGAGCCGGGTGAGCCGCTGAGAAAAGATGGCAAGGAGCACGTACGGGGCCCCCAGGCCCAAGGACAGGGCGAAGAACAGGGCGAACCCCAGGCCCACATCCTGGGTGAGGCCCACGTAAGAGAGGAGGGCCACCGTAGCCGGTCCCACGCAGGGGGCGGCTACCACCCCCGCAAACGCTCCCATGAGGAACGCCCCTATCGGGCCGCCCCGCCCCCCCTTGGGGAGCCTGCGGGTGAGGAACGCCGGGGCGCGGAGGTGGTAGACCCCAAAGAAGCTAAAGGCCATGGCCACCATCACGCCCGCGGCGATCCCCCACACCCACGGGCGCTGGAGGGCCTCGCCGAACAGCCTCCCGGTGGCCGCGGCCAAAACCCCGAGGCCGGAGTAAACGGCTGCCAAGCCCAAAAGGTAAAGGAGGGCCATCACGAGGGTCTCCCTCGTCCGCCGCCGCACGCCCCCGAAGTAGGCCACAGTGATGGGCACCATGGGATAGACACAGGGGGTGAGGTTCAATCCTAACCCCAAGAGAAAAACGCCGAGCAGTGCCAAAAAGAGCCCCCGTTCCCGGACCAGTCGCTCGATGGGGTTCTCCTCCGCCGGCTTTTCTTGGCCCCCAATATCGGGGGAGACGGTGGAAGGCGTGCCCCCCTCCACGATCTTTATCCTCGTCTGGAAAAATTTCTCTGCCGGAGGGAGGCAAATGTCGCCGCTGCAGGCTTGGTACTTCACCACGCCCTCGATGAAGGCTTCGGCAAGCGGGGAGTTGGGAGCGGCGGAGACGGGGATTTCCACGGAGACCTTTCCGCTGTAGAGCAGAAGCTTTTGTCCCAGGACCTCGTCCTGTTGGGGGTCGGGGAACTTCGCTTCACCGGCCTCCAGATATTCGGGAAGGCGCAGCTCTACCTGCAGGGGGATAAGGAACCCGGGGGATCCGGGGGCGTTCACGTGCCAGTTGGGTTCTATGTCTATTGCGATTACGAGGGCCGAGGTCCCACCCCGGGGCACCTCCAACATCTCGGGGATCTCCAAGGAAACCACCGAACCGGGATCCACCCCTTGCCCCAGGGCAAGGGCGGGGAGCACGAGCAAAGCGGCCAGGAACAAACGGGTCACCCAATGCCTCCTTGGTTAAAGAACATTTTAAGTATCGACCGCTATTTTATCACGCTGGGTTGCCCATGCACGGCCGCGATGCCCTATGCGGAGGTGACGAAGGTCACCCGCCCCCCTTCTTCCGGGACTCGCTCACCACCTCACAACCCCCTTGCCCCGTGGCATAATTCCCCCGTACGCAGACCCCGACGACGGGAAGCCCGCAAGAAGAGGGGTCTATCCCCCGGGCGGCCAGGGCCTCAGAGAGGTAATAGCTGGAGAAAACGAAGTGGAGCCACTGGTCTACCGCGGATCTCACCTCGGCGGGCGAGAAATGCTTCACGTGGATCAGCCATTTGGCGAGCCCCAATGCGCTCCGCACCAACTCACAAACCTTTTCCAGTTCCCGTTCCCCTCCGCGGCAGCAGCTCAGGATGGAGACGTGACCACACGGAGGGACGGGCAACTCGGCCAGTGCCTGCTTGAAGATGGCCGCTTCTTGGGGGGCAAGGGTTATCGAGTTGTACCACGAGGTGAACCGCTTTACGTTCCACAGCGAAATGGGGATCCCGTAAGGGGTTTGGGTGCCGGGAAAGGGGATGAGTTGGACATAAAGTTCCCGCAAAAGCTCTGTGGCCGCAGGATCCTTACACGATAGCTCCGCTGCACCGCCGATAGCGAAGGAAAGAACCAACGTCCCAACCAGGATCGCGTTCTTCACTCTTCCCTCCTCTATGCCGCATCGGGTTAGGATTGTGATGATTGTTACTTTAACACGTGCAGAGCCTGAGTAAACCCTGTGGAGATTCTGTGGAAGCTCGGGCACAGGGGGCTAAGTATTAGACTGGAAGCCGCGGGATAAGCGCCCGCAAAAGGCGGCCGAGTTCCGCCGCCTTTCTTTTCCCGATCTCCAAGACCTCTTCGTGGGAAAGGGGATGTCTCGCGATCCCCGCGGCGAGGTTGGTGACGCAGGAAATGGCCAGCACCCGGACCCCCGCGTGCCGGGCGGCGATCACCTCGGGCACGGTGGACATCCCCACGAGGTCCGCCCCCAGGGCCCGAAACGCCCGGATCTCTGCCGGGGTCTCGTAGCTCGGGCCCATAGTGGCGAGGTACACGCCTTCCCGCAGCTCGATCCCGAGCCCCCGGGCCACATCGTGGGCGATCCGGCGGAGCTCGGGGTCGTAGGCCTGAGTCATGTCCGGGAACCGGGGGCCGAGTTCGTCCAGGTTAGGGCCCCGCAGGGGGTTGAACCCGAGCATGTTGATGTGGTCCCGGATGAGGACGAGGTCGCCCGGGGCGAGGCCCTCGGCGATCCCCCCCGAAGCGTTGGTGAACACGATGACCTTGACCCCCAGGAGGGCATAGGCCCGCACCGGGAAGACGATCTCCTCGGGAGAGTAGCCCTCGTAGTAGTGGAGCCTGCCCCGCTGTACCAGAACCTCCACACCCCCCAATCTCCCCACCGCGATCTCCCCCTTGTGGCCCGGGGCGGTGGGGGCGGGAAACCCGGATACCTCGGCGAAGGGAACGGTCCGCTCGTCCTCAAGGGGCAGCACATCCCCGAGCCCCGAGCCAAGCACCACTGCCACTCTGGGCTCCCCCAGCTTCCGCAGGAAATCGGCCGCTTCCCTCAACGATTCCATCATCGCTCAAGACCTCCCGAGATGTAGCGGTTACGCAGGCGGGCAAGGCCCGACTTTATCGCCCGGGCCCGGGTCTCCGCGATCCCCTTGATGCGCTGGAGTTGCCTGCGGTTGGCACGCTCGATCTGATCCAGGCTCCCCAGCTCCTCCACCAGCCGCTCGATCACGGAAGGAGGGAGCCGGGGGATCTTGGAAAGCAGCCGGAAACCCCGCGAGGGGACCGGCGATTCCAGTTCATCCTCGGAATAACCCAGGACCTTCAGGATCACCTCCGGGACGAGCAGGTCCTCGGGGTCCAGGGACAAGATCTCCTCAATCACTTCTTCCACTGGGCGGTCCTGGGCCTTGCGGAAGTCCAGGACCACCAGCTTCAACGTCTCCCGCACCCCCCGCATCAGCCCCCGCAGCTGGTGCTTGAGGAGTTTGGCCTCCTTCCCCAGCTCCAGGAACAGTCCCTGGAGTTCTTCCTCCAGGTGAATCATCTGGGCGGCCTTCTGTACCACCATGGCCACGTGATCCAGGGGTACCTTCCGCTCGAACTCCATGGGCGCAAGCTCCGTGAGGAGCTCGTGCAGCTCCCGGCGGTAGCGATCGAGGATCAAGAGGGCCTGAGACGCCTGAGAGGAAAGGGCAATGGGGTCCCGGAGTTCGTACCGCCAGGATTTGTAGAAGATGGTGATCCGCTTTCTTTCCTCCGAGATGGCGATCACCGGCCGCTCTATCTGCTTGGCCGTTTGCTCTGCCACCCGGTGGCGGGTCCCGGTTTCGGCGGAGGGGATGGTGGGATCGGGGACCAAATGGGCATTGGCGTAGAGGATGGTCTTCAAGTTCTCGTCCACCACCACCGCCCGGTCCATCTTGCAGAGCTCCGCCAGGGCCTGGGGGGTGAAGGGGGAGTTGAGCTCGAACCCGGCGGCGATGATGGGGGATACCACCTCCCGGTCGGCGATCACCACCAACCCCCCGGTTCCCAGCTGGACCACTCGGTCCAGGGCCTCTCTGAGCGGGGTCCCGGGGGCGGTCCGCTCCAATATCTTCCGGTATTCGTCCCTCATCGCCTCAACCCGAAAGTCCCAAGGCCTCCGCGGCCTGGATCACGTCTCGCACCGGCACCAATTCTAATCCTACGTCGTTCTCGATCGCCTGTTCAGGGACGATGGCCCGCCCGAACCCGAGCTTCGCCACCTCTTTCAGGCGCTCGTAGGCCTTCCGCACGGGACGGATCTCCCCCGAGAGCCCGATCTCCCCCAGGACCACCGTGTCTGGGGGAAGGGGGCGGTTGTAGAGGCTGGAGAGCACGGAGGCGGCAATCCCCAAATCCAGCGCAGGCTCCCGCACCTCGAACCCCCCAGCCACCGCCAGGTACACATCCGACATCCCGATGTGCACCCCGAGGTACTTTTCGATCACCGCGAGAAGCACCAACACCCGGTTGTAATCGAGTCCTGCACACCGGCGCTGCGGGGGGCCGTACTTGGTGGGTGAGACCAAGGCCTGGACCTCCACGAGCATGGTCCGGGTCCCCTCCAACACCGGGACGATGGCCGCCCCGGGCTTGGGGGCCCGATCCCGGGAGAGGAAGAAGAGGGAAGGGTTCTGCACCTCCTCCATCCCCCGCTCCCCCATCCTGAACACCGCCACCTCGTGGGTGGAGCCGAAGCGGTTCTTCACCGATCTCAGTATCCGGAGGTCCGTCTCCCGTACCCCCTCGAGGTAGATGGCCACGTCCACGATGTGTTCCACCGTCTTGGGGCCGGCGAACCCGCCCCCCTTGGTTATGTGGGAGACGAGGAACGAGGCCATCCCCCGGAGCTTGGAGAGGCGGGCGAACTCCGCCGCCGCCTCCCGCACCTGCTGGATCCCCCCCACCTCCCCCCCGTCGGCCCGGGCGATCACCGTCTGGAGGGAATCCACGATGAGGGCGAGGGGCGAGACTTCCTCCACCGCGGCGGCGATTCGGGGAAGGGACTGCTCGGCGAAGAGGTAGAGCCGCTCAGCTCCGATCCCCAACCGCTCGGCCCGGAGCTTCACCTGGGGGGCGGATTCCTCCCCGGACACGTAGAGGACCGGGCCGTGGTCCCGGGAGAGGCTAGCGGCGATCTGGAGGAGCAACGTGGACTTACCCACCCCGGGTTCACCCCCGAAGAGGATCACCGCCCCGGGGATGAGCCCGCCTCCGAGCAGCCTGTCCACCTCGGGGAACCCAGTGGGAAGCCGTGCCAGGGGAGTTGAAGGTACCCGGGGAAGGGGTTTAGGCTCTTCGCCGAGCCAGCTTTGCGGCTCGCTCCCCTTTTGGGTCTCCTTTTCCTGGGAGATTTCCTCGAAGCTATCCCAGGCCCCGCAGGAGGGGCACCTCCCCAGCCACTTTACGGAACGGTAGCCACACTTTTGGCATACATAGGCCATTATTTGCGCCGGAACGCCATCCGCTCGCCGTCGGCCTCCACCACGATGGTCGAGCCCTCTGGGAACTCCTTGGTGAGGATCTTCTCAGCGATGGGATCCTCCACCAACCGCTCGATGGTCCGCCGCATGGGACGGGCCCCGTACTTGGCGTCGAAGCCCTTCTCGATGAGGAGGTCCAGGGCAGAGTCGGAAAGCTCCAACTCGATCCCGTGCTCCTCCCGGAGGCGCTCTTGTAGCCGCCCGATGAGGAGCCTGGCGATCTCCCCTACCTGCTCTCGGGTGAGGGGACGGAAGACGATGATGTCATCGAGCCGGTTCAGGAACTCCGGCGAGAAGTATTTCTTCACCTCGGACATGACACGGCTCTTTATGTCTTGGTAGGTCTGTTCCGTGTCCTGGGAGCCGAACCCCGTGGAGGTCTGGTCGGTGATGAACTTCCCGCCGATGTTGGAGGTCATGATGAGCACCGTGTGGCGGAAGGAGACCTTCCTGCCCTGGGAGTCGGTGAGGATCCCATCGTCCATCACCTGGAGGAGGATGTTGAACACGTCCCGGTGGGCCTTCTCGATCTCATCGAACAGGACCACCGAGTAGGGACGCCGCCGCACTGCCTCGGTGAGCTCGCCGGCCTCCTCGTACCCCACATATCCCGGTGGGGCCCCGATCAACCGCGACACCGAGAACCGCTCCATGTACTCGGACATGTCGATGCGGATGAGGGCGTCTTCGTCCCCGAAGAGGAACTCCGCCAGGGTCCGTGCGAGCTCGGTCTTCCCCACCCCCGTGGGTCCGAGGAAGAGGAAGGCCCCAATGGGCCGGCGGGGATCCTTGATTCCGGCGTAGGCCCGCCGGATCGCCCGGCACACGGCCTTCACCGCCTCGTCCTGGTCCACCAGGCGCTCGTGGATCTTCTCCTCCATGTTCACCAAGCGTGCGGTGTCCTCCTCCTGCAAGTGGTGCATGGGGATCCCGGTCCAAAGCGACACCGTCTCGGCGATGTGGTGTCCCTCCACCGTGGGGGTGTCGGCCTTGCCCTCGAGCTTTTCCTCGTGTGCCCTGAGCTCCTCCATGAGGGCGCTTCTTTGGTCCCTGAGCTTTGCGGCGAGCTCGTAGTTCTGGTGGGCCACCGCCTCCTCTTCTTCCTCCTCGAGCCGCGTGATCTCCTCGATGAGCTCCCGGGCCTCGGGGGGGAGATCGGAGGCCGAAAGGCGCACCCGGGCCGCAGTCTCGTCGATGAGGTCGATGGCCTTATCGGGGAGGAACTGATCGGTGATGTAGCGGTCGGCCAGGCGGGCCGCCTGCCAAAGAGCATCGTCGGTGATCCGCACCCCGTGGTGCTGCTCGTAGCGAGCGCGGAGGCCCCGCAGGATCTTCACCGTTTCCTCTACCGAGGGCTCCTCCACGTACACGGTCTTGAACCGCCGGCGCAGGGCTGGATCCTTCTCCACGGTCTTCCTGTAGTCGTCGGGGGTGGCGGTGCCGATGCACTGGATGGCCCCGGAGGCGAGGGGGGGCTTGAGGATCGCGGAGGCATCGATGGCCCCCTCGGCCCCGCCGGCCCCCACTACGGTGTGGAGCTCGTCGATGAACAGGATGATGTTATCGGACTCCATCACCCGGTTGAGGATGTTCTTCAGGCGCTGCTCGAACTCGCCCCGATACTTGGTCCCGGCCACGATCCCAGCGATATCCAGCTCCACGATGGATTTATCCGCCAACGCCCGGGGTACGTCCCCCATGGCGATCTTCTGAGCCAGGCCTTCCACGATGGCGGTCTTCCCCACCCCGGCCTCGCCGATGAGGACGGGGTTGTTCTTCTTGCGGCGGCAGAGGATCTGGATCACCCGCTCGAGCTCCCGGTCCCGGCCGATCACCGGGTCCAAGAGCCCCATCTCCGCCTCCTCCACCAGGTCCCGGCCGAATTCACCCAGCTCCCCGGGGAGGCGCTGGGAGGATACAGTCCGGACCCTCATCCCGGAGCGGCGGTGATGTCGGAAATAGGCCTTGGCTGCGCGGAGGTCGATCCCGTGGGCCCGCAGGATCTCGGCCGCGGTGCCTTCCCCTTCCTTGAGGAGAGCAAATAAGAGGTGCTCCGGCTCGATGAACTCCGCCCCCTGGCGGCGGGCCTCGTCGAAGGCCATCTTCATCACCTTGCGCAGCCTCTGCGTCATCTCCAGTCCGCCTTGGGGGATGTGGAGCTTGCCGCGGCCCTTCTGGCGCTCCACGATTCTGGCCACCCGTTCGTAGGTGAGCCCGTGGCTCAAGAGGAACCGATACACCGAGAGATGCTCCAGGCGCAGGGCAGCTAGGAGCAGGTGTTCGGTGCCCACGTAACGGTGGCGCCATTCCTCAGCCTCGGTATGGGAGGCCGCGAGCCACTTGGCGGCATCGCGAGAGAACTTTTCGTACATAGCGAACCCTTCAGCCAAATTATACCCCTTTCCCGGCGGCGATACCCCGGGAGTGCGTTTTCAGCGCGGCGGCGTAGCCTCCCTCCAGGAAGGCCCCTGCCACCTCAGCGGCGAAGGCCACGGCCATCATGAGCCGCTCGAGCTCCTCCTCCGGGGGGCGGGAAAGCACGAAGGCGGCGAGGTCCACCCCCTCCGGTTTCGGCCCGATCCCGAGCTTCAGGCGGGGCACATCCCGGGTCCCCAGGGCATGGAGCACCGACCGCACCCCAAGGTGCCCCCCGTGGCCGCCCCTCTCCCGCAGGCGCACCGCCCCCACCGGGAGGTCCACGTCGTCGTGGACCAAAAGGATGTCTTCAGGGCTCAAGGGGCTCCACGCCAAAAGCCCCCGGACCGCCTCCCCGGAGCGGTTCATGTAGGTGAGGGGCTTGAGGAGCAGCCGGTCCCCGGAGCGGAAGACCTCGCCCCACGGAAAAAGGAACCGTTCCCAATTTCCCCCCATCCGAAGGCGATCCACGACCCAGAAGCCGAGGTTGTGGCGGGTAAGGGCGTACTCGGGGCCGGGATTCCCCAGCCCCACCACGGCCCTCAAGACTCCCCTTCCTCCTCGGGGGGCGCGGCCTCCTCGGCTGGGGCCTCGGGGGCCTCAGCGGCTTCCTCCTCCGCCTCTTCAGTGACCAGGACCTTGGGCGGGAGGATGTTGACCACCGCCTCGTCCTCGGGAAGGAGGGGCCGCAGCCCCTCTGGGAGGGGGAGGTCCTTCACGAGAAGGGCCTCGTCCAGGCCGAGGTCGGAGATGTCCACCTCGATATAGGGGGGTATCGCCTCCAGGGGGCCTTCCACGGGGATCTCCTCGTGGATGTGCTCCAGGATCCCCCCGGCCTTGACCCCTGCGGGGGTGCCCACGAGCCTGATGGGAACGTCCAGGGACATGATCTGCCCCGGTTCGGGGGCGTAAAAGTCCACGTGTAGGAACCTATCGGTGATGGGGTCCCGCTGGAGCTCCTTGATGAACACGAAGTGCCGCTCGCCGTCGTACTCTAACTCTATGCGGGTGGAACGGGTGATCTCGGCCACCAGCCGCTCAAGCACTTTGTACTCCACCGCGATGGGAGTGCTGGGCAAATGAGGCCCGTACACCACACCGGGAACCCAGCCCTGGCGCCTGAGGGCCTTGGGCTTTTCGCTGTCGGAGCGTTTTCGCGCCGTGATCTTCGCCATTTCAGTTACCTCCTCGCTAACGGCCCCGCACCAAAAGTTCGCTTATCGAAAGGCCGAGGTAGATCCTGATGATCGCTTCCGCCAGATCGTCCGCCACCGAGACCACCTCCACCATCGGGTGGTCTTTCGCGGCGGCTTGGGGAATGGTATCCGTGACGATAATCCGGCTCAAGGGAGAGGACTCGAGTTCTTGCAAAGCGTTCCCGGCGAATATCCCGTGGGTACAGGCGGCGTACACCTCCCGTGCCCCCTCCTCCAGGAGCTTTTTGGCCGCCCGGATGAGAGTCCCCCCGGTGGAGAGGATGTCGTCCACCAAGAGGACCTTCTTTCCCTTTACCTCTCCGATTACGAGGAGCACCTCGAGGTCCCCGCCCCGGAAGCGACGCTTCGCCAAGGTGGCGAAGGGGGCGTGCAACCGCTCGGCTACCCTCCGGGCCCGGAAAAGCCCCCCGATATCGGGGGAAACCACCACCAGGTCTTCCAACCACTCGGGGTGATGGGCCTGGATGTGGCGGGCGAAGAGGTGATCGGTGCGCAAATGGTCCAGGGGGATGTCGAAGAATCCCTGGATCTGGCTCGCGTGGAGCTCTACCGCCAATACCCGGCTGGTGCCGGCCCGCTCGATCAGGTTCGCCAAAAGCCGCGCCGAAATGGGGACCCGGCCCTCGGTCTTGCGGTCCTGTCGGGCATAGCCGAAATAAGGGGTCACCGCGCACACCCGCTCCGCCGACGCCCGCCTCAAGGCATCGACGAGCAAAAGCAACTCCATCACGATGTCGTTCACCGTCTGAGGCCCGGGCTTTTTGGGGTCCAAGGGTTCAGCCCGGGGAGGACAGGTGGGTTGTACTACAAACACGTACTGCCCCCGGACTGTCTTCTCCACGTGGGCGTAGACCTCCCCGTCGGGGAAGTAGCTCACCTCGGCCTCGCACCATACGTCCTCTAACCGAAGCGGCGGGAGCTCCTCCCGGAGGCGTCCCCGGCGGTCCCGGCAGAGCTCGTCCAGGAAGTCGGCGTACTTGGTGTTGAACTTCTCCACCACGAGCTCGGTGATCCTACGGGCGAGCTCGGGGTTCGCGTTGCCCGTTACGATCTTCAGCCCGTTCAACCCTCCCCCTCCTTTTTCCGCCTCGCCCACTCGGGTTTTACCACCTGGCGGGCACGGCCCAGTGCCAGGGAATGGGGGGGAACGTCCTCGGTGATTACCGAACCCGCCCCTACCACCGCCCCCTCCCCAATGGTCACCGGAGCCACAAGTGCCGTATTGGAGCCGATGAAGGCCCTTTTGCCGATCACGGTGCGGTGCTTGCGGACGCCGTCGTAGTTGCAGGTGATGGCGCCCGCACCGATGTTGGCCTCCGGCCCCACCTCGGCGTCGCCGATGTAGGCCAGGTGCCCCGCCCTTACGTCCTCCCCGATTTGGGCGTTCTTCACCTCCACGAAGTTCCCGATCCGCGCCCGGGCCCCGATCCGGGCCCCGGGACGGAGATGCGCATAGGGGCCGATCCGCGCCCCTTCCCCTACCCATGCCCCTTCCAGCACCGAAAACCAGATCCTGGCACCCCGTTCCACCACGGAATCCACGAGGTACGCCTGGGGCCCGATCTCACACCCTTCTCCGATCTCCGTCTTCCCGTAGAGGTGGACCCCGGGGTGGAGCACGGTGTCCAGACCCACCGAGGCATCGGGGCCCACGTAGGCGGTGTGGGGATCCACCACCGTGACCCCGGTCTCCTGGAGCCGGCGGATGGTCCGCTCCCGCAGCAGTTCCCCGGCCCGGGCGAGGTCCCTCCGGGTGTGCACCGTCAAAAGCTCCTCCGGCTCGGGCCAGGGGACCGCGTGGACCCTGGGGTGAAGGGCGGAGACGAGCTCGGCAATAAGCGCCCCCGGGGTGCATTCGGTGGGAAGCCGCTTCAGGGCTTCCCATACCTCGGGGACGTTATCCAGACATAACACAGCGGCCGCGGCCTCTTGGGCTCCGCCTCCTGAGCCTTCGGTCACGATGGCTTTGGGGATCCCGGACTCGTCCCGCACCACCGAGAGATAGCTGCCCGGATCCTCCGGATAGAAAGTGAGAAACGAAAGGAGAGCCTTTTGAGCTATGTGTTCCCAAAGGAGCCGCTTCAGTGCCTCGGAAGAAAGCAAGGGGAGATGCCCCGGAAGGACCAGGAACCTGGGGGCCGCCACCGCACCCTCGATGGGGCCGAATCCATGAGCCTCTCCTTCCGCCCCGATGATGAGGACTTCGAAGTCGCTTCGGGTGAGGAAACTGTGGATCTCCGGAGTCTCGCGGCCCACGGCCAAGATCAACCGGGTAGGGAAAAGCTCGGAAGCGGCGCGGAGGACGTACTCCAGAAGCGGTAGCCCCAGGATCTCGTGGAGGACCTTCGGGCGTTGGGATACAAATTCACCTTCTTCGCCGGAGGCGAGAATCACTACATCCAACGAAGTCTCCATCCCCACAGCGAATATATCCTAGGAAAACCCCGCCCACAACGCTGGGGTGGCCTTGTCGGCCGGTGGCGGGGAAGGGAGAATGAGGGTATGAAGAAAGTTTTTGTGCTGTTGATCCGCGTCTATCAGCTCTTCATCTCACCGGCCCTGCCCAAGCGGTGCCGGTTCTATCCCACCTGTTCCGAATACGCCCGCCAGGCGATCCTCTCCCACGGGGTGATCCGGGGCGGGTGGCTTTCCCTGAAGCGGATCGTGAAGTGCGGCCCCTGGCATCCTGGGGGCTACGATCCCGTGCCCGAGCCCAAGCCCCGGCAAAGGAAGGCGGGGCTATAATGGAAGAGGAATCATTAGGTATCCGGTTGGGGTTTACGACCCCGAGGGGAAAACCAAGCGAGAGATCCAGGTGTTGGTGGACACCGGCGCCACCTACGCCTGGATCCCCCGCCCGATCCTCGAGGAGCTGGGCTACCGGCCTTCTTTCAAGCAGCGACTGCGGCTCGCCAACGGAAACATCATCGTTCGTGACGGCTGCGAAGCGGTGGTGGAGATCAACGGCGCACGGCGCACTACGGTGGTGATCTTCGGCGACCCGGATTCGGAGGCCCTCCTGGGCGCGGTGACCCTGGAGCAGTTCTCCCTGGCGCCCGACCCGGTGACGAAGCGCCTGATCCCGGTGGAGGCGCTCCTCATGGGGTCCCTCAGCCGCCCTTCTTGAGCACCACCTCCTCGAACTCCCGCCGCACCTCTTCGTAAAAGCCCGGTACGAGCCAGAGTTCCAATGCCACGGCCGCCAACGCCTTGGCGGCGGCGATCATGCCCTTGCGTGCTTCCTCCGAGCGGGCCGCGGCGGCGAACTCGTGGGAGTGGCCCGGGGTGCCGGTGGGCGCGATCTTGATGTAGGGGTGGATGGCGGGCACTACCTGCGATACATCCCCCATGTCGGTGGAACCCATTCCGCCTTTTGGGGGCTCAATTTCGAAGCCCAGCTCCTCGATGTTCTTGCGGAAGGATTGGGCCAGGTGGTGGTTGGGGCGCATGGACTTGTACTCGTGGCCCACCCGGGTGAAGGTGAGCTTGGCCCCCGTGGCCAGCGCCGCTCCTTCAGCGCACTTCCTCAATTTCTCCACCAGCTCCTCTTTGTAGTCGTCATCGATATCCCGGACGTAGAAGAGGGCTGCGGCGTACTCGGGGACGATGTTGGGCTTGGTTCCCCCGTGGGTGATGATCCCGTGGATCCGGGCCCCGTCCCGGATGTGCTGCCGCAGGGCGTTCAGGCCCACGAAGGTCTGGATCACGGCGTCCAAGGCGTTGATCCCCTCCTCGGGGCTCCCGGAGGCGTGGGCGGGTTTCCCGTGGAACTCGATCTTTACCTCGGTAATGGAGAGCGACCCCCGCTCCACCAGGGTCCGATCGGCCGGATGCACCATCATGGCCACGTCCACGTCGGAGAAGACCCCAGCGTCGATGAGCTTGATCTTGCCCCCGCCCCCTTCCTCGGCCGGGGTTCCGATAACCATGAGCTTGCCGGGAAGGGTTTCCTTGAACGGAGAAAGTCCCAGGCCCGCCCCTAAGGCGATGGTGGCGATGATGTTGTGGCCGCAGGCGTGGCCGAGCTCGGGGAGCGCGTCGTACTCTGCCAGGAACGCCACCGCCGGACCCTCGGCCTGGGCGGGGTGCGTCGCCACGAAGGCGGTGTCCATTCCCCCCACGCCCCGTTCCACCCGGAAGCCACCCTTCTCCAGGGCCTCGGTGAGCCAGGCCGCGGCCTTGTGCTCCTCGAACCCCACCTCCGGGTTCTCGTGGATCTTCAGGGCGATCTCCCACAGCTCATCCGCGATCTCATCGATCCTCTTCCACACCGCCCCTTTCACCTGCGCTAAGTCCATGGCACCTCCTTAGGCCGAGAGTTTGAGATAGTGGGCCATGAGGGCTTCCTCCTCCCGGGAGGAAAGGTCCCCTTCCCTCCCCAAGAGTTCCCGCCGCCGCCGGGCACTTATATAAAGCGAGATGGCGGCGGCCACCGATACGTTAAACGACTCCACGAACCCCCACATGGGGATCCGAAAGGTCCCGTCGCAGAACTCCAACGCTTTTTCCGAGACGCCCTCTTTCTCGTTCCCGAACACCAAGGCCAGGGGTTCCCCCACCGGGAGCTCCTCCACCGGGATGGCCCCCCTCCCGGGCACGGCGGCGTAGATCCGGAAGCCTTCTTCTTTCAGCTCGGGGAAGGCCCGCTCGGCCAGGCGAAAACGCTTGAGCTTGAGCCATTTCTCGGCCCCTTGTGTGACCGCCCGGGAGGGCTCGAAGGGCACCAGCTCCTCGATGATGTATACGTTGAGGATCCCCAACGCCTCGCAGGTCCGGAGGATCGCCGCGGCATTATGGGGGTTAGCGAAGTTTTCACACACCGCCACCAGGCCCTTGAGCCTCGTGGAAACCACCCGGGCGATCTTCTCGCGGCGCTCCTGGGTCACCATCGGGTGCTAAGACCAGACGCCGGCGATCTCGGCCCCGCAGCGGGGGCAACGGCCGTCCGCGAGCTCGTCCCGCTCCACCAGGAACCCGTAGCGGCGGATCAGGGCCCGCCCACAGGAAGGACATACAGTATCCTCTCCCTGGCCGGGGACGTTACCCAGGTATACGTAATTCAACCCCACCTCCCGCCCGATCTCCCACGCACGCACAAGCGACGAGATAGGGGTCGGGGGATGGGAGTGCATCCTGTAGGCGGGGAAGAACCGGGAGATGTGCCAGGGGATATCGGGGGAGATCCCGCGGATGAACTCCGCGATCCAGCGGAGCTCCTCCTCGGAGTCGTTGAGGCCGGGGATGATGAGGGTGGTGACCTCCACCCAGATCCCCCGCTGATGCATCCCCTCGATGGTGTCGAGCACCGGCTGGAGGGTGGCCCCCATGTGGCGCCGGTAGGTCTCGTCCCGGAAGGATTTGAGGTCCACGTTGGCCCCATCGAGGTAGGGGGAGATCTCATCCAAGGCCTCTCGGGTCATGTAGCCGTTGGTGACGAACACGTTCCTTATCCCCAGGGAGTGCGCGCGGCGGGCCACCTCATACGCGAACTCGAAGAACACGGTGGGCTCGGTGTAGGTGTAGGCGATCACCCGGGAGCCGGAGCTCACCGCCTGGCGCACCACCTCCTCGGGTTCCATCCGTTCCCCGAAGACCCGTCCCCCGTGGTCCCGAGGATATTGGGAGATGTGGTAGTTCTGGCAGAACTCGCACTTGAAGTTACAACCCACCGTGGCCAGAGAAAGCGCATCGGCCCCGGGGAGGAAATGGAACAGGGGCTTTTTCTCGATGGGGTCAAGGGCCACCGAGACCACCCGGCCGTAGACCAAGGAATAAAGGGTCCCACCGCGGTTTTCCCGGACCATGCAGATCCCGCGTTTGCCATCTTGGATGACGCAGCGATGGGCACAGAGGATACACCGCACCCGTTTGTCCCCGAACGGTTCCCACAGCATCGCCTCATGCATCGCGGCCCATCTTAACCTCGAGGGATTCATCGCGACAAGCATTGAGGTTGTGTAACTGTTTAGCGAGCTGAAGCAGCTGTCGCCCCAAGGGCGGTGGTCACCGTGGCCAGGAAGTCCTCCCCTCTCAGGCGACAGGTAGCAAGTACACTCATCAGTACCTCGTGCTTCCTCGCCCCTGCCCAAGATCGGTGGCCTCCCGAGATCTTCCGCTTCACCACATACGGACGCAGCGCCCTCTCCGCCTGGTTGTTCGTCCCCTCCACCCCAGGGCAGATGGCGAAGGTGAACAGTTCCCCACTGTGCTTGCGGAGCCGCTTGGCAATCCGCCGACACCCGGGATCCCTCCAAGGGCGCCGGGCAAGCTCGCCCACCTGTTCCTCCCAGCGGCGGGCCCGCTCCTCCCACTCCTGCGGGGGAGCCCGGCCCCGCTCCTCGGCCACCCACCGGCACGCCTCCTCCCAGATCCCCTTCAGCTCCCGATGTAGCGCCTTCCCCTCTTCTCCTTCCAGCTTCCTTGTGGCCCGCAGAAGATGGGCCCAGCACCGCTGCTTCTTCCCCTCCCGCACGTTGTAGGCCGGGTAGAAATCGCTCCCCACTACCCCGGAAAACTCCTCCCCCAGAAGCTCATCCACCACTTGGCTGCTGCGGCGCCGGTCCACCTGAAACACCACTGTGGCCGGCCCTTTGGTCACCCCGCCCCACAGCCAGCGGTTCTCCCCCTCCACCCGCATCCCGGTCTCGTCTATGTTCACTGCCTCCCCACACCGGAGCGCCTCCCGGTAGCCTCGGTACAGGGGCCCCAGCTCCTCGGCCACCCTGGAGGTGATGCGCTCGATCTCCCCTTGGCCCACCCAAACCCCTGCCCGCTCCAGATATCTCTGGATCAGGTTCACCGGCAGCCGCGGTTCCTCCCGCAGCCACACCACCCAGGCCATCAGCCGGATCCCCAACCGGTGTCCAGGCAGGACATCCAGGGGCTTTCTCTCCACCAACTTGCCACACCGGGGACAGAAGTAGCGCTGGATCCGATACCGGGTCACCCGCACCCGGGGTGGGAGGATATCCTCCACATACCGTACCCTCTCCTCCACAGGCTGGGAGAGTTTCGTGCCGCAGTGGGGGCAATGAGCCAAGGTCAAGGTCTCCTCTTGGTCCACCTGGGCCGGCAGGGGGCGGTTGGCCGGGGGATGTCCGGGCTTGCGGCCGGGCTTCTTCCCTGGACCAGCACGGGCAGGCTTCACCGGCGGGGGCGGATCGCCCTTGATCTTTGCCCTGAGCCTTTCGTTCTCCTCCCTGAGCCTGGCGAGCTCGGCTTCCAGCCGGGAAAGCCTCTCCTTGAGGGCTTGGTTTTCTTCCCGTAGTCGTCGGTTCTCCCTCAGCAAATCTTCGTAGGAAGGGCGCATGGCGGCTCAAGGGTAGGGGGAAGCTAAGGTAATGTACATTACATTTGCCCCCTCTAAAAGCGACGTTCGCTCCATGAGCTGCTGAACCGTTCCCCGGTCTTCTCTAGCTGCTTCGCTTCGCTAAACAGTTACGTAACCCGATTAGGAGGCAAAGCCCAGACCCTCGGTAACATTAGGTTTTTGAGGCATCACGGATGGCGCTGAGGCGTGAGATCGTGGAGGTTTACCGGGAGTGCGGGAGCCTCCGGGAGACGGCCCGGAGGTTTTCGGTCTCCCGCAACACCGTGCGCAAATGGGTGCGGCGCTACACTGAGGAAGGGGAAGCCGGGCTTTATGACCGGCCCCGGCGCCCGAAACGTTCCCCCCGCCGCACCCCGCTGGAGCTGGAGGAGCGGGTGCTGGAGTTGCGACGGGAGCGGGGGTGGGGGAGGAGGAGGATCGCCCATGCCCTGGGGATCCCCGAGGGAACGGTCCGTCACATCCTGCGCCGCCACCTCCCCGAGGGGGCAAGTTGACTTATTATTTTGTTCATCAGTATAATAAAACCATGTTATGGCGACGATACTCTTGGCCTCAGCTTGGTTGGGAAGAAATAAAAAAACGCGGGCGCTTATTGGTTATTGATGATGCTGAGTTTGCATACATTGAGCTTTTTCGACGTGATGGATATACAATTGAGCAATGGCATGATGTCACGGATCTCGAAAAGCTCGAGAAAGGAGGTTTCGACGTAATAATGTTGGATATCCGTGGAGTTGGAAGTGAAATAAGTAAAGACGAAGGTTTTGGTGTATTGAAACATATTCGCAAAGTGAGACCTGCCCAATTCGTAATTGCTTATTCTGCATCAGATTATGACCTTACTCAGCTAGATTTCTTCCGGCTGGCTGACGCTGTCATGCCTAAATCTGCTGATTATGTAGATTTTAAAAGGGAAGTGGATAGATTGCTTCAACAAAGATTTTCTGTTGAGTATTATGTGGATAGAATTACTAAGGAAATTGGGAGTCCTAGTTGTAAACGAATTATTTGTAAAGCTATTAGAAAAGGAAATCCTCATATTTTATCTGATAAATTAAATAGACTCATAGAAGATCCTGATGTGAGAAGTTTGATTTTAGATTTACTCCAAATGGCAATTTCTATTGTTTCATTAGCATATGTAAAATGATATACGAAAAACTCCTTTTCCCACTTCCTATAGCTGTGGGCTCCACATTGATTGACGGGAGTCTTTATCAATGGCCCGATACCTGTCGACGTTGCAAAAAGCGGGTATGCATTGAATTGGCTAAAACAAAAGATATAGGGGTGTGTCCTTTTGGGTATAATTATCAACGTGTTACTCAGGAAGTTATTGTAGCAGGTGTTTGCAAAGAGAATTATTCCCACCCGACAAAGAAGTGGAGAAAAAACATAAAACACCGAGCTGTCCGGGTGCTCGAAAGTCATTGGGAAAAAGCCTTGGCTGCATTAGAAAATTTTCATGCTGATTTGGATGTAGAAATAGAAAAATGGAAAGAGAAAAAAAAGCGCGAGTGGTTTGAGACAGTAGAATGGCAGGAAAAGTTTTTGGAACAACTTCGGCCCGAGATAGAAAAGGGACTTTTCCAAATTCACGATTATAAACAATTGAACGCTCAAATTGCTCAAAACATTAATGTGATAATTGAAGAAAAATATGAAGGAGCAAATTTTGATGAAAAGTTGAAAAAGGCCTCTGAACAAGAAAAAGCTATATATTATGCAACAAAACTATTGGAAGAAAAACTAAATGTATCTAAATTTCTTTACCAGCCAGAATGGCTTAATGAATCCTCTGAATGTCGGCGCTTTGGAGTTCATCAGATGGTTATGAAATATTATAAAATTTATAAGGAAATGTTTCGCTCGAAGTCCATTGAATTCAATCTTGCTGGCATAAGTTACAATCAAGTAGTCGCTAATCCGCAGGCTGCTTCTGTGATTATCCACACATTTCTTGACAACGCAGCAAAGTATGCCCCTAAGCATTCGCAGGTAAATGTCTATGTAGAAGATCTGCCAAATGGAGGGGTACAAGTATTAGTAGAATCTTACGGACCTCGGATCTTGAACGATGAAAGAGAAAAAATATTTGATCCGGCTTATCGAGGCCGTGTTGCCAGAAAAGTCAGCAAAGAAGGAACAGGGTTTGGGTTGTATGTAAGTCAATTTATAGCAAAAAAGCATTTTGATTCCCCGATTCGTTTTGAGCAAGAACCGCGTGAGACCTCTCGAAGAGGACACTTGACGAGGTTTATAATGGTTTATCCTCCTTGTGCCCCGCCATGTAAAGCATTTTAACCACTTACTTATGACCCAAGTTTGACACCGCGAGATAGAGATTTCCCTTAAGATCAGCGTTTCAGGGGCTAGCAGGCACACGTACCCACTACAGCTCCACCACCCGCGGCGGCACCGCCACCCCCGCCGCCCGGAACCCCTGGTAGGCCTGTCCGGAAAGCTCCGTGCGGGCCAAATAGGGCTTGCCCTTGACCTCCAAATGCACCGCCTTTACCCGCACAAGGTCCGAAAGCACCTCCCGGAAGCTCGCCCCCACCCCCTGCTCCCTCAGCCTCCGCTCAAGCTCCACCTCCAGAAGAAGCGCCAGGAAACACACCGTCACATGTGCCCGCACCCTGGGCTCGGTCCAGTGGTAGATCGGCCCCAAAACCCGTGACGCGTCACGCGTTACGCGTAACGGCATCTCTGAAAGCGCGCGCCGGGTCAACCCCCAGTCCACCCCCTCGATCACGTCCGCATAACCTCAGGCCCGTTCCGGTGGGACATCTCTCCGCCGTCTCCGCGGCATAAGGTTTTCCCCAGGGCGTCTCGCAATCACTTCCCGGGCCTCCTCGGACCCATG
>DFNI01000014.1 GCA_002375995.1 Acetothermia bacterium UBA3571 | reverse complement strand
GCTTCTAGGGAGGGAAAGGAGGGTGCGGGTTCCCCGCAGCGGTTGGGCGCGGGGGATCCCCGCGGAGCGGAAGGAAATGAACGCGATCCCCGGCTCCCGGCGGACAAGATCCTCTTCAATGCTCCCGGGACGCCCCAACCAGAAGGCCCGAAGCTCAGGAACAATCTCCCTCAAGGCCTCTACCACCGCTAGGGCCGGATAGATGTGGCCCGCCGAGCCTCCTACCGCCAGGACCAACCTCATGCCTCAGCCTCCCGAGCCACTCCGAGCACAACCCCTACCAACCCCAACGAGACCGCCAGGGAGCTTCCCCCGTATGAAACGAAGGGGAGAGTAAGGCCGGTGACGGGGAAGACCCCCACTACCACCCCTAAATTGAGGAGGGCCTGGAAACCCAAAAGGAACGCGGCCCCAAAGGCTAAAAGCGCTCCCAGCCTATCGGGTGCCTCCCGGCCCACCGCGTACCCCAAGGCCACCAGGGCCACAAGCAAAAGGACGAGGAGCAGGGCGCCCAAAAGACCCGTCTCCTCTCCCACCACGGCGAAGATGAAGTCGTTGTGGGCCGAAGGGAGGTAGAAGAACTTCGCCCGCGAAGCCCCCAGGCCCCGACCCAATATCCCCCCGGACCCCAGGGCCAACATGGACTGGTAGACCTGGTAGCCGTAGGAGTGGCGGAAGCTTTCCGGGTCCAAGAAGGCGAGGATCCGCCCCAACCTATAGGGAGCGAGGGCCAAAAGGCCGCCGAGCAAGGGGAGCCCCAGCGCTCCCACCCCCACCAGGTGTCGTGTCCGGGCTCCGGCCATCCACAGCATGAAGAAGGTGAGGGCTGCGTACAGGAGGAACATCCCGAAATCCGGTTGCGCCAAGAAAAAGAGGCCGAAGATCCCGAGGAGGAAGATGTAAGGGACTATCCCCTTGCGGAAGTCCTCCAGGTCCCGCTCCACCGAGGTGCCGGCGAGGAAAAAAAGGAGGGCGAGCTTTCCGAACTCAGAAGGCTGAAGGGTGAGCGGGCCGAGGGAGATCCAGCGCCCTCCCGTCCCGATTCGGGGCACCAGGGTGAGGAAAAGCCCCCCGAAGGTAAGGCCCAGTAGGATAGGAGAGAGGCGGGCCCAGAGGCGATAATCTATATGCCAGAAGGCCAAAAGGAGCATCACCCCCAACGCAGCCCCGAGGAGCTGTCGCTTCAGAAACCCCATCTCCTCGTGGAACAAACGCAGGGCCAGGGGGAAGCTCGCCGAGTAGACGAAGATCAGGCCCAAAACCAGGAGTGATACGGTGACCAGCAAAACCCGCCCTTCGAGTTTTCCCACCATGAGAGCTCGCAGGGGGAAGTGTGTCCCAAACTTCCCCTCGGAAGAACGAAACTTGGGTCCCCAAAAGAGGCGAAAAGGTAGCGAAAAAGGTGCGGGGTGTCCGTGAGGTAGGTAACCCTTTACCGGAGCATGCGGGAAATGCGTCCGAAGGCCTCCCGGAAGACCCGTCCCCGATGGGCGTAATTTTCGAACTGGTCGAAAGAGGCGCAGGCAGGCGAAAGCAGAACCCAGTCCCCCGGTTGGGCGAAAAGGAAGCCTTTTTTCAGGCATTCCTCGGGTGATGAGGCCGTCTCAAACGGGATCCCCCACCCGGAGAGGAGCTCGGCAAAGAACCCCCGAGATTCCCCGAAGAGGATGCAGAGCCGTACCTTTTCCCGCAGAAGGGGCTCGAGGAGCTCGTACCCGCCCCCCTTGTGGCGTCCTCCCAAAAGGAGGACACACTTACCCGGGACGGACCTCAAGGCCGCGGCGGTGGCGTGGGCGTTGGTGGCTTTGGAGTCGTCGACGAAGGATATGCCCCCGATCTCCCCCACGACCTCCATCCGGTGGGGCTGCCGCAGGGCAGGGGCGATGGCCTCGAAGGGGGGCGGCGCCGTGGCGATCTCCGGAAATAAGGCCACCGCTGCGGCGAAAGCGGCCTTGAGATCGAGAACAAGGTGTTCGGGAAGCCCGAGCTCCCACTGGGAGGGCAGGGGAAACTCATCGTAGAGGAGGACCCGGGCCCGGGGTGATAAAGTGGAAAGGAGGTCCCCTGAAAGGACGGCGGTGTCCCCACACCGTTGGTGGCGGAAGATCCTGGCTTTGGCGGCGAAGTAGGCCCCGAGCGACCCGTGGTGGTCCAAGTGGTCTGGGGCGAAGTTGAGGAACACCCCCACCTCTGGGCGGAACTCCTCCGTCCACTCGAGCTGATAGGAGCTCACCTCCAACACCCACGGGCGACCCTCGGCCTCCGCCACGGTAGCGATGGCCGGGGTCCCGATGTTCCCCGCTACCACCGGATCCTTGCCTGCTGCGGCGAGGATCCGGCCCACCAGGGCGGCAGTGGTGGATTTCCCGTTGGTTCCAGTTACGGCGATCACACAGGAAGGCCGGGCCAGCCGCCACGCCACCTCGAGCTCGGAAACCACCCGGATCCCCCGCCGGACGGCCTCCCGAAGCACCGGCTCGTGGGACGGAACCCCAGGGCTCGGCACGATGAGGTCGTGGTCACAGAGGGCTTCTGAATGCCCCCCCTCCTCCCAGCGGACGCGGTGTCGGGAAAGGAAAGTCCTCTCCTCCTCGGTGAGCGTCCGTTTTTCGGAGAGAAAGAGGGAAAGCCCCAAAGAAGAAAGGGCCACAATCAGGGCCCTTCCCGTCTTCCCCAGGCCCAGAATGGCCACCCTTTCCGCGGCGAAAGGCCAGTTCAACCTTTGAGGGCCTCCTCCAAGCGCCGCTCGAATACCATCCGGGGATCCAACTTGGGAAGCTGGAGGTAGTACTCCACCACCTGGTCCAAGGCCCCTTGGGGTATCAACCCCACGATCTCGGACTCCACCACGGAAACCCCATACCGGGCCGCCTCACGGCGGATGAGCTCGAGGACCCTGGGGATGGGGGTCTTCTTGTAGTTTGTTAAGTTCATGGACACTTGGACCAATCCCCTTTCCTTGATCTCGAACCCCAGGGCCTTGACGTAGCGCAATCCCCCGGAAGAGCCCCGGATCGCCTTGGCGATGGCCTTGGCGATGCGGACGTCGTTTGTGTTCAGGTAGACGTTGTAGGCGATGAGGAACTCCCGGGCTCCCACTGCCACCACCCCGGCGGTGGGATGGACCTCGGGTTCCCCGAAGTCCGGGGCCCACGCAGGATCCTTTATCTTCTCGAAGAAGCCCTCGAACTCTCCCTTGCGGATGGCCGCCAGGTCTTCCCGCTCGGGACGTGTGGCGGAGTTGGCGTAGAGGTAGACCGGCACCCGGAACTGATCCCAGATCTTCCGGCCCACGTCCCGGGAGAGGGCGACACAGTCCTCCATGGTGACCCCCCGCACCGGAACGAAGGGGACCACGTCCACCGCGCCCATCCGGGGATGTTCCCCCTTGTGTTTTCTCAGGTCGATTCGGGGAATGGCCTCGCGGAAAAGGACCAGGACCGCTTCCTTTACCCCATCCGGGGTTCCGGCGAAGGTGAGGACGCTTCTGTTGTGGTCCGGATCGGACTCCACATCCAGGATCTTGATCTCCGAAACGCCTTCAAGCGCCGCCACCAGGGCATTTATGGTCTCCTGGTTCCTTCCCTCGGATACGTTGGGCACGCACTCAACGATCTTTTCCCACATCGTCCCTCACCACGAGCGTTACCAAAGCCTCGGCCACGAGCTTCCCATCCACCTCGGCCCGTACCTCGGCCCGCAACACTGGCCCCCGGCGGCGCGCCACTTGGGCGGTGAACAGGAGCACATCGCCGGGAACCACAGGGCGGTGGAACCGCGCTCGCTCCACCGCCCCCAGAAACGCGACCTTCCCTTCTTCCAGGAGGAGCCCCGCGGTCTGGGCCATCCCCTCCAGGATCATCGTCCCGGGCATGATGGAGGGATACGGGGGACGGAAGTGCCCTTGGAAATAAGGCTCGTTCACCGTGACGCATTTTTTCGCCACCACCCGGTCCTCCCCCCGTTCCTCCACCCGGTCGATGAGGAGATAGGGATAGCCCACCGGAAGCGACCGCTTCAGCTCCTCGACGTTCATCTATGTCAAGACGAAGTGGCGAAAAGCTTCCAGAGCCGCTGCTCCACCAGGGGACTGAGGTCGTCTACCGTCTCGGCGTTGCGGAAAACGAGGACGTCCTTGCGGCGAAGCACAAGATCGTAGCCCTTCTCTTGGGCCACCGCTTGGGTGACCTCCACGATCTTCTGGGCCGCGATCTGGGTGAGGAGTTGGTCCAGCTGCTGGAAGGCGTTTTGAAGGGCCTGGTACTTGGCCATGAAGGCCTGTTCGTCCACCACCCCGAGCTTCGCCTCGTCCAAGAGCTTTTGGATCTCCTCCATGGCCGGGGCGGCTTGCTCCCTGAGGCGCTCGAGATCGGCCTTGAGGTTGGCGAACCCCGGCGAGGCGATCATCTTGTCGAGCATGGACATGTCCACGTTGTATTGCGCCTGCAGGAGTTCTACCTGGAGGGCGTAATACTGCAGCTTGAATTCATCCTCCCCGATCTCGCCCTTCACCCGGCGCGACTGGAGCTCGGTGATGGCGCGCTTCTTTTCCTCCATAACGGCCCGCTCGGCCTGGACTTGGGGGATAAAAACTTTGATGAAAAGAGCATCGGCGTCCACGTAGCCCACCTTGAGGCCAGGGCCACCGGCGGTGCCGAGCCCGGCCACCTTCTGTTCCAGCCCTCCCAGCCTGTCCTCGAGGTGGGAAAGCTTCCCCTGGAGCTGGGATAGCTTGCCCTCGAACTCCCCGACCTTTCCTTCTACGCCCTGGATACGGCTCCCGTAGGCGGAGAACTCCCCTATCTTGGCCTCGAGACTTTCCACCCGGGCCGTCAGCTCTTCGGTCGCGGATCCGCCCTTCTGGGGGATAACGAACCCCGCTATCAATCCCCCCACGAATCCAGCCACCAGCGCCACCACGATCGCGTAACCGATTCCCTTCATCCTTTTACCTCCTTAGGTTTTTTAGCCTCTCAGAACATCGGGGCCCAACCGAACTCGAACTGGGGCACCCAGTTCCACGGCCGATCGCTCGGCCACGCGAGATCGATCCGCACGAAGCTCCCCATGATCCGAGCGGCGAGTTCGATCCCCGCCGATGTCTTCGCCTCACGATCCGCCAGGGAAAGCCCCAGGTCCCAGAAGAGGGCCACGTGGAAACCTTGGGTAAGCTCCACCCGGAACTCGGTGTTGAGGAGCAAAAGCCGGTCTGTCTTCTCCGGCTCGGCCGTCCCCCGCACCGAGTTCATCCCGCCGAACTCGAATCGGTATTCCGGGGGTAGATCGATGCCCCAATTGAAAAGGAGCCTCTGCGCCAACGCGCTTCGGACGGCACTTTCGCCCCGGCCGAAATCCACCGGATGGAAGCCCACGAGCTCCAACTTAAGGGAGAGATAGCGGATCCCCGGGGCGAAATCCCCTGCCTTGGCTACAGAGAACCGCCCCAGGATCCCCCGCCGGGGGAAGAAGAAGGGATCGTCCCGGGAGTCGTAGGTCAAGCCGACCTCGAGCACGTTCCGCGGCGAAAGCTCTTCCTTCCCTTTCCACCGCAGCTCCGAAGTCAACCCCAGGTCCAGGTTCCAAAGGGAGGCTACCGGGTATGACAGGGAAAATTTGCCCCCGAGGGTTCGGGTTTCCTCCTTCAGCTTGTGGTAGCCCTCGAGGGAAAGCTTTTTCAAAAGAGGGAGGGCGTAGGAGGTCCAGCGGACGCTCCAGGTGGTGGAAGCCTCCCCCGTGAGCCCGTGCTTCAAGGAAAGGGAAAGGTCGTTGGCAGTGCCGAGGAGGTTCCTTTGGGTGTACTCGATGTTCCCCACAATTCCTCCGCTCTCGGGCGCGTAGCTGAACGAGCCGCGGATGTTGCCCAGTTTTTCCAGTTCCTTCACGGATACACGGAGGACAAGGCCCTCCTCTTGGCGCACCGGCTCCAAGTTCACTTGGCTGAAGTAGCCCAGGGCCTTCAGCGCCTGCTGGGCGGAGAAGAGGCGGGACTGGGTGAGGTGTTCCCCTTCGCGCAAGCCGAGCACCCGGCGGATTACCGACTCCTTGGTGCGAGTATTTCCCGTTATCTCGATGCGGGAGATAACCCCTTCCAATACCCTTACCTTAAGCACCCCGTCCTCGATCCCTTCCGGGACCAGGTCCACCATGAAGTACCCCTCGCGCATGTAGTAATCGAACACGCCTTTCAGGGCCACAAGGACGTCATAGTTGGTGGCCTCGCCCGCGGGCAAGGCACCGATAAGTTGTGAAAGGAGCTCGGGTGGGAAGACGGTAACCCCGACAAGCTCTATACCCTTGAGTTTCGTGGGCGCCGACAGAAGCACCCTTT
The DNA here is from genome assembly GCA_002375995.1 of Acetothermia bacterium UBA3571. Lineage (GTDB taxonomy): Bacteria > Bipolaricaulota > Bipolaricaulia > Bipolaricaulales > Bipolaricaulaceae > UBA3571. The sequence continues at coordinate 23,162 of DFNI01000014.1, read as the reverse complement.
CCTTTAGCTCCCAGTGGAGGTAAACGCCCTTCCCCTCTTCGTCCATCTCAGGCTTGAGCTGCACTTCCCGGAAGAAGACGGAGGAAAGGAGGCGCCGGTAGCTTTCCCGAATCTGGGACATGCGGCCCACCTTGCCCACCGGCACTTGGATGAGAGCCGCGGCCACCTCTTCCGGCACTGTCTCCAATCCAGAAAAGACATGGCCCAGGATGGGGAGGAATTTGAACTCGATCACCAACGTGGATCCCTCGGGCTTGGCGTCGGCGACCTGCACGGTGGCCACGTCGCTTTTTTCGCGGAGCTCTTCCAACACCTTCTCGAGAGCCTTGCGGAAGTTCTTTGCGTTGAGAACCTCCCCTTTCTTCACGCCATTTTCTTCCAAGGTATGGATGATCTCGCTCTTGGAAACGTACAGTTCCTGAGATAACCAACGGATGAGGAAGGGGATAAGGCCATCCTTGAAACTCGGAGACTCTGGAAGCCCCCGGATCTCGATCTTTTCGATCAGGGGATACTCGACCAAGTAGAAACGCACCACCACAGTATCGTCTTCCACGGAGAGCTCGGGCTTCACTTGGGCGAAATAACCCATCTCCTCCAAGGCTTTCGCCGCCGCTTTAACCTTCAACGCGTCGACGGTGTCCCCCTCTTTGAACCCGATGGTCTTAAGGATTTTTGCGGTGGGGACATGTACGTTCCCGATGATCTCGATACGTCCCACGGTGAACGGGGTTTGGCCGTATACGGCCACGCCCACGGCAAAAAGAAGGAGCACCAAAAGGATCTTCTTCACGTCTCACCCTCCTTCTGCGGCCGATATTGTAACGCCTCGGCGATGTGTTCGGGCCTTATGATATCGGTCCCTTCCAGGTCCGCAATGGTACGCGATACTTTCAGCACCCGGGAATAGGCCCGGGCGGAAAGGCCATAGTGGTCGATGGCTTTAGAAAGGAGGTTCTTCGCCTCGGGGGATAAGGTACAAAACCGTTTAAGCTCCTTGAGGTTCATCTCAGCGTTGGTGCGGGCCTTCCCGAACCGCTCCCGCTGGATCTCCCGGGCGGCTTCCACCCGGGCCCTGACCGCCTCGGAAGGCTCCCCGTTGCCTTCCCCCAAAAGCTCCTCCCGGGAAAGCCTAGGCACCTTTACGAAGAGGTCTATCCGGTCCAGGAACGGTCCCGAGAGCTTCCTCCAGTAGCGTTGGATCTCGTGGGGACGACAGCGACAAGGGTGGTGGGGGTCTCCTAAATACCCGCACGGACAGGGGTTCATGGCCCCCACCAGCGTGAACGCCGCCGGGAAGGTGACAGAGATCCCCGCCCGGGTGATGGTGATGGTGCGGTCCTCCAAGGGCTGGCGCAGGGTCTCCAAGACCTTTCTGTCGAACTCGGGGAGCTCGTCCAAAAACAGGACCCCGTGGTGGGCTAGGGTGATCTCCCCCGGGGCGGGAACGCCGGCTCCTCCTCCCACCATACCCGCGTAGGAGATGGTGTGATGGGGGGCACGGAAGGGTCGCTCCCTCAGGAGCGCCACCCCCTTGGGAAGTAGGCCCGCCACCGAGTAGATCCGAGTTACCTCCAGGGCTTCCTCTAGGGATAAGGGGGGCAGGATCCCGGGGAGGCAGCGGGCGAGGAGCGACTTCCCCGTTCCCGGGGGCCCCACCATGATGAGGTTGTGTCCCCCGGCGGCGGCGATTTCCAGCGCCCTGCGGGCGTGGAGCTGGCCCCTGACCAAGGCGAGGTCCAGCCAGGTCCTTGGTCCTTTGGCCTCGGGGACCCGGTGGGGCAAAGGCTCGAGATCCGCCTCCCCGGTGAGGAAGGCGTAGGCGGTGCGGAGGTCAGGGGCGGGGTACACTGAGAGCCCCTCCACCAGTGCGGCTTCGGGAGCGGACTCGGCTGCGACGAGCATCCCTCCGATCCCCGCCGCCTTGGCGGCCAGGGCCACGGGGAGGACGCCCCGCACCGGCCGGAGTCCCCCGTCCAACGAAAGCTCACCCAAAAAGAGGAAGCCTTCCAGACGTTCCTGAGGGATCTCCCCCGCCGCCCCCAGAAGGGCCACGGCCAGCGCGAGATCAAGCCCCGCCCCTTCCTTGCGGAGATCTGCCGGGGCCAGGTTTACTGTGACCCGGAGCTCGGGGAAAGGGAGGCCGCTGTTTTTGAGGGCGGAGCGGATCCTTTCGCGGGCCTCGGTCACCTCTTTGTCTGGGAGGCCCACGATGGAGAGGCCCGGAATCCCAGGGGAGATATCGCACTGCACTTCTACCAGGACGGCTTCCACTCCAAATGGAGTTCCCGAAAGGACCTTGGCGAACATCACCCATCCTCCCCGAAGGCACCTTTGAAGTGGGAAAGCTCCCTCCCGAGCAAGGAGATCACGTCGAACCGTACTGGGACCTTCCCCAGATCCTTGCCCAAGAAAGCTTTGGCGGCGAGGAGGAGCTTTTTCCGCTTCCGAGAATCCACCGCCTCCGCGGGGGCGCCGAACCGTCCTCCGGCCCGGTGCTTTACCTCTACGAAGACCAGGGTGTCCCCGTCTTTTGCGATGATGTCCACCTCCCCGCCGCGCCAGCGCCAGTTGCGGGCGACGATGAGATAGCCCAGGGAACGGAGGTACTGACACGCCCGCTCCTCAGCTTCCCTCCACTCCATTTGGGGTAATGGTAGCGGTGGGGAGCTCTACCGGCTAATGGGGGGCGAGCCTCTGCGCCCCGGGGCTCGGGCGGACCTCCATGACCTCCGCCTCCCGTCCGAAGCGGCGCCGGTACGCTTCCTTCAGTGCTTCAGCGTAATCCTGTACCTCCTCCGGCACGAGGTGCAAGGTGATCCCACCGAACCCTCCCCCCACAAGGCGCGCCCCCAGTGCCCCATGGGCCATACCCCACTCCACCAGGAAATCGAGCTCGGGGATGCTGACCTGGAAGAGGTCCCGTAAGGAAATATGGGAGGAGTAAAGGAGCTCACCCACCTTCCGCACATCTTTCGCTTTTAGCGCCTTCACCGCGGCCAAAACCCGAGCGTTCTCCTCCACCACGTGCAGGGCACGATTCCAGAGGATTTCGGGCATTTCTCCCCGGACCTTCTCCAGCGTTTCCCGGTTCACATCCCGAAGCGAACGCACTCCCACCGCTGGGAACCGGCGGGAGAGCCAGCGGACCGCGTCCTCGCACTCCCGCCTCCGGGCGGTGTACCCCGAGGCCGCCAGGACGCGCTTGACGCGGCTTTCCACCACCAAAAAGGCTATCCCTGGAAGATCCAAGGGGACCGGCTCGTGTTCCAAGGCCCGGGTATCCAAGAACAACGCCTTCCCGGCCTCCCCGAAGTAGACCACGTACTGGTCCATGATGCCACAGGGCATCCCCACGAACCCGGTCTCCGCCCGTTGGCACAACCGCACGAGTTCCGTTCCTCCAACCTCAATCCCGTAGAGCCGGGCAAGTCCCGCTGCAAAAGCCACTTCCAGGGAGGCGGAGCTGGAGAGCCCCGCCCCCAAGGGAACATTACTCGCGATGGCGGCCTCGAACCCGTGGGGAAGAGCTTGGAGTTTCTCGAACTCCCATAGGACCCCCACGATGTAATCGGACCACCGTCCCCGGGGCTCCGGGTTGCCCAGGGGAAGCCGGGAGGCGAAGGTCTCCGCGAACGCGGCAGTGTAGACCATGACCTGCATATCACGACGGGGCCGTAGCGCCACCTCCGTGTAGCGGTTCACGGCGAAGGGCAACACATACCCCTCGTTGTAATCGGTGTGCTCCCCGATCAGGTTTACCCGCCCCGGCGCTCGGGCGACCAGGGCATCCTGTCCGGGGCCGAACACCTTCCACAGGAGCTTTCGGGCATCGAGGGCGTTCACGGCTTTATCGAGGCTGGACGCAGGGGGAGCTGAGCCACCGAGCGAGCACGTTCCCTCAATCCCAAAGTTTCTCCGGGTAAACGCCTTTCTCGATGAGTTCCAACACCGCGGCCCTGGCGTCAGGGAGGTCCTCCCGATGGGTGACCCCGAACCAACGTTCCTGCGTGGGAAGGACCCGTACCCGCGCCCGCCCCTCTTCCACCAAATCCCGTACCACCTCCGGGAGGAGGAACTCCGCCGTCTCGATCTCGTGGATGTGTTCCCGGAGGAAACGGGGGAACCGTGTCTCAAGCTCCCGAAAGATGCTCGGGGGGAAGCCCCACATGTTCATGGATACTACAGTTCCAGGGGGAAGTTCCGCCCAACCTTCCCCATCGGCTGGGTACACGATTCTCCCGTCACGCCGCTGTACCCCCCGCCGTTCCCGAATCCGCACAAGATACCCATTTCCGTCCACATCACATACCCCCCGGGTCACCGGGCCGTGGGAGCTCAAAGTGTTTTCCACCTTGTACCCCACGAGACATATCTCAAGGGTTTCTTCTTTCGGATCCAGGCTCGCGAGGAAGTCCGCCAGGGCTTGGAAGGAGGTTTGGCCGTAGAAATCGTCGGCGTTTATCACCGCGAAGTGGGAGTCCACCACGTCCTTACAGGAGAGAATGGCGTGGGCGGTGCCCCATGGCTTCCTCCTTCCAGGGGGCACCGAGAACCCCGGAGGGAGGTCCTCCAGGCGCTGGATCACGTAGTCCACCGGACAGTGCCGCTCGATCCTCCTTCCCACCCGGGCCCGGAAGGCACTCTCCACCTCCCGGCTGAGGATGAAGACCACCTTCCTGAAGCCCGCCCGCAGTGCATCGTAGACAGAGTAATCGCTGAAGGTTTCTCCGTTGGGTCCGATGGGCTCAAGCTGCTTTGGGCCACCGAAGCGGCTCCCTACCCCAGCTGCCATTACCACCAGTGTCAGTTCCCCCATAGCTTTCCTCCGCCGTGGTTATCCTAAGGCCTCCTCCAGGGCGGCGAGGGCGTGGATGCGCGCGGTGTCGAACAGGGGGAGCTCCACGTCCTCGGGCCGAATGAGAAGGGGGAGCTCCGTACACCCCAGGATCACCCCCTGGGCGCCCCGCCGGGAAAGGCCCGCGATGGCCTGGAGGAGCTCGCCACGGGACCCATCCCGCACTTCCCCGCGGACGAGCTCCCCGTAGATCACCCGGTGTACCAGCTCCCGCTCTTCCGGAGGTGGCACCAAGACCTCTATCCCGAAGGACGAGAGTCCGCGGCGGAAGAATTCCCGCTCCATGGTGAACCTGGTGCCCAAAAGCCCCACCCGGCTCAATCCCGCCTTCCGCACTGCCCGGGCGGTGGCCTCCACGATGCTCAGCAGGGGAATGGGGGAAAGGGCTTGTACCTTATCGAACACGATGTGCAGAGTGTTGGCGGCGATGAGGCCGAACTCGGCCCCGGCTTGGGCCAGGGCCCGGAACGCTTCCGCCATCTTGGCGGCGAGCTCCTCCCAGCGACCCGCGTGCTGAAGCGCCGCATACTCGGCGAAAGAGACCGAATAAATGAGAATCTCCGGGTAGCCTGTATCGCCGAACCTGCGGATGTACTCCCGGGTGATCGTCAAGTAGTAGGTCGCCGTGGACTCCGCGCTCACGCCGCCCAAGATCCCGATCCGCTTCACGTCGATCCCAGGGTAACACGGGGAACCGCGACCAACAACACGTCCGAAGGGTGGCCCGAAAAATTTCCCTCTTGAGAACCTCGCGGCTATACTCTGGGGATTATGCGGATCTTGATCAAAGGGGCCGCGGTGGTGAGGCGACCGGGGGAGGGAGTCACCCCCGCCGCGGATGTGGTGGTGGAGGGAGCACGCTTTTCCGGTGTGTTCCCCCCGGGGGAAGCCCAAGGCGAGTTCGATAAGGTGATCGAGGCCGAGGGAAAACTCCTCGTCCCCGGCTTCGTAAATGCCCACACTCATCTAGCTATGACCCTCTTCCGTGGCCTCGCCGAGGACCTCGCCTTGAAAGATTGGTTAGAAAAGAAGATCTGGCCTGCCGAAAGGAAATTGACCGGTGAGATCGTGTACTGGTTTTCCCTCTTGGGGCTTGTGGAGATGATCCGCACCGGGACCACCGCGTTCGCCGATATGTACTTCTTCATGGAGGAGGTGGGGCGGGCGGTGGAGGAAGCGGGCCTCCGGGCCTTGCTTTCCTACGGGGTCATCGCTCCCACCCCTGAGCGAGTAGAACCTGAGCTCAAGGCAGCCGAGAAGTTTGCCCGGGAGTGGAACGGGGCCGCCGGGGGGCGTATCCGCACCGCCCTCTCTCCCCATGCGCCCTACACTTGCGGGCCGGAGGTATGGAGGGAGGCGGTGCACCTGGCCAAGGAGCTGAAGATCCCCCTTCACACCCACATCGCCGAGACCAAGGAAGAGGTGGAGTCCCACCGGGAGCGCCACGGGAAAAGCCCGGTACAGTGGCTCGAAGAGTTGGGGGCCTTCGCCGTCTCCACCATCGCCGCCCATTGTGTGTGGGTAAGCGAAAAGGACATCGACATCCTCGCTGCCCACAATGTGAGCGTGGCCCACTGCCCCAGCTCCAACCTGAAGCTCGCAAGCGGCATCGCCCCCGCATGGGCGATGCTTCAGGGTGGGGTGAACCTGGCCATCGGCACGGATGGGGCCGCGTCCAATAACACCCTGGACATGGTCCGGGAGATGCGCCTGGCAGCCATCCTGGCCAAGGCGAAAGCAGGGGATTCCCGCGCTATGCCGGCGCCCGAGGCCCTGAAGAGCGCCACCCAGCGGGGGGCAACGGCTCTGGGCTGGGCCAAGGACCTCGGGGCCATCGAGGAAGGGTATCTTGCCGACTGTGTCCTCTTCGACCTCGATGCGGTCCACTTCACGCCCGGACATGATCCCCTGGCGGATCTCGTGTATACTGCCTCTGGAGCCGACGTAGAGATGGTGATGGTCGGGGGCGAGATCCTGATGGAGGGCCGCAACCTCTTAACCCTAGATGAGGAGAAGATCTTGGCCCGTTGTCGGGAGCTAGCTCGGAAATTCCGCTGAGCTTTCGGAGGTGTTTATGGCGCTTACCCAGGAGAAAAAGAAGGAGATCATTGACCAGTTCGCCCAGCATCCCGGTGATACCGGTTCGGTGGAGGTACAGGTGGCCCTGCTCACCGAGCGCATAAGGGAGCTCACCGAGCACCTGAAGGTCCACCGCAAGGACTTCCATTCCCGGGTGGGCCTGTATAAGATGGTGGGACGGCGCCGCCGACTTCTCCGATACCTCCAGCGGACTGATCCCCAGCGCTACAAAGAGCTCATCGAACGCTTAGGCATAAGAGGTGTATAAAAGGTGCAACGTCCGTACGTAATCGAAGAAGGAGAACTGGCGGGAAGGACCCTTGTACTGGAGACGGGCCTCATGGCCAAACAGGCCGATGGGGCCGTGTTGGTGACGTGGGGAGATACCAAGGTCTTGGTGACCGCGGTGGTACGTCCCCTGGAGGAGGACCCCGGGTATTTCCCCCTCCGGGTGGACTTCGAGGAGAAGTTCTACGCCGGGGGGAAGATCCCTGGGGGGTTCTTCAAGCGGGAGGGGAAGCCCTCCGATGAGGCGATCCTGGCGGCGCGCTTGATTGACCGCCCCATTCGGCCCCTCTTCCCCAAGCGCTACAAAGAAGAGATCCAGATCATCGCCACGGTGCTCTCGGCGGAGAAGGACTGCGCGCCGGAGGTGGCGGCAATGCTCGGGGCCTCCGCGGCCCTCATGATCTCCCCGGCCCCCTTCCAGGGACCCATTGCCGGGGTAAAGGTGGGGATGGAAAACGGGGAGATCGTGGTCAATCCCCCGGCGGCGGTCCTGGAGGAAGGGGACATGGACATCACCGTGGCCGGGACCGCGGACACGGTCACCATGGTAGAGGGCCACATGCGAGAGGTCCCCGAGGAGAAGGTCCTTGAGGCGATCCGCAAGGCCCACGAGGTGATCAAAGAGCTCATCTCGCTCCAGGAGCGGTTCGTAGCCAAGGTTCCAGTGGAAAAGCACCCTGTCCCCGAGCCCTCCCCAGAGGAGGAGAGGGTTCGGGAGAGGATGCGGGAGCTGGTGTGGGATAAACTCCCCCGGCTCCGGGAGGCCCCCTCCAAGAAGGACCGGGAGAGGCTGGCCGAGGAGCTTGAGGAGGAGGCCATCGAAGCCCTCCTCGCCGAGTACCCCGAGGAAGAGCGGGGAGAGGTCGAGAAGCTCGCCGGGGAGATCTTCCAGGAGCTCTACCGGGAGTACGTGCGGAAGTTGGTCCTGGAGGAGGGAGTGCGGATCGACGGGAGGAAGCCCGACGAGATCCGGCCCATGTCCGTCAAAGTGGGGCTCCTCCCCCGGGTACACGGCTCCGCGCTCTTCACCCGGGGCGAGACCCAGTCCCTGGGGACCTGCACCCTGGGGGCCACCCGCCGCGACGCCCAGATCATCGACCTCATGATCGAGGAGGGACTCAAACGGTTCATGTTCCACTACAACTTCCCCCCCTTCTGCGTGGGGGAGGCGGGGAGGCTGGGGGCGCCTTCGCGCCGGGAGATCGGCCACGGGCACCTGGCGGAGGGAGCGCTTCTTGCGGTGATCCCGCCGGAGGACGAGTTTCCCTACATCATCCGGTTGGTGTCGGAGATCCTCGAGTCCAACGGCTCTTCGTCTATGGCCTCGGTGTGCTCGGGGTCGCTCGCCCTCATGGACGCCGGCGTCCCCATAAAGGCCCCGGTGGCCGGGGTAGCCATGGGGCTCATCACCGAAGGGGACCGCTACGTGATCCTCACCGACATCCAGGGCCTGGAGGACCACTTCGGCGACATGGACTTCAAGGTGGCGGGGACCGAGCGTGGCGTCACCGCGTTCCAAATGGATGTCAAGATCGGGGGAATAAGCGAGGCGCTCCTCAGGGAGGCCTTGGAACAGGCCCGGAGGGCCCGGATGGAGATCCTGCGGGTGATGCTCGAGGCCTTGCCTAAGCCCCGCACTCAAATCTCCCCTTACGCCCCGATCCTGGAGCTCATGCGGATCCCGGTGGAGAAGATCGGCCTCGTCATCGGCCCCGGGGGCCGCACCATCCGCGAGATCCAGGAGACCACCGACACCGAGATCGAGATAGAGGACGACGGCCTCGTGCGGATCGTGGGCTCTTCCCGCGAGGCGGTGGAGAAGGCTAGGGCGGCTATCGAGGAGCTGACCCAGGAGCTGGAAGTGGGGAAGATCCTCAAGGTGAAGGTGAAGCGCATCGCCCCCTTCGGGGCCTTCGTGGAGATCCGCCCCGGGGTGGAAGGACTTATCCATATCTCCAACCTCTCCGAAGGGTTCGTGCAGAAGGTGGAGGACGTGGTGAAGCCGGGGGACGAGGTCCTGGTGGAGGTCATCGGCTCCGACGAGATGGGCCGCCCGGAGCTGAAGCGGGTGGAGGAGCGCCCCACCTTCAAGGTGGGCGACATCGTCCAGGGCAAGGTCACCAACGTGGTCGACTACGGGATCTTCGTGGAGCTCGCCCCCGGCGTCCGAGGGCTCGTGCACAAGACCCGCCTGGGCGAGGGCGCCAAGGATCCCCGCCAGGTGGCCAAAAAGGGCGACACCATCTTAGTGGAGATCGTGGAGATCGATGAACAGGGCCGCTACAAGCTCCGCCGGGTGGTCCCGAAGACACCTCTTCGGATCTCGCCCTCCTCTTAAGCGTACATGCACGAGGTTTATCCCGGCTGCCTACGGGAGGAACTTTCCCCGGGTGTGGACCTTATCGTGGAGAGCATCCCCCACGCCAATTCCGTGGCCATGGGGATATGGCTTTCGGCCGGGAGCCGGGAGGACCCCGCGGGAAAGGAAGGCCTTGCCCACTTCACTGAGCACATGGTCTTCAAAGGGACTGAAAAACACAGCGCCAAGGATATAGCGCGGATCATCGACTCCTTGGGAGGCCAAATAAACGCCGCCACCTCCGAGGAATACACGGTCTACCATTCCACCGTGCTCGCCGAGGGGACGGAAACGGCCCTGGGGATCTTGGCCGAGCTCGTCACCAGCCCCCGGTTTGCTCCCGCCGACATCGAGAGGGAACGCGGGGTAGTCCTCGAGGAGATCCGCGAGGCCGAGGACAGCCCCGACGATGTGGCGATGAGGCTCCTGGAGGAAGCCCTCTGGGGAGACGGGCACCCCTTGGGACGTCCGATCTTGGGACGCAGGGATACCGTGGCAGCCATCGCACGGGATGATCTGTGGGGTTTTTTCGACCGGTTTTACCTGGAGGGCCGCAAGGCTGTGGTTTTGTGCGGCAAGGTCGAGCCTGAAGAGGTGGAAGCGTTGGCGCGGAAGCTTTTCCCCCGGCCCGGGAAGGAAGGGCTCCCCCCTAGACACGCCCCGCGGAGCCCGGTGGGGCTGCGGGTGGTCGAGCGACCGATCCAACAAGTGCACCTGGCCTTGGGATTCCCCACCCGTCCTGCCGGGGCTCCCGAGCGGATGGCGCTGGAGGTATTGCATACCGTGGTCGGCGGGGGGATGAGCTCGAGGCTCTTCCAGCGGGTGCGGGAGGAGCGGGGCTGGGCGTACACCGTGACCTCCTTCGTCCGTTACTATACCGACGCCGGGTATTTGGGGATTTACGCCGCGGCCGAGCCCAAACGCACGGGGGAGATCTTGGAGCTTATCTTCGAGGAGTTAGAGGATCTCGGGCGACGTGGCCCCACGGAGGAGGAGCTCAGGTGGGCCAAAAGGCGCGTGCGTGGCCTCTTCCTCCTCGGGCTCGAGACCCTAGGCGGCAGGATGGGCCGGCTGGGGTGGCTCGCGGCGTTGGGGCTTCCCCTCACTCCTCCGGCGGAGGTCCTGGAGAAGCTGGCCCAGGTGACCCAGGACGATGTCCGGGACCTCGCGGCCACCTACCTGGTGCCCGGGCGAGCGGCCTTGTCCCTGGTGGGGCAAGATGCTACCGGGCTGGAACGCCTGGGGAAGGAATTCGTGGAGGTGAAGGAAGTTGCCTAAAGCGCTTTATCCCGGGAGCTTCGATCCCATAACCTACGGCCACATTGACGTCCTCGTGCGGGCGAAGAAGCTTTTCTGCCCTTTGGTAGTGGCGGTGGTGGAGAATCCCCGCAAGACCCCTCTCTTCTCGGTGGCGGAACGGAAGAGACTGGTGGAGGAGTCCCTGCGGGAGGTGGGGATCACCGATGTGGAGGTGATCACCTACTCCGGGCTCCTGGTGGAGTGCGCCAAGGCGTTGGGGGTAGATGTCATCGTGCGGGGGCTCCGGGCTACATCGGATTTCGACTACGAGTTCCAGCTGGCGCTCACCAACCGGGACCTGGACTCGGACGTGGAAACGGTGTTTTTGATGACCGCGGGGAAGTATTCCTTCCTTTCTTCTTCCATCGTGAAGGAGGTGGCCCGCTACGGGGGCGATGTATCCAAGTTCGTCCCCAAATGCGTCGAGCGCGCCCTGCGGGAGAAATACGGCCGCTAGCCGCCTTTTTTGAACCGGGACGCAAGCTCGCGGTTTACCAAGCCCTCCGGGAGAAGTCCGTTCAGGGCCCTCCCGATGTCGTTGGCTACCTTCCGGCGGAGCTCCCCTTCGGACTCCTCTGAGTACCAAGCCACGTGGGGTGAAATCAAAACCTGGGGCATCTTGAGGAGCTCGTTCTCGGGATCCGGAGGTTCTTTTTCCATTACGTCCAAACAGGCCCCGGCCAACTGCCCCCGCTTCAGCGCCTCCACCAGCGCCTGCTCGTCCACCACCGCGCCACGGGAAGTGTTGATGAGGCAGGCAGTGGGCTTCATCAGCGCGAGGGCGTCGGCGTTTATCAAGTGGTAGGTCTCCGAGGTCAGGGGCACGTGGATGGAGAGGAAATCGCTTTGGGCGAGGAGTTCCTCAAAACCGACGCGTTTTACCCCCGAGCCGCTGAAGGCCTCTTCCGGGAGGTAAGGATCATGTGCCAGGACCACAAGGCCCAATGCCCTGGCCTTGGCCGCCAGGTGTCTCGCGATCTTCCCGAAGCCCAACAGCCCTAACACCTTCCCGCGGAGGCGGTATATTGGCCTTCCTGTCTTCCAGTCCCAAACGCCATATCGAACCTCGACTGCATAGTGAGGGACCTTCCGGACCCAAGCCAAGAGCATGGCCAAAGCATGGTCGGAAACTTCTTCCTCACAGTAAGAGGGCACATTGATGACCGCGATTCCCTTTTCCGTGGCGGCGGGCACATCGATATTGTCGACCCCGATCCCGTAGCGGCCTATGGCCTTGCATTTGGTGAGGGAGGCTATCACCTGAGCGGTGACGGGAGCGTATTGGGAAATCAGGGCATCGGCCTCCCGGGCGACCTGGATCACCTCCTCTGGGGAGGAACAATGGAATCCCTCCACCGTAGCGCCCCATTCGGCGAGGGTGGAGGCTTCTATTTCCAAGTCGGCGTAGTTGTAATCCGTAACCACCACCTTGAAGCGCTTCATGGGACCTCCTTTTGGCGCGTTTGCTTGGAGCAAGGATACCCGCTATAATAATTTGCAACAAATTATTGCGATTTTTGAGACAATGGAGCGTGGAAGCCGATCGTTGGGTTTTGAAAAAGGCCAGGAGACTCTCGAACTGATAGCGGCGAGGACCGAAGGAGTAACCGCTTTGGAGCTTGGCGATTCATTGTGCTCCCACCGCAGCACCGTATACCGGTACCTCAACGTCTTGGTCTCCAAGGGCTACGTGGGAAATAAAAACGGCAGCTACACATTGGGCCCCAAGGTCTTGGAGTTGGCGAGCTTGTACCTCGAACGCCTCGACGTCCGCGAGGTGGCGCACCCATTTCTCATCGAGTTAGCCGAAAAACTTCAGGTTACCGTACACTTGGCCCAATTGGCTGGCCCAGAAATTTTGTATATTGACAAAGTCAAGACCCACCGGTCACTCTCCCTATATTCCTGTGTGGTAAGGAAAGCCCCCGTTTACTGTACCGGCTTGGGGAAAGCATTGCTCGCGTTTACGTATTCTGAAAGGGTACAAATTACCCTCAACCAGGTCAGTTTCAAAGCCTACACCCGCAACACCATTACTGAGCGCAAAAAGCTATTAGAAGAACTTTGTGCCGTAATAAAAAAGGGTTACACCGTAGACCGGGAGGGGCATGAAGAAGGGATCTCTTGCATAGCAGCACCGATCTTCGATTTCTGCAATGAACCCATCGCTGCCATCAGTATCACCGATTTGAGCCGAAAAATTCTCCCCAACGAAACATTGTATTCCAAGGAGGTCCTCCGTGTAGCTGAAGCCATCTCCAACTCCTTGGGGAGAGCGTCCCAGGAAGGGGGTGATAAGGGGAAGACCTGATCCACCAGAAAAATTCTCACAAATAGGAGGGGGAATCCATGAGGAAACTCGCGAGTTTGATTTGGGTAGTGTTGGGAATTGCGCTCGTTGCTTTAGGGGGCGACAAGACGCCGGCGTGGCAGCTTATTAACTGGGATGGCCCGGTTTCCGCGGCCGAGCGGCTCTCCGCCGACGAATATATCCTCCCCGAAGGTTGGCAGAAAGCCGTTGAAGGCGTAGAGTACATCGTCTACTTCAACAGCGGCGCCCTCCGCCATGATCCCGCCACGGTGGTGAACATCAAGAAGTTCGAGGAGCTCACCGGCATCAAGGTCAAGGCCATCGAGGTCTCCTCCCTTATCCTCTTCGACAAGACCCTGAGCGTCCTCGTCTCCCGCGACCCTTCCATTCACGGGATGTCCCTCACCGACGCACCCCTTGAGCTTTCGCAAGTGATCGGCGCCGGCTGGGCCGCTCCCCTGCCCTTCTGGACCCCGGAGGTTCAGGAGATCTACCCCAAGGCCTTGGTGGACGCCATGCGCGGCCCCGACGGCCGGGTGTACGCCACCTGTGATACCATGCGGGTATACGTGCTCTTCTATCGGCCCTCTTGGCTCAAGGCCGCCGGGGTGGACAAGGCCCCCGAGACCTGGCAGGAGGTACGGGAGGCCGCCAAGAAGTGCCGGGAGTGGGCGGTGAAGAACTTGGGCCCTGACTACTGGGGCATCGTCTTCCCCGGCAAGTACAACCTGGCCCACATGCTCCAGGCCGGGATCTACTCTCAGGGCGCGCGGGTTTTGGTGGATGGGAAACCCGTGTGGAACAGCCCCGAGGGCCGCAATTCCTGGCAGCTTTGGTACGACTTCATCGCCACCGACAAATCTGCCCCCGAGGCCTGCCTGGGCTACACTTGGAACGACTACCAGGAAGTCTTCGCCAAGGGCAAGGCGGCCATGATGCTTGGCTTCTCCACCTACATCGTGCGCTGCTCCAATCCCGAATTGGCTCCGGGCGTCCAGACCGATGTGTTTGGAAACCCGGTGGAGGGAGGCGACTTCGCCGTGGTGGCACCGCCTAAATGGGACGCGAACCACCCCGATTCCCACCGGGCCGCGTTCATCGACTTCGACGGCTTCATCGTCAACCCCTTCGCCGACGACAAGCACCAGGCTGCCGTCATGCTCTTCGCGGAGTTCCGCATGAGCAAAGAGGCGTGCCGCAACGAGGTATTGGTGGAGGGCAACGACGCCTTCTTCCCCGGGGTGTACGATGACCCAGAGGTGTTGGCCCAGATCCGCTTCCCCGAGGCACTCAGGCTCTCGGCCCAAAACGCCGTCATGGAGGCGTTCCCGCCGGGCAGCAAGCACTCCATCGACATCCTGGTGGAGTACTTCGGGAAGGCCGTGACCGGCCAGATGGACGCCCAGGCCGCCTTGGACGCGGCGCAGAAGGAGATCGACGAGATCTACTGGTGATCGGATTGGAACACATCCTCGGGCGGAAAGGGGGGCCGCGATCGTCGGGGTCGCGGCCCCCACGTCGCTTCAGGCTCTCCGACAGCCAGTTCGGGGCGCTGGTGTCCCTTCCGGGCCTCCTGCTCCTGCTGCTGTGGGTGGGGGTTCCACTGGTAATCGTGGTGGTAATAAGCTTTTACCGCTACGATTTCATCCGCCCTACGAAGTTCTACGGGTTCGGCAACTACATCAAGCTCTTCCACGACCGGGTGTTTTGGCTCGCGGTCAAGAACACCTTCATCTTCAGCCTGGGTTCCACGTTCATCACTTTTCTTTTCGGGTTCACCAGCGCATGGTGTCTTTCCCGAATCGACCGCGGGGGCACCTTCTTCAGGACCCTGATGATGCTCCCTTGGGCCGTTCCCCTGATCGTCTCCGGGTTCATTTGGGGGTGGATGTTCAACCCTACTTACGGGGTAATAAACGATATCCTCCTCAAACTGGGCGCCATAAAGGCCCCCCTCGACTTCACCGCTGACCCCTCCCTGGCCATGTTCAGCGTGATCTTGGCCGATGCGTGGACCCGGATCCCGTTCCTGACCATCCTCGTTTTGGCGGGCCTTGAACGCATCCCCGCGGAGCTCTATGAAGCGGCCCGGATCGATGGCGCGGACATCTTCCACGAGCTCCGTCACATCTCCATTCCCATGGTAAAAGGCCCCCTTCTCACTGGCTTGTTGATAACCTCCGTCTTTTCCTTCCGTTCCATTGACGCCATCTTTTCCATGACGCAGGGGGGACCGGCCAAGGCCACCTACGTCCTGGGCCTTTACACCGTGGACAATATCTACCGGTTCCTCAACTTCGGGCGGGCGGGAGCGATAAGCGTCATGCTCCTTTTGTTTTGCTCCCTCATCGCCAGTGCCTATGTGTACTTCCTGCTCAAGGAGGAGAGATGGTCCTGAGGAGGTGGGCAGCCCGCATCGTGGACCACAAGGCCACCGCCTACGTGCTCTTGTGCGTCATCTTGGCGGTGCTCCTTTTCCCCATCTTCTGGACGTTCATCACGTCGTTCAAATCTCTGGAGGAGACGTTCCACTGGCCTCCCACGTACTTCCCCCATCGCTTCACGTTCGAGGCCTACTTCGGCGGAAGGCGGGGAATCCTCACGGGCTCCCCGGTGCCGATCTACCTCATGAACTCCCTCATCATCTCCCTCACTACCTCCTTTGTGGTCACGGCCGCCGGGATCCTCACCGCGTACGGGCTTGTGCGTTACCCGTTTAAGGGAAGCAAAGCCGCGTTGGTGTTATTCCTTCTGACCCGGTTGATCCCTCCGATCGCATTGCTATTGCCGTTTTACCTCATCCTGAGGTACCTCGGCTTGATCAACACCCGGACCGGGGTGATCTTCTACACCATCTACCTCTGTTACCCCCTGGTAGTCTGGATGCTGAAGTCTTTCTTCGAGGCGTTCCCCGGTGAGCTCATCGATGCCGCATTGGTGGACGGGGCCAGTCGCTTGGGCGCCCTCTTGCGGGTGGTGATCCCCACCATGGCCACCGGGATAAGCGCCGTGGCCATCATCGCGTTCCTTTGGACGTGGAACGAGTTCCTTGCCCCATTCATCTTCATCAACTCCGATGTGCTCAAGCCGATCACGGTGGGGATCTATTACTTCGTGGGCGATGAGCTCACCTACTGGAATACCCTGGCCGCCGCCGGAGTATTGGCCATAATCCCCGGCATCATCTTCTTCATCGTGGCGCAACGGTGGATCGTCAAGGGGCTCACGGCCGGGATGGGAAAGATGTGAGCGGGAATGATCCGTCACTTCGAGTCGCCTCCCCTCTATGTCCAGGGGCCAAACCTGCTCGCCCGGTGTGGGGCGTATCTCGGACGAGTGGGCGCGCGCCTCACGGTCATTGCTGACGCCGTGGTGGAGGGGATCGTCCGCGAGCCCCTCGAGCGGACAGCAGAAGAGCACGATCTGGACATAATTTTTCTGCAATTCGGGGGGGAGTGTGAGCGCGGGGAGGTGGAGAGGCTCGCCGCCCTGTGCTTGGGCGTGGATGCCGTGGTGGGTGCCGGGGGAGGACGCGCAGTGGACGCCGCCAAATTGGTGGGGAACCGCTTGGGGATATCCGTGGTTTCCTGTCCCACCCTGGCCTCCACCGACGCACCGGTGAGCCGGGTGGCGGTCCTCAACCGCGCCGACGGCTCGGTGGAGGAGATTCGCCTCCTGAGCCGTTCGCCCGCGTTGGTATTGGTGGATAGCCAGGTTGTTGCCGCGGCCCCGCCCCGCTACCTCGTGGCGGGGATGGGAGATGCCTTGGCCACTTGGTTCGAGGCCCGGGCGTGTTGGCACGCTGGGGGAAGGACCCTGTTCGGGGGCCCGCCCACGTGGGCGGGCCTATCGTTGGCACGCCAGTGCTGGGAAAACCTGAGGAGACACGCCCGGGAGGCCCTCTCCCAGGCCCAAGCCGGTGTAGTGGGGGAAGCCCTGGAAACGGTGATAGAGACCAACATCCTCTTGAGCGGCCTCGGGTTCGAAAACGGGGGCTTGGCCCTGGCCCACGCGATTCACAACGGGCTGACCCAGATCCCTTCCACCCATGAGGCCCTACATGGTGAGAAGGTGGCGTTCGGGTTGCTTGTACAGTGCGTGGCCGAGGAGGCCGAAGAGGTGGAGGAGGTGTTGTCACTCCTCCTGGACCTCGGCCTCCCCGTCACCTTGAGGGAGCTCGGGCTAGAGCGGAGCGAAGAGGCGCTTGTGCGAGTGGTGGAATACGTGTTCGAGAGGGAAACGAACAAGCTTGAAAACGAGCCCGTGCAGCTTTCCCCGGAAGGGCTCATGGATGCCCTGCTCCGTGCCGACGCCCTGGGACGTGCCGCCAGATCCCGGGGGTGACGGGATGGACAAGGCGCTGCGGCTGCACCCGCGGGACAACGTGGCCCTGGCCCTGGAGTCCCTCCCCCCGGGAGTTACGGTTTGTGTGGGGGAAAGCGCGGTGCGCACGCGCGATCGGATCCCGTACGGCCACAAATTCGCGCTTTCGCCCATTCCGCGGGGAGATCGGGTGATCAAATACGGCCACCCCATCGGCCGGGCCACGCGCGACATCTCGCCGGGGGAGCACGTCCACGTTCACAACTTGGGAAGCGGCAGGACCTACGGGGATACGGCTCTGCCAGAGGAAAAGGTGGACTTGCCCAAAGTCCCGCGTCCCTCCGCCACACACTTCCTCGGCTTCCGCCGACCTGACGGCCGAACGGGGGTGCGTAACCACGTATTGGTATTGGCCGCGGTCCACTGCGTCAACGGGGTGGTGGAACGCATCGGCCAAGAAGTTCCGGGGACCGTGGCCCTCCCCCACATATACGGTTGTTCTCAGCTGGGCGAGGACCTGGAGCTTACCGTGCGGGTACTCAGGGCGTACGCCTCGCATCCGAACGTGGGAGCGACCCTTCTTGTGGGGCTCGGTTGTGAGGCCCTGCCCACGGTAGAGCTCGTGGAGGAGCTAAGAAGTAAAGGGTACGTGATAGAACTGCTCACCGTGCAGGAGGTGGGTGGGAGCCGAGCGGCCGTGGAGAGGGGGAAAGCCATGGCGTCGGAGCTCCTCCGGAAAGTGAGGGAAGCCAGGCGGGAACCGATCCCGTTGTCGGAGCTGGTGGTGGGCGTTGAGTGTGGTGGCTCGGACGCTTGGTCCGGGATCACGGCCAACCCGGTGGTGGGGGCGGTGGCGGATGCCTTGGTAGGGCTCGGTGGCACGGTGATCCTCTCGGAAGTCACGGAATTCATCGGGGCCGAGCGGATCCTGGCCGCCAGGGCCGTTTCCCCAGAGGTGGGGGAGGAGATATTGCGGGCCGTGGCGCGCAGGGAGGCGGTGGCCGAGGAAATGGGAGTGGATCTGCGGGGAGCTCAGCCGAGCCCGGGAAATATGGAAGGAGGGTTGACCACCATCGAGGAGAAGTCCTTGGGCGCCATCGCCAAAGGGGGCACAACCCCGGTGATGGAGTTCCTCCCATACGGAGAGAGCCCCACTGCCCGTGGATTGGTGGTTATGGATACTTCGGGGAACGACCCGGAGTCAGTTACGGGCATGGTGGCCGGAGGGGCGCAGCTCGTCCTTTTCACCACCGGACGCGGCACCCCCCTGGGGAACCCCATCGCCCCGGTGATAAAGATCTCGAGCAATACCCCCCTGTTCGAGCGGATGCGGGACGACATCGACTTCGACGCCGGGCCGATACTCCGGGGGAGCTCCGTGACCCGTGTCGCCGGAGAGCTCCTGGAGCTCCTCATCGCGGTGGCCGGGGGGAAGCTTACCCGTGCGGAAGAATGGGGACACCGGGAGTTCGCCATCGAGGCCCGGGCCCCCAGGGTGTGAAGGGAGGAAGATGAGGATCCGAAAGTACGAGCTCTTTCCGGTGCCGCCGCGGTGGCTGTTCCTCCGGGTCGAGACTCAGGAGGGGCTGGTGGGGTGGGGGGAGCCCGTGCTGGAGGGCCGCGTGGAAACGATGGTGGCTGCCGTGCGCGAGCTCATGGAAAAGTACGTCCTCAAGCTGGACGTTTCCCGGATCGAGGATGTGTGGCAGGTGCTCTATCGTGGGGGGTTTTACCGCGGAGGGGCGATCTCGATGAGCGCCCTGGCGGGGATCGACCAAGCCCTGTGGGACTTGAAGGGGAAGGCGTTGGGGGTGCCGGTTTACGAGCTCTTGGGCGGTCCGTGCCGGGAACGGGTCCGAGTCTACCGGTGGATAGGAGGGGACGAGCCCGGAGAGGTGGCGGAAGAAGCGGAAGCCCAGGTGCGCCGCGGGTTCACCGCCCTGAAGATGAACGTGGCGGGAAAGCTGGAGCTCCTCCCGAAGGCCTCCCGCATCCAGGTGATAGTGTCACGGATCGCCGAGGTCCGGGAGGCTGTGGGGGACGACGTAGACATCGCCATAGATTTCCACGGCCGGGTATCGGCGGCCCTGGCGCCCCGCCTTGTGCGAGCCCTGGAGCCCTTATCGCCCCTGTTTTACGAAGAGCCCCTGTTGCCCCCGCTCGTTCCGCGCCTTGAACGCCTGAAGGCCTTGACCACCGTGCCGTTGGCGTTCGGGGAAAGGCTCTACAGCCGGTGGGATTTCCGCCCGTTCCTGGAAGCGGGGGTGTTGGACGTGGCGCAGCCGGACCTTTCCCACGCCGGGGGGATCAGCGAGTGTCGCCGTATCGCGACCTTGGCCGAAACTTACGGGGCAGTGGTGGCCTTTCACTGTCCCTTGGGCCCCATCGCCCTGGCGGCCTGCATCCAGGTGGCCGCGGCTGTTCCGAATTTTTTGATTCAAGAAACCAGCCTGGGTATCCATTACAACGAGGGGGTGGAGCTCACCGATTACCTCACGAACCCCGAGGTCTTTGCCCTACATGAGGGGTTTGTACTTCTGCCCGAAGGGCCGGGACTTGGGATAAACGTGGATGAGAGGGCGGTGCGTTCAGCATCGTCCACGTCCCTGGACTGGAAGAACCCTATCTGGAGGGATCGCGATGGGAGCCTATTGGAGTGGTGAGGAGGCCTTGGGTAAGGGAGGACGGAATAGCGCGGGCGAGGCCATGTTCTCGCTTGCCGGCAAAGTCGCCTTGGTGACCGGAGGGAGCCGGGGGCTTGGAAGGGGAATCGCGCTGGCGTTGGCAAGGGCCGGCGCCGATGTGGCAGTAGCCAGCCGAAACCGCGCGGCTCTGGAGGAAGTGGCGGGGGAAATCCGGGAACTGGGGCGGCGCTCCGTCGCCGTGGTGGCCGATGTATCCCGGGTGGACGGGGCTAAACGAATGGTGAAGGAAACGACTTCGGCCCTGGGGAAACTGGACATAGTGGTCAACGCCGCCGGGGTGAACCAACGGTGTCCGTCCCTGGAAGTAACGGAGGAGCTTTGGGATTTCATCCTGGACACGAACCTCAAAGGGACCTTCTTCGTCTGTCAGGCGGCGGCAGCGGTGATGCGGGAGGAAGGCGGGGGAAGCATTATCAACATCGCCTCACTCCTTTCGGGGGTGGGCATCCCTACTTTGGCCCCCTACGCGGCCAGCAAGGCAGGAGTGGTGGGGCTGACCCGGGTGCTCGCGGCCGAGTGGGGTCCTTTGGGTATCCGGGTGAACTGTATTGCCCCTGGATATTTCCGCACCGACATGACCAAGGGCCTCTTCAGCGACCCCGATTGGTACGCCCGGCTCAAACGGCAGGTCCCTTTAGGCCGAGAGGGATATCCGGAGGATCTTGCGGGGGCGGCGGTCTTCCTCGCTTCGGACGCGTCCCGCTACGTGACCGGCCAAGTGATCTATGTAGATGGGGGGTTTATAGCCTCCCGGGAAAAATGACACGGGGATAAGGAGGGAACATGCGCAAACACGAGATCCTTGAACGCTTACGTTCGTCCGGTGCCCTGGGGATTATCCGGGTACAGACCTCGAGTGACCTCGTGCGGATCGCCCAGGCCCTGCGGGAGGGAGGGCTTCAGTGCCTTGAAATCACGATGACCACCCCCGGGGCGCTCGAGGCCATCGCGGAGTCCCGGGAGAGGCTCCCGGATGTGTTGATGGGCGCCGGCACGGTGTTGGATGCTGTCACTGCCCGACAGGCCATTCTCGCCGGGGCCCAGTTCCTCGTCACCCCCACGGTGGAACCCGAGGTGATCGAGGTGGCGCATCGTTACGGGGTTCCCGTGATCCCCGGGGCCATGACCCCCACGGAGATCTTGGCCTGTTGGGAGGCCGGGGCCGATATGGTGAAGGTCTTTCCCGCCAGCGTGTTGGGGCCCGGGTACATCAGGGCCGTGCGCGGTCCGCTCCCCCAAATCCCCCTAGCCCCTACCGGGGGGATAACGGCCGAAAACGCCGGCGATTTCATCCGTGCGGGGGCGGCGTTGGTGTGCGCTGGCGGCTGGCTTGTGGATAAGACTGCCCTAGCGGAGGGACGCTTCGAGGTCCTCACCGAAAAGGCCTCCCGCCTTATCGCAGCTGTGGAGGCGGCTCGGAAGGAGGTGTCGTGAGCGGCTACGACCTGGTGACCTTCGGGGAGACGATGATCCGGTTGTCCCCCCCGAATTTCCGACGCTTAGAGCAGACGCATCTCCTTGAGGTGAACGTGGGAGGGTCGGAACTCAACGTGGCCGTCACCGCCCAACGTTTAGGCTTGCGGACCGCGTACGTTACCCGGCTCACCCGAAACCCCCTGGGACGGATGATCGCCAACAAGGCCCGGGAACACGGGGTGGATGTATCCCACATAGTTTGGACT
Source organism: Acetothermia bacterium UBA3571 (assembly GCA_002375995.1). Lineage (GTDB taxonomy): Bacteria > Bipolaricaulota > Bipolaricaulia > Bipolaricaulales > Bipolaricaulaceae > UBA3571. The sequence continues at coordinate 1,258 of DFNI01000014.1, read as the reverse complement.
GATGAAGACCGGGTGGGCGTGTATTTCGTGGAGTTCGGAGCGTCTCCCCGGCCCAACGCCGTCATCTACGACCGCCGGGACTCTGCCATGGCTCGAATTCGCCCTGGGGAAATCGACTGGGAATCGATCTTTACCGAAACCAAACTTTTCCACACCTCGGGAATAACCCCCGCCCTCTCGGAAACCGCCACCGCCGCCACGGAGGAAGCGGTCAAGGAAGCAAAGCGGGCCGGTGTCAAGGTCTCTATCGACCTCAACTACCGAGCACGCCTTTGGTCCAGAGAGAAAGCTCGAGAGGTGATGACCCCGTTGGTCGAGTCCGCCGACATCCTCCTTACTACCGAAGAGGACACCGCCAGGGTCTTCGGCATTAAGGCCGAAAGCTACGAGGAAGTAGCCAAGAAGCTGGCAGATGAGTTCGAACTCGAGGCCGTGGCCATCACCATCCGCGAGACACCCTCCGTCTGGCGGAACACCTGGACGGCCATTGTTTACGCCGAAGGGGAGATCTTCCGGGGACCGAAATACGAGATCGAGATCGTAGACCGTGTGGGAGCAGGAGATTCCTTTACAGGGGGATTCCTCTACGGCTACCTCACCCGGGGCCCGGAAGCCGGCGTCAACTACGGGGTGGCGGTATCGGCCCTCAAGCAGACGAACCCCGGCGACATCTGCTGGGCAACTCCGGAAGAAGTGGAGCGACTGCTCAAGGGGGGAGGCCTGCGCATCGTTCGCTGAAGGGAAACAAGGGGGCCACTGGCTTCGCCGCCGTGGCCCTCTTGAACCTCTTCTCAACGGAACCGCGCTAAGCTCTCCACGAAAAAAGTGGTTTGACTTTGATTTACCCGACGTTGAAACGCGGCGGATTCGCGGATTCCATCTGGTTTTTCAGTCAGCGCCAAAAAATTTCATCCCAATCAGTTGGCCGGCCTCTTTCGCTTTCATGAACCCAAATCGGCAATCCGTCTCGTAAATACCGTGATGCCTCAAAAACCTATGTTACCGAGGGTCTGGGCTTTGCCTCCTAATCGGGTTACTTTCGCAGTCGCCATAATTCCCTCAAATTGGCCTCCCTCCTCCTCTTTATCCTCACCGGGTTCAACGAAAGGTAGAGCTCACGCAATCTCACCTTCTCCTCCTCCGGGACCTCCGGATGTCCCAACACCCGGCGGTACGGCGTCCTCGCCTCGTCGTATATCTTCCGTACCCTGCCCCCGGCCCTCTCCTTCCCCACAAGCTTCCTCACCGGCTGGAAGAA
>DFNI01000043.1 GCA_002375995.1 Acetothermia bacterium UBA3571 | reverse complement strand
ATCAAGGAGATCGACAAGGAGGCCGAGGAGGCGGTGGTCTCGGTCAAGATCTTTGGCCGGGAGCTTCCCGTCCGCATAAGCTTGGACGGTATCGCCAAGATCTGATCACCGGTTTGTGAGCGGAGGAGGACGAAGATGGCTAAACAGGTCGCGGCCAAGATAAAGCTGCAGATCCCCGCAGGCCAGGCGAGCCCTGCACCGCCGGTGGGGCCGGTGTTGGGGATGCACAAGGTGAATATCATGGAGTTCTGCAAGAAGTTCAACGAGGCCACCAAGAACGAGGAGCCCGGCATCCTCATACCGGTGGAGATCACGGTCTATTCGGACCGTTCCTTCGACTTCGTGTTGAAACAGCCCCCGGTCTCGGTGCTCCTGAAGAAGGCGGCGGGGATAGAGAAGGGGTCGCCTGAGCCCAACCGCATCAAGGTGGGCAAGGTCACCATGGAGCAGGTGCGGCGCATCGCCGAACGGAAGCTTCCCGACATGAACACCAAGGACATCGAGGCCGCCATCCGGATGGTACTGGGCACGGCCAAGAACATGGGGATCGAGGTGGTAGAGGGATGAGGCGCTCAAGGCGATACCAGGAGACGGTGGCGGTGGTGGATAAAACACGGGTATACCCGGTGCGGGAGGCCATCGAGCTCATGAAGCGGACGGCCACCGCCAAGTTCGATGAGACCGCCGAGGCCGCCTTCAACCTGGGGGTGAACACCTCCCAGTACCCCATCCGGGGCACCGTGGTCCTTCCCCACGGGATCGGGCGGACGGTGCGGGTGTTGGTGTTCGCCCGAGGGGAGAAGATCCGGGAGGCGGAGGAGGCCGGCGCCGATTACGTGGGTGGGGAGGAGCTTGCCGAGCGGATCCAGAAGGAAGGGTGGCTGGAATTCGACCGGGTCGTAGCCACCCCGGACATGATGCCGGTGGTGGGCAAGCTCGGCCGGATCCTGGGCCCCCGGGGGCTTATGCCCTCCCCCAAGACCGGGACTGTGACCCAAGATATCGCTCGCGTGGTGAAGGAGATGAAGCAGGGGATGGTGGAGTTCCGGGCGGACCGTTACGGGATCGTCCACGCCCCCTTCGGAAAGGTCTCTTTCGAGACGGAAAAGCTCCTGGAGAATTTGGTGGCGTTGACCCGGGCGGTGCTCGACCGGCGGCCCGAGGGGTTCAAGGGGCGGTACCTCCAGCGGGTCTCCATCTCCTCCACCATGGGGCCGGGGATCCCGGTGGACGAGCGGGAGCTTATACAGCTTGCGCAGAAGCTCTGAGGGGGACGGTATGCCGAAGCCGGAAAAGGTAGCCCAAGTCCAGGCCCTGAAGGAGAAGCTCTCCAAGGCTCAAGGGGTGGTGTTGGTGGAGTACCTGGGCATCCCCGCCCCGGATATGGTGGAGCTGCGGGAGTTCATGAAGGAGAAGGGGCTTGAGTTCCGGGTGATAAAGAACACGTTGACCCGCATCGCCGCCGAGGAATTGGGGCTGAAGGAACTTACCCAGTACCTGCGGGGGCCGAACGCCATCGTGATCGGCTACGACGACCCCACCGTTCCCTTCCGGGCGGTGCGGGAGTCGCGCAAGAAGTTCCCGCAGCTTAAGGTCAAGGTGGGGATCTTCGAGGGGGAGACCCTCCCTCCCGAGGAAGCGGATAAAATAGCGGACCTCCCCTCGAGGGAGGAGCTTTTGGCCCGCCTCGCCGGGGCGGTGGCGGGCCCCATCCGGGGGTTGGCCGTTGCCCTGGCGGGGATCCTGCGTAAGCTTGCGGTGGCCCTATCGGAAGTCCAAAAGAAGAAGGAGGCGTCGTCATGACCAAAGAGGAAATCCTGCAAGCCATCGAGGAGATGTCGGTAAAGGAGCTGGCTGAGCTCGTGGCCGCCATCGAGGAGCGGTTCGGGGTCTCGGCCCAAGCTGCGGTGCCGGTGGCGGTGGCTGCCGCTCCCGGAGCCGGTGCCCCCGCGGCGGCCGAGGAGAAATCCACCGTGGACGTGGTCCTCACCTCCGTGGGTCAGCAGAAGATCCAGGTCATCAAGGCGGTGAAGGAGATCACCGGGAAGGGCCTCAAGGAGGCCAAGGAACTGGTGGACAAGCTTCCCGCGGTGATCAAAGCCGGCGCGGAGCCCGAGGAAGCCGAGGAGATCAAGAAGAAGCTCGAGGCCGTCGGGGCCGAGGTGGAGCTCAAATAAAGGTGACGCCAGAGGCGTCACGCGGGACGGGAGGTGAGGGGGCCTCGTGGCCCCTTGTTGTCCTATGATTAACGAAAGGCGTTGGTACGGACGCTCGCGGTGGTGGATGGATCCGCCGTATCTCCTGGAAAGCCAGAAGCGCTCCTATGAGCGCTTTCTGGAAGAGGGGATCAGAGAGCTCTTCGAGGAGATCTCCCCCATCCGCTGCCCGGGCCGCGACGACCTGTATCTCGAGCTCGTGGACCCCTCCTTGGGGGAGCCTCGGTATTCAGAGGAAGAGTGCCTCGACAAGGGCCTCACCTACGCCGCTCCCCTGCGGGTGACGGCCCGGCTGTGGGACGGGGGCAAGGTGGTGCGGGAGGCGGAGCTTTACTTGGCGGACATTCCCCTCATGACCTCTCGGGCCACCTTCATCATCAACGGGACCCAAAACGCCATCGTGAACGAGCTGGCGCGTTCCCCGGGCCTCTACATCACCCAGGAAGGCCCTACCCTCTACCGGGCCCACTTCCTCCCGGAGCTCGGGGCGTGGCTCGAGATCGACCTCGACGTGCGCCGCTGGACCTTAAGGACGAGCCTGGACCGGAGGGCCAAGGTCCCCACCACCACCTTCCTGCGGGCCTTGGGGATGGAGACGGCCGAGATCCTCAAGCGCTACTCCATCCCGGTGCCGCCGGAGGAGCTTCCCAACAAGGTGGGGGCGCTCCTTGCCGAGGACGTGGAAGTTGGGGACGAGCGTTGGGAGGCGGGGAGCGAGCTCACCCGGGACCGGGCCGAGGCCGCGTCCGCCGCGGGCCGTACCCTGCGCCTGGTGCATCCCGCGATCCAGAAGTCTCTTTCCGAGGACAAGACCCAGTCCCAAGAGGAGGCGATCCGCTACATCTACCACCGGTTCCGCCCCTCCGACAGGCCCTCCTTGGCCCAGATGGAGGAATACCTCCGGGATTTCTACTTCAATCCCGAGAGGTATCGTCTCACCAAGATCGGTCGGTTCAAGCTGAACCGAAAACTCGGCCTGGACTTAGAGGAGACCTACCTCACCCCGGAGGATATCTTCCGGGCGGTGGAACTCCTGTTGCACGCCCCCGAAGACCCCAGGCTCCTCGACGAGAAAGATCACCTGGGGAACAAACGCGTGCGGCTTCCGGGGGAGCAGGCCCAGGCGGCCCTCCGGGCGGGGCTTGTGCGCATGGCCCGGGTGGCCCAGGACAAGCTCTCCCGCTACGACCCCGAGGATAAGGACGCCATCCGCAAGATCATCTCCGCCCGCACGGTCCAGGCGGCGGTGAACGCCCTCTTCTATACCGGGCGGCTGTCGCAGTTCCTGGAGCAGACCAACCCCCTCTCCGAACTCACCCACAAGCGCCGCCTCTCCGCCCTGGGAGGATCGCCTCAAGCCAAGCGGGCCAAGATCGAGGTCCGGGACGTGCACCCTTCCCACTACGCCCGGATTTGCCCCATCGAGACCCCAGAGGGCCAGAACATCGGCCTCATCACCTCCATGGCGGTGTTCGTCCGAGTCAACGATTACGGCTTCCTCGAGGCGCCTTACGTCAAGGTAAGGAGGGGGAAGGTCACCGGGGAGATCGTGTATCTCATGGCGGACGAGGAGGAAAAGTACCTCATCGCCCCGGCCACCGTTCCCATAGATGAGAAGGGCCACATCCAGGGGGAGCTCGTCCCGGTGCGCACCGGACGCGAGGAGATCCGGTTCGTGCCCCCCGAACAGGTGGATTTCGTGGAGGTGGCGCCCCACGCCACGGTGGGGGTTTCGGCCTCGTTGATCCCCTTCCTGGAGCACGACGATGCTAACCGAGCCCTGATGGGGGCCAACATGCAACGTCAGGCCGTGCCGCTTCTCAGGCCCCAAGCTCCTTTGGTGGGCACGGGCATGGAGCGGGTGGCGGCGGTGGACTCCGGGGCCGTGGTGGTTGCCGAGGAGGACGGGGTCGTAGAAAAGGTGGACGCGCAGAAGATCGTCGTCCGCACGAAAAAAGGGAAAAAGATCTACAAACTCGCCAACTTCGAGCGCTCCAACCAAGACACCATCGTGCACCACCGCCCCATCGTCTGGCCCGGGGACAAGGTGAAGAAGGGAGACGTGCTGGCGGACTCCCTCTCCACCGACCACGGGGAGCTGGCTTTGGGGGCTAACCTCCTTGTGGGGTTCCTCCCCTTCGAGGGCTACAACTACGAAGACGCCATCGTCATCTCCGAGAGGCTGGTACGGGAGAACATTTTGGACTCTATCCATATCCAGGAGTTCGAGGTCACGGCGGAGGAAACGAAACTGGGTCCTGAGGAAATCACCGCCGACATCCCCGGCCTCTCCAACAAGGACCGCCGCAACCTGGATGAGCACGGGATCATCCGGGTGGGGACCGAAGTCCGCACCGGGGATGTGCTGGTGGGGAAGGTCACCCCCAAAGGGGAAGCCGAACCCACCCCCGAAGAGAAGATATTCCGTTCCATCTTCGGCGAGAAGATGAAGAGTTTCCGCAACACTTCGCTCCGGATGCCCCCCATTTCCGGCACGGCCACGGTGATCCGGGTGAAGCGGTTCTCCCGGGCCCAAGGGGACGAGCTCGAGGCGGGGGTCAACGAGCTGGTGAAGGTTTACGTGGCCCAGCGCCGCCCCATCGCCGTGGGCGACAAGCTCGCCGGCCGCCACGGGAACAAGGGCGTGATCGCCAAGATCCTCCCGGTGGAGGACATGCCCTTCCTTCCCGATGGCACACCCTTGGATGTGATCCTGAATCCCCTAGGGGTCCCCTCCCGGATGAACCTGGGACAGATCTTCGAGACGCACCTTGGGTGGTTGTGCAAGCTTCGGGACGAAAAGGCGGCTACTCCGCCCTTCGACGGTGCCAAGGAAGAGGAGATCCTCAAAGAGCTCCACGAGGAAAGGGCCAGGGTCGGGCTTGATGCCGGGGACAACATGGATGGAAAGGTCATCCTCCGGGACGGCCGCACCGGGGAGCCTTTTGAGCAGCCGATCACCGTGGGCTACATGTACATCATGAAGCTCGAGCACATCGCCGCCGACAAGATCCACGCCCGCTCCACCGGGCCATATGCCCTCATCACCCAACAGCCCCTGGGGGGCAAGGCCCAGTTCGGCGGCCAGCGCTTGGGGGAGATGGAGGTCTGGGCCCTGGAGGCGTACGGGGCGGCCTCGCTCCTGCAGGAGATGCTCACGGTGAAGTCCGACGACACCAAGGGCAGGGTCCAGCTCTACAAGGCGATCTTGAAGGGTGAGGAGTTCCCGCGCCCCGGGATCCCCGAGTCCTTCAAGGTCCTGTGGCGGGAGCTCCAGGGGCTTTGTCTCTCTCCTAAGGCTTACGATCAGCGGGGCAAGGAGTTGGATATCGTGTGACGGGGGAGTTCGAGCGGGCGGCCGGCTACCTTCTTTTCCGGGAACGGGAGGGAACGAGGGAATACCTCCTTGTACGCAACAAGAACGGCCGCCACTGGGGCTTCCCCAAGGGGCGCATCGAGGAGGGAGAGGGACCTGAGGAGGCTGCCCGCCGGGAGGTTTTTGAAGAAGTAGGGATACGGGATCTCCGACCCGTCCCTGGCTTTTCCCGTACCATCAACTACAGCTTCATCCGCAACGGAAAGCTTATCCACAAGGAGGTCACCTATTTCCTAGCGGAAACCCAGGAAGAGGGGATACTAAACCCTGAAGAGCTTGTGGACATGCGCTGGCTTCCCTTTGCCCGGGCCTTGGCCACGCTTACCTTCCCGGAACAGCAAGGGGTGCTGAAGGAAGCCGAAGAGGCCTTGGCCCCAAAAAGGAACGAGACCTTAGGGAAAAGCTGAGGACCAATGGAAACAGAGATTTCGGCGGGATCGGTGGAGCTTTGGGCCGCATTGGGAGTGTTCCTTGCGGCCTATATCCTCATCTTCACCGAGAAGATCCACCGCACCATCGCCGCCTTGATCGGGGCGGTGGCTATGGTGCTGGTGGGGACCTTCCTCGGGTTCTACGACCAGGGGGCAGCCCTCTCCTCCATCGATTTCGGGACCCTGTTTTTGGTGACGGGGATGATGGTAATGGTAGCGATCCTGGAGGGGACTGGGGCCACCCAGTACCTGGCCATCAGGATCGCCCAGGCCTCCCGGGGCCGGCCTTTACTGCTCCTTTCGGGATTGGGGGCCTTCACCGCCGGGGCCTCAGCGTTTTTGGACAACGTCACCACCATGGTCCTCATCGCCCCCCTCACCATTTCCATCGCCGACATCCTCGATCTCTCGCCTCTTCCCTTCCTCACCACCGAGGCGGCGTTCGCGGTGATGGGGGGATTGGCCACGTTGGTGGGTGACCCAGCAAACATCATCATCGGTTCCGGTTCTGGCTTCGGGTTCGTGGATTTCCTGGTGCACCTTGCGCCGGTGGCGCTGGTGGTGTGGGTCGGGTCTTTGGCCGTCTTCTTCCTCATCTTCAGGGATTTCGTGCGCAAGCACCCTAAGAACGTGGAGAAGCTGATGGAGATCGACGCCAAAAAAGCCCTGGAGGACCCCGCGGGAGCGCGGCGGATGAGCGTCGTGCTCGGGGTGGTGATCCTCCTCTATCTTGTCCACCAGTGGCTGGGGTTGGAACCCGCCACCGTGGCCATGTTGGGAGCGGCCCTGGCCTTGGTGGTTGGCCGTCCCGATGTGCGGAAGACGTTCTCGGAGGTGGAGTGGAGTGCGGTCTTCTTTTATGGGGCGTTGTTCGTTTTGGTAGGGGGACTTGAGCACGTGGGGATCTTGAACGAGTTCGCCCTCCTATTCCAACGGTTCGCCCAGGGGAACGTCCTCGTTGCGTCGATAATCATCCTCTGGGGTGCGGGGCTCCTTTCGGCGGTGGTGGACAACGTAGCGTTGGTGATCGCGTTGGTGCCGGTGTTGCAGCGGCTGGGGCATCTGGGGCTTCCGCCGGAGCATCTCACGCCGCTTTGGTGGAGCCTGGCCATCGGTGCGGTGCTCGGGGGACTGGCCACCCCCATCGGCTCTTCGGCCACGGTGGTCACCATCTCGCTCTCCGAGCGTACAGCAACCCCCATTGATGCCAGGCGGTGGATGGCGGTGGGTGTACCCGCCTGGTTCGTGGGCCTCTCCTTGGGGACCCTGTTCGTGGTCTGGGGGGTCCTCTCGGGGTTTTACGCATGATCCCCGCCCTCTCCGCCGGGATCATCTTCCTCGCCACATATGCCCTTATCTTCTCCGGAAAAGTTCACCGGACCATCGCCGCACTGGCCGGGGCGGTGGCCATGATCACCGCGGGGATTGCCCTTGGCTTTTACGATTTCGACCTGGCCATGGAGGCAGTGGATTTCAACACGATAGGGCTCCTTTTGGGGATGATGATCATCGTGGGGATCATCCAGCCCACCGGCGCCTTCCAATACTTCGCCATCCGGCTTTCCCGAGTAAGCCGGGGGCGCCCTTGGTTGTTATTCCTCGGGCTTTCGTGGTTCACGGCGTTGGTTTCCACCGTACTCGATAACGTGACCACGGTGGTGATCGTGGCCCCGGTCACCGTGTCCATCGCCGAAGTCCTCGGGGTAAACCCCATCCCCTTCCTCTTGGGAGAGGCGGTCCTCTCCAATATCGGGGGGGTGGCTACGTTGGTAGGAGATCCCCCCAACATTATCATCGGCTCGGCGGCCGGGCTCTCTTTCAACGCCTTCCTCACACGCCTCGGCCCGGTGGTCCTTACGGTTCTTTTCGTCTCCACCGCTTTCTTTCCCCTGGTTTTCCGGCGGGAACTGCGGAAGGAGCCGGAAAACCTGGAGAACCTGGAGCGCTTGGACGCCCGGAGGGCGTTGGTGGATCCCCTCACCATGCGCAAGATGTTTTGGGTGCTGGGGTTCACGGTTCTCCTCTATTTCGTCCATGAACCGCTCCAGTTCCCCCCTGGGCTTGTGGCCCTCATCGGCGCCGCAGTGGGCCTCCTTTGGGTGCGTCCCAAGGTGGACGAGGTGATGAACTTCATCCACTGGGATGTGTTGCTCTTTTTTATTGGGCTGTTCATCGTGGTGGGGGGGCTGGAGTCCGCGGGGGTGCTGGGGTTGATCTCGCAAGAGTTGGGCATCGTCGCCCGCTCGGGGATCCTCATCGCCTCGGTGGCGATCCTCTGGATAAGCGCGTTGATGTCGGCGGTGGTGGACAACATACCCTTCACCATCGCCATGGTGCCGGTGATCAAAGCCATGGGCGCTCAAGGGGCTTCCATCACGCCCCTTTGGTGGGCATTGGCCCTGGGGGTGGGCTTTGGGGGGAACGCTACCCCCATCGGGGCCACGGCCAACGTGGTGGTGATCTCGGTTTCGGAACGCACTCCACACCCCATCTCGTCTCGGCGCTGGATGTCATCCGCCACCTTGGTGGCCTTTTTGAGCTGTGTCTTGGGAACGCTCTTCCTCATCTTGGGGATCGGGACCGGCTGGTTCTTGTAAGAAGGTTTTTGCGTGGCCTCTTTTGCGGGCACCCGGTAAACTGGCCAGCGAGATGGAAAAGCTGAGGGAATTACGAGAAGGCCTTTGGCTTTTAGACACGGATCAGTTCGGGGTTCCCCACTTCGGTGGGGTCTATATCCTGCGGAGTGGGGATGAGGCGGCATTGGTGGAGACCGGGACCTCCTTGGCGGCTCCCGCGGTCCTGAAAGCGCTGGATGCCTTGGGTATCGCTCGGCAAGCGGTGCGGAAGATCTTCCTTACCCACATACACCTCGATCACGGGGGCGGCGCGGGGGTCCTGGTGCGGGAGCTTCCGGAGGCCGTGGTGGTGGTTCACGAACGGGGGGCAAAACACCTGGTGGATCCCGCGAAGCTCCTCGCCTCGGTTAAGGAAGCGGTGGGGGAACGTTTTCCCCTATATGGGACAGCGGAGCCCGTGCCGCGGGGAAGGATCGAGCCCGTGGGCGATGAGAAGATGTTTCGGGTGGGGGATGTAAGGATATGGGCGGTCCCTACTCCGGGCCACGCGCCCCATCACCTTTGCTTCTTCCTCCCCGAAACCGGTGAGCTCTTCACCGGAGATGCCGCTGGTCTTTACCTCCAGGGAAAACTATATCCCACCACTCCTCCCCCGGGCTTTCACTTGGAACGAGCGCTGGAGAGCTTAAAGCGGCTTGCGCGCTTGCAGCCCAAACGCCTCTTCTACACCCATTTCGGCCCCGGAGAAGTCCCCGAAAGGCTCCTACATAAGTATATGGGGTTCCTTGAGTGGTGGGTGCAAAAGATCGAAGCGGCCAGGAATTCTGAAACAAGCGAAGAGGAAGCGTTGGCAAAGCTCCTTTCCGATCCGGAGGTAACGGCCTACGCCTATAGCGGTGATCGGGATATGGGGGAGCTCGCCATGAACATCCGCGGGGTGCTGGTGTACCTTTCCCGCCGTGGGAAATGATCGCCAAGGTGGCCCTGCCCGTTCCCAAGATCGCCCCCTTCGACTACCAGGTCCCCGAGGGGATGCAGCTGGGTGTGGGCCACCGGGTGCGCGTGCGGCTCGGAAAGCGGTTTCTCTTCGGGATCGTGGTAGCCCTGCGGGAGGAACCCGAGCATACCGGCCCCCTACAGCCTGTCCTGGAGGACTTAGGCCTCGTAGTTCCTTACTGGGAACTTCCGCTTTTGGAGGAGCTCTCCCGCCGCTACTTCGTATCGTTGGGCATGGCCCTGGAGCGTTCCCTTCCCCGGAAGGCGCGTCCGCGGCCCCGACGCCTGGTCTTGGGGGTGCCGCTCCAGGAGGCCCGCCGGGCCCTGGAAGAGCTCGCGAAGCGTGCTCCAGCCCAGGCAAGGGTCTTGGAGCGGGCGTTGGCGGGCCCGGTGGAAGAGGCGGCGCTTAAGGCCGAGGCCGGGGTTTCGGGGGCACCGGTGCGCGCGCTGGTCGAAAAAGGGCTTCTGCGGCCCGAATCCCTGCCATTTTCCTTCCCCTTCCGCGAAAAAGCCAAATCCTTGCGCCTCACCCCCCACCAGGAGCGTGCTTTGGAGGCCATCACCGCGGGGTTGGGACAGGGCAAAAAGTACCTCCTTTTCGGCCCCCCGGCTGCGGGGAAGACGGAGGTGTACCTGGGAGCGGCGAGGGCTGCCCTGGAGGCGGGCGGAGGTGTGATCCTTTTGGAGCCCGAGGTGTCCCTCCTCCCACAGCTCTGGGCCCGCGCCCAGAACGCCCTGGCCTCGCGGGAACCCTCGCTTCGGCTTTATTTCGGCGACATGCCGCCCGGGGAGCGGTGGCGCACTTGGGAGGACGTGCTCCGGGGAAGGGTCCACGCTGCGGTGGGCACGCGTTCTGCTGTATTTCTCCCTTTCGGTAGCCTCCGGCTCATCATCCTGGACGAGGAACACGAGCCTGCCTACAAGCAGGAGGAGATGGCACCCCACTACCACGCCCGGGAAGTGGGGGAACTCCGGGCCGCGCGGGAGGGGGCGACGCTCCTTTTGGGTTCCGCCACCCCCAGCGTGGAGAGCTTCTTCCGGGCAGAACGCGGCGAATACGCGCTTTTGGAGCTTCCCCAGCGGGTGGTGGGGGAGCCGCCCGAGGTGCGGGCCGTTCCCCTGGGGCCGGACGAGGTGATCACGGAGCCTTTGCGGGACGCGATGGAACGCCATCTCGATGCAGGGGGCCAAGTCCTCCTTTTCCTCAACCGCACAGGCTTCTTCACCGGGGCCTCTTGTCGGGACTGTGGCGCGGTGCTCCGGTGTGGGCGGTGCGAGGTGGCGCTGGTGTTTCATCTCGAGGAGAGGACGTTCCGCTGCCACGCTTGCGGGGCGGCATACCCCCGGCCTCGGTGTCCCCGCTGTGGGGGGCAGCGGTTCCGGCTCTTTGGCGTGGGGACGGAGCGGGTGGAGTACGAGGCGAAGAGGCTTTTTCCCCGGGCACGGGTGGAACGCCTGGACTCGGAGACGGCCGCGAGGCGAGCCGAAATCCTGGCGGCGTTGGCGGAGGGGCGGGTGGATATTTTGGTGGGGACCCAGATGGTGGGAAAGGGCCTCGATTTTCCGGGGATAAGTTTGGTGGGTATAATCAACGCCGACGGGTTGCTTTCTGCTCCGGATTTCCGTGCCGGGGAACGTACCTTCCAGCTGATCGTGGCCGCGGCCGGAAGGGCGGGGAGGGGGGAAAGGAAGGGAGAGGTGATCGTGCAAACCAACAACCCTGATCACTACGCCATCTCCCACGCCTTGCGGGGGGACTATAGGGCCCTGTACAACGACGAGATCTCTTTCCGTCGGGAGCTCCGGTATCCCCCTTTCGCGCAATTGGTACGGATTTTGGTGGAAGGGAAGCGGGCGGAGAAGCTAGCGGGCAGGTACGCGGAAGCTCTGGGGAAGACGGGGTTGGAGGTCCTCGGCCCGGCGCGGCTCCTTCCCCTGCGGGGGGTGCCTCGCTATCAAGTGTTGGTCCGGGGGGACGAGGGGGTACTTGGGCGGATCCGGAGCGTTTTGCCTGAATTTCCCGCGGCAACAAAGGTGGATCCCTCGCCCAACTGGATCGGCTGAACGGAAGGAGGAGAAAGCCAAGCTTATAAGAATAAGTGCTAAGTTCGATGTGCAAAAACGGATGCCCCTGTGGTCAACTTGCTCCCCAAGCGGTGGTCGGGAATGGGGATTTGAATTTCATGGAGTTTCAGTTCTAGTTGTCGATCTTGTCACCTGTGCCGCGCTATAAGGCCTAAAACCTATCAAGGCGTCCCAAAAGCGCCGTCTTCCGGAGACGGCGTTAGTTTATATCTCCCGGATCCGAGAAGAGTTCCTCCCGCAGGCGTTGGTAAAATTCCACGAGGAACTTGTGGCGTTCGTGCCCCAGTTCTCTCGCGGCCTCGGTGTACAAAAGATCGTAGAGCCCTAGGAGCTTCTCCTCGAAATGGCGGAGGGTGTCCTCCAGGGAACGCCCCACTTTCCCCGAGTAGAGAAAAGCCCTGGCTACGCCGATGGCGCCCATGGCATCGAGCTTGTCGGCGTCGCTGAGCACCCTTGCTTCCAGGGTCCGCGGTTCCACCCCGCCGGAAAAGGAGTGGGCCTCGATGCAATGGGCTACACGCTCGATGAATTCCTCTTCATATCCTTGGCTTCGCAGAACCCCCCTTGCGATCTCCGCGCCCCGGCGGGCGTGGTCCGGTCCGTCTCTCGCCATATCGTGCAACTTCGCCGCCACGGTCACCACTTCCAGATCCGCTCCTTCCCGTTGGGCTATATAGCGCGCCAGGCGGGCTACTCTCTCCACATGTCCCCGGTCATGAGCGCCCATATCCCTTACTAAGTTAAGAAGGCCCGCGTTACTCAAGACGGCGACCGAGACTTCAGCCGATGCCCAGATAGGCCTTGCGGACGAGATCGGAGCTCACGAGCTCGTCCTTGGGGCCCTCAGCCACGATCCGCCCCGTCTCGAGCACGTACCCATATTCGGCGATGGAGAGGGCAGCGCGAGCGTTCTGCTCTACCAAGAGGATGGTGCGGCCTTCCTGGTGGATCTGGCGGAAGGCGTTGTAGAGCTCGGTGATGAGGACCGGAGCGAGGCCCAAAGAGGGCTCGTCCAGAAGCAGGAGAGTGGGTTTTGCCATCAGGGCCCGGGCCACGGCCAGCATTTGCTGCTCCCCTCCCGACAGTGTCCCCCCGGCCTGCCGTCGCCGCTCCTTGAGGCGTGGGAAGAGGCTGAACACCCATTCCAGGTCCCGTTCGATCTCGGGGTCGGTACGGGCGTAGCATCCCATGAGGAGGTTCTCCCACACCGTGAGGTCGGGAAATATCCTGCGCCCTTCCGGACACATCACGATCCCCATGCGCACTATCCGGCTGGTCCGAAGCCCCACGATAGGTTTTCCCCGATAGGTGATCTCCCCCACCCTCGGCCGCACCAGCCCCATGATGGTCCGCAATGTAGTGGTCTTCCCCGCCCCGTTCGCCCCGAGCAGGGTCACGACGCTTCCTTCCGGGACCGAGATGGAGATCCCCTGCAGGGCGTGGATGCCTCCGTAGTAGACGTGCAGATCCTTCACCTCAAGCACCGAGTTCCTCCTCCCCCAGATAGGCCTCGATCACCTTGGGGTTCGACTTTATCTCCTCGGGCGTCCCCTCGGCGATGGAGACTCCGAAGTCTATCACCCGGATCCGGGGACATATCCCCATGACCACCTGCATCACGTGTTCGATGAGGAAGATGGTGAGCCCGAACTCCTGGCGGATCCCCCGGATGAAGTCCATGAGGTCGGCGGCTTCGGCGGGGTTCATCCCCGCCGCGGGCTCATCCAGGAGGAGCAGCCGCGGTTCCGTGGCCAGGGCCCGAGCGATCTCCAGTCGCCGCTGAAGCCCGTACGGAAGCGAACCCGCTGGTTCCTTGGCCCACTTCTCCAGGCCCAACCGCTCCAGAAGCTCCATCCCCCGCCGGCGCATCTCCCGCTCCACCCGGAAGTACCCGAAGATGGGGACGATCGCCCCGAAGAAGGGGTTTTTGACGTGGGGGTGGAAGGAGATAAGGACATTGTCCAGGGCAGACATGGTTCGGCAGAGGCGGATGTTCTGGAAGGTGCGGGAGATCCCAAGGAGGGCCACTTTGTGGGGCGGAAGGCCGGTGATATCCCGCCCCTCGAAGATGATCTTCCCGGAGGTGGGGGTGTAGTGGCCGGTGATCATGTTGAAAATCGTGGTTTTCCCTGCACCGTTGGGGCCAATGAGCCCCACGAGCTCACCCTTGTGGATGTCCATGGAGAAGTCGTTCACCGCCACAAGACCCCCGAACTTCATGGTGAGGTTCTGCATGGAGAGGATCACGTCGTTTCCGCTCATGCCCTCCTCCTTCGGAAAAATCCCAGAATCCAGTCCCACGTGAACTCCGACTCCCCAAAGAGCCCCCGGCGGAAGAAGAGCATCACCAACATGAGCATCACCGAGAAAAACACCATCCGCATCCCCGGAACGAAGGCGGTGTCCAGGAACCGCAGACCCTCGAACAGGGCGGCGAACACGAACCCCATTACCACCGCTCCGGTGATGCTTCCCAACCCCCCGAGGACGATGATGATGAGGAGATAGAAGGTCATGAAGAACCGGAAGGGATCAGGGCTTACCGAGCCAACTAGAGTGGGATAAAGCCCCCCGGCCACCCCGGCACAGAAGGCGCTGAAGATGAAGGCCACGAGCTTCATCCAGAAGACGTTTATCCCCATGGACTGGGCCGCGAGCTCGTCCTCCTTGATAGCCCGCAAGGCCCTCCCGAAGCTTGAGTTCTTGATGCGAATGGCAGCGTAGGTGAGGATCACAAGTGCCCCAATGGACCACCACAGGTTCGTGTACTTCGGGATCCCGGTAATCCCCATGGCCCCGTTGGTAAGCGGTATCAGGTTCACCGCCAAAACGAAGAGGATTTCCCCAAATCCGAAGGTAGCGATGGCAAGGTAGTCCCCCCTCAAGGCCCGCAGCGCCGGAATTCCCACGATGATGCTGGAGAGGGCAGCCAGCACCCCTGCCCCGATTAACGCCAGGATGAATCCAGAATACGGCAGGGTGAATTCGGAAAACGGCGGGACCAGAGGTTGGAACAACCAGGTTATCTGTTTCTGGTCGAGGGGGAGCACGAGGAGCGTCACGAGGTAAGCCCCCAGGAGCATGAACCCGTGGGGGCCCAGGGAGAACTGGCCAGTCACCCCGTTGATGACGGTGTAGCCCACGGCGGCGATGGCGTATATTGCCCCGAAGTTGAGGACCTGCCACAGGAAGGGATCCAGGTTCTTGTTCCCCCACGCGATGAAGCCGAACAGGGCCGCCAACGCGAGTAACGTGAGGATTCGGTTCAGCTTCATACCTTCTCCTTGAGCGGCTTACCCATGATCCCCGTGGGTTTGACCAGGAGGAAAAGAATCAGGATCGCGAAGATCACCGCGTCCCGGTACCCGGAGTAGGCCGGCAAGGTAGCGACGAAGATGATCTCCGCCATCCCCAGGACGAACCCCCCGATCATCGCCCCGATGACGTTGCCGATGCCCCCCACCACCGCGGCGGTGAACGCCCGCCAGCCGGGGATGATGCCGATATCGAACCTCAGTGCCGGGTAACGGCACCCCCACAGGATCCCGCCCACCGCCGCCAGGGCCGAGCCCACGATGAAGGTGTAGGAAATGATCCGGTTGATGTCCGCCCCCATGAGCTCGGTGGCCTCCATGTCGGTGGCGATGGCCCTCATCCCCCGCCCCACCTTGGTGCGGTAAAGGAGGTAGAGGAGGCCCAAAAGGCACACCGCCGCAATCACCGGGACCCATATGGTGACGGCTTGGATCCGAGCTCCACCGAGTTCGAAGATCCTGATCATGAAGTCGGGGCGGGGGAACTGCTTCTGAATCCCCCCGGCCCAGGGGAGGACGATGATGATGTGTTCCAAAAGCAAGGACATCCCGATGGCGGTGATGAGGAGGGAGATTCGCGGGGCGTTCCGCAAAGGGCGGTAAGCTACCCGCTCGATCGCCCATCCCATGGCGGCGGTGAAGATCACCGAGAGCACCGCCGCCGCCCACCAGGGGAGCTTGAAGAGGAAGTATCCGAAGAAGACCCAGTAGCCGGCGAACATGAAGATGTCCCCGTGGGCGAAGTTGATGAGCCGGAGGATCCCGTAGACCATGGTGTAGCCGATGGCGATGAGGGCGTAGAGGCTCCCCAACGTAAGGCCGTTGAAGAACTGCTGTATATCCACCGCGCCTCCGTTCAGGAGAAAGAGGCGGGCCGGAGCCCCGGCCCGCCCAAACTAACTACCTTCCCAGCTCAGCCTCCCTCGCCGTAGACCCGCTTCACGATCTCTTGGGCCTTCGTAGCGGGAACGACGTCGTAGAAGGCGAACGCGCCGTCCTTCACCGTGAGGATAACGAAGTCCTTGGCCGGGTCGCCCTTGGGGGTCATGATGGTGCGGCCGGTGACCACCTCCAGGTCAGCGGTCTTCAGGGCCTCCTTGATCGCCTCGGGGTCGGTGGAACCCGCCCTCTCGATGGCGTCCAAAATGAGAAGGTAGCAGTCCACCGCCAACGCGCCGAAGGAATCAGGGGATTCGCCGAACTTCTCCTTGAAGGCTTGGACGTACTTCTTGCCCACCTCGGTGATGGCAGCGGTCTCGTGCCAGAAAGTGGTGAAAATGATCCCCTCCACCGCATCGCCGCCGATCTTGATGAGCTCCGCGGCGTGGAGGCCGTCGCCCCCCAGGATCTGCTGGGTGAGGCCGAGATCCCGGGCCTGCTTCGCCAAGAGGGCCACCTCGGTGTAGTAGTTCGGCACGTAGATAAGATCCGGGTTCAAGCGCTTGATCTCGGTGAGCTGGGCGGTGAAGTCCACATCACCGGTGCGGATGGCCAAAGTCGCCAGGACCTTGCCTCCCAAGGCCTCGAAGGCCTGCTTGAAGTAGTTCCCGAGCCCCACGCAGTAGGGCTGGGCCACGTCCACCACCAGCGCCACCGTCTCCGCCCCTAGCTTCTCACGGGCGAAATAGGCCCCGATGGCCCCCTGGGCGTCATCGAGGAAGCATGCGCGGAAGCAGTAGTCGGGGTTGGTAGTGAGCGGGTTGGTACTGGTGGGACTGATCATCGGGACGGTGGTGACTTTGCCCGCCGCGAGGTACGGCCCGGAGCACATGGTCCCGATGATGGCCACGACCCCCTCTACCTCGATGAGGCGCTTGACCCCGGTCACGGCCTCGGTGGGCTCGGTACGGGCATCGTAGTAGACGAGCTCCACGGGCCTGCCCAGGACCTCCAGCGGCACAATCCCCGTCTCCCGCACGAGCTCCAGGGCCCGCTTGGCGTACTGGCCGTAGGCGGCGCACCCGCCCGTGAACTCTACCAGTACCCCGATCTTGATGGGCTCCTGGGCTACCGCCAACCCGGCCAACAACGCCAACGCCGCCACACCTACCAAAAGCCTCCTCACCGCTACCTCCTTTCGGGGCAAGGAAAAAACCTTGACCACGCTGCCCTCGCCCCTGGGGATTTGGGTCATTGTAGTGTGGAAGGTTTCAGAGTGTCAATTTTTACACCCGAGCTTAGGGGCCGGGTGAGAAGAGCCGGTGGAGCCGCCTCAACGCTTCCAGCCGGTCCCGGCGCCCCACCTTCGCCTGGAGGATTGCCTTCCTGAGGGAAGAGATGGTCTTGTCGTAGGTGTGCTTGTCCACCGGATAGGGGGTTCCGTCTTTTCCGCCGTGGGCGTAGGCGAACCGGGCTGGGTCCCGGACCGAGGCCGGAGCCCCCCAGATGAGCTCCGATACCAAGCTCAGCGCCCGCAGGGATTTCGGGCCCAGGCCGGGGGTTGCCAAGACCTCTTCGAAATCCACGGGCGCCCGCTCGTAGAGGGAAAGGAGCACTTTTTTCATCCCCTTCGGGGTCAGGTCAGCGGCGGAGACGATTCGGTGGCGGCGAGGCATGGCGAGGGAAGGGATCTTTTCCAGCTCCGCCAACGTCCTTTCCGGGGGCCGGGCCACGATCTCCGGGATCGTCTCCCGGGCCGGGGCCGCTTCCTTCGCCACCAGGTTCAGGATCGCATCGCGCCTCTTTCCCACCACCGCCTTGTGAGGTTCCTCTACAAAGCTCGAAAGTCCTTCCGAGATCCAGTGGTACCGGCGGGCCATGCGCGTTGTGGGGTCCATCCCCTGTTGGACCACGCACCACCGTCCCGTCCGGTCGAAGAAGAACACATGGTGGTAAATCTGATAGCCGTCCTGTAGGCAAGCGGAGTCCACTTTGGCCGTCATGCGGGAGGCGTAGATCAGCGGCTCGGGTTCTAGACCGAGCGTCTCAGAGATCGATCGTAGCTCCTCAGGGGTGCGGCGGGAGGTAGCACCCTTTCCGCCCGCGGCGAAGATGCCCAGCTCCCGGCCCACGGACTTGAGCGCTTCCTTGAGGGCCCCGCAAGTGGTGGTGGTGAGGCCGCTCGAGTGCCAGTCGAACCCTAAAAGACAGCCTAGGGCCTGGAACCAGTGGGGATCCGAGAGCCGCTCCAAAACTCCCCGGGTCCCGAAGGAGTCGGCCAACGTCCAGAGGATGGCCTCGGATAAGGCTACCATCCTCCGGAAAAGCCACCTGGGCGCCTGCCCCCAATGGAGGGGAAGGTCCGCCGTCCCGGTTCGCTTCATCTCCACGAGAAGTATGCGCAGGGTTGGCTTGTGCAACAACGGCGATTGTGGCTACACTCATTGAAGTGAGCATGGAGCGCCGAGAAGTTACCTCTTATCTAGATGAGCTCTTCCCTCCGGTTCTAGCGGAGGAATGGGACCATTCGGGACTCCAAGTGGGGGATCTCTCCCTCCCCTGCAACCGAATCCTCGTGGCCTTGGACTTCGAGCTTTCCCTGGTCGACCGCCTCCAGGGGGTGGACCTCCTGATAACCCACCATCCCCTCATATTCCGCCCCCTCCAGGAGATCAGACCGGGGACGCCCCTGGGACGGAAGATCTCGGTCCTCCTCCACGAAGGCACCGCCTGCTATGCCGTCCACACTCCCTACGATTCCGCCCGCGGGGGGATGGGGGAGAGGCTTGCGGCGCTCTTGGGGTTGAGGGGAGCGGAACCGTTGGTTCCCCGGGGAAAGCTCTACAAGCTCGTGGTCTTTGTTCCCCCGGATCACCTGGATAAGGTGGCAGAGGCTGCGTTCTCCGCGGGGGCGGGGAAGATCGGTCGCTACGGCCACTGCTCCTTCAGGCTCGAGGGGACCGGCACCTTCCTCCCGGAAGAAGGGACACGGCCCTACATCGGACAGGTGGGGAAAGAGGAACACGTGAGGGAAATACGGTTTGAGACCATCGTGCCCCAGGAAAAGCTCCGGGCCGTGGTGGGGGCGGTGCTTGCGGCGCATCCCTACGAGGAGGTGGCCTATGACCTCTATCCCTTGGAACTCCGCGATAACCGCCATGGGCTCGGACGGATCGGCGAACTCGAAGGGGCGGTCGAAGCTAGGGAGGTCATCGAGAGGTTCGCCCAGGCCATCGGGGCGAAGTCCCCGGCGGTATATGGGGACGAAAAAAGGGTGGTCCGGAAAGTGGCGGTCTGCGGGGGGGCGGGGGGGAAGTTGTGGCAGGAAGCGTTGGCCAAGGGAGGTGAGCTCTTCCTTACCGGGGAGTCGGGTTACCACGAAGCCCTGGCTGCGACGGAAGCCGGCCTCACCGTGGCCGTACTGGGGCATCGGGAGACGGAGCTTGTGTTCGTGAAACACGTGGCGGAGCTCCTCCGAAACAGGTTCCCCGGGATCGAGGTGATCACCCCGTGAAGGCGCACCTCTTGAAACTCCTCGCCCTGGGCGAGCTCGATGCGGCGATCCTGGAAGCACAGCGCAGGCTGAAGGCCCTGGAAGGGGAAGTGGCGTTGGTGGAGCGGCGCATCGCCGCGGAAAAGGACGCGTTCGCCAAACGGGTCGAGGAGCACAAGGCCCTGCGGGCCCGGGCCACCGAGAAGGCCCTGGAGGCCGACGAGATCGACGAGAAGATCCGCACCTACCAACACAAGCTCGACCACGACATCATCCCCTACAAAGAGATGGAGTACCTGAAGGAACAGGTGGAGTTTCTCCGTTCCCGCATCGACGAGGTGGAAGAGGAGGCGATCCGGCTCATGGAGGAGGCCGAGGTCGACGCGGAGAAGTTGAAGGAGGACGAAGCCGCTCATATGGAGCGGCTCGCCAAGCTGGAGGGAGAAAAGAACGAGCTCCTCGGGAAGATTTCGGGCCTGAAGGCAGAGATCGAGGAGTTCCGGCAAAAGAGGGAAGCCGCGGCCGAAGAGATCCCCGCCCACCTCCGCTCTCACTATGAGCGGCTCCGGGAGATGTACCCCGATCCCATCGTTCGCATCGTACATGGTACTTGTAGCGGGTGCCACCTTAATGTATCCCAGACTACCGTGGACCGCGCCCGGGACGGGGAGGTGGTAACCTGCGACAACTGCTCGCGCTTCTTGTACTTGGAGTCGGCACTTTAGGTCTTGCCCAAGAAGTCTACACCCTTCCCCTCCCCGTGGGCCGGATAAACGACTACGGCCAAACCCTGGAGCGCCCACACCGGGAAGCCTTGGCGGAGCGAATCGAGGCCTTTTCCCAACTGGGCGTCGAATTCTGGTATTTGGCTAGCTGGAGGGACCCCTTCGGGAACCCCTGGCGGTACGCGGCGGAGATCGCTTCCAGTTGGGGGCTATCCGAGAAAGCACTGCTTGTGGTCTTCGTGCGGGAGGGGGGCTCCTGGAGGGCCGTGGGCTGGCGGGGGGCGGAGGTCAAGGGGAGGATTCCCGACGAGGTGTGGCTCAAGGCCTTGCAGGAAACGGAAAGGGACCTAGGGCGTCACCACCCCTCGCTAGCGATCCTCTCCCTCTCCGATAAGCTCCTCTCCTGGCTCCGGGAGGGAAAGGTCTCTCGGGGAAAAGATGGGGGACTTTCCCCGGGAGCGGTGGCGGGGATCGTGCTCGGGGGGCTTTACCTGGTGGTTCGGCTTCTGCGGGCGATCCATTTAAGGCGACAACGGGGTATAATTTAGTTCTGGGGAGAGGGTTGGGGGCCGCGGGGGCCCAGTGGGCCCTCGAGGAAGGTCCGGACTCCGCAGGGCAGGCCGCTCGGCGCAAGCCGAGAGGGGGCGACCCCTGGAAAGTGCCACAGAGAACAGACCGCCGATCCGGCTCGGGGGCTCACGTCCCCGGGCGTCATGGAGGCAAGGGTGAAACGGTGGGGTAAGAGCCCACCGCCGGGGCCGCGAGGTTCCCGGGCACGGCAAACCCCGGCCGGAGCAAGGCCAAATAGGGAGGCGCTTGAGGGTGGCCCGCCCGATGCCTCCGGGTAGGCCGCGGAGATGCATGGCCCCCGAGAAACAGAATCCGGCCTAGTACCCTCTCCCCTTTTTCCTTACAGTGGCTAAACTTTGGGGACCGAGGAGGTGAAACCGAATGTTTTGGCTTTTCGATATGAGGACCCTGATCGTCCTGATCCCCGCCCTGCTTTTCGCCTTCTACGCCCAGTACAAGGTGCAGCGGGCCTACGCCAAGTACGCCCGGGTGGCCACTCAGCGGAGGGTGACCGCGGCCGAGGCTGCGCAGGTGCTCCTTGCCCGGGCCGGGGTCTCGGGGGTGAAGATCGAGGCCATCGGCCGCACCCTGGGGGACCACTACGATCCCCGCACCAAGACCCTGAGGTTATCGCGCCCGACTTCCCCCTCCATCGCCGATGTGGGCGTCGCCGCCCACGAGGCCGGCCACGCCATCCAACATGCTCAAGGGTATGCGCCCCTTGCCCTGCGCTCGGCGGTGGTCCCGTTGGCGAGCTTCGGGTCGCAGTTGGCCTTTCCGCTTTTCTTCGTCGGGCTCCTGTTCGCCTACATGGGATCTCAACTTGGGATAACTCTCCTTTACGCGGGGATCGCCCTCTTCGCCGGGGTGGTGCTCTTCACTTTGATTACCCTCCCGGTGGAGTTCGACGCCTCCCGGCGGGCGGTCCGGGCCCTGGCCCAAACCGGCATCGTCACCCGGGAGGAGCTGGGGGCGGTGAAGGAGGTGCTCTACGCCGCCGCGTTGACCTACGTAGCCGCCACCGCCATGGCCATCGCCCAGCTCCTTCGGCTCCTTCTCATCGCCAGTGCCGTCTCCGGCCGGCGCCGCTAGAGGGGGCCAGGTGAGGCTCTCGCCCTCGCTGCTTTCGGCCGATTTCGGGCGGCTGGCCGAGGAGATCCGAGCGGTGGAGTCTGTCTCGGCTTACATCCACTTCGACGTCATGGACGGGCATTTCGTCCCCAACCTCACTTTCGGCCCTCCGGTGGTGAACGCCCTCCGACGCCACACCTCCCTCCCCTTCGACATCCACCTCATGATCGAGCATCCCGCCCGCTACGCTCCACGCTTCCGGGTGAGGCCAGAGGACGTGATCACCTTCCACGTGGAGGCGCAGGACCCGCCCGAGGAGGCGATCCGCGTTATCCGGGAGCTGGGCTGCCGGGTGGGGATCTCGCTCAGGCCCCGGACCCCCCTTTCCGCCATCGAGCCGTATCTTTCCCGGGTGGACTGGGTGCTGGTGATGTCGGTGGAGCCCGGTTTCGGGGGACAGGAGTTCATGCCCGATGCTCTTGAGAGGATCCGGGAACTCCGGGATCTCATCGGGGGCCGGGGGTTGACCATCGCCGTGGACGGGGGGATAAAGCCCGCCAACGTCCGGGCGGTGGTGGAAGCGGGAGCGGATGTGATCGTGGCGGGTTCCGCCATCTTCGGGGATGGCGACCCCCGGGCCGCGGCGGAAGAGCTCCTGCGGGCGGCCCATGGCTAACGAGCACGAGCGCTTCATGAGGCAGGCCCTGGAGCTCGCCCGCCGGGGCGAGGGATACACCCGGCCGAATCCCCTGGTGGGGGCGGTGGTGGTGAAGGACGGGGAGGTCATCGCCGAAGGGCACCATGCCCACTACGGCGGCCCCCACGCCGAGGTTGTGGCCCTGGAGCGGGCGGGGGAAGCCGCCCGTGGGGCCGATCTTTACGTGAACCTGGAGCCCTGCGTCCACTGGGGGAAGACCCCCCCGTGCGCCGATCGGATCATCGCCGCCGGGGTGAAACGGGTGATCATCGCCTCCCGGGACCCTAACCCCCTGGTAAACGGAAAGGGCGTGGAAAGGCTCCGGGCCGCGGGGATCGAGGTGATCGAGGGGGTCCTCGAGGACGAGGCCCGGGAACTAAACGAGATCTTCTTTCACTGGATAACGACGAAAAGACCGTTCGTATCCCTCAAGCTCGCCATGTCCCTGGACGG
>DFNI01000029.1:1509-10189 GCA_002375995.1 Acetothermia bacterium UBA3571 | reverse complement strand
CGCCCTCTACGGGACACAAAATGGGCAGGGAACCCCCGTAGAGGCAGTGGAGGAGGTGCTAACCGGGTAGCTTGAGTTCCAGAGGGAACCCTTTTACACCACTTGACGGGACGTGATCGATGAAGGCGAGTTCCACTCCGAGGAACTCCGTGGTGGAGATGGCATCAGGAAGCGCTGTGTATCCCTCCGCTTCCAACCTCCCAAGGAGCGCTTGTATCTCAGGAAGCTCGAGAATGCGAGGATCGTCCTCTCCAAGGGCGGATAGCTTGCGTGAGCTCAGGTTTGGTTCAGGAGGGGGCAACATGCAACCCGAAAGAAAAAAGATGAGCCCTAAACCCAAAACGCCTAACAACACTTTACTACGCATACGAACCACCTCAAAGGGATATCTACGAGTGTAGGTGACTTACGTTGATGAAATTTGTCCAACAATTTGGGGACAACAGTTCCCTATTCTAGCGGTGACCATAGAGCTTTAACATCCATTCCCAAGCGGTGGCGACGATTTCCTCGAGCTCGGTGAACCGGGGTTCCCAGCCGAGCTCTTGCTCGGCCTTGGTGGGATCGGCTACGAGAGCCGGAGGATCCCCGGGACGCCGCGGGCCCTCCACCACCCGGATCTCGCGCCCGGTGACCTCCCGGCAGACCTCGATCACCTTCCGCACCGAGTGCCCCACCCCGGTGCCCAGGTTGTAGGCCGGGCTCGCCCGCCCTTCTCGCAAGCGCTCCAGGGCCAACACGTGCGCCTCGGCCAGGTCCACGACGTGTATGAAGTCGCGGATGCAGGTCCCGTCGGGAGTGGGATAGTCGGTGCCGAAGATCTCCACGTAGTCCCTCACCCCCAGCGCGGCCTCGAGCACGATGGGGATGAGGTGCGTCTCGGGGTCGTGCCACTCGCCGATCACCCCCTCGGGATCGGACCCGGCGGCGTTGAAGTACCGCAGGGCTACGTACCCGATCCCGTATGCCCGGGCATAGTCGGCGAGGACTTCCTCCATCATGAGCTTCGTGCGTCCATAGGGGCTTTTGGGGCGCTTGGGATGGTCTTCGGGGATGGGGATCTGCTCCGGGTCTCCGTAGACGGCGGCGCTGGAGCTGAACACGATTTCCTCCACGCCGCGCTTCCGCATGGCCGAAAGCAGGTTCAGCGTCCCTACCACGTTGTTGTAGTAGTAAATTTCAGGGTTCTCCACCGATTCCCCCACCGCTGTCCTGGCGGCGAAGTGGATCACCGACCGGATGGGGTATTCCCGGAAGACCCGCTCCAGGGCCTCTCGGTCCAAAAGGTCAGCTTCCACGAACTCCTCGCACAGCACGAACTCCCGGTGCCCCACCGAGAGGTTGTCCAGGGCCACCACTTCATACCCCCGGGAGAGGAGGGCTTTGATGGTGTGGGAGCCGATGTAGCCCGCGCCGCCGGTAACCAGGATCATCTCGCCTTTGGGTGGGGACATGGGTCAGAGCTCCGCGAAGATCTCCCGCAGGGGGATGGCGAGGCCCGGGAGGAGGGGGGACACGAGGGTCCCATCCCCGCGGTAACGGCTCACGAGCTCGAATCCACTTTCGCCCAACGTGTAGACCTCGGCGGTCTTCCTCTCGGGATCGACGATCCAGTACTCTTGTACCCCGTGGCGAGCATAAAGGGTCTTTTTGTAATGGCGGTCTCGCTCTTCCGTTCCCGGGGAAAGCACTTCCACCACGAGATCGGGGGCACCGTGGATCTCTTCTTTTTGGATCAGAGACCGCCTCTCCTGGGAAATGAAGATCACATCCGGTTGCACAACTTCCACGTTCTCTCCTTCCCCCAAGACGACGTCCAATGGCGCGGGGTAAACCCATCCGAGGCCGTTTTTTCTGACGAACTCCCAAAGCATGAAACCGAGGTCTCTCACTACCCTTTGGTGGGGTTCAGTGGGAGCTGGAACTATTACTATCTCCCCCCCTAGAAGTTCATAGCGCCTTGTCTCCGAAACTGGAAGGCTCTTGTAGTCGGCGTAGGTAAACTTGATTTTCGTTCCGCGCATCCCTATACCTCCGTGGCCATTCTACCCACCGACATCTGGTTCTTCAGGCACAGCGGCCTTCCCCCATCCGTCCAAAGACAGATTGGCCTCGGGGGATAGGGTCAGCGGGTCCCGGTATCCCCGTTCCGTGAAAAGGAAGTGGGCGCAGGCCGCCACCATGGCGGCGTTGTCGGTGCAAAGCTCTTTCGGTGGGAAGAAAACTTCCATCCCCCGCTCCGCCGCCCGCCCCGGGAAGACCTCCCGCAGGCGCGAGTTGGCCGCCACCCCGCCCACCACTACGATCCGCTGGAGCTCATATATGCGAGCTGCCCGGATCGCTTTGTCCACCAATACATCTACGATGGCCTCTAAATAAGAAGCGCACAGGTCCGCGAGGTCCGGGTGGGGGTGGTCCTTGAGCCACCGCACCGCGGCGGTCTTGAGCCCAGCAAAGCTCATGTCGAACCCCTCCCCCAACATCGGCCGGGGAAAGGGGATGGCCGCGGGGTCGCCTTTGCGGGCCAGGGAGTCAATGGCTGGTCCGGCGGGATACCCCAACCCCACGAGCCTGCCCAATTTGTCCAGGGCTTCCCCGGCGGCGTCGTCCCGGGTGGTCCCGATAACGTGGAAATCGTCCCAGTCCCGCACCACCACGAGCTCGGTGTGTCCCCCGGAGACGATGAGGCCCAAAAAGGGCGGTGGTACATCCGGGCGGGATAGGCGGTGGGCGAAGAGGTGGGCTGCCAAATGGTGAACCCCGACGAAAGGCAACTCCAAGGCCACACAAAGTCCCTTGGCGTATGAGACCCCCACCACCAGGGGGCCGATAAGGCCCGGGCCATAAGTGGCCCCCACGAGCCCCACCTCTCCCCACCCTATCCCCGCTTCCTTCAAGGCCTCCTCCACGAGATAGGGGAGCTTTTTCAGGTGATCCCGGGAAGCCAATTCCGGGACGACCCCCCCGTAACGGGCGTGAAGGTCCACCTGGGAGTAAAGGACGTTGGTGAGGATCTCCTTTCCGTCCCGGAGGAGGGCCACCGCCGTCTCATCGCACGAGGTCTCGATCCCCAGCGTAATCATCGCCGCCGATTTTAACCTCTTTTCTCGGGTGTCCCCTTGACGAGGGCACCCTCAGTCCCCAAAGTAGATTTCGAACTACTCGAAAAAGGAGGCCGAAATGAGAGGAAAGGCTTGGGTACTTGTGGTGCTCGTCGGATTTTGGGTCGCAGCGGGAGCAGTAGAGCTAAAGTTTCTGGGATCTTATGAGATCAAGACCGAGGATTGGTGGTTTGGCACCATGCCCGTGGGGGAGATCTCCGGGCTCGCCTACAACCCCGACCTCGGGATCTACTACGGGATCTGCGACAACCGTGGCAAGGACCCCGAGGAGGGCGTGGCCGGGAGGCTCTATCTCCTCAATATCGAAACGGGCTGTTGCGGCATCTACGGCGTGAAGGTCGTTTCCGTGGTCTTCCTCGACTCCGATCCCGAAACCCCGGGCGTGCAGCCCTATGGGCCGGGAGAGGTGGACGCCGAGGAGGTGCTCCTCACCCCGGACCGAAAGCTCATCATCTCCTCGGAGAGGGACCTCGAGAACGTACCCTGGATCCGGATCTTCGCCCTGGACGGGGTGATGCTTTCCGAAATTCCGGTGCCGGATAAGTTCATCCCCGCCGAGGGCAAAGGGGTGCGCAGGAACTTGGCGTTCGAGGCCATGGCCCTCTCCCCGGACGGGAAGACCCTCTTTTTCGCCAACGAGCAGGCCCTGGTCCAGGACGGGCCCATGTCTACCCCCGAACATGGGACCCAGGTGCGGATCGTCCAGTACGACCTCTCCGGCGATGAGCCCACCGAAGTAGCCGAATACGTCTACATCACCGAGCCCATCTTCGCCGCCCCCAAGGGCAAGTACGCCGACAACGGCGTGGTGGCGATGCTCTACGTCAAGCACATCGTGCCGGAATACGACCTGTTTGCAGTGGAACGGGCCTACTCCAGCGGCGTGGGGAACGACATCAAGGTCTTCGGGGTCAGCTTAGAGGGGGCCGACGACGTGAAGGACCTAGAGGCCCTGCCCTACCCCTTCACCGGGAAGGCGGTGGAGAAGACCCTGCTTTTACGGATTTCGGCGATCCCCGAGCTCTCCGATATACCGGTTAAGCCGGACAACATCGAATCCATCACCTTCGGCCCCACGCTCCCCACCGGAAACCCCTCTTTGATCCTCGCCAGCGACAACAACTACAACCCTCCCCAGCGGAACCTCTTCTTGCTTTTCGAGCTCATTCCCTGAGGCCGTAACGCGTAACGGGTGACGGGGGGGAGGCCTAGGCCTCCCCCTCCTTTTCAGCATCTCGAACACGGCGATTGCCCCCGTTTATCAGGCATATAGGGGGCACATTGGGCGCCGTTTCGTTTCCCTCGCCTAATGGGCCATGCGGTGGCAAGGGGATTAACAGAAGAACTAGCCGCGCAAAGCTGTTTGGATTAAGTGAGAGGAAATCCGGATGCGTGAAAATACAGCCGCCTCACGGTGTTACCACCCCGGGGATCCCTCCCTTCACTCCAACCTAGAGTAGGGGCTCCCAGCTCACTACCGGCCTCGCTATCCCTCTGCCTTCATTGCTCGCCACAACTTAAGCAGGTTGTTACATCTGCAAAGGAGCCTGAATTCACTCCGGGCCGTCCCCGCCACCGCTGCAAGAACCTATCCCCATACTGGCGAACAAACAAAAAGGGCCTTGGGAATTGGTGTGGGCACCAGAAGATCCTGCAAGGGCAGGGCTGAAAGTTTCAGCCGGTCGAGCTCCGCTTCCCGGCTGGCATCCTCGATCTCTATCGCTACCTTTCCCGCGGCGTCAAAGTTCAGAACGAAGCTGGGGGCGATTTCCCCCCGATTCTACACTACTGTGCCCGCTTCGGAGGCCAGTGTAAGAATATATCGGTCTCCGAATCATAATTAAACGCACCCTTAACTTCCTTTCACAGTTTGGACTTTCGGTCAAAAAAGCATTTTTGATTCGACTCGGTCGCCCCCCGAGCGCGGCCGTGCTCTCGGGACCTCCCAGCGGGTGGCGGAGCACAAGCTCGGTCGATTCCATCTCAAGATAAGGCCAGAGTACAAACACTCTGGTTAGACGAGCGACATCCGCATTGGCTCAAGCGTCCTCGTGAAGGGGGCAAATACCAGGCCCAGGATCTGGAGGATCACCACCCCCAGACGCGCCTCCTTGTCTCCGAGATCGTCCAAGTCACAGGGGTGTGCCTCTCCCCCTGGGGGCAGGCGATATAGCGTTCGGAGACCTACCGTGTGACCGCGCGCCCACCCGCCAACACGGAGTGTTCCCGCTTGGGGAGAAATCGAGCTTCCGACAGACCGCTCCGGAAAAAGTGTGTAAGTGACGCCGCTATCGATAAGAGACCTGCCCCGCTCCTCCCCGTACTGTCCCTCCATAACAGGAGTATCTTCACCCTGTTCTCTCCTTGACTGGCTCGCCTATCAACCTAGTTTTTGCAACACGCTGAGTCCACAGCGAAGTGTAGTTCGCTTCATCCGAGAGCGCGTTCCAACAAGTCTTAGGAAGCAAATCCCAGCCAAGAGCTCAGCCGCCGCTGGAATCGGAGACAAACCAGCGTACAATGGAAAATTCCCATGGCCAAAGTTTACCCTTCGGGGCCGCGGAGCACCGCCCAGGTGCGGTTGAGCGATGGCCGCATCTTCGAGGGGCCGGTGGGGACCAAGCTGGAGGAATTCCTCCGGGCCGCCTTTCCCGATGCCCCCATCCCTTTCATCGCCGGGATAACGGATGGGAAATTACTAGAGCTCTCCACCCCTGTCGAGCGCGATCTCGAAGTCAGACCTGTGTTCATCACCGACTCGGAAGGAATCAGAATTTACACCCGATCCCTGGTACTCCTTTTGGCCGCCGCGGTGGAGGAACTCTTCCCAGGAACCCGGATCGTGGTGGACCATTCGGTGCCCTTCGGGGGGTATTACTGCTGGGTCGTAGACCGTGAACCCTTTACACTGGCGGAACTCTCGCTCCTTGAGTCGAAGATGCGGGAGTTCGTGGAGGCCGATGTTCCCATTGAAAAGACGGTTCTTCCCGCCGCGGATGCGGCCCGGGCGCTCGCGGCCCAGGGAAAGAGGACCAAGGCGGAGCTCATCCTCTCCAACTCACATGAGTCCCAAATCCCGTTATACCGTTTGGGCAAGGTACAGGATTATTTCTTCGGCCCCATGGCCCCGTCGGCTGGTTATCTCCGTTTTTTCGCGTTGAGCCCATATCACCGAGGATTCATCCTGCGCTTTCCGCGTCGGGAGCGCCCCACCGAGCTTTCCCCGGTGGAGGACTACACCGCGCTTTGGCAGGTGTTCGAGGAATACGGCCGGTGGTTGGAGCTTCTGGGGCTCCAGGATGTGCGCTCCATCAACAGGGCCATTGGCGACGGTAGGATCCGCGAAATCATCCTGGTCTCCGAGGCCTTGCACCAGGAGAAGATCGTCCGCATCGCAGAGGAGATCGCCGAGCTCCCTCTAGAGCGGCGCCGCATCGTCCTCATCGCCGGGCCCTCCGCCTCGGGCAAGACCACCTTTACCAAGCGCCTGTGCGTCCAGCTCATTTCCCAAGGGCTACGGCCTTATCCCATTTCCCTGGATGATTACTTCTTCCCCCGGGAGGAGATGGAGCGGCGGGGAATCGATGATTTCGACGACGTAAAAGCCGTTGATCTCGAGCTTTTCCAGCGACACATGGGAGATCTCCTTCAGGGGAAGGAGGTGCAGCTTCCCCGGTTTAACTTCGTTACCGGGAAGAGGGAGCGCGGACCGCAACTTAGGCTGGGCCGGGACGGGATCCTGTTGGTAGAGGGGATCCACTGCCTGAACCCCGTGGTGTTGCCGGGGGAGTTGGGGGAGAACGCCTTCAAGATTTACGTTTCCGCGCTGACGCAGTTGAACCTGGATGAGCTCAACCGGATTCCCACCACCGATACCCGGCTCATCCGCCGGATCGTGCGGGACGCGGCCTTCAGGGGATACAACGCTGAGGACACGTTAAGGATGTGGGGAAACGTCCGCCGCGGCGAAAAGCGCTTCATCTTTCCATACCAGGGGAGGGCAGACGTGATGTTCAATTCGGCCCTGGCGTACGAGTGGGCGGTGCTTCGGCCGCGGGCGGAGCCCCTGCTTTTGGAGGTCCGGGACCCGAGGCACCGCATCGAGGCCGAGAGGCTGCTGGGGCTTCTGCGGTGGGTGACGCCCTATTCCGGCCAGGAGGTTCCCCAAGTATCGATACTGAGGGAATTCATCGGGGGGTCGATCCTGCGGGACTATTTCCCGAGTCCATTCGAGCGGGCCCTGCGCCGCTAATTCGTTTACAACGGAGATCCTTGTGGCCCAGGGGCTCCTCCCTTGACAGCGTAACATCACAGTGTTACACTAGCTTCCGAAGGAGGTCAGGATGCTCGGAAACAACTGTTGGTGGGCAGCATTGGAAATCCAGCGGGCGCGGGAGCTGGAGTGGAAGATGAAACACCGCTGGCCAATGCCCAAGAGCCCTAAGGTAACCCGGAAGCTCATGCAGCTTGTACGTAAGGCCAAGCGCCAAGGGCTTTCCCCCGCGGAGATTGAAGGGATCGTCCGGTGGGCCCTGAACCATGAGTGAGGAGCTCATCTCCAAAAAAGAGGTGCTCCAGTTGACCGGGATCTCCTACGGGCAGCTGTACCGGTGGAAGCGGATGGGCCTGATCCCGGAAGCCTGGTTCATCCGCCGCTCCACCTTCACCGGTCAGGAGACCTTCTTCCCCAGGGAGAAGATCCTCCGCCGGATCGAGGAAATCCTGAGGCTGAAGGAGGAGCACTCCCTGGAGGAGCTCGTGCGCATACTCTCGCCTGAGGCGGCCCCGGAGGAGGTGACCCACCCTGATCCCACCGCCATCCCCGCCATCGGCCGGGAGGGAAAGGACCTCCTCTGGAAGGAAGGGGCCTACACGTTCGGAGAGTTGGTGGCGCTTGCCGCCGGGGCCGAGGCCTTGCGTAACAAAACGAAGTTACACCAGGCCCGGCTCCTGGTGGAGCTCCTGCGGAGCGCGGAAGATATCCTCCGGGCGCCCACGGGGATCTATGTGCTGCTCGTGGAGAAGGTCTTCGAGAGGGAGGGGATCTCCCTGCGCATAAGCTTCGCCCTCTCCGGAAAAGAGCCGCTGCGGCTGGATCCCGAGGCCAAGGTCCTCCTGCGGTTGGACTTGGAGCGCCTCGTGGAGCGGGTGAAGCGGGATATCGGGAGGTGAACCATGGTTTTCGGCGACGATGAGAGGAAGGGAAACCCGCGCCGAGGGAACGTATCCATCGCCGGCGCGGGGAAGGTGGCCGGGGGCGAATACCACACGGTGAAGATCTCCGGCTCCGGGAGGGTGGAAGGAGATCTCGTGGCCGATGAGCTGCGGATCTCCGGGACAGGAAAGGTGCAGGGGGCAGCCAGGGTCAGGGAGATCGCGGTCTCCGGCACCGCCCGGTTCGAGGGGCCAGTGGAGGCGGAGGCCCTCCAGGTGGCGGGAGCCTGCAAGGTGGAGGCCGGCCTCTCCGCCAAAGAGGTAAAGGTGGCCGGGGTCCTCAAGGTGGAGGGGAGCGTCAAGGCCCACTACTTCAAGGGAAGCGGCGGCCTGAAGGTGGAGGG
>DFNI01000029.1:1069-1189 GCA_002375995.1 Acetothermia bacterium UBA3571 | reverse complement strand
GCGGCGGCCTGAAGGTGGAGGGGGACCTCGAGGGGGAGATCGTGGTCCTGGCGGGGAAGGTCACGGTCAACGGTTTGCTTTCAGCGGACCGGGTGGAGATGAAGCTTGAGGACACAAGCT
>DFNI01000029.1:0-754 GCA_002375995.1 Acetothermia bacterium UBA3571 | reverse complement strand
GATGAAGCTTGAGGACACAAGCTTCGTACGGGAAATCGGGGGCGAGGTGATCGAGATCCGGCGGCGCCGTAAAGGGGGGCTCCTGGTGGAGTTGGGACTTCCCATCTTCCGCCGGCCCGGGTCCCTGCAGGCCGTAACCATCGAGGGGGATGAGGTATACCTCGAGGGCACCGAGGCCAAGCTCGTGCGGGGAAAGCGGGTCATCCTCGGCCCCGGCTGCCGCATCGAGCGCGTGGAGTATGAGGAGTCTCTGGAGGTAGATTCCGACTCCCGGGTGGGAGAGGAGGTGAAGGGATGAGGTGGATAAGGCGGGAGGCGAGCTGGTCATACACTCCACATCGCATACGCCGTTCCTTTCTCCTCCCCCTCTGGTTGCTGTTCGGCCTCCCCGTGATGATCACCCGCACGGTGTTGGGGGCGGTGTGGAGCGGGGTGGGCGGGACCGCCGGGGTCACCGCGGGGGTGTTCGCGGCCCTACTTGGAATCGCCATCGCCGTGCCGGTGGTGGCGTTCGTCTTGGGGCTCATCCTCGCCCTGGTCCCCCTCGTCTTTTTGGCGGTGGTCCTGGCGGCGGCGTTCGCGGCGATCACTTGGCCGGTGCGGGTCCTCTTCTGGCACGGGAGCCGGCGTTACGACCGGCGCCGGCTTTATGAGGATCCCTGGGACGAGGAGGAACGATGGCACGGGTGAGAGGGGGCTTCACCGTGGAGGTTCCCCTGGAGGGGGGCGGGGAGCTCAAGGTGGAGGCCGGGGG
>DFNI01000015.1:64596-64853 GCA_002375995.1 Acetothermia bacterium UBA3571 | reverse complement strand
GGCTGGCGGGCCTGGCGGGGGTGGGGGAGGTAGCGGGGATCCACCACCGCCTCCTGGAGCCGGACCACGTCTCGTTGGGGTACGGGTACACCGCCATCATCGTGGCCTGGCTCGCCCGGGGAAGCCCGATGGCGGCCATCATCACCTCGCTCCTCTTCGGGCTCATCTTCGCCGCGGGGGACGAGATCAAGGTGACCCTGCAGATGCCCTTCCAGATCACCAACGTCTTCAACGGGATGATCCTCTTCTTCCTCATC
>DFNI01000015.1:64113-64248 GCA_002375995.1 Acetothermia bacterium UBA3571 | reverse complement strand
GGAATTCCTGCTCTACTGGCGGGTGAGGTTCGTGGGCAAGGGGAAGGGATGGGCTGGGAAAGCTGGATCGTAGATACGCTAAGGCGGGCCCTGGCGTACGGAACGCCACTTTTGTGGGGGACCCTGGGGGAGATC
>DFNI01000015.1:0-63803 GCA_002375995.1 Acetothermia bacterium UBA3571 | reverse complement strand
TGTGGGGGACCCTGGGGGAGATCTACGCCGAGCGGGCGGGCGTGGTGAACCTCGGGGTAGAGGGGATGATGATCCTCGGGGCCCTCTCGGCCTTCGCCGTGGCTCAATCTACGGGGAACCCCTGGCTCGGGATCCTGGCCGCGGCGGCCGTGGGGGGGCTTTCGGCCCTGATCCACGCCTTCTTCTCCATCACCCTCCGGGCGAACCAGTACGTCTCGGGGCTGGCGTTGACCATCTTCGGCTTGGGGCTCTCGGGGCTCCTTGGGACCTCGTGGGTGGGGATCTCCCTGCGGAATCCCCTCCCCAAGGCCACCATCCCCGGCTTAGGGGACATTCCCATCCTGGGCCCGGCGCTCTTCCGTGACCACAGCTACCTCACCTACATCGGACTGGTTTTGGCCGCGGTCCTTTGGTTCGTCCTCTACAAGACCCGGTGGGGGATCGTGATCCGTTCGGTGGGGGAATCCCCTTCCACCGCCGATGCCATGGGGATCAACGTGTTCGCGGTGCGGTACCTGTGTGTGGTCTTCGGGGGGGTGTTGGCCGGGGTGGCGGGAGGGTTCCTGTCGGTGGAGTACCGTCCCTCTTGGACCGAGGGGATGACGGCGGGGATGGGGTGGATCGTGATCGCCCTCACCATCTTCGCCGCGTGGGACCCCCTGCAGGC
This sequence comes from Acetothermia bacterium UBA3571, assembly GCA_002375995.1. Lineage (GTDB taxonomy): Bacteria > Bipolaricaulota > Bipolaricaulia > Bipolaricaulales > Bipolaricaulaceae > UBA3571. The sequence continues at coordinate 63,136 of DFNI01000015.1, read as the reverse complement.
GGTGGGCGGGGTGGTGCTCTTCGGCGGCCTTTACCATCTGGCTTACCGGCTGCAGCGGTGGTTCCCGCCGGAGTTCCTCAAGCTCATGCCCTACGCCTTCGCTATACTGGTATTGGCCGTGGCGGGGCTCCGGAAGGTGAGGCGGGGGGCCCCGGCAGCGTTGGGACTCCCGTATGTGCGGGGACAGCGCTGAAGGAGGGAGGTGATACCGGGAGGAAAGATCCCAGGAACAAGCTTCAAATCCCAAGGAGGGGGTGAAAGGATGCGCAAAGTTATTCTCTTGTCGGCGGTGGTGCTCCTTTTGGGGTTGGTGACCTTAGGGGCCGAGAAGATTAAGGCGGGGTTCATCTACGTGGGCCCCATTGGGGATTATGGCTGGACCCACGCCCACGACCTCGCGCGCCGGATCGTGGACGAGAAGTTCGACTGGCTGGAGACGGTGTACGTGGAGTCGGTGCCCGAGGGCCAAGAAGGCGCCATCATTGACCGGCTGGTGGCCCAGGGGTGCAATGTCATCTTCACCACGAGCTTCGGGTTCATGGACGGGACCCTGGAGGCTGCCATGCGTTATCCCGACATCATCTTCGCCCACTGCTCCGGGTTCAAGCGCTACAAGAACATGGCCACCTATATGGCCGACTTCTACCAGGTCTACTACCTCAACGGCCTCATGGCCGGGGCATTGACCAAGAGCGGAAAGGTGGGGTACGTGGCGGCCCACCCCATCCCCGAGCTCAAGCGCCACATCAACGCCTTCACCCTCGGGGTCCGGGAGGTGAACCCCGACGCCGAGGTGCACGTGCGCTGGATCTACTCCTGGTACGACCCCGCGGCGGCCAAGGAGGCCACCGAGGCTCTGATCGCGGAAGGCTGTGATGTGTTCGCGTTCACCGAGGACTCCCCCACCGTGGTCCAGGTGGCGGCGGAGAACGGCCTCCCCTCCTTCGCCCACTACTCCCCCATGTTGAAGTTCGCCCCCGACTACGTGGTCTCGGGGCAGCTGGTGCACTGGGAGAAGATCTACGAGGACTTCCTCGTGAAGGTCCACGAGGGCATCTACACCACGGAGAACCTGGCCCACGTGGACTACTGGTGGACGCTTCCCCAGGGCGCGGTGGAGATGGGGGCCGACTTCGGGGTGCCCATCAACCCCGCCTGGGAGGACGAGCTCAAGGCCTATGTGGTCGATCATCCCGTCTTCGGGAAGATCTCCGTCTACGACCTCGTGATGATCCGCCACTCGCAGTTCGGCGATCCGGGGATTACCTTCGACCCGTTCCAGGGCCCGGTGTACGACCGGAAAGGGAACCTGCGCATCCCCGATGGCACCTGGCCTTCCTACGAGACCCTGGTCACCATGCAGTGGGCGGTGGAGGGCGTCGTCGGTCCTTGGCCGGGGGAGCCCGAGGAGTGATCGAGCCATGGTGAGGGGGGTCATCTCCGCGTTGTAAAGGGGTGGCCCCCTTTTCTTTTGCTACCCCGAACGCAACGGCGGGGTAGAATGACCCAATATGGCGACGATCATAAGCAACGCGGCCTTAGCGGATTTCAGCGGGACCTTCATCGAGCGCGGGTATCTCGTCCTCGATGGGGGAAGGATAGGGGCGATAGGGGGTGGCGCGCCTCCCGATGTCCCCGGGGCGGAGGTCATCGACGCCGAGGGAAAGCTCGTCACTCCGGGGCTCGTGAACGCCCACGGGCATCTGTACTCTTCCCTCGCCCGGGGGATCCCCCTGAAGAAGTTCTCCCCCCAGAGCTTCCGGGAGATCCTGGAGCAGCTCTGGTGGCTTTTGGATCGGTCCCTCACCTTGGACGACGTTTACATCTCCGCACTGGTGGGGGGGATCTGGCACCTGCGGCGCGGGGTAACGTCGATCTTCGACCACCACGCCTCCCCCGCGGCCATCGAGGGGTCGCTTTCGGCGATCAAGCGGGCGGTGGCCGACGAACTCGGGATGCGGTGCGATCTATGTTATGAGGTGACCGACCGGGGTGGGATGGAGGAGCGGGACTTGGGGATAGCGGAGAACGTCCGCTTCGCCAAGGAGGACCTCGTCCCCGAGCTCGCTTCCGCCCACATGGGGTTACATGCGTCCTTCACCCTCTCGGATGAGTCGCTGGAGAAGGCGGCCGCCGCGGCGGAGCCCTTGGGACTTCCTTTCCACATCCACCTCGCCGAAGGAAAAGAGGACCCCGTGGACGCGCTCCAGAAGTACGGGATGCGCACCGCCGAACGCCTGGATAAATTCGGGATCCTCAAAGAGGGCACCCTCCTCATCCACGGGATCCAGCTTTCCGGGGCGGAGTTGGAGCTCCTCTCCCAGCGTCCCGCGAGCATCGTCCACAACCCCCGCTCCAACATGAACAACGCCGTGGGCGCGGCCCAGGTGGTGAAGATGCTCTCCCGGGGGATCAAGGTGGGCATCGGCACCGACGGGTTCGGTGCCGATATCCTGGGGGAGCTCCTTTCGGCACGGCTTCTCGCCCACCATGCCACGGGGGACCCCACGGTGCTGGGCGATGGCGAGCTCCTGGCGATCATAGGCCACAACTACGAGCTCGCGGGGAAGTTCTTCGGGCTCCCCTTCGGAAAGCTCGCCGAGGGCTACGCCGCGGACGTGGTTATCTGGGATTACCGGCCGCCCACCCCCCTGAACGAGGGGAACTTGCTGTCGCACCTCCTCTTCGCTGGGATCTCGGAGGGCCTTCTGCCGGAGACGGTCATCGTGGCAGGGAAGGTGCTGTTGAGGGGCGGGGCATTGGTGGACGTGGATGAGGACGAAGCCATGGCCAAGGCGAGGGAGGCGGCGGAGGCGTTGTGGAATCGGCTTTGATGGAGGGGCGTGATGTCCGATGTGATGCGGCCGCAGCCGTTTGAAGTGCACCTGCGCTGGATCCTTTCCGAGTTCCGAGGGAGGCGGTCGATATTCGGGATCCCCGAGACGTTGTTCTTCCGGCCCCGGGCGGATGCGCCCTACCGCACCGAGTTCCTGGGGGAGCCGCTCGGGACCCCGGTAGGCCCCGCCGCGGGGCCCCACACGCAGCTTTCGCAGAACATCCTCTCCGCCTGGCTGTGTGGTGCCCGGTTCATCGAGCTCAAGACCGTCCAGATCCTCGACGAGCTCGAGATCCCCCGTCCCTGCATCGACATGGAGGACGAGGGCTACAATGTGGAGTGGTCCCAGGAACTGAAACTGGATCAGTCCGCGTGGGAATACATCAACGCCTGGGCGTTGGTCCACATCCTGCGGCGCCTCCTGGGGTTCGAGGAGCTTCCCTTCGAGACCATCTTCAACATGTCGGTGGGCTATGATCTCGAGGGGATCACGAGCCCCCCCATGGTGCGGTTCATGGACCGCCTCCAGGACGCTTCCTCCGAGCTCGCCGAGGTCCAGGGGATCATCCGGGAGAAATTCCCCGAGTTCGCGGACATCGAGATCCCCTCCCGGATCGTGAACTCCGTGACCCTCTCCACCATGCACGGCTGTCCCCCGGACGAGATCGAGCGGATCGCGGCCTACCTCATGGAGGAGCGGGGGCTACATACCTTCGTGAAGCTCAATCCCACGCTGCTCGGTTACGAGGAAGTCTCCCGGATCCTCCACGACGTCCTGGGATTCACCGAGGTGAAGCTCAAGCGGGAATCGTTTGAAAAAGACCTCCAGTGGGACGATGCAGTAAAGATCATCTGGAACCTGAAGGAGCTGGCGAAAAAACTCGGGCTCACCTTTGGGGTGAAGCTCACCAACACCCTGGCGGTGGACAACTGGAAGGGGGCGCTTCCCGGGGAGGAGATGTACATGTCCGGGCGGGCGCTTTTCCCCATCACCGTGAACCTTTACTGGAAGCTCGCGCAGGAGTTCGCGGGGGACCTCCACGTTTCCTACGTCGGCGGGGTGGATGCCCTGAACGTGGCCCAAGTGCTCCGCACTGGAGCCCTGCCGGTGACGGTCTGCTCCGACCTCCTTAAGCCTGGAGGCTACGGGAAATTCCGGCAGTACATCGAGGAGCTCGAGCGGGCGATGGGCGAGGCCGAAGCGGGGTCGCTTTCGGAGTACTCCCGGGAGGGGCTTTCCGCGTTGGAGGAGCTCGCCCTGAAATCCCTCAAAGATCCTCGCTACAAGAAGCGGTACTTCCGGTTCGGATCCCCTAAAGTGGAATCGGGGCTTGAATTCTTCGACTGTGTCGTTGCGCCGTGTGTGGAGCAATGTGCTGTGGCCCAGGATGTGCCGGAGTACTGCTATTGGATCGCGAAAGGGGAATTCGACAAGGCCCTTCAGGTGATTCTTTCAAAAAACCCCTTCCCCGGGATCACGGGCCACGTGTGCACTCACCTCTGTCGCACCCGTTGCACTCGGAACGACTACGAGGCGCCGGTGGAGATCAGGGCCCTCAAGCGCGCCGCGTTCCAACTGGGGAAGCGTTCCCCGTCACGCGTCACGCGTCACGCGTCACGGAAAGTAGCGGTGATCGGGTCCGGCCCGGCGGGGCTTTCCGCGGCTTACTTCCTGGCCCTCAACGGGGTGGAGGTGACCGTGTTCGAGGCCCGGGAGCGTGCCGGGGGGACGGTGTGGCTCATCCCGCCGTTCCGGCTCCCGGACGAGGTGATCGAAGCTGATATCGAGTTCATCCGTTCGCTGGGGGTGGAGATCCGCACGAACTCCCCGGTCACGGAGCCCCCGGAAAGATTGCTCGAGAAAGGCTTCGATGCGGTGGTCATCGCGGCGGGGCTTCAGGAAGACGCCGCTCCCCTCATCCGGGGGATCGATCCCGATGGGGCCCTTCCCCGGGGGGTCTACCCAGCGTTGGACTTCCTCCGCCGGGTAAGGGCCGGAGAGCGGCCGGCGTTGGGGAAGCGGGTGGCGGTGATCGGAGGAGGAGATACCGCCATGGACGCCGCCCGGGTGGCGTTGAGGCTTCTGGGCGAGGGCGGCGAGGTGACCATCTACTACCGCAGGAGCCGCGCCGAGATGCCCGCCTCCCCCGAGGAGCTCGAGGAAGCCCTCGAAGAAGGGGTCCGCGTGGAGGAGTTAGCCTCCCCGGCGGAGATCGTGGCCGAGGGGGGGAGGGTCGTGGCCCTGCGGCTGGTGCGGAACCGGCTGGGGGAGCCCGGGCCCGATGGCCGCCGCAAGCCCGTGCTCATACCGGGGAGCGAGTTCGAGGTCCCGGTGGAAGCGGTGATCTTCGCTACCGGACTCAAGGCGGACCTCTCGTTCCTGAAGGGGAGCGCGGTGGCGGCCGAGCGCGGCGAGATAGTGGCCGACGAGTGGGGGAGGACGTCGGTGGAGCGGGTATACGCCGCCGGGGACGTCGCTCCCGGGGTGAAATCCATCATCTCCGCCGCCGGATGGGGGATGCGGGCCGCGGAGGCCATCTGCACGGATCTCGGTATTCCGTTTGCGCTCCCGGATATCCCGCGTCCGGAGCTATCCGAGGAGGAGCTCGGGGGGCTCAAGCGGATCCGGGCCAGAAAAGAGCTCCCGGTGGTCCCCGGCCACGCCCGCGGGCGCGGTTTCGAACCCGCCGTCCCAGAAATAGGGCCCGAGGAAGCGAAAAGGGAGGCCCTGCGGTGCCTCCAGTGTTCGCTCCTCTGCGACAAGTGCGTCGAGGTATGTCCCAACCGCGCCAACGTGGTCTACTACGTGGAGCCCGTGGCTTGGGAGGTGCCGGTGGTTTCCCCTCGGGAGGGGAAGCTGGAGGTGGTGCGGCGGGAGCCCTTCCGGGTGGAGCAGCGCCGCCAGATCCTCCACATCGACGATTTCTGCAACGAATGCGGCAATTGCGCCACCTTCTGCGTCCACCGGGGCGACCCGGCGAAGGAGAAGCCGCGGCTCTTTTTGCGCCTGGAGGACATCTATTCCGAGGGCGGAAACGCGTTCCACATCACCGGGGAGAAGATCTACCGCAAAGAAGGGGACACCCTCTACATCCTCGAAAGGACCTCCGACGGCTACATCCTTTCCGTCACGCGTCACGCGTCACGCGTCACGAAGTTCAAGATCTCCTCGGACTTCTCCGCGGTGGAACTCGAAGAGGCGGGCGAGTTCGCGGGGGAACTGGACCTACGGGCTGCGGCGGAGATGGCGGTGATCCTCGCGGGGGCCCGGGATTCGCTGCAATATATCCCCACCTACGGAGAAGGGAGCTGAACGGTATGGGGGAGCCCCGAGCGTTTCGTTGTGTTAGTTGTGGACGGGAGTACGGACCGTGGGAGCACGATTATTTCTGCCCGGACTGTGGGCCGCTCAAGGGCACGTTGGAGGTCCTCTACGACTACGGGGCCCTGTCCCGGAAGTTATCCCCCCTGAGCTTCGCCCAGACCCGGAGGTTTTCCCTGTGGAGGTACGAGGAATTGTTGCCGATAGGTTTCGAGTACGCCGTGGACCTCCGGGCGGGGTGGACCCCGCTTTACTCCCGGCCAGAGCTGGCGGCGGAGCTGGGCCTTTCGGCCCTGTGGATCAAGGACGACTCCCTGAACCCCACCGGCTCCTACAAGGACCGGGCCACGGCGGTGGTGATCGCCGCGGCCAGGTACCTCGGGCGGGCGGCCCTCACCTGTGCCTCCACCGGCAACACCGCGAGCTCGGTGGCGGGGTTCTGCGCCGCGGCGGGGATCCCGGCGTACATCTTCGTCCCCGAAAAGACGCCTCGCCCCAAGATCGCACAGCTCCTCGCGTTCGGGGCCACGGTGTTCGCGGTGGAAGGGGATTACTCCCACGCCCAAAAGCTGTGTGAGGAGGCCCGGGACCGTTTCGGTTGGTACGATCGCTCCGACGGGGTCTCCCCCATAAACGCCGAGGGAAAGAAAACGGGGGCCTATGAGATCTGGGAGCAGCTCGGGGGCAAGGTCCCGGATTACGTCCTCGTTTCGGTGGGGGATGGCTCGGTGATCTCGGGCATCTGCAAGGGTTTTCTGGAGCTCGCGGAGCTGGGGCTGGCGGAGGGGGTCCCGCGGGTCTACGGGGTGCAGGCGGAGGGAGCGGCGGCGGTGGCCCACGCCTTCGCCCGGATGAAGCGGGGTGAAGCGATCCTTCCCGCGGAGGAGCCCGCGGAGACCCTGGCCGACTCCATCCGCGTGGGCAACCCCAAGGACGTGGTGAAAGCGGTGACATATGTGGAGCGGACCGGCGGGGGGTTTATCACCGTGAGCGACGAGGAGATCATCGGGGCGGTGGGGGAGCTGGCGCGGAAGGCGGGGGTGTTCGCCGAGCCGGCGGCGGCGGCGTCCTACGCGGGGCTCCTCAGGCTCATGCGGGAAGGGACTGTTCCCGAGGGGGCGCGGGCGGCGATCGTGGTCACCGGATCGGGGCTCAAGAACCCCGAGGGGGCCCTGCAAGCTGCCGGGGAGCCCTTGAGGGTGCCGCCGGATTTGGGCGCGGTGGAACGTATACTCTCGCCCACGGGATATGAGGATTAAGTTCATCCTGAACGGTCGCGAGGTGGAGGTCGAAACCCACCCCGGGAGGAGGCTGCTCGATCTCCTCCGGGAGGACCTGGGGCTCACGGGCACCAAGGAGGGATGTGGCGAGGGGGAGTGTGGGGCCTGCACCGTGCTCGTGGACGGGAAGCCCCGCCTTTCTTGCCTCACCGCGGCGATCCAGGTGGAGGGAAAGGAGGTCCTCACCATCGAGGGCTTAAGCCAAAACGGGGAACTCCACCCGATTCAGCGGGCTTTCATCGAGGCCGCGGGGGTACAGTGCGGCTTCTGTACCCCGGGGTTCATCATGGCCGCATACGCTCTCCTCAAGGAGAACCCGGATCCCACGCCGGAAGAAGTGCGGGCATGGCTCTCGGGGAACCTGTGCCGTTGCACGGGGTACCAGCAGATCGTGGAGGCGGTGCTTTTGGCCGCGGAATACATCCGAGGTGACGCGAAAACGTCATGAGGCACAATGTCTGCCCCCCAGAGCAACCCCACCATTCCCAACCCGTCACGGCAGTTCCCATTACCCGTCATCCGTCATGCGTCACGGCGGTTGTCTTGGCTGCCGGGGCCGGAAGGCGCATGGGAACCCAGAAACTCCTCCTCCCCTTCCGGGGAAAGCCCCTCCTCGCGTGGACCTTGGACCTGGTGGAGAGCCTTCCGGTAGGGAGGCGCCTCATCGTCCTCGGCGCCCACGCCGACACGATCCTCAAGAAGCTCTTCCGCCTCCCTTCCTTCCCTCCTTCTACCCGTCACGCGTCACGCGTTACCAGTCACGGAAGTTCCCGTCACGCGTCACGCGTCACGCGTCACGGAATTCGCTGGGAGGTACTCATAAACCGAGGTTGGGAAGAGGGCATGGGGAGCTCCCTCAGGCTTGCGGCCCGACATGTGGACGGGGGGATGCTCGTTTTCCTGGGGGACATGCCCCTGGTCCCCCGGGAGGCGGCGCTGGCGGTCCTTTCCCGGGCCAAGGGGCGCCCCGCGGCGCCGATTTACCGGGGGCAGCGGGGGTTCCCGGTGTACCTTCCTGCAAAACTTCGGCCCCGGCTCCTGGGGCTCCGGGGGGACATCGGCGCCCGGGGGCTCATCTCCGGGGACTACGAGCTCATCCCAGTGGACGATCCCGGGGTAACCCTGGATATAGACGACGAGGCCTCCCTAGCAGCCGTTGGAGGAGAACTGCAGGGAAGGGAGCCGCACTCCCTCTGATCGTTCGCTTGGTGACACCCAGAGCGTAGAATACTTCACAAGGGGAAGGCATGGGAGGGATTGAAGTCCGTCCGTTCCGGGAGGAGGATGCCGCGGGGGTCGCTGAGCTCCTCAACGCCTCCGACGCCGCTTGGCCCGGTACCTTCACCGGGGGGATCCCCTACACCGCGGAACGGGTTTTGCGGAATCGTGCTGAAGAAGCCCCGATCCTGGATCTCGTGGCCGCGGAGGGAGAGAAGATCCTGGGCTATTGCACCCTCACCCGAGATTGGCGCGACCCCGGTGCCCTCTACGTCGGTTTCCTGAACGTCCATCCGGCATATCATGGCCGAGGGATCGGGAAGCGCCTCCTTTTGGGCGTGCTGGAGGAGGCCATCCGGCGCGGCGCCCCCTACGTCTCCCTGAACACCTGGTCCGGGAACGAGCGGGCCATCGGGCTTTACAAAAGCCTGGGGTTCTTCTGGGTGCCGGGAACGAACGTGCGGATGGAAAACTTCCTCCCAGCTGTGCTGGGGAACTCCTGGGTGAAGGAGTTCTTGGGGAATGCTAAGTGGCTCGAGTGCCTCAGACGGGAGATCTCCCTTGAGGAGGACCGGGAGGAATGGCGGGGCCGAGGGGTCTACCGGTACCGGTTCGAGCGGGCCGGGGGTCTCTTGGAGGTCGTCATCGACCGGGAGGCCAAAAGGCCCTGTGCCCTAATTTCCCCCCGCTTTTCGGCCGAGCTCTGGACCGAACCCGGGAGTCCTCACTCCATCCTTCCCTTCGACGTCCACTGGAGGCTAGAAAACAAGGGTGAAAAGCCTTTGGTTGTGGCCGTCTTCGCCCGCGGCGACCCCAGGATAGAGATCTCGGGAGGGGAGCTTGTCTCCCTGGAACCGGGAGCGGAACGGGCCGGTACTCATCGTTGCGTGGCGTCTCTACTGGAATCCGACCCGCGACGCCCGGCCCCGGCGGCAAGGCTCTCTTTGCTTTCCCAAGGGCGCGCCCTGGAACTCGCCAGCGGAATACGCCCCAGACCTCCCCTGGAACTCTCTGCTGGCCCTGAGCCCCCGGTCATTCGGCCCGATACCCCCGCGGTGATCCGGCTCTTCCTCACGAACCCCACGAGCTACCCCCTCTCCGGGAGGATTCACCTCTCCGCCGACGGGGTCTCAGACCTGAGGCCTCGCTCGTTCGACTTCTCCCTCTCGTCACGGGAGACGAAAACCTTGGAGCTCGAGGTCGTGTCCTCCTCCGGGGGATACGTGCTCTCGGGAACCGTAGAGCTCCGGGACGGAGGATCATATGATATGCCCCCTGTTCCCCTCCTCGTCCGGGGCCCGGGAGAGGTGGCGGGCTGCCTCCTCGGGGATCGTGCCGTGGTGGCCGGGGACGCCGGTTGGCTGGAAGCGAGGGCCCGGGACGGGAGACTGGTTTTCTTCCGCTACGGTGAAGCTCATCCCCTCATGCGCCAAGGGGAGGAGTTGGGCCCCCCGTTTTACCCCGTGGATCTGGCCCAACGGGAGTGGACGCTCGGGATCCGAAGGGAACGGGGAGGGGTAAGCTTATGGCTGGAGGCCCAATCCGGCCGCTTCCCGGGGATCCGCGTCCGCAAGGAGATCCTCATCCACCCGGGCCAGGTCCTGGAGGTTTCGCATCGGCTCTCATCCCGTCGCGACGACCCCATATCCCTCAAGCTCTCCCTCTACCACTGGGATCTGCCGGGTCTCCCTTGGCGGGTGGCCTTCCGCACCGAGGACGGTCTCATCCGCGACCTCTTGGGAACTTTCCCCCGGGGAGAGGCTGATTTCCCCAGCGAGCTCGCGGAAGGCTGGCTCGCCTTGGAAACCGAGGGCTGGACGATCGGGTTGATCCCGGCGACAGAGGTCAAATGGGACTGTGAGTGGGGCTGGTCGTGGAAAACCGAGACCTTGGAGATCCCGCCCGGAGGGGAAGTGGAAGCCAGCAGGTACGCGATTTACCTCGGGCCCGGAAACTTCGAGACCGTGAGGACCATCTGGGCGGAGATAAGTGGCGCCTCGGTGGTGCCGGAGGCTCCCCGGCCCTTCGTCTGGGTGGATCCGCCAGGACCTCTCTTGGTGGGGAAAGAAGGGGAGTTGGTTTTTACAGTGCGAACCGCCAGGGGCCGCCCCTTCTCCGGGTCCCTGGCGCTCGAGCCGCCCGAGGGAATGGAGGCCGCGCCCCGGGAGTTCAAGGTCTCCAACGTGACCCCAGGGACGCCCGCGATGTTGCGGGCCAACTGGAAGAGGGTTCGGAAAAGGCGGGCTTCTTTAGGGAAGTTGGTGTTGCGGGGCATGGGGGAGGAAAGGCAGTTCCCCTGGCCGGCGGTGTTCCTTCCCCCTGAAGCCCCGAAAGCGGGAGCAACGGAGGCCCAGGGGAAAGACGCCTTTTTCATTCGGGCAGGGGAAAGCGAATTCACCCTGGTTCCCTCCTTCGCCGGCGGGCTCGTCTCCTGGAGGGAAAAGGATGTGGAGCAACTCTTCTCAGCGTTCCCGGAGCCGCGGGCCTTCGCGTGGCTCTCGCCCTGGTTCGGGGGGATCCATCCCTTCCTTTATGAGCTTTCCGTGGACGAATGGAATTGGCCCGGCAAGCTCCACGAGGAGGAATTCCGCGGAGAGATTTGGCAGGGCGAACTCCGGGGCGTAAAGGCCGCGGGGGTGCGCCTCAGGTGTGAACCGAAGGGAGAAGGCCTGGAGGACCTGGACGTGGAGGTCCTCTATGCCTCCGTGGGACCAGGGATCTTGTTTGTCCAGCTTCGGGTGGGGAATTACGGGCGGCCGCGCCGTCTCGGCGGAGGATTCACGGGATTCCTATCCCCGGGGGGAGATCGCCGCGAGGCTGTGATCGAGAGCCCGGGGCATGTGCGGGTCCGATCCCAATTCCACGCGTTCTACGAAGTCTCCGGCTGGGCAAAAGTAAAGAGCCCCGGAAGGGGAGCGATTCTGGCTACCTCAAGCGACCCCATTGCCATCTGGGACGCGGGGGAGGAGGGCGGACACGTGGGGATCGAGCGGTGTTTCGCGCTGAAGCCCGGGGAAGACCGGATCTTGCGGTGTTGGTTTGTTTACCTTGGCCCCTCCGAACCCCTGGATCCCTGGCTTTCCTTGGTCCCCGGGCTGGCTTCCCCTCGGTTGCCGGCGGAGGGATGGTGATACAAGCTTGGATCGCGCGAAGGGGTGGGAAATGAAGAAAACAGGGCCGGTGGAAATCGTCAAACCCAAGGACTTAACCGAAGCGGTGGAGTACGTGAGGGAAGGGGGAATGCCCTTAGCCGGGGGAACCGACGCGTTCGTGCGAATCCGCAAAGGTTTTTGGAATCCGCCGTTCCTTGTCTACATCGGCGAGCTCCCGGAGCTCAAGGGGATCGAGATCCGCGCCGGGGGTGCCGAGGTGGGGGCAGCGGTTACCCATGCTGAGCTCCTCCGCTCGGAGCTCTCCCAGCGCCTCCCGATCTTCAAGCTGGTGCTGGAGAAATTGGGGGCCCCGGCCATCCGGGAGATGGGGACGATCGGGGGGAACGTGGCCAACGCCTCCCCCGCTGGTGACAGCCTAATACCCCTGTACCTCCTGGAGGCACAAGTAAATTTGGTGGGGCCGGACGGCGAAAGGTCCATTCCCATCGAGGAGTTTATCCTGGGACCGGGGAAGACGGCCTTGCAGAAGGGGGAGCTCATCGTGAGCTTCTGGATCCCATTCCCCGAGGGGAATCCCCGGGCGTATTTCCACAAAGTGGGCCGGCGCCGGGCCCTCTACATCGCGGTCCTTTCCCTAGGGGCTCTTGTCTGGCTCGAGGGAGAGGTCATCCGGGAGGCCCGGCTCGCCCTGGGGGCGGTGGCGCCCACGGTAGTCCGGCCCCGAAAGGTGGAGGGAAAGCTCCGGGGGCGAAGGCTTTCCCGCGAGGACCTCGAGCCCTTATGTGCGAAGCTATTCGCGGCTACACGCCCCATCGCCGACGTGCGGGGCCCCGACTGGTACCGCCGCGAGGTCGCAGGGAAACTGCTCTTGGGCCTTCTGCGCCTGCGGGAAATTTAAACCTAATATCTCCCGCGAATGCAAACCGATTTGACAGTACTTTTCACCATAGGAGCGGCCCTCAGCTGGGGAGTGGCTCAGGTGGTCTCTAAGCTGGGCCTTGCGCGGATGCACCTCGTCCACTATGCCGTGGTGCGGGCCGCATTCGCGCTCCTTTTCGCCGTGCCCTATGGGATCATCACTGGGGCCTTCCGCTTTGCGGAGCCCACCCTTATCGGGATGGCCGCCCTGGCGGGCCTCATCGATTCCTTTTTGGGAACGCTCCTTTACATGTACGCCCTCAAGCGGGGGGAGGCCCATGGAGCCGCCGCGTTGGCCAATACGGCCCCTTTCTGGGGAGTGGCTACGGCGGTGATTTTCCTGGGCGAGCCCGCGCGGCCCACCACTTTTTTGGCGGCGTTGTTGGTGGTCGCCGGGGCATATTTCCTCATCTCCCCTAAAGGGGGCCGCGGGAGTCCTGGTTCCGTGAAGAGCGGATTGGCGGCTTTGGGAGCAGCGGTCCTCTGGGGCGTGGCCGAGACCGGACCGGCCAAATACTGCATGGATCGGGGCATGTCCCCTGTGGAATTCCAGTTGACGCTTGTGATCACGGCGATCCTGAGTTGGGGGCTCCTGGCACTTTTGAACCATCCATGGCGAGGGAACAGAATAGATCCCACGGCGATTGGAATAGCTTTCTTCACCGCGGCCACCGGCTTTTTCCTGGGTTGGATCCTGTGGCTTTCGGGGCTGCGATTGGCGGAGGCGAGCCTCCTCACTCCCATCCGAGGCGGGGCCATGACGATCTTCGCATTCTTGGCCAGCGTGGCCCTCTTGCGCGAGCGCCCAACATCCTGGGCGTTTCTGGGAGCGGCCCTCGCCACAAGCGGCGTGGTTTTGGTGTCCCTTGCCTTCTGAGCTTGGGCAGCCCAACTCAAACCTCGCGGGCGAGGGCCTCGGCTTTCCGCGAGAGCCAACGGGCGAACACCGGATCGGATATGGCCCAAACGCCGGGGCGTATCCGCTCTACCACCTCTTTGTCCTCGAGGTATTGGAGGTATCGGCTCACCGCGTTGGGCGTCTCCCCGATGGTCCGGGCTATCCGCGAGGGGGACGAAGTGCCCTGAGCCAGGGCTAGGACCAGCTTCCGCTCTTTGGGAGAGAGCTTGGCCCACTCCTCTTGGAACAAGACGCTTCCCTCTTCGTTCAGGAACTCTTCCACGGCATCCGCGACCTCGCGGGCCCCGATTCTTCCGCCCCGCCGCGCGAGCTCCCGACCGATGAACTGGACATAAAACGGGATCCCCCGGGTGAATTCCCACAGTGCGGCGAACGCCCGCTCGGACAGGGGCTTTCCCAGGTTACGCCGGAAGAGCTCTCGCACCGCCGCCGCGGGGAGCGGCCCCACTTCCCGCACGATGAACTGCCGCCAGAAGGCGGACCCCGGCCCCAGGGCCACCGCCTCCATGGTGCTCCGGATCGAGCCGGAGATGGAGAGGATCAGGGCCTCCATCCGCTCGTATTCGGTGCGAAGCCGCCGCACCACCCCTTCCCCTAAGGCCTTGCCATTGTGGCGCAACTCGAGGACGGAGGGGAATTCGTCCAGAAACAAGGCGCAGCGGACCCCGGCTTCTTTAGCCAGGTCCTCGGGGAGCCTGAACGCACGGGCGATGAGATCCCCTGGCTCCTCGCGCCTTTCCCGGCTGAGGATGAGGAGCACCTCCAACTCCTCGCGCAGCCGCACCGAGACCCGCACCTCCCGGAGGAGGTCGCGCAGGAGTTCGAGGGGTGCCGTGAGCAGGTTCCGTGCTTTCACTTTGAGCGGCAAGGCTCCGCTTTCCTGAAAGGCCTCGAGGCAATGGCGCACGAGTTCCCGGGCGAATTCGGCGGGGGTGGATTCGACGAGCTCCCAAAGGGAAAAGTACACGGGAACAACACTTTTCCGCACCCGCAGTCGACGCACCGTCTCGAGGAAAACGGAGGTTTTTCCCATGCGGCGCTTCCCCACCAGGGCGAACCCCATACGCTCGCCGGGGGAGGCCAGGGTAGCCACCATCTCGTGCAGGAGCTGCTCCCGATCCAGGAAATCCTTCCCCCAAACCGGCCTCAGGGTGAACATGCTCACGACAAATTTACCGACAAAAAATTTTTTGTCAACTACGCGTTTGTGGACGGACCTAAAAAAACACGCCCTGCTCCCCACGTTACTTTGACCCCAACCCGAGATAGGCGGTTGGTCCGGAAACCGCGTGGACGACATGGGGATCCCCCCTGTTCTCTTAAGGGAAATTGGCCTCAGCAGGGCTCGTTCTCGAGCTCCCGATGAGCTCCAAGCCTTCTTGGACCTAGTGGACAAAGAGAGCACCGCTTTACTTCCTTTGTCGCGCCCCGGCCAGGCACTGGTGGTGGGGATAGAGAACCAGAAGGATGGGGCTCAAGTACAAGTTTTGAGGCGAGATTCCCGCTGGGCGACGCCGACGTTCCGGGCGTTGAAGATGGCGCCTCCCAAACGAGCAAAGAAGCTTTCCTGAGGGGTAGGTCCCTTACGGGGCCCGGTGGTGCAATATATTCCTGCGACGTACCTCTATTGTCATCCCTAACCGCATTCTTCGGAAAGCGATTAAAGTTAGGGCAGGAACCGTGCAGCAGAGTAATGAAGCTCGTCCGGGCCACCCAGGAACTCGGTGGTTCACCCTCCAATCCTTTCACGTCGCTCTCGTTCCTGGTACTGCCCGTGGACGTGGAAAGGTTTTAATTAGGCCCGCTTTTTCATTGGTCAGGGGTTCGCTCCACCCTCACCCGCGCGAGACGGGAGACCATTTGCCGCACATGTGCCAGGATCTCGGCGGCCTCATCGCGATAGCGTTGGTTGTAATACTCGAGGACGATCACCCCCTCATAATCTTTAAGCAAGGCGAGCCCCTCTTCAATGGGAACCTCACCCCACCCCGGAGGGAGGTGCAGGTCCCCTTTGCCTAGGGCGACCAGCTTACGGTACGGGATCAGTTTGTACTGTTCGTAACCCGCGAGCCTCGCTTCCTCGAAGCGGCCGAAGTTGTCGGTAACGTCCACTGCATCCACTGGGATCTCGACGTAATCGTATCCCGTCTCCTGAAAGAAGTGCAGCTCGTCCCGGAGCCTCCACATCTCCCCTTGGGTACGTTCGGGATGTAGGTTGATGCCGATTCAATAAAAGCGCCTTTGCCAAAATCATCGTGTCCCCGCGAGGGCGGAGATGATCTCCCGCAGGAAGGCGGGGAGGTCGTCGGGAATCCTGGAGGTGATGATGTTCCCGTCCACCACCACCGGCTCGTCCACCCACTCCGCTCCGGCGTTCTCCAGGTCATCCCGGATGGCGGAGACGCTGGTCACCCGCTTCCCTTGGACCACCCGGGCAGAACACAACATCCACCCGCCGTGACAGATGGCCGCCACCGGCTTCCCCGCTTCCGCCATCCGGCGCACGAACTCCACGAGCTCCTTTTTCCTGCGGAGGTAATCCGGGGCGTAGCCCCCAGGGATCACCACGGCATCGAATTCCCCGGGGTCCACCTCGTCCGCGGACAGGGCTGCTTTGGCCGGGTAGCCCAGCTTGCTCTTGTAGACCCTCCGTTCCGGCCCCACCGCCACCACCTCGGCCCCCTCCTCCAGGAGCCGGAGGTACGGATACCAGAACTCCAGCTCCTGATAGAGGTCAGCCACAAGTATCGCTATACGCTTTCCCGTGAGCTTTCCCATTTTCCCCTCCTTCAGCGCCGCTTTATCCACACCGAGTGCTCGTTCAGCCTCGCCACGCCTTGCGCGGCCCGCTTCAGGCGGTCCATGATCGCCACCCCCAAACCCTCCTCGGGCACGGGCTCGGCCACGATAGCTACGAATCCCATGGCATCCAAGCGCCTCAAGGACGCGAAGAACCGCGCCGCCGCCTCCCGCAGGTCCCCTCGCTCCGAGAGGACCTCACCGGCCCGGAATCCCCGTTTGGCGGATGTGAACCCGAGGTACCCGCACCGCTCCCGCGGGAGTTCCTCCCAGCCTTCCTCCGGCAGCCCCATCTCAAGCAAATACAGGGGTGTGCGCGGCATGTAGTGGCGCTTCAGGGTACCCGGAGACGGGGCAGGACCGTATCTCACCTGGGGCGGATCGGCCCTAAGGTCCCCCAACACCTCCCGCAATAACTCCAGGGGCGTGCCCCCGGGGCGCAGGACCCGGGGAGGCTCCTCCACCAACGAGATCACCGTGGACTCTATCCCCACCGGGGTAGGGCCCGCGGCGATTACCGCCTCGATCTGTCCCCCAAGCTCCTCCAGCACGTGCTCGTGATGGGTGGGGCTGGTTTTTCCGAACCGGTTGGCAGAGGGGGCAGCGATGGGGCGTCCCGCTGCGCGGATGAGCCCTAATGCCACCTCATGATCCGGCATGCGGATCGCCACCGTGGGAAGCCCCGCGGTGACGATATCCGGGACCACGTCTCTCTTGGGGAGGACGATGGTGAGGGGGCCGGGCCAGAAGCGCTCCATGAGCGCCCGCGCCCGAGGAGGGACCTCGGCCCAGAGGGCCTCCGCCTCCTCGGGGGCCGCCACGTGCACGATCACCGGGTCGAACCTGGGGCGCCCTTTGGCCTCGAAGATCCGCGCCACCGCCTCCGCCGAGAGGGCGTCCGCCCCGAGGCCGTACACCGTCTCGGTGGGAAAGGCCACGAGCCCACCGTTCCGGATAATCTCCCCCGCCTCCTCGAGGCCCTCTGGGCTAGGCTCAAATACCTTTGTCTCCACGCCCCAATCCTAGCACGGACTCCCCCTTCCTGCAGGGATCGGGCCCGGGGGGACTATAATCGGGCCGATGTACGCCGACGTTTTGCTGCGGAACGCGACCTTTCCCACGGTGCCGGACGCCGATGCCCTGGCCATCCGCTGTGGAGTGATCCAGGCGGTGGGGAGTTCCGCCGATCTTGAGGGAACGGCCGGCCCCACCACCAGGGTCCTGAACCTCGAGGGGAAAGCGGTCCTCCCGGGGTTCATCGATGCCCACGCCCATTTCGTGCGCGTGGGCCTGGAGAGAACCTTCTACGTGGATCTTTCCGGCGCGGAGAGCCTGGATGAGGCCCTGGAGCGGCTGCGTCTGGCGGCCAGGGAACGCCAGGGAGCGTGGGTGGTGGCCCAGGGATGGGACGAGTCCCGGTGGCCGGAGCGACGACTACTGGAGAGGTCCGATCTGGACCGGGCCGTTCCCCGCCAGCCGTGCTGTGCCGTGCGCGTGGACGGCCACCTGGTGGTCTGTAACACTTTGGCCCTCGCCCGCTGTTCCCACCCCGAAGGGGAACTGGTGGACCGCGCCCTGGGGCATCTCCGGGAAGAGGCGGCTTGGACGCTCTTGGGGGCGGTCCTCCCGGACCGGAGCACTCTGGTCGAGGCCATCGCCGCGGCCTCGCGTTATGCCTGCGAGCTCGGGGTCACCGCGGTGGCGGAGATGTCGGGCAAGCCTGAGTACCTGCGGACCTACCTCCGCGCCCTGGAGGAGGGGATGCTCAAAACGAGGGTTTTCCTCTATATCCCGGTTGAGCTACTGGAGGAAGCGGCGAAGCTCGGACTTAAGCGGGGCTTCGGAGGAGAGCTCCTGCGGATTGCCGGAGTGAAGGCCTTCATGGACGGCTCCATCGGCGCCCGTACCGCGGCGTTGACCGCGCCCTACCGGGACGGGGGCACCACCGGGACGCTGCTTCTGAGCGCCGGCGAGCTCGCCCGGCTGTGGCGTAAGGCCTCCCGCGCCGGGCTGCAGATGGCGGTCCACGCCATCGGGGACCGGGCGATCGGGGAGGTCCTCCGGGCGGCTGAGTTGGCCGGGATCTCCCGATACGACCGCCACCGCATCGAACACCTGGAGCTCCCCACCGGGGAACACCTCGCCCGGATGGCGGAGCTGGGGCTCGTGGCCTCCATGCAACCCAATTTCGTCGTCAACTGGTCCGGCCCGGAGAAGCTCTATGAAGAACGGCTCGGTCCGGAGCGAGACGCCCGCATCGATCCCCACGCGCTGGTCCATCGCCGCGGGATCCCCCTGGCCTTCGGATCGGACGGGATGCCCATGGGCCCCCTCTACGGGCTCCGGGGGGCCGTCTCCCCGCCCCACGAAATCCAGCGGATCCCCCTGGAGGAAGCCCTCCGCGCCTACACCGCCGGCGCCGCCTATTCGCTTTTCGCCGAGGACGAGCTGGGGGAGATCGCCCCGGGGAGGCGGGCCGATCTCGTGGTCCTTTCCGCCGATCCCCGGACGGCCCCGCTGGAGGAGATCGGGGTGGAGATGACCATTCTGGGGGGTGAAGTGGTGTACGTGCGATGAGGATCGGGCTTTTCAGTGATACGTACGTGCCCCAGATAAACGGTGTGGCCACCACCGTCCACAACCTGGCCGAGGAGCTTGCGCGGCTGGGACACGAGGTGTACATCTTCTGCCCCCGGGTCCACGTCCGCCACCGCGATAAACCCAACGTGATCCGATTCCCCGCGGTTCCCTTCCCGTTCGAGCGCCAACACCGCATCGCTTTTGGACTTCCAGCGCGGGCGTGGCGGATCCTCCGCAAACTGGAGATAGTCCACTCCCACACTGAATTCTCCCTGGGGACCCTGGCACTGTGGGCCGCCCGGGTCTTCCGCATCCCCCACGTGCACACGTACCATACCCACTACGTAATCTACCGGCACTACCTCCCACCTCCGTTCCGCCCGCCGCGCCGGCTCACCGAGGCCCTGGTGGCCGCCTTCTGCAACCGGTGCGATGCGGTGACGGTGGAATCGGGTGCCATGGAGGAGGAGCTCCGCCGCTACGGGGTGCGGCGGCCGATCTACCGGTACCCCTTCGGGGTGAACCTACGCCTCTATGAGGGCCCCCTGGAGCACGACCTGCGGGCGGAGCTGGGGCTTCCGGCGGGGGCGAAGGTGTTTCTCTATGTGGGACGCATCGCCAAGGAAAAGAACCTCTCTTTCCTCCTTTCTGCCTTCGCCGCGGCGGTTAGAAAGAGGAACGATCTCTATTTGGTCATGGTGGGCGGCGGACCCTTCTTCCGGGCGTTGGTGGAGGAGCGAGATAGGCTGGGACTCTCGGGGCGTGTGGTCCTAGCAGGCTATGTACGGGGAAAGCGCCTCATCGACTACTATCGCGGCGCCGATGTCTTCGTGTTCGCGTCCAAGACCGAGACCCTGGGGCTGGTGGTGATCGAGGCCATGGCCGCGGGCCTCCCCGTGGTGTGTCTGGGGGAAATGGGGGTCACCGAGGTGGTGGAGGACGGGGTGAGCGGGATCTTCGCCCCCGAGGACCCCGTGGGATTCGCCGAGGCGATGCTGGAGGTGCTGGAAGACCGAAGGTTGCGCGATAGGCTCCGGGAAGGGGCGCTACGGCGGGCCCGGGAGCTATCCACTGAGGCCGCGGCCGAAAGGACCCTGGAAGTCTACGAGGAGGTGCGCGCTGCCCGAGCTTCCCGAGGTGGAGACCATCGTCCGGGGGCTTAAGCCCCTGGAGGGGAGGACCATCGTCCGGGCGGTGGTGGTCGACGGAAAGCTCCGGCCGTCCCTTTCGGGGATGCGACTTCCCCGGGAGATCCGAAGGGTGCGGCGCCGGGGGAAGTACATCGTGTTCTCCCTGGATCGGGGATTCCTCGTCTTCCACCTCCGCATGACGGGGCAGCTCGTCCTGGAGGGATCCCCTGCCGATGGCGCGCGGGCGGTGTTCGTCCTGGACGAGGGATTCCTTTCCTTCCGGGACCGCCGTCGCCTGGCCACCGCGGAATACTCCCGGGAGCTCCGGCTTGAGCTCGGCCCCGAGCCCCTGAAGGACCTCTCCTGGCTCCCTGGAGCCCTCAAAGCGAGCCGGCGACCGATTAAGCTCTGGCTCATGGACCAGCGGAACATCGCCGGGATAGGGAACATCTACGCCGCGGAGATCCTATTCTCCGCGGGGATCGATCCCCGCCGCCCGGCGAATTCCCTCCGGTCCGGCGAGGTCCGGCGCCTCATGGAGGCGATTCCCGCGGTGCTGGAGGCGGCCATCGCCCACCGGGGTACCACCTTTTCCGACTACCGGGACGCATCGGGGAGCCCCGGCGGCTTCCAGAAGCTTTTGCGGGTGTACCAACGGGCGGGGGAACCGTGTCCCCGCTGCGGGACCCCCATCCAGCGGGTCGAGCTCGGGGGACGCGGCACCTACTTCTGTCCCCGGTGCCAAAAATGACAGGCCGTGACGCATTACGGGTGACGCGCCACAAACCTTCCCTTACAAGAAGCCTATGGCCTCACTCCGGTGCCGGGTAGGCGCGGGCTCCCAACGCCCCCCGCACCAGGTCCTTCGCCAGCCCCCAAATCCCCCCGGGGAACCGATGGGCCTCGGAAAGCACGTGGTCAAGCGCCTCCAGGGCGTAATCGATCTCCTCCTCCCCCACCACCAGCGGGGGCAGGAACTTGATGATGTTCACCCCGTGGGCCGAGACCTGGGTGAGGAGGCGATGTTCCTTCATGAGCCCCATCACGATGAGCTGGGCGAAAAGCCCCTTCTTTACTGTCTCCACGCTCCTCCAGCCAGCCTTGAGCTTCAGGGAACTCGGGGGGCCAAACTCGATCCCGAGCATCAGCCCTTTCCCGCGCACGTCGGCCACCATCTCGTACTTCTCCTGGAGCCACTTAAGCCCCTCCATGAACCGCGCCCCCATCTCCGCTGCCCGTTCCACCAACCGCTCCTCCTCGATGACCTTCAACGCGGCCAGGCCCGCGGCCATGGCGAGCTCGTTCATCCCGAAGGTGTTGGAGTGGACCACCGCCCGCTCGAGATTGCGGAAAACCTTCCGGTGGATCTCCCTGCGGGTAATGATCGCCCCCACTGGGACATACCCCCCGCTCAAGGTCTTGGCCACGGTGACGATGTCCGGCTCGAGCCCCCAGTGCTCCCCGCAAAAGAACCTCCCCGTGCGGCCGAATCCCGTCTGTACCTCGTCCAGAATGAAGAGCGCTCCGTGCTTTCGGCAGAGCTTTTGCGCCTCTGGGAGGAACTCATCGTCAGGGACATAAACCCCTTTTCCCTGGATGGGTTCAGTGATGAAGCAAGCCACATCACCCTTCCTCAACTCACGCTCCAGGGCCGAAAGGTCGTTCATGGGGATGGCGGTGGCCGGGAGGAGCTCCCCGAACCCGTCCCGGAAGTAGGCGTCGCCGTTCACCGAAAGCGACCCCAGGGTGAGGCCGTGGAAGGAGTGTTCCAGGTGCAGGAACCGGGACTTGCCCGTGGCGGCCCGGGCGAACTTCAGCGCCCCCTCCACCGCCTCCGTCCCGGAGTTGGTGAAGAAGACCGCGTCCAGTCCGGGGTAGGCCTGCTGAGTCACCTCCACGAGCTTTTCCGCCAGGATCCCGGCCAAAAGGGGACAATCCATCTGCACCAGATTCGGCCGGTCGAGCTCCAGGACCTCCATGAGGGCGGCCTTCACCACCGGGTGGTTTCGCCCCAGGTTGAAGACGCTGTAGCCGGAAAGGAAGTCCAGGTAGCGGTTGCCCTCCCTATCGTAGAGCCAAGGCCCCTCCCCCCGCACGTAGACCACGTCGTAGCCGATGATGGACAGCACCCGCACGAAGTAGGGGTTCAGGTACTTCCGGTGCAGTTCGTAGTTCTCCCCTTCGCGCTCCCCGATCAGCTCTCGGACCATGCTCTCGCCCCCATTTCCGTCTTCATGCTCGGATTATAGGGGGACGGAAGGGATCAGGAGCGGCGAGCCACGTCCACGATCCCCGCGATCACCCGCTCCAGGGCAGCCGGATCCCCGGGGAGGAGCGATGACATCCCGTTGTGGTGCCAGATAGCCAGGTACTCCGCCCCGAATTTCACGAGATCCCGCGCCGCTTCCAGGAGCTCCCCCTCCCGCCCCCGGGGCACCCGGAATCCCTGAAGCCAAACCTGCAACGGCTTCCCGTGCCTCCGACACTCAGCCAGGGCCTTTCGGACGTAGGGCACGAAGAAGCCCTCGCGGGTCCTGTCCGCGGCGAGCCAGTAGGGACCCACCGCCACCACATCCACCCCCGGCATCTCCGCCACCTCCTCCAGCGCGATCCCCGAGGGGAGGAGCTCGGGGAGGACCCAACAGACGGCGTTCTTCAACCCCCTTTCGGCGGCGTAGCCGATGAGGTCCCGGAGGAAGGAGACCATGGAATCCCGACGGAACTCCTCCACCCGGGGGGTGAGCTCCGCGGGCATCTCCTCCCCGTACCTCCGGAAGAAGGCTTCCCGGCAACGGCGGCAGCGGCAGGCCCAGCGTCCCCCACCCCCGACCCCGGGCCAGTAATCCGCGCCGGGGGACCAGAAATGGGGCTCGTCCCAAAGCACCCATTCTGCCCCGGCCGCCGCCACGGCATCGATCCAGCGGTGCATGAACTCCCGCGTCTCCGGGGCATTGGGACAGGCGTGGGGCACCGGGACCCCGTCGTCCCGCACCTGCCAGGCACCGGGGTTATAGGACACGAACCAGCTCGCCGTCTCCCCGCTGAACACCCCCGCCGCCCCCCAGGGATCGGCCCACACCCCAAGCCCCAGGTCCCGGGCGAGGGCGAACGCCCGGCGCATCAGTCCCTGATAGAAGAGGAGATCCGTCTCGGTATAGGTGAAGACCAGGTAATCCCACCCCGCCGCCCGCAGTTCCCGCTCGATATGGGTGATCTTCCTACAACCGAAACAGCTCATCCCAACTTTCATGAACCTTTCCCTTGTTGTTTCTTCTCAATAGCTCCTGCAGCGAGGTTGTTCACAAGGGCTCGCAGACGCTGGATGTCTCCCACACTGTGCTTTCTGGATGGATGAACGCGGTTCGTTAACAATATAATAACGAGTTCATCCTCGGGGTCGATCCAGAGAGAGGTCCCGGTGAAACCCGTGTGCCCGAAGGCCTTATCTGACAACAGGTCGCCAGCTGAAACAGCGCTCTTGCCTTGAATGAGCCACCCTAACCCTCTCCGTTCATTCATTCCCTCGGTTTGGAGGGAAGTCATAAGCCGAACCGAATTGGGTGACAAAACCATCTTGCTTCCATAATGACCGTGGTTCAGCAACATCTGAGCGTAAATCGCCAAATCCAAAGCTGTCGAGAAAAGTCCGGCGTGACCACTTACTCCACCCATAGCCCATGCGTTCTCATCGTGCACAATGCCCACAAGCACACCGCCGCGGCGTGGATCATCTTCTGTAGCCGCTATGCGGTCTCTCAGGTCTTTTGGAGGATTGAACAGAGTGTCTCTCATTCCCAGAGGATCAAAGATCAATTCTGCGGCTAAGGAGTCCAATCTGCTGCCGGTAGCCTTCTCAATAGCAGCCCCGCATAGGATGTATCCCAAATCGCTATAGATAACACGCTCTCCAGGTCCACACACTGGTGAAACCAAAGGCCACTTGTTAGTACAAATCAGCTCCAGGATTTCCTCTTTGCCCCTCCCCTGAGAATAAAGCGCAGCCCAAGGAGGAAACCCAGAAGTGTGGGTCAAAAGGTGCCAAATTGTAATCTTGCGGGCCCACTCGCCTTTGAGCTCAGAAATGAACCTCCCAATGGGGTCCTTCAGTGTCCACACCCCCAGTTCTACCAAGATAAGGGCTAAGGGCACCGTGACCACGACCTTGGTTAACGAAGCTAGGTCGAAGATTGTGGAAGGGAACATCTTTCGCCTAGTGGGCACTGCCATCGCTAGTCCATAACTCCTGTGTTTCACTATTATCCCGGACTTCATGATTAACACGACCGCTCCGGGAAAGGTCCCCTGCTTTATCCCTTCTTTGACGGCCTTGTCTATCAAACCAAGACGGCTTGGATTCATCCCAACTTCCCGCGGATCTCCCACCTTTAAAAGTTGTAATTCCTCCATCTTTTCCTTCCCCAGGCGACCTTCCCCATCACCACGGGTCTTTTTGCTCCAGTAGCGGCGGGGATGTTGTTGGGCCTTTTCTTCAGCGCTTGATAGGCCAGGATGGCGAAACCGACTGCCTCTTTGGCTTGGATCGGGATCCCGTATTCTTCGGTCGTCGTGACCTTCACTCCGGGGAGACGTTCGGCCAGCCAACGCATGATCGTGAGGTTGCATGCTCCCCCTCCACTGACGATGAGTTCCTCGAAAGGTCCTAGGAACCGGCGGCAGTTTTCCACAATCGATTCCACAGTGAATGCTGTCACTGTCGCCACCAAGTCCTCCGGGCCAAGCCCTCGTCTCCGGGCCTCTTTAAACAACCGGATCGCGAAAGACTCCCCGAACTCCTCCCTACCCGTGCTCTTGGGGGGTTCCCTGTGGATAAAGGGGTGTTCCATCAGTTCACGCAGGAGTTTCTGGTCAATCTCGCCCCTTGCGGCTATTGTCCCATCCACGTCAAAGCGTTTTTTCCCGCCACTTACTTCCTGCACGATCCGATCAATAACCATGTTCCCTGGTCCTGTGTCGAATGCCTTGACCCCGTTCAGATTCACACCCGCCGGGAGATAGGTAACGTTTGCTATTCCACCGATATTCAACAACACCCGACTTCTCTCGGGATTCGCAAAGAGGACGTAATCAACGTACGGTATCAAGGGAGCACCCTCCCCGCCTGCGGCCATGTCCCGGGGGCGGAAGTCTCCCACGGTAGTAATCCCGGTACGCTCAGCGATAACGTCTATCTCGCCGATCTGGAGGGTGGAGGGCCGTGAGAACTTACCGGCCGCGTCGAGGCCCCGAGGGAGATGGCAGACCGTTTGCCCGTGGCTTCCGATAAGCTGAACCTCGCGGCGATGTCTCCCGGACTTTTCGATCACCCGTAGGGCGGCGTCGGCGAAAAGTTCCCCCAGATAGAAGTTCATGACACATAGCTCCGGAATAGACCCCCCTGCCGAAAGTGTGATCAATCTCTCCCGGAGCTCATTCGAAAACGGGACGGTCTCATGGGCTACAAGCTCCACCTTAAGCTTTCCCCCTCCTTCGGATAAATCGCGGATGTCCACCAAAGCGGCCGTTATCCCGTCCATGGAGGTCCCGGACATCAACCCCACCACTAGCATTTCCGGTTCCTTCCCCTACAACTCATCCTTCGGCTCCCAGCTCCCGCAACGCCTCCCGCACGAACCCCCGGTGTTTTCCCAACAGGCGTTTCGCCTCGGGGTAGGGGATATTGGCCTTGAGCATGAGGAGGGCTGGCTTCACCTCATAACCCGCCTCAGCGAGCGCGGTTCTGATACGTTCGGGATCTGCACCGGTCAGCTCGCTCAAGATGCTCTCAGCCCGACGCCTGAGTTTCTGGTTGTTGGCCTGTACATCTACCATCAAATTATCATAGACTTTCCCTAGCTTGATCATGGCGGTGGTACTGATCATGTTGAGCACCAGCTTCTGGGCTGTGCCTGCCTTCAATCTGGTGGAGCCGGCGATCACCTCCGGCCCGACAACCACGATCACGGCGATGTCCACCTCTCGGGTTATGGTGCTATTGGGGTTATTGGTGACACCCACGGTGGTTATACCGCGCCGTTTAGCCTCCTCGAGACAACCTAACACGAACGGTGTCTCCCCACTCGCCGTGAGACCAATCACGAGATCACGTTCATTCATTTGCTTCTCCCGGACCACGATGCGGCCCGCCTCCCGATCGTCTTCCAGGCTTTCATCAGCCCGAAAGAAAGCTTCGAGCCCTCCGGCCATGATCCCCTGGACCCGCTCCGGAGGGATGCCGAAGGTGGGGGGAAGCTCCGCCGCATCCAGAACGCCGATCCTTCCGCTCGTCCCCGCACCTACGTAAAAGATACGCCCGCCGCGTTCGTACGTCTTTACGAAGGCATGAACCACTCGCTCAATCGCTTCCAATTCATGGCTCACTGCTTCCGCGACGCTTTTGTCTTCCTCATTCATTATCCGAAGGATCTCGGCGACAGACTTCTTGTCTAAATCGCGGGATTTGGGATTTCTCTGTTCCGTTACCCATCCCAACTTGTTCACCCCCCTCTCCTCCTGAGCTGGGGATTGAGGGCCTGCTGGAGCCCATCCCCAAGCAGGTTGAACCCCAAGACCACCAAGGCAATGGCCACCCCCGGAAAGACGGTGCTCCAAGGACTGATCTCGAGGTAGGGTCTGCCCTCGCTCACCATGAGGCCCAGAGAAGGCAGGGGAGGTTGAGTCCCCAATCCTAAGAAACTCAGCGCCGATTCGAAGATAATCGCCGATGCCAACTGCACAGTGAGCTGAACGAAGATCGGCACGGAAATGTTGGGCAATATGTGCTTCGCTATTATTCGCCAATGGGAGGCACCGAGGGCTTGGGCCGCTTCCACATAGGTCTCCTCACGTACCGCCAATGTGGGCCCCCGGGCCACCCGGGAGAAGATCGGTACGTATACAATAGCAATCGCCAGGATGGCGCTGAATTCCCCAGGTCCCAAGATGGCGACAATGGTAATGGCGAGAAGCAGCACTGGGAAAGCGAACATCACATCCATAACTCGCATGATTAGGTTATCCAGCCAGGGAAAATAACCCGCCAAGACCCCAAGGCTGCCTCCCCAAAGGGCGGCAAGGAGCACGGACAAGAAGGAAATTTGGAGGGAAGTCCGCAGGCCGTAGATTATGCGGCTCAATATATCCCGTCCGTAGAAGTCCGTCCCCAATAAGTACTTGGCCGACGGTCCGGAAAAACGATCGAGGGGGTGCATCTCCGTGGGGTCGTACGGCGCGATGTAAGGGGCGAGCGCGGCGACCAAGGACAGGATGATCACTAAGGTCGAACCGATCAGCACCGCCTTATTCAATCTCAAAAGCCAGTACATGACGCACCGTCACACATAGCGTATTTTGGGATTAACGAATACGTACAGAATGTCGACCGCCAAATTGACCAACGTGAAAAGCGTTACCACTACAAGGACCGTTCCCTGTAGCACCGGGTAGTCCCGTTGCAGGATCGCGTCGACTCCCAAACGCCCTAAGCCTGGGATCGCGAACACCTTCTCGACCACAATCGTGCCGCTCAAAAGATAGCCCGCGTAGATGCCGGTCACCGTGATTACCGGAAGCAGAGCGTTTTTGAGCATGTGGATGAAGACCACGCGACGCTCATCTAAGCCCTTGGATCGAGCGGTGAGTACATATTCCATGTTGCTCACCTCGAGGACCGAAGCCCGCGTTATCCGGGCTATACTGGCTGCCGCAGGGAGCGCTAGCGTAAAAGCAGGAAGGAAGAACGAGCGGAGATTGTCTAGTGGGTCCCCCATGAAAGAGGGGAAATTGACTATCGTAAACCAACCCAAGTGCACGCTGAAAAGTAGGATGAACATGGTCCCACTCCAAAAACGCGGTATAGAAAGACCCAAAAGGGTAAAGCCCTGGAAGAGCCATTGAACTGCCTGGTTTTTCCTCACTGCTGCTAGAGTCCCCAAAGGAATAGCCAGGAGTAGCGCCAACGCGAGGGCGTACAAGCCCAGTTCCAATGTGTAAGGGATCCGTTCCGCTACCAGCTTGGACACGGGCCTCCCTGTGGTCACCGAAAGCCCCAGGTCTCCGTGGAGAACCCTTTGTATCCACAGGAAGTACTGGACGTAAATAGGCTTATCCAAACCGTATTTCTGCTTTATCGCTTTCAGCAACGCTGGATCCGCCGCCTCTGTGCCCAAAAGGACTGTGGCCGGGTCGCCCGGGATCAAATGCACGATTGAAAAGACAACCACCGAGATGACAAACAGAACGGGGATCAACCAGATGATCCGCTTGACGATATAGAACCCCATGGCAAAAGGTCAAAAAGGGGCGAGGGCTGTTCATCCCTCGCCCCTTTAGTTCGCCATTCACCTCCGTCTCACTGCTCCATTCCCCACGCTCTTCAGCGATCGAGCCACGTCTCCCGTAACAAAACAATCGACTGCGTGGGCAAGAGTACAAAGCCCTTAACGTCTGCCTTCATGACGGCGAAGATCTCAGGATAAGTGAGGAAGAGGAAGGGGATCTGTTCCGCGATACGGATCTGAAGCTTTCGGTAGATCTCCTTACGGGCTCCGAAGTCAATCGTTGTGCGGCCTTTTTCCAAGAGCTCATCGACCACCTTATCGCTGAACTTGAACACATTAGTGGAACCATTGGTGTGAAGGTGCCGGTAGAGATGAATGTCGGGATCGGTGGCTCCGCTGTTTAAGGATACAAAAGTATCGAATTCACTCTGGCGCCACCGCTGGAGGAAGGTCGCGAAGTCCACGGACTCTATCTCGGCCGTCACACCAATCTCCTTGAGCTGAGCTTGAATCACCTGGGCGATTTGGATCGTCTCGGGCACTGTTGGAATGGGCATGATCTTGAACGAAAGGTTCGACACGCCCGCTTCGGCGAGCAGGGCTTTGGCCTTTTCCAGATCGCGGGTGTAATTGGGAAGCTCAGAGGGCGAGAGGGGCTCCCACTTGCTCACGGCGGGGGGAATTGGCCCCGCAACCGCGGCCCGCCCAAAGTAAACGATTTCTGCAATTTGTCTGCGATCCACAGCCAGGCTGATGGCTTGGCGTACCCGCACGTCGTTGAAGGGAGGACGGGTATTTTGGATGCCCAGCAAACTGTAGTTCAAACCTGGGACGGAAATGACCTGGAATCCGGGAAGACCCGCGAAGGCCCCCGCGGTGGTCACGTCGACGCCGAACCCGAAAATGAGGTCGAGCTGCCCAGTCCGAAGGGCGGAACGCAGTGTCGAGGGATCCGGAATCTGGCGAATGATGACCTCGTCTAAGTAGGGAAGCCCCTCGTCCCAGTAATCGCCGTTGTGCACGAGCCGAACGTAGTCAGGTCCAAACTCGGCCAGCTTGAACGGCCCGGTCCCCAATGTCTTCACCTTCGGATCCCCTACCTTCTCCTCGAAGTTCTTAGGGACGATGTAAATCAAGGGGAGGACTTCCAGGAAAGGGGCAAACGGCTTGCTGAGAACGAATTTCACCTCCGTGGGACTCAGGATCTCGATGGCCTTTATGGCGGATACACGGCTGCGGAGGGGGGAGCTTGTCCTGGGATTCAGCACCCGTTCGAAGCTGTATTTCACGTCTTCTGCCGTCAATGGTGAGCCATCGTGGAACTTGGCGCCACGGCGCAGCTTGAACGTGTACTCAATCCCATTGGGAGAAACCGTCCACGATTCGGCGAGCGCCGGTTGAAGCTGGAGCTGCTTGTCGAAGCGAAGTAATCCCTCGTAAATCAGTTCCATCACACGCCATGATGAGAACGCAGTGGCAACATGCGGGTCCAGGTTCAAAACCTGCTGGGTAATGCCTATTGAGAGTGTCCCCCCGTATTTCGGCCCCTCCGCCGTCATCGACAACCCAACCGCGAGCAATCCAGCGGCCAGCAACCCGACAATACGCAACAACTGTCCCTTTTTTACCACCTTTTCCACCTCCCAGAGTTGACTTTCAGTTAAGGCGTTTGTTTGTTTTTCGTTCGATTCCACCCCCTTTCCCGTTCAGCGAACCAATTCCACTGTGAACCGGTAACGGTCGCCATGGTATATGGAACGCACATACTCGATCGGATTCCCATCGGCGAGGAACGTCAGCCGTTCCAACACTAAGACCGGCTGGCCAATTTCGAGCGCGAGAAGCCGGGCCTCGTACTCGTCCGCAGGTTTGGCCTCCACCGTCTGGATTGCCCGCCCCAGCCTGAGGCCATAACTTTCTTCCAGGGTCTTATATAGCGAGCCCTCCAGTAAGCCCCGCTCCAGGATGCCTGGACAGAACCGGTGGCGAATGAAAGCGTTCTGGATAGCGATCGCCTCTCCCTCCACCAAACGCAAGCGCCGTAGTTGCACCAGTTCCTCGTCCTGCGGAATCTCCATCTTCCTCGCTACTTCCTCGTCGTGAACCAGCCGAAAGTCCAGAATCCGGGATTCCGTGGCGAGGCCACGCAGCTGCATATCCTCGGTAAAGCTCGTAAGTCGCCGCAGCTGATCCTGCACCCGGGGCCGTACCACGAACGAACCCCTCCCCTGTTCCCGGATCAGAAAACCCTCGTTCACCAGTTCCGAAAGGGCCCGTCGGACCGTCATCCGGCTTACGCCGAACCGCTCCTGAAGTTCGCTTTCTGAGGGAAATCGCCCGTTCTCACCGAATTCTCCCGAAATGATCCACGAACGGAAGATCTCCTTGAGCTGGTAATAAAGGGGTACCGGGCTCCTACGGTCCAACCTCCCCTTTTCACTGAAAACTTGTCTATACATTCTCATGAATGTAGTATAGGACGACTATTCAGATTGTCAACCCCGGAAAGGAAAAGAGATGCGGATTTTGGTTGCGGTGAAGTACGTGCCGGACACTGACGAGATACAGATAGACGAGACCACGGGGACCATGGTGCGGGAGGGAATCCCCGGGATCATCAACCCCCTGGATCTTTACGCCGTGGAGGAAGGCCTGCGCCTGAAGGAGAGGTGGGGCGGCGAGATCGTGGTCCTGTCCATGGGGCCACCTAAGGCTGAGGAGGCGTTGCGGGAGGCTCTTTCCATGGGGGCTGACCGTGCGGTACTTCTCACGGACAGGCGCTTTGCAGGTTCCGATACCTGGGCCACTGCTCATACGCTGAGCAAGGCTGTACGAAAACTAGGGTACTTCGACTTGATTCTATGTGGTGAGCGAGCCACCGACGGAGAGACAGGGCAGGTGGGGCCGGAGTTGGGGGCCATGTTGGATCTCCCTGTTATCACTTACGTAAGCCAGATCGAGGATCTCCACCCACCACACGGAGGCAAACGGGGTTGGATCTGCTGCCGTCGCCTCACGGAAGAGGGATACCAACGGATAGGGGCTCCTCTCCCCGCCTTGCTCACCGTGGTAAAGGAAATCAACGAACCGAGATTGCCCACTTTCCAGGGAAAATCGAGGGCTCGCAGAGCAGAGATCCAACGTCTTTCCCTGGAGGATCTGGCATTGAGCGCTCAAGAGACAGGCCTTCGAGGCTCCCCAACCCGGGTGGTCGAGATATTTTACCCCAGCTTGGTTCGGGACACGGTGGTAGTGGCTGAACCGCCGGAAAAGAGCGTGGAAAGGATCGTCGATTTCCTTCAAAAGCACGAGCTGATCTGAGGGGCTACAGATGGACAGGGGCGTATGGATCATCGCCGAGCAGTGGAACGGGAAATTAAAGCGGGTTTCCTTCGAACTCCTCGCCCGAGCCCAGAGATTGGCAGATAAGCTAGGGGATCATCTGAGCGCGGTGTTGCTTGGGTACCACATAAAAAGGGCAGCACAGGAGCTGATCTATCACGGTGCAGATGTGGTTTACTTGGTGGAACATCCGCGTCTTTTTCAGTTCGACCCCGATCCGTACGCGAACTGCCTGGAGCGCCTGATACGCGAAGAACGTCCGGAGATCATTGTGGCCGCTGCTACGACAACTGGTCGCACACTGATGCCGATATTGGCCGCGCGTTTGCACACCGGGCTCACCGCGGACTGTACTGATCTCGATATTGAGGAAGGAACAGGCCTCTTGTTGCAGACACGTCCTGCCATCGGCGGTAACGTGATGGTCACGATCAAGACCCCCAATCACAGACCACAAATGGCCACGGTGCGCCCACGCTCTTACAAGCCTTCTCCTAGGGATTCTTCCCGTTCCGGTGAGGTGATCGTCAAGGATTATCCCGACGAGCTCTTCGCCAGCCGTTTCAAACTTTTGGGTTTGGAGAGGCCCCGGGAAGAAACGGTCAATATCGAGGACACCGAAGTGGTGGTAGCTGTGGGAAAAGGGATTGGCAAGCCCGAGAACCTCAAATGGATCCGTGAATTGGCCGAGCTCCTGGATGGTGCGATAGGAGCATCCCGAGCAGTGGTTGATCTTGGTTGGTTACCTTACCCCCATCAGGTGGGATTATCCGGGAAGACGGTGTCCCCTCGGTTGTATCTCGCCTGTGGAATCTCCGGAGCCATCCAACACCTGGCTGGCATGCGGGGTTCGGAGCTGGTGATAGCCATAAACAAGGACCCACGGGCGCAGATCTTCAAGGTCGCTGATCTAGGGGTAATCGGGGACCTCACCGAGATCTTGCCCCGCCTGATCCAGCGCCTCCAAAGGCTCAAATCGAAGGGCGAAAAAGGGTAAATGGGTCATGAGATTTAACAGGGTAACCGCGGAGGTCATCGAACGGCTGAAGGAGATCGTGGGCGAAGATTACGTCCTCACTTCTCCGGAAGAGCTGGAGAAATACAGCATCGACGAGATCGAGGAACGCTACTGCAGCCTCCCGGAGGCGGTGGTGAAACCCCGGACACCTGAGGAAATCGCCGCGATCATGAAATTAGCCAACGAATACAAAATCCCCGTGACACCCCGTGGCGCAGGGACCGGGCTTTCCGGCGGGGCGGTCCCGGTTTATGGCGGTATAGTCCTTTCCCTGGAGCGGATGAATGAGATCCTGGAGATAGATCTCGATAACATGATGGTTACTGTGGAGCCGGGAGTGGTGCTCGCTGACATGATGCGGGCGGTGGAGGCCCACGGGCTCTTCTATCCGGTGGATGTCTCCACCCTGGAAAGCTGTCATGTGGGCGGGAACGTGGCCGAGAACGCCGGCGGAGCCAGGGCCGTCAAGTACGGCATCACGGGACACTGGGTGTACGGACTGGAGATGGTGACCCCCACCGGGGAGATCGTGCGCCTCGGGGGAAAGCGCATCAAGGACGTGACCGGGTATAACCTGGTGCAGCTTGTGGTGGGCTCCGAAGGGACGCTGGGAATCATCACCAAGATCACCTTCCGCCTCACTGTGAAGCCCAAATATGCGTTGGATCTACTCACCCCCTTCGAGTCCCTGGAGGATGCCGTGGCCCAGGTGCTCGGGCTCCTCCGGAAGGAGTCGAGCCTCTCGGCAATCGAATTTATGGATTCCCTGAGCATCAAAGCGGTCGAGAAGTACCTCAATCTGGTTCTTCCCTATGATGACTGCGAAGCTCATCTTCTCGTCCAGGTGGACGGAATGGAGGAAGAGGGGGTGTGGCAAGCGGCGGAGCGGGTCTACGAAAAGCTTACAGCAGCTGGTGCAAAAGAGGTGTTCGTGGCCGACAACCGCCTCACCCGAGAGAAAATATGGCGCGCACGCCGCAACATTGCCGAGGCCCTCAAAGCGCTCCACAATTATGTCTCGGTGGAGGACATCGTAGTGCCCCGTTCCGAGATACCAGAGATCATCCGAAGACTGCGGAGGCTCTCCCGGACACACGACATTGAAGTCCCATTGTACGGCCATATCGGGGATGGAAACCTACACCCCACCCCAGTAAGCGGCGACCGCGATGAGGAAACCTGGTTTCGGGACCTTGATGCCTTTCTTTCCGATATGTTCAAGGCCGTCAAGGAACTCGGGGGAAACATTACCGCAGAGCACGGTATCGGTATGAAGCGGAGGAAATACTTGCCTTTGTGCGCTGGAAAAGCCGAAATCGCGCTTATGAAGGCGATAAAGAAGGCTTGGGACCCAAACGGGATCCTCAACCCGGGAAAGGTATTTCCCGTGGAGGGAATGTGCTCATCCTGACTAACGCTCGGGTTTACACACCACTCGAGGTCGTGGAACCGGCCACGTTGTTTATCGATGAGGGGAGAATCGCTGATCTCAGGGCCAAACGACATCCTCGGGGGGAGGATTTGAAAGGAGCGCTGGTGGTCCCTGGGTTCATCGACCTCCATATCCACGGGTACGGGGGCCACGACACCAACTCCGGGGAGCCGGAGGAGCTTTTGGCCTTGGCGGAGCTCCTTCCCCGCTACGGAGTCACCGCCTTCCTCCCCACCACCGTCACCGCATCCCACGAAGAGCTCCTGCGCGCATCGCGGGCGGTGGCCCAGGCGATCCGGATCCAGGGGGACCGGCCCCGGGGGGCGCGGATCCTGGGCCTGCACCTCGAGGGTCCCTACATCAACCCCGAGAAGGCCGGGGCCCAGAATTCTTCTCATATCCGGCCCCCGGATTGGGAGGAGTTCTTGCAGTACTGGGACGCCGCGGAGGGAAAGATCCGGGCCGTGACCGTGGCCCCCGAGCTCCCGGGGGCGCTCGAGTTCATCGGAAAAGCGGTGGGGCTCGGGGTCACGGTCTCCATCGGCCACACCGCCGCCTCCTATGAGAAGGCCCGGGCCGCCATCCGGGCCGGGGCGCGGCGGGCCACACATCTCTTCAACGCCATGCCGCCGGTGCACCACCGGGCCCCGGGGGTGGCCGTCGCCTGCCTCCTCGCGCCGGAGGTGGCGGTGGAGCTGATCGCGGATCTGGTGCACGTGGCGGGCCCGATGTTGGAGCTTGCATGGCGGGTGGCGGGGACGGAGCGGGTGATGCTTGTGACCGACGCCATCCCCGCCGGGGGCCTCCCCGACGGCCACTACGCGCTGGGGGGCTTGGAGGTGGACGTGCGGGAGGGGGTGGCGCGGCTCGGCAACGGGGCCCTGGCGGGGAGCACCCTCTCCCTGGATCAGGCCGTGAGGAACGCCGTCTCCATAGGGATCCCCTTGCGCGATGCCTTCTGCTCCGCTACCTCGGTGCCCGCCCGGGCGTGTGGCCTCGCCCAGTTGGGTACGCTCCAGCCGGGGAATCCCGCCGACTTCATAGTCCTGGATCCCGAACTCAACCTCCTGCGCACCTACGTGGGCGGAGAACGTCTCTTTTGAGGAAACGGGATCCCGGTAGGCTATACTCCCCCGTGTGCGTCCCCGGAAAGGGATCTTCCATAGGCGTAGGAGCGACGGTGTCACCTGGATCAGCAGCTCCGTGAACCCTTCCCCGGGCCGTGATCCCATGGCGATGCTCGGTGGGTTCCGGTTCCTGCAGTTAGCCGCCCTGGGGGCATACCTCATCTTCTTCCCCGTGTACTTGGTGGAGCGGGGGCTCAGTTTAGAACAGGTGGGACTCGTGGTCACCGCCTCGGTGGCGGTACAGCTTTTCGCCGGGATTCTGTGGGGGGTGTTAGCGGACCGCCGGGGACGCACCGTGCCGTTTTTGCTCCAGGCCCTGGCGGTGTGGGCGGCCTCGGTTTTTGTCCTCCCGTTCCTTTCCTCTTTCACACAGTTCCTGGCCCTGGGTGTGTGCCGGTCGCTTTTCGCCCCCATGATGGAGGGGCTCATCACTACGAACCTCTTCAAGGGCGCCCGGGAGGACGGCCGGGGCGCCGCCTATTCCGGCTTCGCCGTGTGGGGCGCCATGGGCTGGGCCCTGGGGGTTTCCCTGGGCGGGCTCGTCACGCGGTGGGCTGGGACGGCGGGGGCGTTTTACCTCGCGGGCATCCTCTTCGTCGGCGCCGCTTTTGCAGCGTCGCGAATCCCCGAGCCCACGGAACCAGTCATGGATCCCCGGGCCCGGAGGACTATCTGGACATCCCTGGGCCTTTTGCGCGACCGCCGTGTCCTATGGCTGCTCGGGGCGTCCTTGCCCCTGATCATATCCCTGAACGCCACCTCCCAGTTTTTCCCGGTGCGGCTGAGGGAGGTGGGGGGCACCTCCTTCCTCATCGGGCTCACCTACATGATCCCCTCCCTCCTCGAGATTCCGGTCTTCTTGGGGGTGGGAGGGCGGTCGGACCGCTGGGGGAGCCGCAAGCCTTTGCTCCTTTGGGCCGCCGGGGTATACATGGCCATTTATCTCCTCATCTACGCCCTATCCGACCCCTGGAAGCTTCTTTTAGGCTACGCGTTGCTTGAGCCCCTGGCCTGGGCCCCCTTCGTCACCGGGGCGTTCACCCTGGTAGCGGAGCTCGTGCCACGGAAGAACTGGGCCACCGGTCAGACGCTGTTTTCCCTGTGGCTCTGGTCGGTGGGGGGAATCCTGGGACCGGCGTTCGGGGGCATCATCGCTCAGCGGTGGGGCTTGAACGCGTTGTTCTTGGTCCTGGCCGTGGGGGCACTGCTTTCGGGGGTCCTCTTCACCGGCCTTCCTGGGCGGGAAGGCCCGCGGCGGCCTCCCGGTCAAGGATCACCGTGAGGCGGGGGTGGAGCTGGAGGACCGAGGCCGGGACCTCCGGGGTCACCGGTCCCCGGAGGGCCTTCCGCACCGCGTCCGCCTTTTCCCTTCCCGCAGCCAAAAGCATGATCTTTCGGGCGTTCATGATGGTGCGTATCCCCATGGTTATCGCCCGCTCCGGCACCGCCTCGGGGCCCCCGAAGAGGTCGGCCTCTCGGACCCTGGTCTCCCGGGAGAGCGCGGCCACGTGGGTGGCGCTTCCGAAGGGGGTGCCGGGCTCGTTGAAGGCAATGTGGCCGTTGGGCCCGAGGCCCAGGACGGCGAGGTCCAGCCCGCCGTGGTCCCGGATGACATCCTCGTAGCGGCGGCATTCCTCATCGGGGTCGTCCGGCATGGGTTCGGGTATGTAGTGGGCCCCCACCCGCACGTGCTCGAGGAGGTGCTCCCTCATATAAGTACGGAAGGAGCCGGGATGGTCCCTCGGAATCCCCAGATACTCGTCCAGGCTGAAGATGATGGTGCGGGAGAGGTCGAGTATCCCCTCGCGGCCCCAGCGGGCGAGGATCCGATAGAGCCCTTTGGGAGTATCGCCGGTGGGGAGGGCCAAGACGGGGGAGGCCTTGGCGAGTACGGTACGGGCAAGGGACCGTGTTGCCTCAAGTGATAGGCTCTCGTAGTCGTCCACCACGATAAGCTCCACGGCGCATCACCGAGGGGATTTTAGCACAGGGCGCCATAGTGGTCTAGACCAGTTAGCGGCGCTTGAGCTCCACGTACAGCTTGTAGCGGTCCCCACGGTAAATCGATCGTACGTACTCGATCGGGGTCTGGCCGTCGTCCAGGTACGTGATCCGCTCCATGGAGAGCATGGGCGCGCCGGGTTTAACCCCTAGAAGCTCGGCCTCGAACCCGTCCGCCACTTTGGCCTCCACCGCCTGTTCCGCCCGCCCGAGTCTCAACCCGTACTCCTCTTGGAGGGTGCTGTATAGAGACCGGTCAGTGAAGTCATGCCCCTCCAGCCCGGGGCAGAAGCGGCGGCGGAGGTAAGAGGTCTCCAGGGCCATGGGCTCCCCGTCGGCCAGGCGCAGCCGCTGGAGCATTACGAATTCCTCGCCCGAGCCTATCCCCAGCTTCCGGGCCACTCTTTCATCACTCACCACCTCGGCCCGGAGGACCCTCGCCCCAGCCCGCATACCCCGCTCCCGCATATCCTCGGTGAAGCTGGTAAGCCAAAGAAGCCCCTGCCTTATCTTGGGTTCAGCCACAAAGGAGCCCTTCCCTTGGGCCCGGTAGATGTAGCCCTCGGCCTCCAGCTCCTCCAGGGCGCGGCGGGCGGTCATGCGGCTTATGTGGTAGGCCTCCTCCAGCTCCCGTTCCGACGGCACCCGTTCGTGGGGCTTGAGGGCCCCGCTTTCGATCTGCTGCTTCAAGGCTTCCTTGAGCTGGTAGTAGATCGGGAGGGGACTTCCCCGATCGATGGGGAGCACGAGCTTCCGGTTCATCGTCATCACCGACAAGTGGTATACACCACTTGGACGTCCCACACAACCCCCAGCTTGAGAGAAATAAAGAGTAATGGCAAGATGCCGTGGAGATGAGGTCATCCGGGGTCATGGTGGTCTATGCGTCCCTCACCGGGAACACCCGGAAGCTGGCCCGGGCCATCGCTGAGGTCCTGGGGGTCGAACCTCAGGACGTCCGAGGTGCCGCCCCGGAAGGGCTCGAGGGAATCCACCTCCTCTTCGTAGGCGATGGGGTTTATGCCCTCCGCCCCTCCAAGGCGATGGTAGGGTACCTGCGAGCCCTTCCCCCGTTGCGGGGGGTCAAGGTGGCGTTATTCGGCACCTACGGGTCCCTTCCTACACAATTCCGGCTGATGCGGCGCATCCTTGAGGAAAAAGGGGCCGAAATCATCGGGGAGTTCGCCTGTCCGGGCCGGGACAAAGTCACATTGGGCCTCTTGCGGCACGGCCGCCCCAGTGAGAAAGACCTCGCCGCGGCCCGAGCCTTCGCCCGTGAAATGGCCCGGAAAGCAGGTTACGCGCTTCTCAAGAGCTCCTCGTAGGCCCGCCGTAGGTTCTCCCGGTGGATCCAGCGGTCCAGGGGATCGAGGTCTCTTGGGGAAAGATCCAGGCATTCCGGGGCGATCTCCAAGAGCTCGTCCAATTCTATTCCCTTGGCAATGGCGTCCCTCACCGCCGATTCCAACCGCTCCAAGTACTCGATGTTGGCCGCGATGGCACCTCGGGCCGCGTCCCCCCGCAACGCCCTCCCGTGGCCCGGAACCAGAACACCTCCCGGGAACCTCTCCAAAAGCTCCCGTAAGCTCGTTTTGAGCTCCACGAGGCTCCCCGAGCTCAAAAGGGGCGTGGGGATCACCACATCCCCCACGATCCATATCCCCTCATCCGGGAGCTCCACCATGAGGCCATCGGGGGAATGTCCGTGGGCGTGTCTGAAAATGAGCCTCCGTCCGAGCCGCATTTCGGAACCATCCTCGAGAAGAAGGTGTGGACAGCGTACCTCTGGGATCTCGTAGTCGGGCAGGAAACGGGCGAAGAACTTTTGATCTGTGGCCTCGATTTTGCGCGAGAAGTCCCAGAAGCTCCGATGGGCGATGATCAGCGCCCCGGGGAAGTGGGCGGCCCCGTAGACGTGGTCCCCGTGGGCGTGGGTGAGAATGAGGAAGTCCACCAAGAGCTCTCGCTCCGCCGCGAACCCCCTTATCTCCGCCGCCTCATCCGCGAACATCGGGGGGTCAATCAGGGCCGCGCGTTTCCCGTCGAGGCCGATCAGGGTGGAAAGCATCTCCGCGAACCGGGACTTAAAGATCCATACCCCTTGTGCTAAATCCTCCCGCTCCATCGCCCCAAAGTTTATACCCAGGAGCTACCCGGGGTATCATGGAGGGTACCCGGTGATCCGTGAGAGGAGGGATATTGTGTGAAAGTAGAGCTTCTGCATATAACGCCTGATCCCGAGGCCCTCATCGCCCGCTGTGCCCGGGTCTCCCACCGCTCGGAAAGCAAGTCTTCTCTCGACGCCGACCGGGAGCTCATCCGCAAGCTCATCTCCTGGGGACACGAATCGGTGCTGGAGTTTGCCAGCGCCACGTTCTTGGTGGAGGGGATGTCCCGGGCGGCGGCGAATCAACTCACCCGGCACCGCCTGGCCAGCTTCGTCCAGGAGTCGCAGCGGTTCGTGGACGTACGCGATCGAGCCCTGGTAAGGCCCCCCACCCTCACCGAGGAACAGTGGGAAAAGGCGCGGGCCCTCCACCGCCGGGCCGTGGAGCTCTACGAGGAACTCATCGCCCAGGGGGTCCCGAAGGAGGACGCCCGATATATCCTCCCCATCGGGACCGAGACCAGGCTGGTGATCTCGGCTAACTTCCGGGAGTGGCGGCACATCATCAGGCTCCGGGGGGCGAAGGCGGCCCAGTGGGAGATCCGCCGCTTCGCCCGCGAGGCCTTGCGGATCCTCCAGGAACACGCGCCGGCGGTGTTTTCCGATCTGGAGGTGGTGGAATGAGTTGGTCCATCCTGTCCGACAGGGAGATCAGGGAGCTCTGCGAGCGCGAGCCGCCGATGATCGCGCCCTTCGTCCCCCGACAGGAGGGGAAGCCATCCTACGGCCTCGGGTCCTTCGGCTACGACATCCGGTTGGGGCGAAAGTTCCTGGTGCCTTTGGGCGGGGTGAACGCCGTGCTGGACCCTCTGGCCTTCCCCCGGGAGCTATTCCGGGAGATCGAGGTGGACGGGGTCTTCGAGCTCGCCCCCCACTCCCAGGTCCTCGCCGAGAGCGTGGAGTGGTTCAATATGCCCGCGGACGTGATGGGGGTGTGTTGGGGAAAGAGCTCCTACGCCCGCTGCGGGCTCTTGGTCAACGTGACCCCTTTGGAATGCTTCGATGATCGGACGGAAATCTTGACCTTGGAGGGGTGGAAGAGGTTCGAGGAACTGGCGGACGGCGAGGTGGTTGCCACCCTGAACGAAAACGGTGTCTTGGAGTATCACCCCATCATTGCCCGCCAGAAGAGGTGGTACGAGGGGGAGATGATCGCGATCAAGGGGCCGAGCATCGATCTTTTGGTGACCCCCGACCATAGCCTTTACGTGCGTCGGCAGGGGAAATTTGACTTCGAAACTCTACGGGCGGCCGAGGTAGAGGGCTACTTCGAGCTGGAGTTCAAGCGGGATGCCTTTTGGCTTGGGGAAGATCCTGAACATTTCACCCTCTCCCCGTTGCCCGATCAGGGCCAAGCCTCGACGCGGAGGATAGCGTTACAGGTTTTCGACATATTGGAGGAACTGGGGGAGGCTACCACGCCCGAGCTCTACTGCCGTCTAGAACCCCCCAGGCCGACCCGGAGGACGTTTCACCGTCTCATGGCGATCCTGACCGCCCTCGGAGCGGTGGAACGGCGTCGGGTCCACTCCACTAAGGGCCGCACACGCGGGGCCTCACACTACTGGATGTACCAGCTGAAGGAAAGGTTGGACGAGTTCGGGCTCTTAGAACCGATAGCGGTTCCCACGGAGGCTTGGGTCCAGTTCTTCGGGCTTTGGCTGGCGGAGGGCTCGGCATATGTCTCGCGGGGCGGGGATTATGTCGTGAAGGTCGCCTCACTGAACACGAACACGAAAAAGAGGGCGCGGGAGATTTTGCACGAGCTGCCCTTTAAATGGCACGAGACGGCCTTCGGCTTTACTACCGTGAACAAACAGCTTTGCGCTTATCTCATGCAATTCGGTCACGCCCCCGAGAAATACGTGCCCCCGGAGATCAAGGGCCTGTCCCCCCGCCTTCTGCGCAAGTTCCTCTGGGGTTATACGCTGGGGGACGGGACCCTCCAAACGCTCACCGCGACGTCGTCCTCCCGGCGGTTAATCGATGACCTCCAGGAGATCGGTCTCAAGGCCGGCTGGCCCGCCACATACTGGCCCGGCCGCCCGGCCGGTACGCCGCTGGGATGCGATCCCGATCGTCTGTCCAACCACCCCACCTTCCGGATCCGCTTTTCGAAGAACGGGACCCCGAAACATGGCCGGGCGAAGGACGCATGGTCCCGAGTGCCGTACAGGGGCTACGTTTACGATGTGACCGTGCCCCCGAACCACACCATTTACGTGCGCAGGAACGGCAAGGCCGTGTGGTCGGGCAACTGTGGCTGGCGCGGCAAGCTCACCATAGAGCTGGCGAACCTCTCCCCCTTGCCCATAAGGCTCCACATCGGCCAGGGGATCGCCCAGGTGGTTTTCTTCCGAGGCGAGCGCCCCATGCGCACTTACACCGAAAAGGAGGCCGGCGGGATCTATCAAGACCAACCTGGGGTAACTCCTCCCTCCTAGCCCAGTGGTTGACCGCCCGCTTCCGAAAGGTGTAGGATCGGACGCGATGCGAAGGGATGTGTTCCACAACCCCACCGTCGGACCGCTGACCTTCGCCCAGGTGGTGGACGAGATCGTCTCCATGATGGAGCGTGACCCAGACGCGGCCTATGAGATCATCGTGGGCACCGACTCGCAGACCTACTACAACATCGCGGAGTACGTCTCCGCCATCGTCATCCACCGCTTGGGCAAAGGGGGACGTTATTTCTGGCAGCGACGCCGGGAGCGCAACCCCAGGTCCATCCGGGAACGGATCTGGCGCGAGGCATGGCTTTCGTATGAGCTTGCTCGCCGGCTGATGGAGGCCCTGCAAGAGCGGGAGGTCCTGGGATTTCATCTCGAGATCCACGTGGATGTGGGACGCTCGGGACGCACCCGGGAGCTAGTGGAGGAGGTGGTGGGGATGATCCGGGGAAGCGGGTTCTCGGTGCGCACTAAACCGGAAGCCTACGCCGCCTCCACAGTGGCCGACAAACATACATAAGGAGAATCGGGGCCTCCCTCACCCTTTCCTTTCCCCCAAAAGCTCCTCGAGCTCAAGTATCAGGTTTTCACTGGACCCTTCCCAGACGGCCGCGAGCTTGCCTGTGGCGTCGACGAGGAAGAAGGTGGGGGTCCAGCGGACCCTGAAGGACTCCATCGTCTCGCGCTCTTTTTCCCCGAGGATTACGATGTGGAGCCTTGTTCCATATTTTTCAGCCAGCGCCGCCAGCTCTTCGCGATCCTCGGAGGTGAATTCGTGTCCTTTGGTGAGCACAAGGAGAGCCACTGGCACCCGCTCCACCACGGCATCCAGCATCTCCAAAGAAGCCCGACACGCGGGGCAGGTGGTACTGAAGAAGAACAGGAACACTGGTCGGGGAAGGTCCTCGGAAGCTACTGGGGAACCCGTGAGGTCTACCCCCGAAAACTCGGGGAGCCCCTGTCCCAAGAGATCCTGGGGACGGGGGATCACGAACTCCGCGAGTTCGGAGAGTTTCGCCCGAAGTTCCGCTTCCTGAAAGGGCCACTCAAGCTTTTCCTCAAAGGTGGCTTCGGCAAAGAGGACCACGGTTGGGGCCACCTTCACCTTGAACCACGACGCCAATATGAACTGGGAATCCACCACCACTGGAAAAGGCACGTCTTCTAACGAGGCCCGGAGCTCCGGGGTGTCCCAAGGGACCACCAGGGCAACCTCGACCCTGCTCCGGGTCTGTTCGGCCTGCCAGTTCCTGAGCCAGCCTATGGACACGGCACACGCCGTGCACTCCGGTGCCACCACGAAGTCCAGACACCATTTCCCCTCGTAAAACCGCTCAAGGGGGATCTCTTCTCCTTGGAGGGTAGGGAAGGTCCAGCCAGCCCAAACCCCGAAGGGGATCGCCACGATCATCGCCAAGGCCAGAAGTTCCCTCATCCACCACCTCCGTCTTTAGGCATCCACAGGATTATAAGTCCCACGCGGGCCGTCCCCTGATCCACGATCCCCAGTTCCTGAGCGGCGACATAGGAAAGGTCGATGATCCGGCCAGGGATGAAGGGACCTCGG
The DNA here is from genome assembly GCA_002375995.1 of Acetothermia bacterium UBA3571. GTDB lineage: Bacteria > Bipolaricaulota > Bipolaricaulia > Bipolaricaulales > Bipolaricaulaceae > UBA3571. Next base: position 19,641 of record DFNI01000015.1, on the reverse strand, counting down.
TCGTTTATCCGTACCACCACCGATCTCCCGGTCTCGAGGTTCACCACCTCGATCACGGTGCCGAAAGGAAGGGTCTTGTGGGCGGCGGTATAGGCGAACATATCGTAGAGCTCCCCGTTGGCCGTGGTCTTCCCCTGGAAGCCCGGACCATACCACGAGGCGATTCCCACCTCATAGAACCGGGGAACCTGGGAGTAAAGAAGCACCCCGAGGAAGAAGGCACCCAAGACGACCAGCACCACCCATTCCCGCATGCAAATATTCTATCCCCGCGTGTTGCGGTGCCGCCACAGGGAAACGAGGTGATCCAAAAGCACGTGGAGGAGGTTGGAAAGGTAAACGCCGCAGGCGAACGCCGCCACAAATGACGGAGGCGGCCAACGCCACCCAAGTTTAACCCCTAAAGCGAGATAAAGCGCGACCCAAACCAGGAAAGCAAGGAAACCCAGATACAGAACCCGGGTGAGGGGGCCGAAGAGAATGGAATGGGAGACCCCCCGGTGCCGGAAGAAATAGGCGTAGGGAAGCCACAGCAAACGCAACACCCCCCACCGCCGGGCGGGGGCGGAATCGGCGAGATCCACATCCGGGCTCAAAAGGAGGGAGGCCCCCACGTACGAGAAGGTGAAGATCACCAGCTCCTTCCAGGGGACCCCAACCACGGCGCCGCCTACGGTCCAGAGGGGCAAGGTAACGAGCTCAAATTTGAGATGCGCTTTTCCGCTGGGCATCGTTGACCCGCCACAAGGGTACTGCTAAAATTTTAGCAGCTTAATGCCTTCAGTGCTAAAAACTATCACCACAATAGGGAGGTGACGTCATGAAGATCAAGCCTCTGGGCAATAGGGTCCTTGTCAAGAAGATCGAACAGGAAGAACGTAAGACCCCCGGCGGCATCGTCCTGCCCGAATCGGTCAAGGACGAGAAGGCCATTCGCGGCGAGGTCGTGGCCGTGGGTACCGCCGAGAAGATAGAGGTGAAGGAGGGCGACAAGGTCCTCGTCTCCGCTTATGCCGGGACCGAGGTCAGAATGGGCGAAGAGAAGTACCTTCTCGTTAAGACCACTGACATCCTGGCCATCATTGAGGAGGAGTGACCAAGGAGGTGAACCATGGCAGCAAAAGAGGTCATATTCGGAGAAGAGGCACGCAGGAAGGTCCTAAGCGGGGTTGAGAAGCTTGCCAATGTGGTGCGCGTTACCCTCGGGCCCCGCGGCCGCAACGTCTGCTTGGAGAAGAAGTTCGGGTCCCCCGACATCGTCAACGACGGTGTCACCATCGCCGAGGAGCAGGAGTACAAGGATCCCTTCGAGAACATGGGGGCACAACTGGTGAAGGAGGTGGCCTCCAAGACCAACGATGTCGCCGGTGACGGGACCACCACCGCTACCATCCTGGCCCACGCCCTGGTCAAAGAGGGGTTCAAGATGGTGGCCGCCGGCGCCAACCCCATGGCCCTCAAGCGCGGCATCGAGAAGGGCGTCAAGGCGGTGGTGGACGAGCTCAAGAAGATGTCCAAGAAGGTCACCTCCAAGGAGGAGACGGCCCAAGTGGCCACTATCTCCGCCAACGATTCCGAGATCGGCCGCATCATCGCCGACGCCATGGAGGCGGTGGGGGAGGACGGCGTGATCACCGTCGAGGACTCGGAGACCATCGAAACCTACTATGAGATCGTGGAAGGGATGCGGTTCGACCGGGAGTACATCTCCCCCTACTTCGTCACTGACCCAAAGAAGATGGAGGTGGTGCTGGAGGAGCCTTACATACTCATCACCGACCGGGAGATCAAGAACGCCATGGAGCTCATCCCCATCATGGAAAAGGTAGCCCAGACCGGGAAGCCCCTGCTCGTGATCGCCAAGGACGTGACCGGCGAGGCCCTCTCTACCCTGGTGCTGAACAAGCTCCGCGGGACCCTCACCTCCTGTGCCGTTAAGGCCCCGGGCTTCGGCGATCGCCGGAAGGCCATGCTCGAGGACATCGCTATCCTCACCGGCGGGCGCGTCATCTCCGAGGACGCCGGGATGGAGGTGCGGAACGCCACCCTGGAGGACCTGGGCCGTGCGGAGAAGGTCCGGGTGACGCACGAGGACACCACCATCATCGGCGGGAAAGGCGATCCCGATGCGATCAAGGCCCGCATCGAGCAGATCAACGAGCAGATCAAGACCACCGACTCCGACTATGACCGGGAGAAGCTAGAGGAGCGCAAGGCGAAGCTCGCCGGCGGCGTGGCGGTGATCAAGGTGGGGGCCGCCACCGAGACTGAACTGGAGGAGAAGAAGCACCGGTTCGAGGACGCCCTGGAGGCCACCAAGGCCGCGGTGGAAGAGGGAATCCTCCCCGGCGGCGGCGTGGCCTTGCTGCGGGCGGCCCGCGTTCTGGACCAGGTCGAGAAAGACCTGAACGGGGACGAGAAGGTCGGGGTTCAGATCCTCAAGCGGGCCCTGGAGGAGCCGGCCAGGCAGCTGGCGGAGAACGCCGGCCTCGAAGGCGCGGTGATCGTGGAGAAGCTCAAAAAGGAGGACGGCGCCGTCGGGTTCGACGTGGTCCAGGAGAAGTTCGTGGACATGTACCAGGCCGGGATCATCGACCCCACTAAGGTCACCCGCTCGGCGCTGCAGAATGCGGCTTCCATCGCGGGAATGCTCCTTACCACCGAAGCGTTGGTAGCTGAGATCAAGGAAGAGAAGAAGGAATCCACGCCGACGCCTCCTCCGGAGTTCTGACAGAAGACGGAAGCGGAGCGGAAGGGCCCCGAAAGGGGCCCTTTTTCTTTGGCTTTAGCCGAACGGCGCTAAATCAGGGCGCAGGTTCTTCCTCGAAGCGGAAAGAGAGGAATTGTTGGGGGTTTTCTATTAGCCGGCGGACGTTCTCGGCGAGCTTCCCCATCACCTCCTCGTAGCTTTCCTCGATGATGCGTTTTCGGCCGATGGGGTTCGCGAACGAGACCACGGCCCGGGGGAGGAAGGGATGGTTCACCCCTAGCTCTTGGAGCTTGGCCACCGCTTCCCGGACGAGCCCCTCCACCTCGAGCACTAACCCCGCCCGCTCCTCGCGCACCGAGAGGGCCTCGTTGAGGGGAAGGTCGAGCCAGCGATCCACCCGGTGGAGGATGCTTTCGTAAGCCGAGCCGAAGAGCTTGGGGGCCTTCTCGTAGGCGAGGCCTAAGGTCACATAGTGGATCGACTCGATGGCGTCCCGGAGTTCGAGATCCGCCTCCTTCCGTTCGGGGTCCACGTCCCGCCACCAGCGGTAGACGTTGAGGGCAACGTACGCTTTCTCCCGCAACGACATCTGCTTTTCCACGTTCAGTTCCATGAGATCGAAGGCGAGTTTTTCAGGGACGATGATCACGGGAAGCTCCTGGATACCGAGTTCTCTGGCGGCGAGATAGCGGTGTTGGCCATCGATGATCACGATGCGGCCATCGCGGCGGATCCCGATCACCGGGACGAGAAAGCCCAACTTTCGAATGGAATCGGCCAGGCGCTTTACGTGGTATTGGGAGGGTTTGCGCTGGATCTCGATCACTTCCAGGTCTTCTGTGGGAACCATCTCTATCTCCAGGGTATGGCCCAAGAGCGGTTCCTGGAACTCCGCTATCTTGGCCATCCTCTCACCTCCCCTTTATGCCCTTTGGGGAACTTCCCCGCTCAATAATTATAAAAGCCAAAATTTGAGGAACCAACCCCAAAATATCATACCCATTGGACCAGAGCAACAGCTCGAAAGGACGGGCGATCCGGGATCACGTATCATTTTGATAGCGTGATCGTCAGGCTGATGAGCGCAAAAGGGCCGAAGAAGGGGCGAGCCATCCTTTGGACCGCAGGAGGGTTGGCCTTGGGCTTGGCTATAGCTTTCGTTTTAGGCGTCATTGTATTCTGGGCCTGGCCCGCCTATCGCAAGGCCAAAAGCCCTCTGGGAGAAGTTGCTGAACCTCCCATAGTACTTCACTATTTGAAGGATAGCCCCGTAGCCGAAAATGCCCGGGATTTGGCGGCAGAGATTTCCCGGGCATGGTCCAAAACCCTGGAGCTTCTGGGAATCCCCTCCCGAGTTTTGCCTGAAGAAATCCACGTCTACGCATACCATAAGCCCGAGGAACTTTACGTTGCCTACGGCGCAAGGTTGCAAGAGGAAGCGGTGCCCGTTGGGATAGTGGACCTCCTCATCGGCCGGCCCATAAAGGGAACGTTGGCGCGGCTGGCCTGTTCCCTGGCGTACGGGGGGCCAGGGAACCCCGTCTTTCCCCGGGGGCTTTCCCTCTACCTGGATCATCCCCGGATCAATTGGGCCGTGGAAGCGACGGCTTACGGAAAGGCCCGCCACTGGGATTTGCTCTTCCGACATCCTGACCGTCTCCTCCCTCAGGATCCATGGGAAACGATCTTTTTCCAACTAGATGCCCCCTGGGTGAGTGCCGCTCCTTCTTTGGAAAGCTTAGCTGCGCTTATCCGGGGTCTCTCATATGAGACTACGAACAAGGACCCTTCCTGGGAGGCAGTGGCAGCTGCCTTCGCCCGATTTGTGGTGGAAACATATGGGGCCAAAGGTGTCAAAACTTTCTGGCTTGCGACGGGATGGGAAGAAGGAGCACGAGCCTTGGGACTGAGGCCGGACGAGCTGGTTCAACGTTGGGAAGGGCTCCTCGAACACGCTGCCGCGGAAGCCGAAAAAAACCCGCTGATACGCGCAAAAAAACTCATCTTCTTCGGGCGGCCAAGCGAGGCCTTGCTTCAGCTAGAAGGGACAAAGTGTGCAGAAGCCGATGAACTGCGGGGCCTCGCATATATCGCTTTGGGCGAACCGAAAAAAGCTCTCCCCTACGTGACGGATCAACGTCTAAAGGAAGCCCTGGAACTTTTGGCTTCCAACCCCCCGTTGAAAACCGGGAGGCTGCGAGTATTGGGCCTTTCGGTTACACCGGAAGCCGAAGGGCTTCTTGACCGCGCGGACAGAGCCTTAAGCCGGGCATTGGACTTTTGGAATCTCTCGGAGGAAAACCTCCCGGAGAGGATTTGCGTATACTTGGGGCAACGGCCGGAAGGAGTTTTCCTTCCCGGGAACGTGATTTGGACACGGGTTTTGCCCCAAGACATCCCCTCGCTTTTGGTCCAGTTCGTGTTGAACCGCATCTCCCTCTTGGGTCTTCCCCAGTTCGATATCCTGGTAGATGGGCTGACGCTATATTTGGCTTACCCTGAGTGGGATCTCACCGCCGAAGCCAAGCTCGTCCTTCAGGAAGGCCGCTGGGTCCAGATCTTCCAACCGCTCCACATTTATCCCTCCGAAATCGTAGAAGCAGAGGCTGGTGCCTTTATACACTTCATTTTGGAGATATACGGAAAAGAGAAGCTCAAGGACTTTTGGAAGGCCCTTGTTGAGGGGGCAAGCCCCTATAAGGCCTCAACAGACGTTTTAGGTTTGGAGCTTCCTGAACTTGATCAGGCGCTGAGGGAGTGGCTCAAACAACCCTGAACGGATCGAACGCATCCCGAAGGGCGTCTCCGAGGAAGTTAAACGCAAGCACCGTTACGGTAATGAAGATGCCGGGGATCAACAGCCAGGGATAACTCTGGATCGTTGCCGCGGTGTTGGCCTTGGAGAGCAAAAGCCCCCAGGAGACCATGGGCTCGTGGATTCCTATCCCCAGGAAGCTCAACCCCGACTCCCCCAATATGGCTCCGGGTATACTGAGGGTAGCAGCTACTATCAGATAAGAGGTCAGGTTGGGCACTATGTGCCTCACGATGATGCGCAGGTCGTGGGCACCGATAGCCCGTGCCGCTTCGGTGAAGTCCATGGACCTGATGGAAAGGACCTGTCCCCGGATGACCCGGGCCAACCCCGCCCAGCCGATAAAGGACATTATCAAAACGATTCCGAAGAACCTCATGGTAGGGGTCCAGCCCTTCGGCAATGCCAACCCCAAGGCAAGCCACAACGGCAACCGGGGAAAAGACATGATGACCTCGAACGCCCGCTGGAGGAACATATCGATCGCCCCTCCATAAAACCCGGAGATGCCGCCAAAAAGCAACCCAATGGGAAACGATATCGCCACCACAAACGGGCCCACAATTAGCGAGACCCTTGTACCCATCACGACCCGGGAGAAAAGATCCCGTCCCATTTCGTCAGTTCCGAAAAGGAAAATGGTTGCATCCCCCTCGACACCAAACAGGTGGATGTTCGTGGGTATCAACCCGAACAACTTGTACTTGTGTCCTCTCACGAAAAACTTGATAGGATATTTTTTGCTCTTGTCCTCATAAAACTCCCACGTGAACGTCTCCATATTCAATTTTCGGACCGTTTTGTAGACGAACGGCCACGTGAGGCGCCCGTTTTCGTCGAAGAAGTGGATCTTGGTCGGTGGGGCGTAGGTGAGGGAACGGAACTGCTTTGTGTGAGGATAGGGAGAGATGAATTCCGCAAAGATTAGAACCAAGAACAAAAAGCCAACGATCACCGCGCCCAGGCGGCCCACCTTGTGCCGCCGGAACCGGCGCCAGGCCAGCTGCCAAAGGCTGACCCCTTCTTCCTCTTTAGGCAGTTTGGACTTCTTGAATGTCACCATCTTTCCCCTTCAGTCGTAGCGGATCCTGGGATCCACCCATGCCAACATGATGTCGCCGAGTAGGTTCCCCACCATAAGCATGAAGGCGAAAAACACGAGCCCCGACATCACCACGTATTCATCCCGACGTTGCAGTGCGTTCCAAAAAGCCCGCTCTACCGAAGGGATCCCCAAGATTATGGCGGTGAAAAACGCTCCCTCAAACAGCCCGGGCAACGACATGCCCAACATGGTGACTAGGGGATTAATAGCGTTGCGGACCGCGTGCTTGTAGATCACTACCCGCTCTGAAAGACCTTTGGCCCGGGCGGTGAGGACGTAAGGCTGTCCCAGGGTATCCAACAGTTGCCCCCTCATGTAACGAATGAGGCCGGCCATTCCCGCCGTGCCCACCACCACGACCACCGGCCAGAGGTGCCATAAGAAGTTCACGAACTTGGCCCAACTCCAAGGAGCGTTGATGTATTGCACATCGAATAAGCCCCCGACTCCGAGCCCATGGGCCCCCACGTTCACCACCGCCACCAGGAACCAAATGATCACCAAAGCCAGGAAAAAGTTGGGAATGGAAAGTCCCAGAAAGCCGAAGAAGGTGAGCACGTAATCGGCCACCGAATACTGTCGGATAGCGGAAAAGATTCCAATGGGAATCGCCAAGCACCACGTGAAGACCAAGGTGCCAAACGACATGAGCAACGTCCAGGAAAGCCTTCCCTTGAAAAGGGCGTCGAAGGCCGGCTGGCGGGTGGCGAGGGAGTATCCGAAATCGCCTCGGGTGATGATCCCGGATATCCACTTCCAATACCGTACGTACCAGGGTTTATCTAGACCGTACTGGGCAATGAGCCTGTTCAACGTCTCCCGACTGAAACGGGGATCCATTTTGAAGGTTGTGGTGAAATCTCCTGGCATCAATTGCAGAATAGCAAAACTCACGATAGAAATTATTAAAAGTGTGGGCAACATGTATAAAAAGCGCCGAATGATGTAGCTGGTCATCGCCGATAGCGAGTATAAAAAACAAGGGGGGCGGCTTCAATAACCGCCCCCCTTAAGTCGGCCGTGTCCTCAGCCTTCCACCACGCGGTTGCCCACCATGTTGGGGTTCTCCTTCCAGAGCACATCAGAGAAGCCAAGGGCACCGGCAGCAGGGCTGAACTCGGCGGTGTTCTGGAGGTTCTTGTAGTAACAATACATGTAGACCTGGTTCACGGTGTAGATTAGCCACAGGTTCTCGGCGAAGATCTTCGCCAGCTCGGAGTAGTACTTGTAGGCTTCGTCGAAATCATAGGTCTTGATCCCGAGCTCGATGAGTTCATCTATCCGCTGCTCCGCCGGAGTGGGGTTCTCCTTGGCAGAATAGTGCCAGAAGTGGAGGTTACCGGTGGAGCGGTAGACGTTAGCGCCAAAGTGAGGCTCTACGCCGCCGGTGAGACCGATCACCACCGCCACGGCCTGGCCGCCGAGGATCTTCTGCACCAACGCGTTGAACTCGATGGGGTTGTAGTTGACTTTGATCCCCACGGAAGCGGCATCGTCGACGAAGAGCTGGCAGATTTGATCGCGGATGGTGTTCCCCACGTTGGTGTTAAGCTCGAACTCGAACGTGGTCCCGTCGGGGAAGTCACGCCAACCGTCGCCGTTGCGATCCACGAGACCGATCTTGTCCAACAGCTCAGCGGCCTTGTTCGGATCATACTCGAATTTAGGTAGGACCTCCTCGTTGTAGAAGGGCGACAAGATAGAGATCGGCCCCCACTGGGGTACCGCCAACCCGAAGTAGATGTTGTCGATGATCGACTGCTTGTCGATAAGGTGGGCCATGGCCTGGCGGAATTCAATCATGTTGAAGTACTCCCGGAGTTTCTCATCGGGGCAATCCAGGTTGAAATAGAGGAAGTTGGTGCCGAAGAACGGCTTAGTGGGATCGATCAGGATCTCAAAGCCCTTCTGCTCCGCTTCGGCCTTAAGGGTAGCCAAATCCTCGGGCCTGGGGCCGTACACGTCGAGCTCGCCGTTGCGGAACTTAAGCATGGTGGCATCGGCACCGCCGGTGATAACGTACTTGATTCCATCCAGGTAGGGAAGCTTGACCCCGTTGGGGTCGACCTTCCAGTAGTTGGGGTTGCGCTCGAGCACCACCAGCTGGTCGGGGATGAACTCCACGAGCTTGAAGGGCCCCATCCCCACGATCTCCTCCGGCGGAGTGTCCACGCTCCAGGCGTTGGTCAGCGCTTGAGGATCGGCGTCGGGGTTGTAGACCCGGGAGAGGTCCTTGAGCTTGTGCATGGGATAGATCTCTTGAGACATGGCGCGGAGGAAGGGGCGGAACGGCGCCGGAAGGGTGAACTTTACAGTATAGTCGTCCACTTTTTCTACCTCGGGGAGTTTGCCCTCCACGTAGAAAATGTCGCGGGCACTGGTGGCCACGTCTTCGTTGAAGATGACGCCCTTGAAGGTGAAGATCACGTCATCCGCGGTGAAGGGCTCTCCATCGGACCACTTGAGGCCCTTGCGCAGGTAGAAAGTGATGGTGAGGCCGTCCTCAGAGATTTCCCATGACTTAGCAAGTCCCGGCTCCACCTTCAGCGTCACCGGATTGACCTCGGTGAGCCCGGTGCCGAAAATTTGGTTCGTCACCACCGTGGTCGAGGTCTCCACAGTGGCCCAGGGATTGAAGCTGCGGGGGTTGTTCCACGTACCTATCACCAAGTACCCACCGGGTTTACCGGGCGTGAGGGTCTCCCAGGGGGTGCCGGGCTCTCCCAAAGGAACCACTTTGTATTCTTGAGCGAGCGCCCCGAAAACGAAGCCCGCTACACACAAAAGCGAAATCAAGAATTTCCGCATCCTTCGTTTCACCTCCAATCCATTGGGCGGCTTATACACCGCCAATACTCTGGGACCTAACCCGCCGAAACCGTGAGGAATTCAACCCCAAGTCGGATCACACCCTATTCCCCCGTTTGCATCACCTCCCTTCGCTTCAGGACTCTAGGAAACACAACTTATTGTAGCTTCAGCACAAGAAAACTGTCAACCGATGTCATTCGCAAAAGAAGTGTTTGCACGAAGGTTCTTCACAAAGATTTCAAATTCACATCGGTTTTGCTAACCCCAGCGGCTAGGGGATACCGTAGTTAGGTACTCAACCTCGACCTGAATCGGGACATAAAAAGCGCCTTCCAAGGAGGAACAATCACGTTCCCGCTTTTTTCTTGACTTTATTGGACATGTTCATTACCCAGTCATCATCGCGGGGGTGTCCCCACTCGTGTCCTGAGCCCCTGGAAGAACTTGACAGGCGCCAACTTCCCCACTATAAAAGAAATTGCATACCTTATGGACCTCTAGAGCCAAAAATAGGGGGTGAGAGGCGGTCAGGATTTTTCACGGAAAAAATTTCCAATATCAACAGGAGGTGTATATGTGGCGTAAAGGATTGATTTTCCTCGTTGTTGCTGTTCTCGGCTCCGCGGCTTTGGCTCGGACGGGGGCATGGGTGGATGAGGTGATCTTTTTCTCCGAGCCCGACATGGCGAAAGCCGTGGAGCGCATGATCGCCGGCGAAGCCGATCTATACGCATACTCCGTGGATGACATCGACGTCTACCAGAAAATTATCGAGTCCCCGGATCTCTATACGGTTAGCGCCTACGGTGCGTACACGGAGCTCACCTTCAACCCCTACCCCGCCGATCCGGAAGTGATGCCCAAAGAGTTCAAGAACGGGATGCTCAACCCCTTCGCGATTCCCAGGATCCGGGAGGCGATGAACTGGCTCATCGATCGTGATTACATCGTGAAAGAGCTGTACAAGGGCTTGGCCATCCCCCGGTATCTCCCCATTACCCCCACCTTCCCGGACTACGCCAAGCTCCTTGTGAAGGCCCGGGAGCTCGAGGCTAAATACGCCCCCAACTTTGAGAAGGCAAAAGAGGTCATCACCGAGGAAATGCTCAAGCTTGGGGCCGAGCTCGTGGACGGCAAATGGTACTACAAGGGCGAGCCCGTAACCATCATCTTCCTTATCCGGGTTGAGGACGTCCGTAAGGAAATCGGTGACTACGTGGCCGGCCTCCTGGAGGAGCTCGGCTTCACCGTGGACCGCCGCTACGGTGTCTCCCGGGACCTCGCCAAGTGCTGGATCTTCACCGATCCGGCAGAGGGTTGCTTCCACATCTACACCGGCGGGTGGATCACCACTTCGATCTCCCGGGACCAGGGCGGCAACTTCGACTTCTTCTACACCAAGCGCGGCCTGGGCGTGCCGCTGTGGCAGGCATATTACGTGGAACCTGAGGCCGATGAAGTATTCAAGAAGCTGGCCTACAACGACTACGCCACCATCGAGGAGCGGCAGGAACTGATGGAAAAGGCCCTGGATTACGCCATGAAGAACTCCGTGCGCGTCTGGCTGGCCAATGAATCCCCGATCTTCCCCATGCGCAAGGGCCTCGCCATGTCGGTGGACCTGGCCGGCGGTGCGTACGGCTCCTGGCTGTGGTCCTACACCCTCCACTGGACCGATGAGGAAGGCAACCCCGTGGAGGGCGGCACCGTCAGGATCGCCATCGGCGAGATGTTCAACGAGCCGTGGAACGCCGTGGCGGGCTCCAACTGGATCTACGACATGATGCCCATTCGCGGCACCGGCATGCCCGCGGTGCTCCCCGACCCGTTCACCGGCCTTGCCAGGCCCCAGCGGGTGGAGAAGGCCGAGGTCTACGTGAAGGAGGGCTTGCCCGTCGGGAAGACCCTCGACTGGGTGGATCTCCAGTTCGTGGACGAGATCCAGGTGCCGGCCGATGCCTGGGTGGACTGGGACGCTGCCAACCAGAAGTGGATCACGGTGGGCGAGAAGTACCCCGAAGGGCTCACCGCTAAGGTCAAGGTGGTGGTCCACTACGATCCACAGCTCCTCAAGGACAAGTGGCACGATGGCTCCACCTTCTCTGTGGCCGACCTCCTAATGCCGTTCGTCCTCTTCTTCGATCGCGGAAAGGAAGAGTCGCCCATCTTCGATGAGTCCGTGAAGCCCGACCTCGAGGCCTTCCTCGAATACTTCCGGGGCCTCAGGATCGTCTCTGAGGATCCGTTGGTGATCGAGTACTACACCGACTCCATTGAGCTCGATGCTGAGACTATCGCGGCTAACGCCACGTTGGACGCCTTCTACAGCCAGGGTCCGGCGCCGTGGCATGCCATCGCCGTGGGGATCCTGGCCGAGCAGGCCAAGGAGGCCGCGTTCTCCTCGGACAAGGCCGACAGCCTCGGTGTCGAGTGGATGAGCTACATCGCCGGCCCGACCCTGGATATCCTGAAGAAGTACCTGGATAAAGCCATCGCCGAGAACTTCGTGCCCTATGCCGAGGTGCTCGGCAAATACGCCGCCGATGCGGCCGAGCGCTACCAGAACCTCCTTGCGTGGTACGAGGAGAAGGGCCACTTCTGGGTGGGCAACGGCGTCTTCTACCTCGACTCCGTCGACACCGTGGCCAAGACCCTGACCCTCAAGCGGTTCGAGGACTACGCCGATCCTGCCGACAAGTGGCTCGGCTTCTCTGAGCCCAAGATCGCCGAGATCGACTTCGTGGGTGCTCCCGAGATCCTCGAGCCTGGCTCTGGTGCCATCATCCCGGTGAACATCACCTTCAAGGAGGAGCCCTATCCGCCGGAGGAGATCGACTTCGTGAAGTACCTGCTCTTCGACGCGGAGGGGAACCTCGTGGATGTCGGTGAGGCCGAGTACTTCGGCGGACCCACCTGGAACGTGGTCCTCACCCCCGAGCTCACCGCCGAGCTGCCCAGCGGCACCGTGAAGCTCGAGGTCGCCGTTTCCTCCAAGGTCGTGGCCATTCCTTCCTACAAGTCCATCACCTTCATCGTACCGTAAACGAATTCGGGCAAAAGGCACGGGGAACCTTGTGTTCCCCGTGCCTTTTTTTATACTTTGCGTACCTAAGAGCTTTCCTGGTAAGGTGCGACCTAAGTGAAACGGCAGAGAACGAGAGCAAGGGCTCATTCGGCCGCAAGGACGTTCCTCCGCCTCGGGAGGTATACCTTCATTCGAGGGCTTGCCGTGGGATTTTCTCTGGTGGTGGGTGTGTTCCTCACCGTGATCACTGCCAACATGGGCGGTTACGTGGACAAGATCAAGATCGCGCAGATAACCGAGTCCATAAGCGTACAGGTATACCAAAATCCCGCGTACCAAGGGTATACCACCGAGGAGCTCCGCAAGCTCATCGACCAGAAGGTGGAACTGGAGATTAAGCGTTTGGGTCTGGATAAACCTTTTATCCGCTTCGATAGCTTCTCGGGATTCTTCCATTCACGGGCGTTTATGTACCTTGCGAACGCGCTCACGTTGAACCTGGGAAGGTCCGAGCACATCTACAGCTCCAGCGGTTCGAAGCAGGTGTGGCTCATCATTCAGGAGAGGCTCCCTTATTCGGTGCTCCTCTTCACCACCGCAAGCCTCCTGGTGTTCTTCGCCTCACTCTATGTGGCCCTAATCCTCTCCCGGCGTTACGGGAGCATTTGGGACCGGCTTTCCGTAGCATTGGCGCCGCTTTCCACCGCCCCTTCGTGGTTCTATGGAATCATCCTCATCCTGATCTTCGCTTCCATCCTGCGGCTGCTCCCCTTCGGGGGATTGGTGGACATACCGCCTCCGGAGAGCAAGGTCATGTATGCCCTCAGCGTGCTGAAGCACATGGTCCTCCCCCTCCTGGGTTGGTTCATCTCGGGAATTTTTGTGGGGGTCTATTCCTGGCGTACGTTCTTCCTCATCTACTCCAGTGAGGATTACGTGGAGATGGCCCGGGCCAAGGGGGTGCCGGGGCGGCCCCTGGAGCGCCGTTACATCCTACGGCCAACCCTCCCCACGATAATCACGAGCTTCGCGTTATTGCTCATCGCTGCCTGGACCGGTGCCATCATCACGGAATCGGTTTTTAATTGGCCCGGTTTGGGTTCGCTTTACATGGCGGCCATCAGCCAGTTCGATACCCCCATAATCGTGGGACTCACGGTGATCTACGCGTACCTACTGGGCGTCACGGTGTTCGTGTTGGACATCGTTTATGCCATTGTGGATCCCCGGATCAAGGTGGGAGGAGGTCCGGCGGCATGAGGGGCTTGCTAGCTGCCCTGAAGGAGATCACGCGCTATCCGTCCGCCATGGTGGGTTTGTTCATCTTGGCTTTTATCCTCGCTCTCGCGGCCTATGCGGTCATTACCATACCCTATGGGGAGGCCATCCGCCTTTGGCGGGGTGGCGAGGCCACGTGGCGGTACAATCCACGCACCGCCGCCCCCGCTTGGATAGACTACCTCACCCCTAAAAAGCTCCTGCGCACCGTAATCTTGGGACCCGAAGATGCCCAAAAGGAAGTCAAAGTCCTGAGTGAACGTACGCGACGCCTGATCTTCACCTACACGTTGGATTATGAGGCCGATGTCTTTCCCTCAGAATTAGCAGTGGTGTTCAAGTCCCAGTATGAAAAGAAACCGCCTCGGGTGGAGGTGATCTGGAGAACCCCCGATGGGAGGGAGTTCTCCTTCGGCCGCCAGATCCCCAGCGGAAAGGTCCACTGGTACACGGTGAGCCAGGACCGGGACCTCATAGCGTCGCTTCGCGGCGCACCGGAAGAGGTCTTGTTCCAGGATCCAAATGCCCCGGAAAAGACATTGAAGGGAATCCATACCATCACCATAAAGGCATACGTGTTCGAGCCCGAGGCCGATCTGGAGGCGGAAGTGGTGGTGTACGGTACCGTCTACGGGATCGCGGGGACCGACCATCTCCGCCGGGATATCTGGGTGGCGCTCCTTTGGGGCGCTCCCATCGCCTTGGCTTTCGGGCTGGGAGCCTCCTTCGGCATCACCATAAGTTCCATCGTCTTCGCGGCGATCGGGGCCTGGTTCGGCGGTTGGGTCGACGCGGTGGTGCAGCGGCTCACCGAGATCCGCATGGTCATCCCCACCCTTCCCATCCTCATCATGGTGGGCCTTTTTTACTCCAAGAGCATCTGGGTGATCTTGGCGGTGTTGATCGGGTTGAACCTAATCGAATCCACGGTGAAGCAATACCGGGCCGTTTTCCTTCAGGAAAAGAGGACCCCATACATAGAGGCCGCCAGGAGCTACGGGGCGAGGCATTTGCGGATCATTTTCCGCTACCTCATACCCAGGGTGATTCCCTGGGTGATTCCCAGCTTCGTGCTCGCCGTCCCCGCCTACGTGTTCCTGGAAGCATCCCTTTCGGTTTTGGGACTCGGCGACCCGGTCCTTCCCACGTGGGGCAAGCTCCTGTCGGACGCCTTCTCCCACGGGGCCCTTTACCACGGCTACTATTACTGGGTGCTTGAACCCGCTTTTCTTCTCATGCTGACGGGGTTCGGCTTTACCCTCATAGGCTACACCCTGGACAAGGTGTTCAATCCCAAGCTGAGGGAGATCTGACCATGGAACCGCTTCTTAGAGTCGAGGATCTCAGGCTTTACTTCCGGACCACAAAGGGGATCGTCCAGGCAGTGGACGGAGTGAGCTTTGAGCTTGCGCCCCGGACGGCTATGGTGGTGGTGGGGGAATCGGGATGTGGCAAAAGCTCCCTCGCTAAGGCGATCCTCCGACTGCTTCCGCGCAACACCCACACCTATTCCGGCAAGATCTTTCTCGACGGAACCGACGTTATGGCGTTGAACGACGAACAGTTCCGACGGGAGGTTCGGTGGAAGCGGATCTCATATGTGGCCCAAGCGGCCATGAACGCGTTGAACCCCGTGATAAAGGTGGGAACCCAGGTGGCGGAGCCCCTTTTCATCCACAACAACCTCACCAAAAGCGAAGCGGTCAACCGCGTCGTCGAGGCCTTCCAACTGGTGGGTGTTCCCGTGGATTTCGTGGACCGGTACCCCTTCGAGCTCTCCGGCGGCATGCGACAGCGGGTGGTGATCGCCATGGCCCTGATCACAAGCCCCCAGCTGGTGATCCTGGACGAGCCCACCTCGGCCCTGGACGTTCTCACCCAGGCGAACATCATGAACTCCCTCAAGCGGATCCGGGAGGAGCTCGAGCTTACCTACATCCTCATCACCCACGATATCTCCACTTCAAGCGAACTCGCCCTGGACGCCATGGTGATGTACGCGGGACAGATCGTGGAGCTGGGGAAGGCCGGGCACTTCTTCCTCGAGCCGCTCCACCCCTACTCCCAGAAGCTCATGGCCAGCGTCCCCACCCTGCGGGAGGACAAGGACCTGGAGTTCATCCCCGGACAACCTCCGAGCTTGATAAACCCCCCGACAGGGTGCCGCTTCGCCCCCCGTTGCCCGAAGCGCTTCACCACGTGCGAGAAAGAGCCACCCATGGTGGAGTACAAGGATGGCCGTAAAATAAAGTGCCATCTCTACGTTTAGGTGGAGGCAATGCAAGACCAGGTTCTGATCAGCGTAAGAAACTTGCATAAGTGGTTCGAACTCCGCAAATGGGGGTTCATCCACGTGGGGTTCGTGCGCGCGGTGGACGGAGTGGATTTCGACATCCGCCACGGGGAAGCGGTGACCTTCGTGGGGGAGTCGGGCTGCGGCAAGAGCACCCTCGCCCGCACCATCCTCGGGCTCTACCAACCTACGAAGGGGGAAATCCTCTTCCAGGGGAAAAAACTCCAGAAGCTCGGGCGCTGGTACCGGGCACAAGTGGGCTATATCCAACAGGACCCCTACGGGGCCCTGCCCCCGTTCATGAACGTACGTCGGATCCTGTTGGAGCCGATGGTAATAAACCGCCGTGGGACCCGGACTGAGCGGGAACGGCGCATTCGGGAAGTTTTGGAAGAGGTAAAGCTCACCCCGGTGGAGGACTTCATCGGTAAGTTCCCCCACATGCTTTCGGGGGGGCAACAACAGCGGGTGGTCATCGCCCGTTCTATCGTGTTGAACCCCAAGCTCCTCGTGGCGGATGAGCCGGTGTCGATGTTGGACGCATCGGTGCGGGTGGAGATCCTGCAGCTCCTCCGGGGGGTCCAGGAAGCACACCAGCTGGGTGTGGCGTACATCACCCACGATCTTTCCACCGTCCGTTACTTCTCGGAGAGGATCTTCGTGATGTACGCCGCCAAATTGGTGGAAAAAGCACCCGTCAAAGAGCTCATCAGCAACCCCTTGCATCCCTACACCCAAGCCCTCCTGGATGCCATCCCGGACCCCGATCCAGAAAACGCCCACAAGTTCAAAGAAGTTCCCCCGGGCGAGCCCCCGAGCCTGTTGAACCCTCCACCTGGGTGCCGTTTCCACCCCCGCTGTAAGCACCTGATCGAGGGGCTTTGCGATCAGGAAGTTCCTCCCGAGTTCGAGGTAAAACCGGGCCACTACGTTTCCTGTTGGCTTTACAAATGAGTCGGCGGAGGTTTTGGACGTTGATCTCGGTGGCCATCGGGCTGATGGTCACGGCCATCGCCCTTCCCTTCCTCATGGTGCTCAGGGTGATCGCGCCTAACGTGGCGTTGAGCTTCCTCTCCTACGCCATGTCCGTGGGCGGCCTGGGGATCTCCCTGTATACGATCGTGGTTCATTCCGCCGGGGAGCTCAGAAGACGCCGAAGGGAAGAACAAGGCCACCGAAACGAAGGGTAACAGATTCCGGACGTGCCGTTCCCGGCCTCCTATTTGGACTTCCCCCTTTTCCGATAAGGAGTTCGCTCCCACAGGGTTTTTGGGGCCACGTCCTTTGTCCCACGGGGCGTGGGGTACAATCGCGGCGTGCCATGGTGGGCAAAGCGATCCTTATTGTCGGGCTAATTGCGGCGGCGGTCCTCGGCCTGGGTGGGGAGATGCCCCCCGGGGCCATCGCCCGGTTAGGAGATGGGTATCTCGTGGCCGCGTTTCCACATGGAGGTTACCTTTGGGCGGTGACCTCCATCGCCATCGAGCAGTGGGACATCCCCACCGGAACCCTTCTGGCCACGGAGCCCCTGCCGGGGATACCCCGGTTCGCGCAGCTCGCCCCGGAAAGGGACATACTCGTTCTCTCCTTCGAAGACGGAAGCATCGTGGCATTCGAGCTTCCGCGGGTGGAGGAGATATCCAACCTTACGACCGACGTACGGATCACCGCCCTAGGGGTTTCCCCGGATGGGACCTATGTAGCGGTGGGGACTGAAACCGGAGAAATCATCGTGTTCGACCGCGCCAGCGGAGATGAGGTGGCCCATTTACCCGCGCTCCCCGTGGAGGTCTCGGTCCTTGTCTTCTCGCCGGACGGCTCCATGGTCGCCTGTGGCTCCAAATTCGGGGACTCGCTCCTCCTGCACACGTTGGACGATGTGGCACAGCCCAAGAGATTCCCCTGGAATAGGTGGGGCGTACGCCGGGCCGCGTTTTCGCCGAACGGCTCCACAATAGCGGTGGTGGCCGGCGATGGACAAGTCCGGATATGGGACATCAGGGAGCGGCGGCTCCTGCGGACCCTGAAACCGGGTGCAGGCCTCCTGATCGGGCTTGCGTTCTTGGATCCAGAAACTTTGGTGACCGTGGATCTCGGGGGAACTGTGACCGAATGGGACTGGCAATCCGGAGCACTGGTGAAGTCTTTTGCCGCTGAATCCGGCCTTGCACATGCCGGGATCACACCCCCGGATCTACTCTCACAATACGGCCCTTCGGGGCCACTCGTCATTTGGGATCTGGAAGCGGGGGACCAGGAGGCTGTCCTGGGCGAGGGAAGATACAAGGGGAGGTTCACGGCCCTGGCCTTCTCCCCCGACAGAGGACGATTGGCCACGGCCACCGCGGAGGGCCGCATCTTCCTCTGGACCACCGAGGATTGGGAGGAAATCCTCGCCTGGGATGCCCATCGCGGGGCGATAGACGCCATCGCTTTCTCTCCCCATGGAGAAAAGCTCCTCTCCGGGGGAAACGATGGGGTGGCGCGCCTGTGGACATTGGACCCGGGAGGACCGAAGGTAGCCCTGGAGGTAACGGCCCACTTGAAGCCCATCTCCGACGTGGATTTCTCCCCCGAGGGAGAGTTGTTCCTCACCGCGTCCGTGGATGAGACGGTGCGGGTGTGGGACGCGGAGACGGGAGAACCGCTGAGGACCTTCTGGAAACCCGTGAGGGTTGAGGCCCTCAGGCCCTTAGTGCGGGACGCCATCTACGCCGCGCGGTTCTCCCCCGACGGGAGAGAGATCGCCGCAGGGGCGGAGGACAAAACGGTCCGGCTCTGGGAATTGGATTCCGGGAAGCTCAGGCTTCTGCGGAAGCACAGGGGCGTCGTCACCGCCGTGGCCTATTCTCCCGACGGGAAGTTCCTCGCCACGGGAGATGACCAGGGGATGGTCGTCTTGTGGGACGCGGTCCGCCGCCGCGCCCTCAGGGTTATCCGGGGAAGTGGGCTAAGCGTGTACGCCCTTTCCTTTTCTCCGGACGGCGCTTTCCTTGCCGCGGGTGAGGCCAGCGGAAAACTCGAGATATTCTCCGTCCCTTCCGGCGACCCTAAAGCGGAGTTGCGCGGACATCTGGGCGACATATTCGGCATCTCCTTCCATCCAGGAGGGGAACTCCTCGCCACTGCGAGTGGGGACGGCACAGTTATCATTTGGGATCTGCGAGAAATCCTGCCCAAGGGGGAACCATGAAAATCCTGGTCACTGGGGCAGCTGGTCAGATCGGAAGCGAGCTCGTCCCGGAGCTCCGGCGCCGGTACGGGGCCGAGAACGTAGTCGCCGCCTTCCACCGCACCCCGCTCCCGCCCGCCATCCGGGACTCCGGCCCATCTGTGCGGCTGGACGTTACGGAGAGGCCCAGCATAGAGGAGGCCGTGACCACGCACAAAATCGACACCATCTACCACCTCGCCGCCATCCTCTCCGCCCGGGGGGAAGAGGAGCCCCAACTGGCCTGGCGGGTGAACATCGAGGGACTCTACAACGTCCTCGAGGTCGCAAGGAAGCACGGGGTGACGCGTATATTTTGGCCCAGCTCCATCGCCGTCTTCGGCCCCAAGACCCCCCGGGACCCTGCCCCCCAGGATACGGTCCTCTCCCCCA
>DFNI01000021.1 GCA_002375995.1 Acetothermia bacterium UBA3571 | reverse complement strand
GCAGGACCTTATTCTGTACACCAGGGATGGTGCCCCGTTGGCAAAGCTCTTGGTGTACAGAATAAGGTCCTGCACCCCCGGCGGTCTCCCCCCAACCCCCAATGGAGCCTTTGGGCTTCATTGTCCGTGCGTAAAGGTTCGACAACGTCACCCCAGCGGTTGTTGTCGTCAAAATTTTGTAGAATTCGGAGGAAGTAGAAGTGGGTGGTAGCGGGTGGAAGAGGGGCGAGAGACTTTCTTAAGCGGAGATCGGGTGGTAAAGGGGTTCCTCCGGGGCCTTTTGGAACGCGCCCATGCGCTTTTGCCTTGCAAGTGTTGCGCCTTTTTGCTGTTCGAACACGAAGCCCTTTGGGAAATCGAACTCCACTTTCCCCCTGATTGTGCGGAGTGGGCTGAGGCGATCCGGCCCCTGCTCCCTTGGTCTCCACGGGAAAGGCGGAGGCCTCCCCCGGTGACGAGGCCCGCCGCACCATGGAAAGGTTCTTCTGAAGTGGCCTTCTTCCCCCTCCACCACTATGCCCGGGGAACTTTGGGGGCCTTGGTGCTCGGGCTTCCCCCGTCCACAAGCCTCACCGAAAAGGCCACCGCACTGGCCCAATCCCTGGCCGATCAGGCCTCCCTGCTCGTGCTCCAGGCCCTCTACCGGCAGCGCTTGCAAACGGTGTACGCCCTAGCCGAACAGCTCACCCAACTCAAGGACGAGGAGGAGATCCTCGCCGCGGCGGTCCGCATCCTGCGGGAGGCCTTCCGCTACGGGCACGTGGGGCTATATCTGCGGGAAGGGGACGAGCTCTTCAACTGTGGGGGGGACTATTCCGAGCCCTTCGCCAAGGATGAGGAGATGTTTCGGCCCTTCAAGCGCCTCCCCCTGGACAGGGGCATATGTGGCCGGGTGTTCCGTACCGGGAAGTCGGCCCTGGTCCCCGATGTGCGGCGGGACCCGGACTACGTGGGAGCCCATCCCTCCATCCGATCGGAACTCGCCGTCCCCATCGTGGCCGGAGATGAAGTGTTGGGCTTGATAAACATCGAGAGCCCGGAGGTGGGCGCCTTTAACCGCGAGGACCAGGAGCTCCTCGAGTCCTTGGGGAGGCAGCTCGGCATTGCCCTGAGCGAGCTCCGCCATCGCCGGGATTTGGTGGCCCGGGAGAGTTTTCTGCGGGCCTTGAACGAGACCGCCGATTTCGGGGAGCTCCTCCGCTATCTTCTCGAGCGATCCCTGGAGGTCCTCTATCCCAAGGCGAACGTGGGCGGGGTCCTGGTTCACGACGCCGCCCGGGGGTGTTATAAGCTCCGTTTGGTCACCGAGGGTTCCTTCGAGAAGCGTGGCGGAATGGAATATCCGGAAGACCAGGTCTCAGCAGTGCTTCCCCCCGATAGGCCCACGCTCTTGCGGGGCAACGATTTCGTCGCCGAAACCCTGTGGCGCCAGGAAACGCTTCCCCCGGGAGGGGCCCTCCCCCGTTCGGCCGTGGTGATCCCGGTACGGGATCCCCGTGCGGATAAGGCCATAGCATATCTTTACGTGGGCACTACCCAGGAGGAGAGGCCTTTGACCGTGGAGGACGCGGACAAGCTTTGGGCATTCCACAAGGAAATAACCGCGGTGGTGTTGCGGGCCCGAGACCTGGAGAAGATCAGGGATCTCGCGTTCCGCGATCCCCTGACAGGAGTTTATAACCGGCACTTCCTCGACCACCTGGTGGAAGAGATCCTCTCCGACCCCGATGAGCGGTGGTTCCCGCTCTCTTTGGTGATCATCGACATCGACAGCTTCTCCGAGGTGAACGACCGTTTCGGACACCTGACCGGGGACCGGGTGCTGCGGGAGCTGGCCCGCATCCTCATACATAACGTCAGGGCCACGGACGTGGTGGTGAGGTACGGGGGAGATGAGTTCCTCGTCCTGATGCCTTCCACCCCGCGGGACAAGGCCGAGGTCGCCCTGGGCCGGCTTCGCCGCTTGGTTGCGGGCTGGAACCCAGGCTTGGAGGGTATACGGTTGTCTATAAGCTTTGGGATCGCGGCCTGGGATCCCCGGGAGGGGATGGGGTTCGAGAAAGCGGTGGAGGCGGCGGATGCGTCCCTTTACCGCCAACGGGGAGCCCACCAGGGGTCTTGATTCCCCTAGGGGTGAGGGCTAAGATAAAAGTGCAAGCCGAGGTGGCGGAATTGGCAGACGCGCTGTCTTGAGGGGGCAGTGGGCTTTAACGCCCGTGCGGGTTCGACTCCCGCCCTCGGCATTATTTTTATGGGCATTCGCATCGTGGTGGACGTAATGGGGGCGGACAAACCGCCCTCCGAGCTCATAAAAGGAGCCCAGGCTGCCGCTAAACGTCTCCCCTTGAACCTCATCTTGGTGGGAAAACGGGGCGAGATCCATCCCCACCTAGATCCCGCCCTCCCGGTGGAAGTGGTCCACGCCCCCGACGTTGTGGGGATGGACGAGCCTCCGCTGCGGGCGGCCCGCAAGCGCGACTCTTCTCTCGTCAAGGGGATCCGGCTCCTGGCGGAGGGAAACGCCGAAGCCTTCCTCTCGCCCGGAAATACCGGGGCGATAGTGGCGGCGGCCGTCTTCATCCTCGGGAGGCTTCCGGGGGTGTCGCGCCCAGGCCTCTGTGCCGCCATTCCCACGCTAACGGGGAAGGAACTCTACCTCATCGACGCCGGGGCCACGGTGGACTGCAAGCCCCACAACCTCCTCCAGTTCGCCCAAATGGGCGAGTCCTATGCCCGGGAAGCCCTGGGGGTAGAGCACCCCAAGGTGGGCCTCCTCAACGTGGGGGAAGAAGAGATCAAGGGCGACAAGCTCGCCCGGGAGGCCTACAAGCTCCTTTCGGGACGCGGGAACTTCGTGGGCAACGTGGAGCCTCATCGGCTCATCGACGAGCGCCCCGTCGATGTGGTGGTGTGTGGTGGTTTCGCGGGAAACCTCACCATCAAGGCACTGGAGGGCGGGGCGGAGGTGGTGTGGGAGAGCCTGAAGCGGGCCATAGGCGATTCCACTTCGGGGAAGTTGGCAGCCCTCCTTTTGCGGCGGAGGCTCCGTGCCCTCTCACAGCGGCTGAGGTACGAGCGGTACAATGGGGCGCCCCTTTTGGGGGTACGGGGGTTGGTGTTCGTGGCCCACGGCCGCTCCAGTGCCGCCGCCATCGAGGCTGCGGTGGAACGTACATTTTGGTCCGCCCAAGCTGGACTCCTTGGGCGGGTGGAAGAGGCGTTGACGAGGCAGGAATGATCGCCCTCCGGGTGGCGGGAACGGGGAGATTTCTCCCCGAACGGGAGATCACCAACGAGGACCTCTCCCGTACCTTGGACACCTCCGACGAGTGGATCCGCTCCCGCACCGGGATCCGGCGCCGGCGTATCCTCGATCCCGGGGATCCCCCCGCCGACATGGGGGTGGCCGCTGCCCGCGCGGCCCTAAAGCGTGCCGGGCTCACACCTCGGGATGTGGATCTCCTCCTCGTGGCCACCAACGTACCCGAGGAGATCATCCCCGGCTCGGCCCCGTTTATCGCGGAAGGGCTCGGCCTCTCCCACGAACCTCCCTTCTTCGATGTCAAGGCGGGTTGCGCTGGCTTCGTGTTCGGGGTAGCCATCGCGGGGGCGCTGATGGAAAGTGGACTCGCCGGTAACGCGCTGGTGGTGGGGATCGAGGCCCTATCCCGGTTCGTGGACTGGGAGGACCGCAAGACCTGCGTCCTCTTCGGGGACGGGGCCGGGGCGGTGGTGTTGGTGCGGGACAGTGGGGGGGAGCGAGGGATCCTCGGGGTCTCATTGCACGGCGACGCCACCAAACGCGAGCTTTTGCGGATCGCTGCAGGAGGGGTGAGGCTCCCCGCAAGCCCCCAGACGGTGGCGGAGAAGAAACACTTCCTGGAGATGAAGGGCCGGGGGGTGTACCAGTCGGCGGTGACCATGATGGAGCGCGCCACCGTGGAGGCCGCACAACGAGCTGGAATTTCTCTTTCTGACATAGACTGGCTCCTTCCTCACCAAGCGAACCTCAGGATCATCGAGGCCCTGGTGAAGCGCCTGGGTTTCCCCCGGGAGCGGGTGCTGGTGAACATAGATCGGGTGGCCAATACCTCCACCGCCTCCATCCCCATCCTCCTGGACGAGGCGGTGCGGGACGGGATGATCCGGGAGGGACACATCCTCGCCCTGACGGCCTTCGGGGCCGGGGCTTGCTACGGGACGGTGATCCTCAGGTGGTAGCCTTCCTCTTTCCGGGGCAGGGTTCCCAGCGGCCGGGGATGGGGAAGGTGTTCTTGAGGTGCCCTTGGGCGTTGGCGATCGTATTGGAGGCCGCGGAGATCTTGGGATATTCCCCCTTGGAGGCCTGGGACGATCCCGAGAGGCTCGGGCGCACTTCCTATGTGCAGCCCCTCCTCCTTTTGGTGGAGTGGCTCTCCACCGAGGCCATGGTGCGGGAGGCTGAGATCTTCCCCGAGGCGGTCTGCGGCCATTCCCTGGGGGAGTACGCTGCCCTGGCCGCGGCGGAAGTAATCGACTGGGACGAGGCCCTCCGGCTCGTGGCTCTGCGGGGAAGGCTCATGGAGGGGGCGGCGAGGGAGCATCCGGGCTCCATGGCGGCCATCATCGCCCCGGAAGGAGAAGTGGAGCGGATCGCCGCCGAAGCCGGTTGCTACGCGGTCAACTACAACGCCCCCGAACAGGTGGTGGTCTCGGGGGAGCGGGGGGCGGTGGAGCGGGCGGTGGAGCTCGCCCGGGACCGGGGGTTCCGGGCGATTCCCCTCAAGGTCTCGGGCCCATTCCACACCCCCTTTATGCGTGAAGCGGAGGAAGAGATGCGGCGGGCCCTGGAGGAGATCGTGTTCATGCCGCCGAACGTGATCTTCATCTCTGCCGTCTCCGGGCGGCCGGAGTCGGATCCGGAGAGGATTCGGGAGCTCATGGCCCGCCAAATGACGAGCCCGGTAAGGTGGACAGAGGTCATTCGCTCCCTGGAGGAGCTGGGTATAAGGGAAGCGGTGGAGGTCGGGCCCGGGGAGGTACTGGTGAAGCTGGGGCGCAGGATTGCCCCGGCACTTGTGTTCAAGAGCTGGAGGGAGTATGTGGAGTTTTGAGGGGAAGGTCGCGCTGGTAACCGGGGGGACCTCGGGGATCGGGTTGGCGGTGGCGGCGGAGCTCCTTTCCGGGGGCGCCCGGGTGGCGCTTGTGGGACGG
>DFNI01000041.1 GCA_002375995.1 Acetothermia bacterium UBA3571 | reverse complement strand
TAAGCGAGCACGTCTTCCGCCGCCTCACGCAGTAGCTCGCCACCCTGGGGAACCTCCCTTCCAGGTGTGCTGCGACCAACTCCAGCTGCCTTCCGGCCATTTCTCGGTCGGGTTGGGCAAAGATCGTCCGCACCCACGCCGTCACCTCGGCTTGGGCATGCTTGGGTACTCGCGCAAGCAGACTCCGCATGAAGTGCACCCGGTAGGTCCGGAGGCGTCCCCGGCGGCCTTTGCCTGTGGTCCTGTGGGAGAGGGCCCGGATGAGGGATTTGCGGTGGTAGCCGGTGAGGTGCTCCAGTTCGTCCAGGATCCTCCCCTTCTCCTTGCGGGAGGCGCGCTTGTACCTCGGCCGCCACGCCCGGATCAACGCCGCGATGCTCTCTCGTGTCACCTCGTGCCTCCTGAGAGTAACCGCATTATGAGTTACCTTCCCTCCCTTCGGTAACATTTCCAACGAGGCACTTCGGAGTATTGATGGGAAGCCCGGCGGACGCTATAGTAGATAAAGACCTTTGTAAGCGCCGTGAAAAAGCCCAGAGAAGGAGTGAAGAAAGATCGACCTGCTACCGGCTTCATTCGAGGCCGCATGTTCTTGAATGCCCTTTTTACCGGTCTGCTCCGTGGGCTCAAGCGTGTTTCCCTTTACCTCATGCTTCTCGCCGTTATGGCCGTCATGCTGTTACCGTTCTTCTGGACCATTACCACTTCCTTCAAATCCCCCGCGGAGGCCCAGAGCTATCCCCCCACGTGGATCCCCAAACAACTGCGCTGGCAGAATTACGTAGAGGCTTGGAACGCAGCCCCTTTCGGGCGGTACTTCCTCAATAGCTTGTTCGTCGCCACCACTACAGCCATCGGGGGGGTGATTACCTCCGTGCTTGCGGCTTACGCTTTCGCTAAGATGAATTTTTTCGGCAAGAATTTTCTCTTTTACCTTTTGGTGGGGACGATGATGATCCCGGGGCAAATGCTCCTCGTACCCAATTATCTTACCATTATAAGACTCCGGTGGTACGATACGTATCAAGCCCTGATCATCCCCTGGATCGCGAATGTCTTCGGGATCTTCCTCCTGCGACAGTTCTTCCGCACCATCCCCGATGAGCTGTGGGATTCGGCCCAAATCGACGGGTGTTCGCGGTTTAGGTTTCTGTGGCAATTCGTGGTGCCGCTGTCACGACCGGCTCTGGTGACCCTCTTCCTCTTCCGGTTTATAGGCAGCTGGAACGCGTTCCTGTGGGTGCTTATCATGACGAGCCGGGAGGAGATGAGGACGCTTCCTGTGGGCCTTTACTACTTCATCGGCGAAGCGGGCACCGATTACCACCTGCTGACGGCAGCAGCCACGTTCGCCATGATGCCCATCATTTTCCTTTTCCTCATAGCCCAGCGTCAATTCATCCAGGGAGTGGCCCGTACCGGGATCAAGTAAGGAGGTGAGATACAGGCCAAAAGCGGGTGTTGGGTTACAAAAAACGCCTTCAGGAGGTGCGACATGCGCAAGACCATTGGTGTGTTGGCGTTCTTGCTCATCGGAGTCCTGGGTCTGGGTCAGGTTGAGATCGAGTTCTGGCACGCCATGCGCGGCGGTCACCTGGAAACCTTGGAGGCTATCACCGCTGAATTCATGGAAAAGAATCCCGACATCGTGGTGAAGCTTGTAGGGCAGGGTGGATACGGCGATCTCAATACCAAGCTGATCGCGGCGGCGGCCGCCATGCAACCGCCCACGCTGGCCCAGTTTTATGCCGACTGGGTGGCCGCGGCTTATAAGGACGCTTTGCTCCCCCTGGACGACCTCGTCCCCCCGGAGATCCTCGCTGACATACCCGAAAAACTGTTGCAAGCGTGCTATTTCGACGGTAAACTCCTTACTCTTCCGTTTAATAAATCCACTTTGATCCTCTTCTACAATACCGACCTCGTGCCCGAGCCTCCCACCACCTGGGAGGAACTCATTGAGATGGCCAGAAACCTCACCGTGGACGAGGACGGGGACGGCACCCCTGAGCGGTATGGGTTCGGGCTTCGGCCCTATCCAGAGATGTTCACCACGCCGTTCTGGCAGGCCGGGGGCAGATTCTTCTCGGAGGATATGACCGAATCGCTCCTTTATTCCGAACCTGGACTCGCCGCGCTCAACTTCCTCCTCGAGCTCAAGGCCACCAGCCTCTACCAAACGGGCTATCTATCTGGCCCCTTCGGATCCGGTAAGATCGCGATGTACATCGGATCGGTGGCGGGGATCCCCTACGTGGCCCGAGCGGCCGAGGGCAAAGTCAATTGGAACACCGCCGTCCTCCCCAAAGGACCAGTCAACAACGACTCCATTTATATGGGTACCGATGTGGGGATCTTCGCCCTGAACACCGATGCGGCACAGCGCGAAGCCGCCCTCAAATACGTCCTCTATCTGCTTTCACCCGAGGCCCACATGGCATGGGCCAAAGGCACCGGCTACATTCCCTTCCGCAAAAGCGCCATCGCTTCCGAGGAATGGAAAGCCTACATGGCGGAACATCCCGAGCGGGTGGCTGTAACCGAACAGGCATTCCACGGGTTTACCTACCCCAACCATCCCAAGTGGTACTCTATCCGCGGAGTGATCGGCGACATGCTCGAAGCGGTGCTCCTTGGGGACATGACCCCGGAAGAGGCCCTCCAGTGGGCCGATGAGACCATCGAGGAGGAGTACCTCAAGTAAAACGAGTTCGGGCGGGGCCTCGATCGAGGCCCCGCCCGTGGACCCCGCACGAGGAGGAAAGTGCGCAGCCGTCTGGGTAAACGGATCCGGGAGAACGTAGAGGCATACCTCTATCTCCTGCCCGCATTTGTAGTCCTGGGGGTATTTACCTTCTATCCCGTGGTACGTGCTTTCCAGATCAGTCTTTACCGTTGGCCCGTCATCGGGGCCAAAACTTTCGTGGGTTTCGGTAATTACCTCAAACTCATCGGTGACCGGGCGTTTTGGATGGCCCTGCGCAATACGAGCTATTACGTCCTGGGCTCCGTTCCCATCACCCTGGCTTTGGCTATCCTGGTGGCGGTGCTTTTGAACTCCCGAATTCGTGGGCGGGTGATCGCCCGGGTGGCGTTTTTCATCCCCTATATCACCCCCATGGTGGCCGCCACGGTGGTGTGGAGGTGGATTTACGATCGTGATTATGGCCTCCTGAATTATCTCCTCGAGCTCCTCGAGAAGGCCCTGGGGCGGGTGGGGCTGGAGGTAAACCTGGGGCCCGTGGATTGGCTGAACCGACCTGAATTGGCCATTCCCATCCTTATCATAATCGGGGTCTGGCAATATGTGGGATATCAGGCCATCATCCTCCTCGCGGGGCTCCAAAACATCGACCGACAGTACTATGATGCGGCCAAAGTGGACGGGGCCAACGCCTGGCACCTGTTCCGGCACATAACCGTACCCCTCCTGACCCCTCAGATCTTCTTCCTCCTCATCATTTCCATAATCGGAGCTTTTCAACTCTTCACCCAGGTCTTCATCCTGTTCGTGGGGAACCCAGGGCCCAGGGATTCCGCGATGACCATCGTTTTCTACATTTATGAAAAGGCATTTCGTGAATTTTATATGGGCATGGCCTCGGCCGCGGCTTACGTGCTCTTCGGGATCATTTTCCTCCTCACCCTGATCCAGTTCCGCCTCTCCCGGCGATGGGTCTTCTACGGGGGATAACATGCGTTTTTTTACCGCCTTAATCATCGGTCTCTGCCTACATGTAGCCCTGTGGGCCTCCAGCGATGAGGCCGACCTACCCGACGCGACCCGGGCGGAGCTCGATGCCCGGGTGGTGAGGATCTACGACGGCGACACCATTGAGGTCTATTTGGGACCGAATCACCCCGAAACCATATGTGGGACGCGTCTGTCTCGATATGAACGCGTGAGGCTCCTCGGAATCGATGCCCCGGAACTCTCCCTCTCCGAGTATTACGCCCAGGAGGCCAAGTACCACCTCTTCCGCTTGATCGCCCACCGCAGCGTGAGGCTGGAGGTAGTGTGCGATACCGAACGCGATGGTTACGGCCGCCTCCTCGCCTACGTGTATGTACGCAGAGGGGGAAGGTGGATATTCGTGAACGGGGAGCTGGTGCGTTCCGGGGCTGCCGATTTGCTTTTCGTGGGAACAGAGAGATATGAGGAATACCTCCGCGACCTATGGGTTGAGGCCGTCGCCAATCGCCGTGGCATGTGGGGCCGATACCCCGGGGTGATCACCGTGGCGGATCTCTATACCGAGCCCCTCAAATACGTGCTCGAAGGTGTGACGATCCGGGTGAGGGTCGAGGGCCTTGAGGCCTCATGGGACGGGATGAAAATCCTATGCGAAGGTGGATTTCGCCTCTTCATCCCGGCGGAAAGGCTCCAGCGTTTCGAGGACTCGGGGCTGTTAAAGCGAATCGTGGCCGGAGCGGAGATGGAGATCTCAGGGGTGCTGCTGTGGACCCCTACGGGACCGATGATCGAGTTATGGGGCCCTCCACAGATCCACCGGATTGAGGGGGCATAGCCATGGATCCCAGGGGAGGTGAAAGCATGCCCCGAAGCACGTGGCGTCACGTGGGGCGCTTCTTGGGCGTAGCGCTTCCCGTACTGGCAGCGGTTCTACCCGTCGGTGCAAGTGCCCGAGGGGACGCGCCCGCCCTCGTCAAAGGGCCATGGACCGCCGTCACCGCGGACACCGCCGTGATCTCATTCGAGGTCTCCCGGCCGGTGAGCGGCTTGATCGAATACGGGCCCGCAGATATGGGGCTCACCGCCTCGTTACCCTTCAAAGTGGGGGGAGGAATACATCATATCCCCCTCGCCGACCTCCTCCCCGGTGCCACCTATGTGTATTCAATTGAAATCGGATCCGGGGAGCGGTCGCCCCCCGGATATTTCCACACCCCGCCCGAAGGCTTCACGCCCTTCCTCTTCCTTGTATACGGGGATACTCGCACTTTCTATGCGCGGCATCACATGGTGGCCAGGCGGATGGCCGCGGAGGAAGCCTCCTTCGTAGTACATACAGGGGATCTCGTGACCTCGCCTATATCGAGGGAGTGGAACGAGTTCTTCGCTTCCGCCCGGGAGCTCCTGTTGGCCATGTCTTTCTTCCCCGTGATCGGGAACCACGAACGCAATCATTTCTCTTATTACCGCCTGTTCGAGCTCCCCGGCGCGGGGGGAAAGGCGGGGGAGCAATGGTGGACCTTCCGCTGGGGCGACGTGCTCTTCGTGGGATTGGATTCCAATACCCAGTTTTTGGGGGTCACTGGGCTCCGGGAGGAAACCGAATGGCTGAAGGGGATCCTTTCCCAGGAAGCCCGTTTCAAGTTCGTCTTCTTCCACCACCCCCTCTTCAGCTCCGATCCCCACTACGGCGGGAACGAGGGGCTGGCCAAGCTGTGGCATCCCATTTTCCGGGATAAGGGGGTGACCGCCGTTTTCTGCGGACACGTGCACGCTTACGAACACATCGTCCGAGATGGGGTGCATTACTTCACCACCGGTGGCGGCGGGGCCCCCGCCTATCCCCTGGGAGAGCCTGTGGAAGGCACCCTTTTCGCGGCGGAGGGCATCCTCCACTACCTGCGGGTGTCGGTGGAGGAAAACGCCGTGCAGGTGGAAATGATCCCCGTGGCCAAGGTCCCCCTGGGCGAGGAAGAAGGGGAGATCATACCGTTGGGGGGCGAGCCCCTGGAAGTCTTCCGGATAGAGGCAGGGATCCCCGCGGCCGTGCCGTGAAGGTCACTCCCCGTCCCCTACCGTGACCAGCTCCCGGATGCGCTCCAATGTTGCGGGGCCGATGCCGGGCACGTTCAGGAGCTCCTCCACTGAACGGAAGGGGCCATGTGCCTCTCGGTAAGCCACGATCCTCCGCGCAAGTTCTGGCCCGATCCCGGGTAGCTCCTCCAGCTCAGAAGCAGTGGCGGAATTGATGTCCAGGGGCGAAAGTTCGTGAAATTCCACCGGTACAATGGTAACCTCCACCGTCACGGTCTTTAGGGGCGGGATCTTGGGTGGGCGCCCGGGGATTAACTTAATGCCCGCATAGACCACAAGGAGGAACGCGAGAAAGGCCGCGATCCAAAAACGGTTGTCACGTTTGGAGGAAGAGCTCGCGGATCCTCCTCTCCCCCCATTTCTCCCGCTCGATCCGCATCCTCTCCGGCCACACCTCATACCGGGGCTTACCGAACTTTTCACTCCACCGTTTAAGGAATATCTCCCCCAGCCGCCGCCTCACCTCGGGGTTAGCGGAAAGGTACGCCCTCTTCTCTTCCGCCAGCCGTTCCACCTCCGGGAGGTAGAGCTCAATTTCCCCGGACCTGTCGAAGAGCTCCAGGGCCCGCTCGGGATCCGTCTCCAAAAGCTTCACCGCTTGGGAGAAAAGCTCACGGCGCGCAAGCTCCGCTTGGGCGAGCTCCCGCATCCTGCGAGCCTTTTCCTTGTACTCCGGAAGCTCCCACACGGAGAAGGGGAGCACCTCCCGGGGACAACCGTCGTCCCGTGCGGGGAATCGGGAGGGATCAGGGGCAATCCGGCCGTGGAGGCCCAGACACTCCGGACAGGTGCTCCAGGTGACGTTGGTGTAATACTGCCAAAAGCGCCGCCGCCCCAAAAGCCAATAAAAAAGGAGCACGAGCTTTCTCATCTAATTTGTGCCGAGGGTGGGAGTCGAACCCACACGCCCTTACGGGCACGGGATTTTGAGTCCCGCGCGTCTGCCAATTCCGCCACCTCGGCCCAACTGGATTATAGCGTTCAGTGGGGGCCCGGTTCTAGGTCGGGGAGGGCTCGGTCACAGAGGCGGTCCGGGCAGTGGAGCGCGGGGAGCATCCGGGCCACTTCCTCCCCCACCGGGTTATCCCCCCGGGCCAAGTAGTGGGCCAACTGCGCGTGGAGACACTTCACCCGCACGGGGTTCCTGAGCCCGGCGATCCCCGTCTCCACCGCGCCCCACGCGCCCACTTCCCGGAGGAATTCCTTCTCTTCCGGGCTCAAAAGGGAGAGCCTTTCCCGCCGGTATTCTCCGTGGGCCCGGAGGTAAGCCTCCCGGAGCGCGGGCTCCCGGGAGATCCTCGCCTCGAACTCCTTGACCAAGCCCCGGGCCTCGAGCTTCCCTACCTCCCGCACGAGATACGGACAGGTGAGCCAGAACAGGGTGGGGAAGACCTCGAACCCGGAACCGTTGCGAAGAAGGGGCCTATTCACCGTGACCTGGGGGTAACCGTGGGGGCAATCCTGGGCGATGGCCACCAGCCCTCTGGGGGATCGCCCTATTTGCCAGCGCACGACGGCAAGATCGCGCGCGGAAGGGGCGCGATCCATCAAAGCGCGCGGTATTCGGGGAGGAGGGACCAAGCCAAGGCCCACTCCCGCAGGGAGACCTCCCCCCTGCCGTAGCGTCCCAGGGGCTTGAACGCGGAAAGCAAAAGCCTCACGCCCTCTTCCACGCTCACCTCCCTCCCCACGAGCCCCGAGAGGGAACCGGTGGGGCTCGGCCGCGAGGGGACCCCAGAGGGGGAATACCCCGGCCGCAGCGCCAAAAGCACCCTGTCCATCGGCACCCGATCGTCCCACAGAAGGAGGGTCCCATGATAGAGGAGGCCCCGGTGCCGGTATTGGGCCATACCAGAGACCTTGATCCCCTCCACGAACAGAGAACCCTCCGTGAACTCCGCCCGCAACCCGAATTTCCCTTCCAGGGCCTCGGCCAAGAGCTCACCCACCGCCTCGTGGGCCCGCTTCACGTCCCGCCACGGCCCGTCCAGCGGAAGGAACAAGGAGAAGTTCAGGTTCCCGGGGTGGTGGTAAACGGCCCCACCGCCGCTTGGACGCCTCACCACGGGGATGCGGTAGCGGCGACAGAAATCGAGATCGGCCTCGTCTTCAGGACGCTGCCCCCGGCCGATCACTACACACCGGGGATTTCGCCAGATCCGGAGGGTAGGGGGGACCTTGTCCGCCCCGTAGCTCCTGAGGATTGCCTCCTCCAGCGCCAGGTTCTCCGCCGGATCCCGCAACGAGAGATCCAGTATCACCCGCATACGAGCTCCCAATACACCTCGGCGGCGCGGAACGACGTCCGCACCAAGGGCCCCGCCACCACGGCCCGGAAGCCCATCCGCCGAACCTCCGCTTCCCATCGAGCATACTCCTCCGGAGGGAGATACCGGGCCACCGGCAACTGCTCGGGCCCCGGCCGCAGGTACTGGCCCAGGACCACGATATCCACCCCCGCTTCCCGCATGTCCCGGAGGGCTCCCCGCACCTCATCCTCGGTCTCCCCCAGGCCGAGGAGGAGAGAAGATTTCGTGATCGTGCGGGGGGAAAGTTCCTTTACCCTACGCAGCACTTCTAGGGAGAGCTCATAGGATGCCCGGGGGTCCCGGACCGAGGGGGTGAGGCGGCGGACCGTCTCCAGGTTGTGTCCCACCACGTCGGGCTCTGCCCGAAGGACCTCGGCAAGAGAACTTTGGTCGCCGGAGAAATCAGGGATCAAGGCTTCCACCAGAACGCCGGGCCGGGCCTCCTTGACGGCGCGGATGCAGCGCGCCCAGTGGGTTGCCCCCCCATCGGGGAGATCGTCCCGGTCCACGGAGGTGAGGACCACGTAGGAGAGTCCGAGCTCCGCCACCGCTCGGCCCAGCCGCTCCGGTTCCTCCCCATCCACCCACCCCCCCGGCCAGCCAGTCCGCGTGGCGCAGAACCGGCACCTGCGGGTACACACATCCCCCAGGATCATGAAAGTGGCCGTGCCCGCGCCCCAGCAGCGGGGGAGGTTAGGACAGCGGGCGGACTGGCACACCGTGTGCAGCCCGTAGCGGGAGAGGATTTCCCGCATCCCCTCCACCGCCCCGACTTCGGCCACTGTAACCTTGAGCCACGCGGGCTTCATCCCGTCACCACCTCGACATCCGCCGGGGCCACCCGGGCCCCGAAGACCCGTGCAAACGCATCCCGCGCCCGCTCATCGACCTCCTCCAGCGGGACCTCCCTCCCCAGGAGGGCGGCGATGGAGGTGGCCTCCGCACCGTGAATCCCGCAGGGGACGATGAGGCGGAAATGGTCCAGGTTCGGCGCCACGTTCAGGGCGAGGCCGTGCATGGTGACCCAACCCCGCACGTACACCCCCACTGCGCCGAGCTTCCCGTTCCCCACCCAGATCCCGGGACGACCGGGGAGTCGCCCGGCGCGGATCCCGTAGTCGGCCGCCACCCGGAGCATTACTTCCTCCAGGGCCCAGACGTACCACTTGATGCTCCGCTCGAAGCCCCGCAGGTCCAGGATGGGGTATAGCACGAGCTGTCCGGGTCCATGGTAGGTCACGTCCCCGCCCCGCTCGGCCTCGGCCACCTCCACCCCGGAGGCCTGGAGGGCCACGGGATCCCCTAGGATGTGCCGGGGATCGGCGGATCGCCCCAGGGTGATCACAGGCTCGTGCTCTAGCGACAGCACGAGATCGGGTAACTCACCCCGGCGTCGCAGGGAATGCAGACGCCGTTGGAGCTCCAGGGCCTCCCGGAAGCGGACCCGGCCTAGGGGGATCCAGCGGACCTCCCTCATCGCTCCCCTTCCCGCTCCGCGATCTTCCCGATCACCTCGCCCGGCGCCGCGGCCTTCCCCTCGGGAACCAGGATGGCGAAAAGCCTCCCCGCGACCGGAGCTTCGATAACGAAGGTTGCCTTCTGCGACTCTACTTCGGCCACGGCCTCGCCGGCCTGGACCTCATCCCCCACCTCGTGGAGCCACCGCACCACCCGCACCTCCTCCACTTCCCCCAAAGGAGGGATCACGATGTCGGCCAACGTCACCTCCTTCCGACTTCCCATTCTAATCGCCTGCGGAGTCAGTAGAAACCTGAAAGACCACACGGCATACCTTAAAATGGCGGTGAAACTACGGAGGTGACACTCCGAGAAGGAGGTGACACTCCGGTGCGTGCTTTGTGGGTTGCTATTTTTTTGTGTTCCTTCGCGTTCCTCGGGGGGGCGGGCGAGCTCGTGGTGGCCGTCTCCACCGAGCCCCCGACCCTGGACCCCACCAGCGATCCCGCGGCGGCGATAGATCTCATTCTACATCACAACCTCTACGAGTGTCTGGTACAAGTGGGGAAGGATGGAGGGTTCCATCCCCAACTCGCGGAGTCCTGGGAGGTCTCCGAGAACGGGTTGGTGTGGACCTTCCGCCTCCGCGAGGGCGTGGTCTTTCACGATGGGACCCCGTGTGATGCCGGGGCGGTGAGGGAGTCCTTCCGGCGGGCCATGTCCCCGGACAGCCTCAACCCACACCCTGAATACTTTGCCGATATCGCCGCGGTAGAGGCAGTGGACACCCACACGGTGCGCTTCCGGCTCGTGCGGCCGGTCCCCTACTTCCTGGCGGTGCTAGCCCAGGCGGATTCAGCCATCGTCCCGGTGAAACCGCGCACGGGGAAGCCTCTCGGGGAGTACCCCGTGGGGACCGGACCCTTCCGGTTCGGGGAGTGGAGGCCCGGCGATCGAATCGTGCTCGAACGGAATCCCAATTATTACCTCCCGGGGATCCCGAGGCTCGAGCGAGCCACGTTCAGGTTCATCCCCGACGATGCTGCCAGGGTCCTGGCGCTGCGGGCGGGAGATGTGGACGTGGCGGTGGACGTGCCGCCACAGCTGGCGGTGGAACTCCAAGGGGATCCGGACTTCACCGTGGTCTCCGGGCCCATGAACCTGGTACAGATCCTGGCCATCAACAACGCGCGGCAACCCTTTGATCGCCTGAAGGTGCGGCAAGCCATCGCCCACGCCATCGATCGGAAAAAGATTATTGAGCTTGTATCCCTTGGGTTCGGGACTCCCATCGGGAGCCACCTAACCCCGGGGATGCCGTATTACGTGGACCTCACCGACCTCTATCCCTATGACCCCGAGCGGGCCCGGGAGCTTTTGGCTGAGGCGGGCTTTCCCCATGGGTTCGAGACAACGATGACCCTTCCCTCCAACTACGAGTTCCATGTCCGCACGGGGGAGCTCATAGCGGCCCAGCTCGCGGCGGTGGGGATCGAGGTGAAAATTCAACTTGTGGACTGGGGCACCTGGCTCGAGCGGGTCTACGCTCAGGCGGACTACGACCTGACCGTGATCGGCCACGTGGGGAGGCTGGACCCCGCGCTCATGCTCACCGGCTACGGGGCCGAGCGCCCGGATTATTACTTCCGCCGCGGGTGGCGGAACGAGGAGCTCGAACAACTTTTGGAGGAGGGGAAGACCTGCATGGATCCCGAGCGCCGCCGGGAGATCTATGTGCGGGCCCAACGCATCATCGCCGAAGAGGTGGTGAACTATTTTATCCAGGACCCCCACCGCATCATCGCCGCCCGGGCCGGCATCGAGGGCCTGGCCGTCTATCCCGTATACGTATTGGATCTCACTGCGGTACGGAATCGCTAAGCCCCGGGAGCGGTGGTCCCGCCCCCCGGGTTACTCACCCAACGTCTTCTCATATTCATCGAGGGACAAACGTTCCTTCTCCTCGTAGCCCTTGACTTTCCCTTCCACCTCGTATTCGGGGTCGATCACGACCCACTGGACGAAGACCCGAGCCCTCTTGGCCTCGGCGATGAGGCCCACGGCTTTGGGCGTGCCGAAATCGGGCAGCCTCGTGGCCTCCACCAAATAAACCTTGTCGCCGATATGCACGACGAGAAGGACCCATTCGAACTTCCTGATCTCTCCTTCCGACTCCACGGTGAGCTCCCCTCGGCTCACCTCCACCCGGAAGCACTTTCCCGCGAGGTACCTCCCCAGAGCCAGCACGGCCCGCCGGGGATCTTGGTCGTTTTTTTCATATTCCTCTCTGAACTCCCGGTCATCGAAAAATCCGTTTCGTATTCGGTCAAGCTCCCTTTCCAGTTCCCTTTTCGTCTTGGTGGAGACGCGGACGTCGCCCAGGTGGAACCCCTTGCGCCCGAAGAAAGAGAAGTCAACCCGCGTATAGCGGGTGACGATCTCCGGGGGAAAATCCGGGGAGGAGATCTCAAAGCCCGTGATTTTACCTCCGGTATAGATGGGCTCCAGGGAGAAATCCTGGTTCTTCAGGGGGCGTCCAGTGGCGCAATCGACGATCCTCCCCCAGATCTTTTCCTCGGAGTTCCCCGGCATGGGGACCTCAAACTTGCCCTGCGAATCGGTGGTACCCTTGACACTTCCCCACGTGATTTCCACTATCGGCAGGGACATCACGGGGACGGAATCGGACTGCGGACATACGGTACCCACATCGATGGTGCGCTGGATCCGGCCGGTGATATCGAAGGAAGAAGTGAAGCGAAGCCTTTCCCGGGGGATCTTGATGGTGCCGAAGTCCGGGGAAGAGAGTTCCACTCCCCCCACGTCGGTGAGGGTACGGATGGCCTCCCTCCCCTCCCGTGGGATCAACTTCGCCGATACCTGCACACCTGATTTGGGCTTCCCATCGCACGCGATGGTGCCCCGGACCACGGTGTCGGAGAGTTCCCCCACGGGGATGGTGAAGCGGCCCTCCCGGTCGGTGACGTAAACGGGAACGGTGGTCACGGGAAAGGGACTGGGGGGCCATTCCACCTCCAGGATCACGGTGAGGCTCGAGACAAGCGCCCCCTCGCGAAACGCCCCGAAGACGAGCTCGAAGCGCCTCCCGGCGCTTCCCCGGGACAGGGCGAACCGGTATTCCGCCGAGGCCGTGCCGTAGCCACTGGCCACGGAAAGGCCGGGCCATCCCGGGGGAGCGGAAAGCAAGCGGATCTCCAGGAGGGCGGGTGGGTTTACGGCGGCGCGGAGTTCCACGTGTCCGGACGTACCCTCCCGCACGCGGCAACGCAGCGTATCCGTCCCCCTATGTTCGCAGGAGACCGCCCCGACCACCTGTCCCTCGAAGCGGAAGCTCATGTAGCCGCCCTCACCGGGGCCGTACTGCGCCATCCCCCAAAGGGTCCACAGGAACACGAAGATAAGCGGGAAAAACTTCCTCACCGTCACCACCCCCATTTCGGTTGACCTCCGCCCCCGTCCCGACCGAAGCTCGGTCCACGATGACGAAGCGGAGCGAGTACACACGGACCCCGTCCCCATAGACCGCCACCTCCCAGCGGGAAGGCCGGGGGAAGCGGATATAGAGCATCCTCCGTACCGGTCCCATCCCATGTGGTCACGCTGTTTCGGATCGGGCACGTCATAGAGGTGAAGGTGCAGCCGCGCCGGCGAGGGCGTTCCGCACCGAAGCGGCGAGGTCCAACCCCGCCCGGTCCCCCCGCCAAGCCCACGAGCTTCTGCCGCGAAGCCTTCGTCCAACAATCGTGGGCGGAGCGGTATGTGTCCCGGACAACGGCGCGCTCATCCCACCGGCGGTTCAGGGGATACACGGCCGCCAACAGGGAATCCCCGTGAAATTCCCAAACGCAGAACACCGACGCGGCCTCCACGGCTTGAGCCTTCGTCGGGATCTGGGTGTGGTGGAATTGGATCACGGTGTGGTCTTCGCCCCGATTGCTTCGACCGTATTGGAGAGTGATGAGAAGAGTACCGCCGTTCCAATTCCCGGCGCGCCATTTGGGGTGCTCACGGATCGTCGTATCTCGAATGGTCAATGAGACCAGGGGCCCCGGTTGGCCAGTACAGGCGGTGGGATATACCGCTACCCCATCACAGGTCCTGTGGGCGGCCGGGCTCCTGGTGGGATCGCGGGATGAAAGCGCGTCCCGTATCACGGCTTCCTCGGCCTGGTATCCCGGCACCGGGATCCCCACCCGGGAGCCCCGGGCCGGCCCGGTATGATGACGGACGGCCACCGGCGCGTGCGCGATGGGGCGGCGGGTTTTCCCGTCATCCAACGTCACCGTGAGGGCATGGGTGACACCACCGGTCCTCAAGACGGCGCCGGTAACCCCCGAGAAGGACCACTGCCAGCCGCGAAACCACGGCACGCCAATCCATTGGATGAGGGAGCTAATGCAAAGGGGCAAAAATCCCGCTCGCGCGAGAATAGATCCCCCCATCTTCCGCCTCCTAAACCTCCCTCCTTTCCAAACAGGGGAAAGTCCCACAGGACCGACCCATGACCCCACGACGACCTTCCCTTACTTAAAACTTAAAAGCTCACTTTGACTACACCAAACCCCCGGGCTAAGTTTCACCCCCCGCCGATAGCCTATCAACCGCCATGTATCCAAATCCCCGTTTTCCACCCCACGTCGGCAAAACGCGCGGATAAATTCGCGGTCGGGGAAACTCCGAGCCCCGATAAAGGAACGGCAAGGGTATTGCGTTCAGAAACCGAGGAGATCCAGGGCCTCCAGGACCCCGGCGGCGATCCTCCAAGAGCGCTCCGCCACCCGGAAGCAGACCTGGGGA
Source organism: Acetothermia bacterium UBA3571 (assembly GCA_002375995.1). Taxonomy (GTDB): domain Bacteria; phylum Bipolaricaulota; class Bipolaricaulia; order Bipolaricaulales; family Bipolaricaulaceae; genus UBA3571. Next base: position 90,657 of record DFNI01000041.1, on the reverse strand, counting down.
TCCCCCCGGGGGTCGATCTCCACCACCTTCGTCCCCGCGGGGACCTCGATCCCCGACCGCACCATTCCCCGAACTACCCCGGAACAGGGCGCCCTGAGTTCCTCCCCGCTGCACCAGGCCACCGGCTCTCCCTTCTCCACCCGCGTCCCTATGGCCTTATAGCCGAAAAAGTGGCCGGCCCGCGGGGCCCGGAGCACCCGTTCCCGGGAGAGGCCCCCGATGGTGCAGGGGGTGTGGGTGGGGGGAAGCGGGGATCCCTCCAGGTACACCTTCCCCAAGCGGGGCCCCCGCAGGGTCTCCACCGCGGCGTGGCAGTCTACCCCCGCGGTGAACCCCGGCCCCAGGCCGATGACGATGGGGGCCTCGTCCATGCGCGTCCCCAGGTTGCGCTTGGCCATCCGGGCGTCCACGATGGCCTCGGGTCGAAGCCGTTCCACCGCGCCCCCCTCGGGGGCGAGCACCGGGATGACCCCTTCCCCCAGGAGACGGAGGGCCTCCTCTGGGGACGCGGCCCGGGCGGCCTCGTGGCCCTCCACCGCCCACCGTCCCTCGTACACCGCCTCGGCGAAGGACACCGCCCGCCTCAATGCAAGCGGCTGTAATAGCTCGGTACAGACCACCGCCAGGCCCCGCTCCCTGAGTCGGATGGCCACGGCGGTGGCCACATCTCCCGCTCCCCGCACGAGCACCAATTCCCTCATCGCTGCCAGGGCACGAACACCCCGTGCCCCTCTCTCCCCACGAACTCCCCTTCCCTCACCACCCACTCGCCCCGGCACATCACCGCCACCGCCCGGCCTCGGAGCTCCATGCCCTCGTAAGGTGAGAAATCAACGTTCATATGCAACCCCTTCGTCTCCACCACCCAACTGGCATGGGGGTCCCAGAGGACGAGGTCCGCGTCGGCCCCCCGGGCGAGCCGCCCTTTCCGGGGCCAGAGGCCGAAGGTCCGGGCCGGCCCTTCCGAGAGGTAATAGGCGAACTGCCGGGGAGAAATCCTCCCCTTGGCCACCCCCTCGGAAAAGAGGAGGGCGGGCAGAAGCTCCACCCCAGGGAGGCCCGAGGGAAGCCGTCGCGGGTCGTCCCGGCCGATCTCCTTCTGGGAGACGGAGAAGGGACAGTGGTCGGTAGAGACCGCTGCGAGGAACTTCTTCCCCAGGGCCCACCACAGCGCCTCCCGGTCCTCCGGTTTCCTGATGGGGGGCACCACGGAGAAGAGGTGCCCGTCCGGCCGCATGTAGACGCGGTCGTCCAGGAGGAGGTAATGGGGGCAGGTCTCCCCGACCACCGGGGCCCCCATCTTCCGGGCCCCGAGGTAAACGGAAAGCCCCCGGGCGCTGGAGATGTGAGCGATGTAGGTGCGGCAGCCGGTCTCCCGCGCGAGGATCCCCACCTCGGCGATGGCCACCTCCTCCGCCAGGGCGGGCCTGGCCGCCGGGTACGGCCCCCCCTCTGGGTCCACCAGTTCGTCCGCTTCACAGTGGACCATGGCCACTCCCCCGAGCTCCCGGATCGCCTCCATGGCGGCCCGGAGGTACCCCAAGGGGGTGCGGCGGCCGGAGTCGGAGTAGGCAGTGTAGAACTTGAAGGCCCGGACCCCCATCTCCGCCACCTGGAAGAACTCGTCCGCCCGTTCCGGATTCCAGCCGATCATCTCCGCCCGGAAGGAGTAATCGATGCACGAAGGTCCCGCCTCCTCCAGGCGCCGCTCCAGGGCCTCGGGAAGCGATGTCTCCGGGTGTCCCACGGTGAAGTCCAAAAAACAGGTGATTCCCCCGTGGGCCGCCGCTTTCGGGCCGGTGTGGAAATCGTCGGCGGAGCGGGTCCCCGCCACGGGGAGGGAGAAATGTACGTGGGCATCGATGAACCCCGGGAAGACAAGAAGCCCCCGGGCATCCACCACCTCGTCGGCCCCGGCCGCGGGGATCTTCCCCACCCGCGCGATCCGCCCCCCCCGCACGAGCACGTCCGCCTGCAGGGTCTTCCGGGCGGTGACCACCGTGCCACCTTTAATCAGGATCGTCTTCGTCCGCACCATTCTCGCTCCTCCGATGGCCGAAAGTCGCGGGCCACCGAAAAGCATCGAAGCCGGGCTGAGTTCCGTCACGAAAGATCCTTCTCCGCCAGGACCACCTTCTCCTCCACCAGGTGCTTCACCGTGAACCCCCGGTCTTTGAAAATAGCGATCATGCGCGTGTTATCGGGAGTAGTCTCGGCTTTCACCTTTTTTATCCCCCACTTCCGTGCGATCTCCAGGCAGTAATCGGTGAGGATTCCCCCGAGCCCCTTGTTCTGCCAGGGGTCGGCCACGAAGACGGCGTACTCCACCGTGTCCCGATCGGGGTTGGCCACCATCCGCCCCACCCCGATCATCCGCTTGCGCCCGCCCTCCTCCACGATCCCCACGATGGCCATCTCCCGATCGTAGTCGATGAAGCAGTAGGGAATGGCCATTTTGTGGGTGGTTTCCTTGAAGATGTAGCGGAACCGCTGCCGGATCGACTCCCGGGAGGATACGGCGAGCATCTCGTGCCAGAGGGGCTCGTCTTCGGGCCGGATGGGCCGGAGCAGGACCTCGGTCCCGTCTTCTAGCCGGACGGTGCGCTCATACCCTTCCGGGTAGGGATGGATAACCAGGTGGGAATACGGGCGGAACGGCGCCGCCAACGCTCCACGGTCCAAAAGCACCCGGGCGTCCAGGGCAATCACCTCGTTAGGGGTGGCTAGGAGGGGGTTGACATCGCACTCTTTGATCTCGGGGAAGTCCGCGATGAGGTAGGAAAACCGCATCAGTACCTCGATCAGGCGGTCCAGGTTGACCCCGGGTTTCCCGCGGTATCCCCGGAGCAGCTTCCAGGAGCGCAGGGACTCCAACATCCGGTAGGCCAGACGCTCGTTCAGGGGCGGAAGCCCCAGGGCCCGATCCCGGAAGACCTCGGCGGCGGTCCCGCCGGTGCCCACCATGATCACCGCCCCGAAGGTGGGGTCCTTCTTCGCCCCCAAGATGAGCTCGATCCCCCCGTCCGTCTGGACCATGCGTTGCACCGTCACCCCCAGGACCTCCGCGTCGGGGCGTTTCTCCCGGGCCGACTCCACGATGCGGGTGAAGGCCCGCCGCACCTCCACCGGGTCCCGCAGGTCCAAGGCCACCCCGCCCACGTCTGTCTTGTGGGTGATCTGAGGGGAGAGCACCTTGAGGACCACGGGGTAGCCGATCCGCTCCGCCGCCGCCACCGCCTCATCCGGGGTGTGAGCGGGATAAGGACGGGTCACGGGGATCCCGTACGCCTCCAGGAGCTCCTTGGACGCCTCCTCGGTGAGGAGTTCGCCTCCTCTCCGGAAGACCCCCACGAACCTCTCCCGGATCCGCTTCCGATCCAAGGCGAACCGGATGGGGACCTCCCGGGGGGTCTCGTAGAGCATTTCGATGTTGCGCCCGTACTTGACCAGGTGCATGAAGGCCCGCACCGCCCGTCCCGGTGTCTCGTAGGTGGGTATCCCCGCCCGGTTCAGGATCTCGATCCCCTCCCGCACCGCCCGCTCACCCATCCACGCGGCGAGGATCGGTTTGCGCACCGACTTTTTGAGCTCCGCAATCGCCTCAGCGGTCCCCGTGGGATCGGTCATCGCTTGAGGAGTGAGGATCACCAGGGCCGCGTCCACATTGGGATCGGAGAGCACGATCTCAGTAGCTTTGGCGTACCGCTCCGGGGAGGCATCTCCGATCACATCCACCGGGTTCCCGTGCGACCAGAAGGGGGGAAGGACCCCGTTCAACCGCTCGATGGTTTCAGGGGAGAGTTCCGCCAGTTCTCCCCCGAGGGCGATCAGGGCATCGGTGGCCATAACCCCTGGCCCCCCGGCGTTGGTGACGATGGCCAGCCCGGGACCCAGGGGGGGACGCACCCGCGCCAGAAGCTCCGCGGTATCGAAGATCTCCTCGATATCGAAGACCCGCACGATCCCGGCGCGCTGGAACGCGGCGTCGTAGACGGCGTCCTCGCCGGCCATGGCCCCCGTATGGGAGGCGGCCGCCTTGGCGGACTCTGCGAACCTCCCGGCCTTGTAGGCTACGATGGGCTTTTCCCGGGCGAAGGCCCGGGAGGCGGACATGAACCCGCGGGCATCGGGGATGGACTCGATGTAGAGGACGATGGCCCGGGTGTGAGGGTCCTCGTTGAAGTAGTCGATGAGGTCGCCGAAGTCCACGTCCAGCATGTTGCCGATGGAGACGAAGTAGGAAAAGCCGATCCCTTCCTCCAGGGCCCAGTCGAGGACCGAGGTGCAGAGGGCCCCGGACTGGGAGATGAAAGCCACGTGCCCCTGTTGGGGCATGGAGGCGGCGAAGCTGGCGTTGAGCTTCAGGGAGGGGACGATGACCCCGAGGCAGTTGGGGCCGATGATTCGTACCCCATCGAACTCCCGCTGCACCGCCCGGATTTCCTCCTCGAGCTTTTTCCCTTCCTTCCCGGCCTCTCGGAACCCGGCGGAGATGATAATGATCCCCAGGATCCCGGCTTCCCCGCACTGGCGCACGATCCCCGGGACGGTGTGGGCCGGGGTGCAGATCACCGCCAAGTCCGGCGTGTGGGGGACGTCCCTCACCGAGGGATAGGCCTGGATCCCCTGGATCGCCTCGTGTTTGGGGTTTACCGGGTAGATGACACCCTGGAACCCGGAGCTCACCAAGTTCTTAAGGATCACGTACCCCACGCTTTCGGGCCGGTTGCTGGCGCCCACTACGGCGATTCGTTGTGGCCTGAAGATCTTCTCAAGGTTGCGGATGCTCACCTCTACCCCCTCGGGGGAAGTGTACGGGGGCTGGGAGCGTGTAGCAATGGGAGATTGCACAAAATCAGCCGGCGAGATGCCGGAGCTCAGGTTTCGGCGAAGTACCCGTGGGACCGCTTGCACATCCGAAAAAGTTTATGAAAATGGTCCCCATTCCGTTATCATGAAATCGTTAGAAAGAGGAATGGATGCGAACCGGCAAGATTGCGGGCTTTCGTTCCAATTTCTCGCTTGAAAACGCGCCTCACCACCGGCCCACGAGCCCCGTCCGGAAAAAGGGACACCGCGAGGGAAGGGGATAGTGCAGGGACGGGACCTGGGAAGGGCTTGGCGGCTGAAAAGAGCCCTTTCCCGGTTCAGATCTACAGTGGAAGCTAGCGTCGGCCCCGAACCCTTTATATAATGGCCGGCGTAAAAAACACAGGAGGTGGTATAGCGTGTGGAGACTTGTGGTAGGCCTAGTGGTGTTGGGGCTCTGCCTTCCTGCTTTGGGGCAGATCCCCAAGGACACGTTGGTGATCGGCGCACGCACGGGGATCATTGTGGACTTTGATCCGGCCAGAATATACGAGGTATTCACCGCTTTCGTCGCCGAGCAGTTCTATGAACAGCTGGTAGATTTCGAAAGGGGGGACTTCACCAAGATCGAGCCCGGCATCGCAGAATCCTGGGAGGTTTCCGAGGATGGGCTCACCTGGACTTTCCACATCCGCAAGGGCGTCAAGTTCCATTCGGGCAACGAGCTCACCGCCGATGACGTGGTCTACTCCCTCCGCCGTTCCCTTGCCCTGAATTTCCACCCCATCTGGATCCTCGCCCAGTATGTACCGGATCCGGATATGATCCAGAAAATCGACGATTATACGGTGGCCATTACCACCACCGAGCCTGTGGCCGAGCTCACCATCGCTTCGGTCCTCGGTTTCCAGGGGATCTGTTCCATCGTGGACTCCGAACTGGTGAAAGCCCACGCCACCCCCGAAGACCCCTGGGCCAACGAATGGCTGAAGGAACACGACGCGGGATCCGGCCCCTTCAAGTTGGTGCGATGGGTGCGGGAGGAGATCATTATCCTGGAGCGTTTCGACGATTATTGGGAAGGCCCCGCATCCATAAAGAGGATCATCATCAAGGACATCCCTGATCCCGCAGCCCAGAAACTGGCGCTGGACAAAGGCGACATCGACATCGCATGGGACCTGTTGCCCGAACAGGTGGACATGTATCGCGACGCCGCCGGGTTCAAGGTGGTGGAGACCCCGGCATGGGGCATCACTTACGTGGCTATGAACGCCGGTAAGCCTCCTTTCGATAACGAGCTCGTACGCGATGCCATCCGCTGGGCCATCGACTACGACGCCATTATCTATGGGATCATGAAGGGCGCAGCCATCCCCGGACAAACCTTTATCCCCAAGGGGATGTTCGGCCACCTTCCCGAGACCCCTTATCACAAGGATATCGAGAGGGCAAAGAAACTCCTGACCGCTGCAGGTTACCCCGAGGGCTTCGAGGTGGAGCTCCTTACCACCGACCGTCCTGACCGCGTGGCCATTGCCACGCAGATCCAAGCCGACCTGGCGGAGCTGGGAATTAAGGTCAATATCCGTCAAATGGTGGGCGCCCAGTTTTACGAGCTGTACCGCGCTCAAAAGCACACCTTCCTGGTGGCCGGGTGGGGCGCTGACTACGCGGATCCCGACGCCCTGGCCAAGCCGTTTGCCCATTGCTGCACCACCGGGCCGGAGGCCAAAGTAAGGCAACTTGCGTGGCGGAACATGTACGTGGACTGCGACACCTCCATCTTGGTCGAGCAGGCCGCCCGGGAGCTGGACGCCACCAAACGGGAACAAATGTACTTCGAGATCCAGCGCCGCGTCTTGGATAAGGGGCCCTACGCCATTCTCTATTACCCGCTGCGCCAGATCGTTATGCGGGATGTGGTCAAGGGGTTCCACCTAGCCCACATGGAGTACTACACCGAGTTGTGGGAGGTCTCCAAGACCGGGTAAAGGAGGACGGTGACACGGGGGCAGCCCTCGGAACGGGCTGCCCCCTTTTTGAGACGGGATGCTTTCTTATCTCGTTAGGCGGTTAGCGTGGATGGTCCTCGTGGTCTGGGGGGTGGTCACTATTACCTTCTTCGTGGCCCGGGTGATCCCAGCGGATCCGGTGGCCGCCATTCTCGGGCCCCAGGCACCACAGGAAGCCATCGAGAGGGAACGGGCGAGATGGGGGTTCGACAAGCCCCTCTATGTCCAATACGCACGGTATATCTCCGGACTGCTTCATGGAGACCTGGGGGTTTCGCTGCGCACCAGACGCCCGGTGCTGGAGGACATAAAGCAGTTCTTTCCCGCCACGGTAGAACTGGGCCTCGCCGCCCTGATCATCGGGGTGGTATTGGGCATCGGGGTAGGGGTGATCTCCGCCGTCCGCAACGGAAGCCTGGTGGACCACGCCTCGCGGGTATTCGCCATCGTGGGACTTTCCATGCCCGCTTTCTGGCTCGGGTTGCTCCTCCTCCTGATCTTTTACCACACCCTGGGCTGGTTGCCGGGTCCGGGGAGGCTGCCTTATTGGTATCCCCTCCCTCCGCGAATAACGGGGCTTCTGCTCATAGATTCCATTATCGCAAAAGATTGGTTCGCCCTGAAAAGCTTCCTTCAACACTTGATCCTTCCCGCCTTTACCCTTGGCTGGCTTTCCACCGCCTCCATCGCCCGGATAACCCGTTCCAGCATGTTGGAAGTGATGCATGAGGAGTACATTAAAACGGCACGGATGAAAGGGCTGCGGGAAAGCGTGGTGATCATGAAACACGCCTTCCGTAACGCACTCCTTCCCATCGTAACCGTGGTGGGCATAAGGATCGCTTACATGTTGGAGGGCGCCGTGCTTACCGAGACCGTGTTCGCCTGGCCCGGCCTGGGGCGGTACGCAACCCAATCCTTTCTTTCCATCGACTTCAACGCCGTGGTGGGAGTAGCGCTATTCATGGCGCTGCTTTACTCCTTCTGCAACCTAGCGGTGGATCTTCTGTACGCGTATCTGAACCCAAAGATCCGTTATGTGTAGGGAGAAAAGAAAATGAGGGGCCTGACCTGGCGAGATCTGTGGCGCCAAATCGTGCGGAATCCCCTTTCGCTGACGGGGCTTTCCATCATAATCTTGCTGGTACTGTTGGCCATCATCGCTCCCTATATAGCCCCCCACGACCCTTACGCCACCGATCCCCTGAACAAACTCACGCCTCCGGGAAGGGAACACCTTTTGGGGAGCGATGGGCTGGGACGGGATGTGTTGAGCCGAATTCTATATGGAACCAGGATCTCCTTGTGGATCGCCGTGCTCATTGTCCTCACCGCCGGGATCTTCGGCACCGCGGTGGGGATCGTGGCCGGGTTCGCCGGAGGGTTTGTGGACAACATACTCATGCGGATCACCGATATCTTCATGGCTTTCCCCCGGCTGATTTTGGCCATGGCCATCGCCGCCGCTTTGGGGCCGAGCTTGACCAACGTGGTCATCGCCATTGCGTTTTCCGCCTGGACCGTATTCGCCCGCTTGGCCCGATCGCGGGCCATCGCGGTTCGGGAGGAAGATTTCGTGGAAGCGGCCCGGGCGGTGGGCGCGAGTAACCTCCGGATCCTCGTGGTGCACATCCTCCCCATGGCCCTGAGCCCGGTGATCATCCAGGCCACCTTGAGTATGGGTGGGATCATCCTCACCGCCGCGGGCCTGGGGTTCTTGGGTTTCGGGGCCCAACCCCCGACCCCGGAATGGGGGGTCATGGTATCGGAGGGACGGACCTTCATGCCCCACGGGTGGTGGGTTTCCACCTTCCCGGGACTGGCCATCATGATCACGGTCCTGGGGTTCAACCTCCTGGGAGACGGGATCCGGGATATCCTCGATCCCAGGATGCGCTAAAGCTGTGTCCCTCTCCCCTTGGCTTGTGGAGAAAGAGGGTGAGCTTCACGCCGATGGGATCCCCCTCCGTGAAATAGCCGCCCGCTTCAGGACCCCTTGTTACGTCTACAGCGCCGCGAGGATCCGGGAAAACGTTGAGCGCTTTCGGAAAACCTTCGCCGGTCTTCCCATGGAGCTCCATTATGCCGTCAAGGCGAATCCCCTTGGGGCGATCCTGTGTCTCCTGGCCCGGGATGGGCTCGGTGCGGAGGTGGTGTCGGGAGGGGAGCTCCTGCGGGCCCTGCGGGCTGGGTTCCCGTCCCAGAAGATCATTTTCACCGGGGTGGGGAAAACGAAAGCGGAGCTGGAGCTTGCCCTCCGGGAGGGGATCCGCGCGGTGGCGGTGGAATCGATGGAGGAACTCAAGGCGTTGGAGGAGATATCTCGGGAGATCGGGTGTTGTGCTCGGGTCGCCCTGCGGCTCAATCCCGCGCTCTCCCCGGATACCCATCCCCACCTAGCCACCGGAAGACCGGGGAGCAAGTTCGGCCTCGATCCCCGGGACGCGGAGGAGGCGCTGGCTTGGATCGCCCGCTCGAGCGATCTATGCCTCGTGGGCCTCCATCTCCACATCGGCTCCCAGATCCTCGACGTGGAACCCTACCTCGCCGCCTGGAGATACCTATGCGAAATCCTGCGGAAGGCGAGGGATCACGGGCTGTCCCCTTCCTTCTTGGACCTGGGCGGGGGGTTCGGCATCTCCTATGGAGGGGAAGGACCGGGGTTTCCTCTGGAAGAGCTGGCAGCTGGGCTACGGGAGGAGATGCCCTCAGGGGTGACCCTTATGCTCGAGCCGGGAAGGGCCTTGGTGGGGGATGCCGGCCTCCTCCTCGTGCGCGTCCTCTACACCAAGCGGGTACACGAAAAAGCCTATGTGGTGGTGGACGCGGGGATGAGCGACCTCCTGCGGCCGGCCCTTTACGGCGCCCATCATCGGATCGTTCCCGTCCGGAAGCGCACGGGGCCCCCGGTAAAGGCGGATGTGGTGGGGCCGATATGTGAGAACGCCGATGTATTGGCCACGGACCGCGAACTCTCCCCGCTCCAATCCGGGGACCTGCTGGCGATCCTGGACACCGGAGCTTACGGCTCCTCCATGTCCTCTCACTACAACTCCCGTCCCCGGGGCGCTGAAGTCTTGGTTTACCGAGGAAAGGCCCATCTCGTGCGTAGACGCGAGACCGTTGAAGATCTCGTGCGGGGGGAGATCGTTCCCGAAGACCTGGGATGATGTATATCCGTCCTCCGGTGGCGGACCTCTTGGCGGAGCCCGAGCCCAGGGCGGAACGGGTATCCCAGCTTCTGTGCTTCACCCCCTGCGAGGTGTTGGAGGAGAAGGGGGAATTCTTCCTCGTCCGCGGTCCGGATGGGTACCGGGGGTGGGTCCGGCGGAGCCACCTTTCCCCGGGCGCTCCGCCTGCACCTTCCCACAAGGTCTCGTGGCCCATAGTACCCGTGGTGGATCCCAGGAACCGGACCGTGATCTTCCGCCTCTGTCTGGACACCCGATTCGCGGGCGAACCCACAGCATCCGGGGTGGAGGTCCGTTTGCCTACGGGGGAGGTGGGGACCGTGCCGGCCGATGCGGTGAAGCCCGTTTCCTGGCGCGGTTCCATCGAGGCCATGATCGAACTCGGTCTCGCCCTTCGCGGCGTCCCCTACCTCTGGGGTGGCACCTCCCCCTTCGGCACCGACTGTTCAGGCCTAATACAGCGGCTTTTCCACTTCGTGTTCAATTTATGGCTCCCCCGGGATTCCCGGGACCAAGCGGGGGTGGGGAAACCGGTCGAGGAGTTTGAGGATCTCCTCCCCGGGGACCTCCTCTTCTTCCCGGGGCATGTGGCCTTGTACATCGGCGACGGGAAAGCTCTCCACGCCAGTGCCCGGGAAGGCATGGTGGTCTCTGGTCCCCTCTCCTCCCTCCCCCAGGAGTTCTTGGGCGCCCGCAGGATTCCAACGGAGCCACCCGGCAGCCCCCGCGGACATCGGGATAATCCCGGGATATAGGGGCATAGCTTGCCTGCGCCGCTGAGGTTCCACCGGCTAACCCCGGAAGACCCACCTATAATCGTCACCGGGACGATGCGGGAACTCCTTGATCTCTCCCCGGCGGAACTCCGGGAATACTTCGCCTCCCTCGGCGAGCCCAGATATCGGGCGCGGCAGGTCTTCGAGTGGGCGTGGAAACACCTGGTCTGGGATTTTTCCCGAATGACCAACCTCCCCGTGTCCCTGCGGGAGAGGCTCACTCAGGAGTTCACCATCGGCGCCGCCGAGCCTGGCGCGAGCCTCATGGACGCCGAGGAAGGTACCGAGAAGATCCTCCTCAAGCTCCCCGATGGAGAAGGCGTGGAGACGGTCCTCATGCGGGAGGAGGACCGCCGCACTGTGTGCGTGTCCACACAGGTGGGCTGCCCCATCGGATGCGCCTTCTGCGCCACGGGTAAGATGGGATTCCACCGAAACCTCTCCGCCGGGGAGATCGCCCTCCAAGTCCTCTTCTTCGCCCGGAAGCTCAAAGCGGAAGGAGAGAGGGTCACCCACGTGGTCCTCATGGGCATGGGGGAGCCGCTCCTGAATTACGAGGCCACCATCAAGGCCATCCGGAACCTGAACCACCCCTGGGGCCTGAACCTCGGGGCCCGCCGGTTCACCGTCTCCACCGTGGGGATCGTGCCCGGGATCCTGCGGTTGGCCCAGGAGGGGATGCAGTTGAACTTGGCAGTGTCCCTCCACGCCCCCTGGGACGACCTGCGGGCGGAACTCGTGCCGTTGGCGAAGACCTACTCCATTCGCGAGGTCCTCGAGGCCACGGAGGAGTACATCCGGGCGACCAAGCGCAGGATTACCTACGAATACGTGCTCATTTCCGGGGTGAACGACTCCCCCGCCGCCGCCCGGGCCCTGGGCAAGCTCCTCAAGGGAAGGCTCGCCCACGTGAACCTCATCCCCTTCAATCCCGCCCCCGGCCTCCCCTTCCGACGTCCGTCCCTCCACCGGGTGGAGGCGTTCAAGAGGGAACTTCTTAAGCGGGGGATAAATGTCACCGTGCGGCATTCCCGGGGCGTGAGGATACAGGCGGGCTGTGGCCAGCTCAGGGCACAGCTCCGCGCCAATCCCGGATGACCCCTTCCGCGGCCTCTCCTCCTTCCTCCCTCAGGATGGAAAGGAGATCGTCGCCCGTGGCAAGTTTCCACCGGTAATCTTTAAGGTACCGCCGCAGGGCGGAAAGCAAACGTTCCTTCCCCATGGCCTCCTCCAGCTCCAGGAAGAAAAGGGCCCCGCCCGAGTACACGATGCCCCCGTATCCCTCGCCCTCCGGAAACCTCCACAGGGGATCGAACGGAGTGGCGTCGGGATTTCGGGAGCGCCCCAGCTCATAGGTCCGTTCCCAATGGGCCCGAAGTTCTCCGTAAAGGCCCCACTCCGCCATGGCGAGCCCTGAGGTGTAAGTGGCCAGCGCCTCGTCCACCCACGGCTCCCGTACCTGATCGTTCCCCACCTGGGCATACCACCACTGATGTGCCACCTCGTGGGCGAAGATCATGGGGAAGATGAGTTCTCTTCTACCCGCTTCGTAACGCCGATAGTATTCGATGCCGGCCAGGATCAGCCCCGGGAACTCCACCCCCGCGGCCCGATTGAGCGGGACTGCCACCGCGTCCAGCTCCGGGAAAGGATACTCACCGAAGAGTTTCTCGTAGAGCGAAAGCGCTTCCACGCACAGCTCCAGGGCCTCCCCTCCAGCGCGGGGAAGCCCTCGGGGATACCAGGAACGGATCTCAACGTCATTTTCCTTTCGGGAGGCAGGTGTATAGTTTTTTATCAGCACGAACGCGAACTCCCGCAGGTTCTGCCCACGGACCTCCGTGGCCCCCGAGCCGCGGGCCCTCTCCTCTCCGGTGGCCACCACCTCCCAACCGTCGGGGTGCCGAATCGTCACGGAATAGTCGGCCGCCTCCGCCACCACCTGATCGCCCCACGAGAGCACCGGCTCCAATATCCAGCTTCCCCGCTCCTCATCCCAGGGAAGGAGGAAGGGGTAGCCTTGGGCCACGAGGATCACATCCTCCGTAGCGGAGAGGGTGCCGTATCCCCCGCCGGGAAACGGAGGTATCTCGGCGGCGTATTCCAACGTCACGGAGAAGGTCTGCCCCCGGGAAAGGGGGAGGGAAACCCCGAAGGTGGCGGCGTCCACCGGATAGATCGGGAGTGCCCCCTCGGCGTCCCGGGCCGAGATCACGGTGAAGGGGGCGTTGTACCCCTGGTAGAAGCGGAAAACCAGTGCCCCGAGGTCAGCGGGAGCATGTCCCGCGATTATCGCCTTCCCCTCGAGTTTCCATAATGCATCTGCCGGATGGAGGTCGAGTTCCAGCCTATAGGAAGGACTACCCAAAGAAAGAACCGAAACGGCCAGGGAGAGGAGAACGCCCAAAAGAACTGGGAGCATCAGCCCTCCCGGCGGCGCAGGAAGGCAGGATAGTCGAGGTTAGAACGGTCGATCTTCCCTTTCTTTTTGGGTGGAGGCTTGGGTAGTTCCTCTTCCTCCTCCATGAAGAAGACCTCCTGGAAGTCGGCGGCGATCACGGTAATGCGGAGGCTACCGGTGAACTCCTCCCGCACCACCGCCCCGAAGACGAGCTCCGCCTCAGTGAGGGCCTCCTTGCGCACCGCCTCGGCGGCTTGGGTAACCTCGGCCAACGTGAGGTCATCCCCGCCGGTGACGTTGAGGAGGATCTTTCTGGCTCCCCTGATGGTCCCCCCTTCCAGCAGGGGGTTTTGACACGCCTCCTTGGCGGCCCGCACGGCGCGGTTATCCCCCTGGGCCTCGCCCGTGCCCATCATCGCCGTCCCCGCCCCCCGCAGCACCGAGGCCACATCTGCGAAGTCCAGGTTCACCACCCCGGGGATAGTGATGAGATCGGTAATCCCCTGAACGCCCTTTAGGAGCACATCGTTGGCCAGGGAGAAGGCCTGGAGCATCGTGGGTCGCTGGTGGGAGAGGGAGAAGAGCTTGTCGTTGTCGATCACGATCACCACATCGGCCGCCTCCCGGAGTTCCTTAAGGCCCTCCTTCGCCCGCTCGGCCCGGGCCGTGCCCTCGAAGGAAAACGGCAGGGTCACCACCCCCACCGTCAAGGCCCCGAGTTCCCGGGCGATCTTGGCGATCACCGGGGACGCCCCCGTGCCGGTGCCGCCCCCCAGGCCACAGGTGAGGAACACCAGATCCGCCCCCTCGAGGAGCGACTTCACCTCCCACGCAGCCTCTTCGGCGGCGAGCTTGCCCTTCTTGTGATCGCCTCCCGTGCTCCGGCCCCCAGTCACCTCGCGGCCGAGCTCCAATTTCTCGTCGGCCCGACACACGGAGAGGAGTTGGGAGTCGGTGTCCACGGCGATGGTGCGCACCCCCCGCAGGCCTGCCTCGCGGATCCTTCCCAGGGCGTTGATCCCCCCGTTGCCCACCCCCACTACCACGATTTGCGCTCCGGGTTCCTCCTCCGCGGCCCGCTCCATCTCCTCCACCAGCGGGAGCTCAGTGACCTGAACGGTGAGTGGCCCGAAGACCTCCTCCACCGCAGCCTGAAGTTTAGGGAGTTTCCGAAGCACATAGTTCTTCTTGAACTTGCTCTCCACCTCGATCACGAGGACATCGCCGCTTACGCGTATCTTGGCGGGATCAGCGGGAAGACAGGCCCGGAGGACTTGGTCCTTGAGCGCCCCCAACACCCGGCGCCACTTGAGGTGGAACTCCTTCTCTCGCTCGTCCATGGGCCCCCTTTCCCATTGTGTACCCGGGCGGGGTTTTGGTCAACTTAGGGGATCAATGCGGGTATTTCCCTGAACTCGTGGGTTACCACATGAGCGGCCTCGGCCACCCGGGGGTCCTTGGGGGCGTAAGCGATCCCGAGGCCCACGGTGCGGAAGACCGCGATGTCGTTGAAGTTGTCGCCCACGAAGGCGATCTCTTCGGAGGCGAGTCCGTGTTCGGCTGCCATCCGGTGCACCACTTTGTCCTTCTCCCACAGCGGGACCCGGAGGTGGGCCCTACCGGTGAAGCGGCCGTCCCGCACCTCGAGGACATTCGCCACGGCGAAATCGAGCCCCAGGTCCTCCCTTACGTAGTCGGCCACGAGGCTCAGGCCCGAGGAAATGATCCCCAGGACCATTCCTCGGGCCCGCAGCGCCTCCAAGGCCTCGCGGGCGCCCTCGGGGTAAGGCGGGGGCAAGAGCTTCTTGAGGATCGGCTCCACCGCCCGACCCGCCAGGAGTTCGGCGTTGGCCTGGAGCCAGCGGTCGTAAAGCTCGGGGTGCGGGAGGTAGCGTTCCTGCACCCGCTTCCACTCCACGGCGAGCCCCGCGGCCACCCCGATGGCGCCCCAGCTGGACTCGAAGTCCACCCCCCGATATCGCACCAGGGTCCCGTCCAGGTCGAAGAAGACCGCCCGGATCCTCTTCATGGGAGGACGATCTTTTCCACCTCCCCCAACCCGAGCTCCGCCCACCTCGCTGCCGGTATCTCCAGCGCGAAGGTGAACAGCTTCTCCGGCTCGTAGATCTTCTCCGGATCGGTCTCCATAGAGATCTTCCCCGCGAGGTTGCCCTCCACGTCGAAGAGGAAAAGCTCCAAAGGCAAGTACACGTTGCGCATATGGAACTTGTATTTCCCGGGCTCATCCCACACGAAGAGGATCGCGAGGTCCCGGGCCCACTCGGGAGGCAAAGCCTGGAACCCCAAGAACCTCTCGTGGTACTCGTCGGCCACTAGCACCTCTAATTCGGCCTCGTTTCCCTCCGAGTCCACCAGGACCGCCGTGCGCACCCCGGCGGTCGAGAGGGCTCCCAGGATCCTCCCCACCGCATCCCGGTCCATGAGGGGGGCGGGGTCCTCGCCTCCGCCCCCGAAGTAAACCGATTCATCGCCGATGCCGTTTCCGTCGGCGTCCTCGCCGGTGTAACCCGAGTACCAGTTTCCTTTGCCCATCGGGGCCCACACGTTGTCGCCCAGGTCCCGGCCGCGCCGCTCGTAATTCCAAAAGAGGTTCTCGTAGATCCATGTCTCCCGGGTCTCGGTGCCCAGGTAGATGGCCTCGAAGGAACGGTAAAGCAGGTTCCGGCGCACGGTGTTCCCGGTGGGGAAAGCCTGCTTGTAGGCTTCCTCGAAGATGATGGCGATGTTGGCGAGGGCGATGAGGTTCTCCTCGATGACCCCTTGCGACCCTAGGGAATCCACCCCGTAGCCACACCCCACCATGGTGTTCCGGGCGATGTGGTAACGGGACGTAGTTCCCCGGACCTCCACCCCGATGTCGTTCTCCGAGAACGTGGAGGCCGTAACCTCGGCCCCGATGGCGGAATCCAACTTCACCGCGATCTTGTCCCGGTAGAAGAGGTTGCGGGAGGCGGTGAAGTCTCGAGAGGCTCCCGATACGTAGATCCCAATGGCGTTCTTGTAGAAGTAGTTATTCGTGACACGGACCCCGTTCGAGGCATCCACGCTCACGCCGTGGCCGTTCACAAGGAGCCCCGAGTCCTTCACCTCGACCCCGTCGGACAAGAAGACCTTGACCCCGGCGAGATTGGAGTTGGCGATCCGCTCGCAGTCCCGGACCAAAACATCCTGGGAGTGGTAAACGGTGATTGCCACGGTGGGATTGAGGAAGAGGTCGGCCCCCTGTACGGTGACGTTTTGGGAGAAGGCGATGTAGATCCCATCGCCGTTGTAAACTTTGACCCCCGAGAGGACCACGTTCCGGGAGAAGGCCACGGTGATGTGGCCGGCTTCGATATCGTCTATTTCCTCCCCCTCGAGGCTGAAGTAGTACTTGACAGGGCGGCCGTTTACGGTGTTGGTGTCGGCGATCTCGTGGTCGAAGTGGGCCCGCTCGAGGCCCGTCACCCGCAGGCCCAGCCGCTTCACCTCCAGGTAGTTGTCGCGCAGGGCGAAGTCGGTGGAGTTGGAGATAATGATCCCGTTTTCCGAGTCCCGCACGATGTTGTCCTCGATAGTCCCGTGGGAAGAGAGGTTCACAAAGATGGCCGCTCCCTCGGGATCCATGGCCCCACGAATCAGACATCCCCGGATCACGAAGTAGGCGTCCACGTTCTCCACCCGGATCCCGTACCGCTCCCCCTTCAACAGGATCTCCCAGCCGGCAATGACGTAGGGATCGTCGGGGGTGCCGGTTCCGGCGACCACGCCGTTTTCCGGGGTGAAGTCTTCATTGGAGAGTATCACGATGGGGCCCCGGGTGGCGGCGAAGGCCCCCCAGGAAAGAAGGACCACCAAAAGGAAAATCCAGATCCTCACCATCTCCTCCTTTCGTCGCTGGGCAAACGATAACCACTGAGTTCATGCCCGGCAACAGCGGCCGGTTATAATCCTCCGACGATGCGAATTCTAAAGGGAACATTGGTGGGAATTTTGTCGGGAGCGCTGGGATTGGGTTTAGGGGGGTGTCTCCAGCCAGGGGGCGAGCCGCCGGTGGCCTCTTTCACCTTCTCTCCTCTGGGCGGCGAGGCCCCATTGTTGATCTCCTTCGATGCTTCCGCCTCCCATGACCCGGACGGGCGGGTGGTGGAGTACCACTGGGACTTCGGCGACGGCACTTTGGATGAGGGAATTGCCGTGCAGCACCGGTTCACAGAAGAGGGCACGTACAAGGTGGTCCTGACGGTGTTCGACGATTCGGGCCTTTCCGGGCGCACGGCGGCTGAGATTACAGTGGGGGTCTCTTATCCTCTGGACGTATTGGATTGGGAGATGGGGGAGACGCCTTGGGGGATCGAGGTCACGGGCAGGGTGCGAAATATCGGCCAACGCCCTATCTCCATCGGGCGAGTAGCGGTGCGGTTCTATAGCCCTACAGGGGATTTGATCGGCGAGGTCTCTACCCTGCTTTACGATATCTCCCCGGGAGAGGAACGGGACTTCGGGCTCAATTCGCCCCTTCGTCCCCACCAGATCGATGAGGACCTAACGGAGATCTACACCGAGGTCCTCCACGCCGATATACCCCGGGGGTAAGGATGCTTGTAGAGAGACTTGAGGAGTTCTTCGCCCGGGAGGAGGAACCCAGGGAGCGGGACTACTTTTACGTGAGCGAGGTCTCCAAGTGCCCCCGGCAGATCTATTACTCCGTTAAGGGCTTTCCCCGCCCTCCCCTGGACGGCCAGTCCGCCCGCAGGATGGCGGTGGGGGACGACGTGCACCGTCGGATCGTAGGGGCCCTTTTCTCCATGGGGATCGCCGTGGCAGCGGAGGTCCCCCTCCCCCCGAACCCCCTCTTTCACGGCCGTGCCGACGCCATCATCTCCTTGGGCGGGGAGAACTTCGTGGTGGAGATAAAGAGCGTCCACCCCTACCAGTTTGACCAGGCGGTGGCGCGGCCCCGGCGGGACCATTACCTCCAACTCCAGCTCTACCTCCACTACCTGGATGTCCCCCGGGGGATCATCCTCATGGAGAATAAAGCCAACCAGGCCCTGCGGGAGTTCGTGGTGGAGCGGGATGAGGAGACAGTGAGGCGCGTTCTTGAGCAGTTTCAAGACCTCCATCGCCTGATCTTCCGCGAGGGGAAGCTCCCGCCTCTTCCGGACAAGAGCGAATGGGAATATGACCAATGTAGGTATTGCCCGTTCACCGAGTTCTGCATCCGCGACCAGATGAACCCTCAGCCCAAGGAGGTGGAGGGAAAACCCGGTTCCTTTGCGCCCCAAGCCGGTGCGGATGCAGGGACGGAAACCGTGCAGGCACAAAACGAGCGTGCGCGGGAGGAAGCCGCCGAAGGGGAGAAAGGACCATCGCTTCCTGAGGAAAGGGAACCGGACGCACGAGACCTCTCGCTATTTGACTTATGAGGCCTCGCTCTAGGGCCATCCGGCGAAGCGCCATTAGGCGCTCTGTCACCCAAACGTTGGATGGCACGGATCTCCCGAGGGTTGTGGTCTCAAAGCGAAAAATCTTCGCCCAGGTAGTACCGCTTGGCCAGGGGATCCTCCAGGAGCTCTTCCGGCGTCCCCTGGGCGATGATCCTTCCCTCGTGGATCAGGTAGGCGTAGGCGGTGATCTTGAGGGCGTCGCGCACGTTATGGTCGGTAATCACCACCCCGATCCCCCGGCGGGAGAGGTCGGCCAAGAGAACCTGGAGCTCCGAAATGGTTAAGGGGTCGACCCCGGTGAAGGGCTCGTCCAGAAGGAGGAACTTGGGCGAGGTGACCAGCGCGCGGGCGATCTCCACCCGGCGCCGTTCCCCCGCCGATAGGGCGAGGGCTGGCCGTCTCAAGAGCGCCCGGAGCCCGAGCTCGTCCACGATCCCCTCCACCCCTCCGTCCCAGCGGCGTCGTGCTCCCTCCAGTGCCAGTTGGATGTTCCCGCGCACGGTGGTGTGGGAGAAAATCGAGGGCTCTTGGGGGAGGTATTGGATCCCGAGCCGTGCCCGCCGGAAAAAGGGAAGGTGATCTATTCTGTTCCCATCGAGATAGACTCTTCCCCGATTGGCCGAAAGGAACCCCACCAAGAGGTAAAAGGTGGTGGTCTTTCCCGCCCCGTTGGGTCCCAGAAGGCCGAAGATCTCGCCGGACTCGAAGGCGATGTTCAGGTCCACAATTACCTGACGCTTCCCGAAGCGCTTGGTGAGCCCGGTGGCCTCAAGCTTCGACAACCTCGACCTCCTGGAGCGTCACCCTCTTTGTGGGTATGTCTATCTTGGCCCCCTCGGCCCGTACCCGCCAACCCCAGCCTCGGGCCACGAGGCCTTCCGTGATTTCCAATACCTCTTCGTCCTGATGGTAAACACCCCGGGAGAACTCAAGTTCCCACTCCCCGTAACTCGCCACTGCCCCCATTAAGTGCCAGCTTCCGTCCCGGCTCCAAGTGGCGACTTGGGCGGTGAGCGCGAGCTCGCCGGATTCGAATCTGAGCCCCTCGATCCTGAGTCCTTCTCCTTCCCATCGGACTCCCTCAGCGTAAAAACGGAAGTCAGCCCCTTCCCCTTCCACGGGGGCGGCGGAACTCCAGCGGGAACCTTTTGGGTCGGTTTGGAGCTTGGCCACATGGACTTCGATGGCGACCTCGCCATCGGCACCAAAGACGCGCACCGTCACCTCTACGGCGGTCCAACCGGTGGAGGTGCCCTCCACCTCCGTGGCCAAGAGCTCCCAGAGGGGGTGCCCCTCTGCGTCGTATGCAACCAGCCAAGGCTCCTCCACCCTGACCCGCTCTCCCAGCCCAGCTAGGGCGACGAGGAAGGCCAAAGCGGTCAAGACCGTCTTTCGGCACATGCCCGCACGAAATCTACGAACAGGGGATGGGGGCGCAAGGGACGGGAGGTGTACTCGGGATGGAACTGGACTCCGATGTACCAAGGATGATCGGGGATCTCTACGATCTCCACGAGCCTTCCGTCCGGGGAGAGCCCGCTCGCGATCATCCCCGCCCGCTCGAAGTCCCCTAGATAGTCCAGGTTGAACTCGTAACGGTGGCGGTGGCGCTCAGCGATCTCGGCCTTGCCGTAGATCTCCCGGGCCCGCGAGTTCGCCTTTAGGACAGCGGGATAAGCCCCGAGGCGCATGGTTCCCCCTTTGGCCCTGAGGTGCCTTTGCTCCGGCAAAAGGTCTATCACAGGATGGGGGGTCTCGGGTTGGAACTCGGTGGAATTCGCCTCCCGAAGCCCCAGGGCATGGCGGGCAAAGGCGATCGCCGCTACCTGCATCCCCAGACATATGCCGAAGTACGGGACCCTCTCGCGGCGGGCGTAATCGGCGGTGATGATCTTCCCTTCGATCCCCCGCTCCCCGAATCCCCCGGGAACCAGGATCCCCGCGAGGTCCCTCAATACATCGGTGGTTTTCTCCACCTGAGCAGAAGGGATCCAGGAAAGCTCCACCCGTACTCCCAAAGCAGCCCCGGCGTGTTGGAAGGCCTCGATGATGGAGATGTAGGCGTCGTGGAGCTCCACATATTTCCCCACAATTCCGATGCGCACGGTGGAATCCGGGTTCTTCAGCCTCTCGACGAAACCCTCCCATTCCCCGTGATCCCCTTTACGAGGCGAGAGCGAAAGCACGGCGAGCACTTTGTCGGGGAAGCCCTCGGCCTCCAACGCCAGCGGCACCTCGTAAATGGTGGGAAGGTCGAGGCCTTCGATCACGTGGGGAAGAGGAACGTCGCAGAAAAGGGAGATCTTCCGCCGGATGCCCTGGTCGAGGGGCGAATGGGTCCGGGCTACGATGAAATCCGGCTGGATGCCCACGGTGCGGAGCTCCTTCACCGAGTGCTGGGTGGGTTTGGTCTTGAGCTCCCCGGTGGTGGAGAGGACGGGGATGTAGGTGAGGTGTACGAAGCAGGTGTCGTCCCGGGGGAGCTCATCCCGCATTTGGCGCAGGGCCTCTAGGTAGGGAAGGCCTTCGATATCGCCCACCGTGCCCCCTACTTCCACGATCCCGATTTCCGCCCCGCTTTCTTCCAGGGGTTTGCGGATGAGGCGCTTTATCTCCTCGGTGATATGGGGGATGATCTGGACCGTTTTCCCCAGGTAATCTCCTCGGCGCTCTCGCTGGATCACGTTCCAGTAGACCTGACCGGTGGTGATGTAGTTGGAGGCGGAAAGGTCCTGGTGGAGGAAGCGCTCGTAGCGGCCGATATCGAGGTCGCATTCCTTGCCGTCGGCGGTGACGAAGACCTCCCCGTGTTCGTAGGGGTTCATGGTTCCCGCGTCCACGTTCAGATAGGGGTCGATCTTCTGGAGGGTGACCTTATAGCCGCGGGCCTTGAGGAGGAAGCCGAGCGAAGCGGCGAGGACCCCTTTCCCTAGCCCCGAAAGTACCCCTCCGGTGATGAAGATGAATTTTCTCACGTAGGCTATTCTAATCCGCACATCCACTCTCACACAAAACGGGGGCCTCCGAAGCACCCCACATGCAGGAACTCATCCTGGCTGCGTTCCCAAAAACGCCTCCGGGAAAGGAGGTCTCACGTTTTTTCGGATGGTCGAGCGGCGGCATGGGGTTGACGGGGAGGGCGAGGTACCCTAAAATGATTGTGCGAAATATTTGCATTTTCAAAGGAGGCCGAGATGGTGCGCATAGGAGAAAAGATCCCGGATATCTCCCTCCAGGCATATCACGAGGGGGAAATAAAACAGGTGAAACTCTCGGATTTCCGCGGCAAGTGGCTCGTCGTCGCCTTCTACCCCGCCGACTTTACCTTCGTTTGTCCCACAGAGCTCGAGGAGCTCGCGGATCATTACGACGAACTCCGGGAGCTCGGGGCGGAGGTGATTTCAGTGAGCACCGACACCGCCTACGTCCATAAGGCCTGGCACGACACCTCTCCCGCCATCAAGAAGATCCGCTTCCCCATGGGTGCCGACCCCGCCGGGGTCGCCTGCCGCGCCTTCGGCACCTACATCCCCGCCGAAGGGGTCTCCCTCAGGGCCACCTTCATCGTGGACCCCGAGGGCGTGCTCCGGGCTATGGAGATCCACGACAACTCCATCGGCCGCTCCGCCCGGGAGATCATCCGCAAGCTCCAGGCGTCAAAGTACGTCTCCGAGCATCCGGGCGAGGTGTGCCCCGCTTCATGGGAACCCGGAAAGGAGACCCTCAAGCCCTCGCTGGATTTGGTTGGAAAGATCTGATCCCTTGATACGCTCCGACAGAGGAGGAAACGAATGAAGAGGCTCGTGGCAGCATTGTTCGCGTTGACGGTGGGGTTATCGGCGTTCGGATCGTCCCTGGAAGGCCTGGAGGAGCTCGTTTTCGCGCGGATCCGTGCCTTCTTGGCCGAGGACGTCGCGGCCCTCGCGGGTGGTTACGCCGCGGGGGCCGAGTCTTTCTTCGCCGGGACCCCGCTTCGGGGCTTTTTCCAGGAGGATCTTACCGCGCCGTGGGCGGCGCTCTTCGGGGAGATCGACCCCATCTCGGTGGGGAAACTCAACCTCCACCTGATCGGCGAGGCGAATACCGTGGTGGCGGAGTTCGCCCTCAGGGCGACCCGCGGGGACGAGCTCATCTCGCTGCCGGTCATTTGGGGCATGGTCTTCTCCGGTGAGGAGGTCGTCCAGGAGGATTTCCTCGTTCCCCTGGTGGGGGCCATCCCCGCCGTGGACGGGGCGGTGAGCGAGGGGGAATACCCCCACGCGGCCGCGGCCGCGGGGGTGGAGTTTCACTGGATGAACGGCACCGTCCTCCTCTTCGGGGCCCTCGTTTCCCCGGGGACCGGGTGGGTGGCGGTGGGCTTCGATCCCGAATACCGGATGACCGGATGGAGGGGGCGAACATCGTCTTCGCTTGGGTGACGGGCGGCGAGGTCTCAGTGGAGGACCACTATGGGACCGGCCCCACAAGCCACGGGAGGGACTTCGTCCCCCACATCCTCCTCTCCGCGGGCACCGAGGCGGGAGGGGGCACCACGGTGGAGTTCGCGATTCCCTTGAACAGCGGCGATCCCCAGGACAAGGTCCTGGAGCGGGGGAAATCCTACACCGTGATCCTGGCCTACCACCGGAGCTCCGACGGCTTCCGGCGCCACACCGCCCGGGGGCAAGCGGAGATCGACTTGGACTGACCCGTGACCACCCTGGCGGAGTGGGCCTATACGGAGCTTCTGGGCTATCCCCTGCTCTTTTGGCTCGGAATCGCTACCTACGCCCTGGTGGCGGCGACCTTCGGGTGATGCGGTTCGGCCGCAGGCCCTGGAAGTTCAGGTGGCACAAGGGCCTCGGCCGGACGGCGCTCTTAGTGGCCACGGCCCACGGGCTGCTGGCATTGGCGGCCTACCTCGCTTGATCCCAGGGGAGCCGCTTCCCCGGTTTTTCCGGACAGCTACGCTGGTTCCCGGTTGAGCCATTCCCACACCTGGAGGGCAAGCTCCACGAACGGTTCCCTTACCTCCTCCAAGGAAGCGGCGGGGATGCCCCTGTCCCCGGCGCCGATCACCGCGGGGACGAAGGGGAGGCTTCCGAGGAACTCGACCCCCATTTCCTCCGCGAGTTTCCTCCCGCCACCCTTCCCGAAAAGGTCTATCTCCTTTCCGCAGTGGGGGCAGGTGAGGTAGGACATATTCTCCACCACTCCGATGCGCTTGGCCCCCACCTTTCGAGCGAAGGAGATGGCCTTGGACGCGTCCAGGCGCGCGAGCTCCTGGGGGGTGGTGACGATGAGGGCCCCGTCGGCCCCGCCCAGGATCTGGGCCACCGAGAGGGGCTCGTCCCCGGTGCCGGGGGGAAGGTCCACCACCAAAAGATCGAGCTTCCCCCATTTCACTTGATCGAAGAGCTGCTGGATCGCCTTCATCTTGAGGGGCCCTCGCCAGATGAGGGGGGAATCGCGCTGGGGCAGGAGGAACCCCATGGAGACCACCTTAACCCGGTAGGGGGTCTCCACCGGGATGAGCTTTCCGTCGCGGACCTCCGGGCGGACATGTTCTACCCCTAGGAGCTTGGGGACATTGGGGCCGTGAAGGTCAGCGTCCAAAAGCCCCACCGGGCCCAACGATTCCGCCAGGGCGACGGCCAGGTTGACCGCCACCGTGCTCTTCCCCACTCCCCCTTTTCCCGAAAGAACCATCAGGGTCTTGTCCGCGGTGATTTTTACCTTTTTTGCCGCAGAAGCTTTTTCCACGTCCATAGCGGCATAGTTTACCCCAGTCTTTGGGTTTTCTATGCGATTTTTGCCTTCGAAATTTTCAGAGGATTTCAGTAGAGTCCCAGGTAGTGGTGTAAATCTGGCGGCCGCGAGCTGAAGGGCCTTGGGTAACTGAGCCGAGATGCGAGGGGTTGACCAAGCGGCCACCGGTGGGTTCCTTCTCGGAGTGAATCCAACAAGAAAGGAGAAACCACGTTGGATTGGGATGAGGTCCGAGAGGTTCTCCCCGAACTGGAACTGCCCCCGAGGTCCGCCGCCTTTGGGAAAGTTATTTCGCTGGGGAAGAGGGACGAAAGAGAAAAAAGCACAAGATCGAGGAGCTGTTGCGCGATTACCACATGAACTACAAGCTCAAAGAGGAATAGCGGGACTTACGTCACAACCCCAAATAGGCGGCCTTCACCTCGGCGTTTTCCCGGAGCTCCGCCGCCGTCCCCTCCAGGGCGATGCGCCCGTTCTTGAGGACATACCCCCGGTCCACCACCTGGAGGGCTTCCTTGGCGTTCTGTTCCGCCAGAAGAACGCCCATCCCGCGCTCTTCCCGCAACCGCACGAACGTCCCCAGGATCTCCGGGATGAGCTTGGGCATGAGCCCCATGGAGACCTCGTCCACCAACAGCAACTTGGGTGAGGCCATGAGGGCCCGGCCGATGGCGAGCATCTGCCGCTCCCCACCGGATAGGGTCCCCGCCCGCTGCCTGAGCCTTTCTCGCAGCACGGGAAAGAGGGCGTACACCAGCTCCAGGTTCTCCCGGATCGCTTCCCGCCGCCGCAGCGCGAACCCCCCGAGCTGGAGGTTCCGCTCCACCGAAAGGTCGGGGAACACCCGCCCGCCCTCGGGGACCAATGCGATCCCCAACCGCACCCGGGCCCAGGAGGGAAGGCGGGTCACGTCCCTACCCGAAAAGGAGATCCTCCCGCCCCTGGGCTCCACCAATCCCATGAGGGCAGAAAGGAGCGAGGACTTGCCCGCCCCGTTGGCCCCGATCACCGCCACCAGCTCCCGCTCCCCCACCTCCAGGGAAACCCCGTCCAACGCGGTGATCTTCCCGTACGCCACCCGCAGGGCCTCAACGTGCAGCATCGGCGCTCCCCAAATAAGCCTCGATCACCGCGGGATCGTGGGCTACCTCCTCGGGCGTTCCCTCGGCGATAACCCGCCCGTGATCCAGCACGGTGATGATCTCGCAGATGTCCATCACGAAGGTCATGCGGTGCTCCACCAGGACCACGGTGATCCCCCCCTCCACGATCCGGCGCACCAGTTCCTTGAGGCCCCCGATCTCCTCCTCGGTTAACCCGGCGGCGGGCTCGTCCAAAAGCATCAACTCCGGCTCCAACGCCATTGCCCGGGCGATCTCCAGCCTCCGTTGGTGTCCGATGGGAAGCGTTCCCGCCGGGAGGTGCGCCCGGTCCGCGAGCCCCACTTCCTCCAGGATCTCCATGGCATGCTGCCGCTCGGAGGCGTAGGGGAGGAAGGGACCGAGGCCTCCGTAGTGGCGGTGTCCCCATGCCACCAACACGTTTTCCAACACTGAAAGCTCCGTGAACGGGCGCACGATCTGGAAGGTGCGGGCGATGCCTAGGTAAACGATCCGATGCGGCGGGAAGCCGTCGATCCGCCTCCCTTTGAAGGTGACCTTCCCCTCCGTGGGGCGAAGGTACCCGGTGATCAGGTTGAAGAGCGTGGTCTTGCCAGCACCGTTGGGCCCGATGATCCCGTGGATCTCGCCCCGGCGGACCGTAAGGTCCACGTGGTCCACCGCGCGGAGGCCCCCGAAGTCCTTGGTGAGTTTTTCAGTTACCAGGAGCCCTTCCGACCCCATACCTAACCGCCTTCCATGCCCGCTGTACCCCCACATGGAGGATGCTCCCCTTCCCCAGAAGGCCCATGGGCTGGAACACCATCATTATGGCCAGCACCGCCCCCGAGATGAACATTCGGTAGTCCTGGATGACCCGCAACGCCTCCGGCAGGACCTGCAACAGGAACGCACCGAATATCGCCCCCCGGATGGTCCCCAGGCCCCCGAGCACCAACATGGCCAGGATGTCGATGGAGCGGTCGAACCCGAAATTTTCTGGAAAGACGGAACCCACGTAATGGGCCCATAGGGCCCCCGCGATCCCGGCGTAGGCGGAGCTTATGGCGAAGGCGTAGATCTTGAACTTGGCCACGTTTATCCCCATGGCCTTGGCCGCCGTCTCGTCCTCGCCGGCGGCCTCCATGGCCAACCTCCCCCAGGTGCGGGAGAAGTAGAGGCTCGTTAGGATGGCGAGGACCACGAAAACGAGCGTGAGTCCGAAGTAGCCGGCGGTGCCCAGGGGCTTCCCGAAGAAGGTGGGGCTGGGGATGTTGACGATCCCCATGGAACCACCGAAGAAGGGGAAATACTTGAACACCGCCCCCACGATGAAGTTGAGGCCGATGGTGGAGAGGACCAAGAAGTCGTGGGAGACTCGGAGGCTGGGGAGGCCCAAGAACACCCCCACCACGGTGGTGATCACCACCACACACGGAAGGGCGGCCCAGAAGCTCAAACCGGCTTTCGTGGCCAGGATCGCCGCGGCGTAGGCCCCGATCCCGAAGAAAGCAGCGTGCCCCAGCGAGACCTGCTTGGCGTAGCCGGTGAGGATGTTGAGGCTCAAGGTGAGGATCATGAAGATCCCCGTGAACGTCCCCACGGTGAGGAGATACCCCAATGTCATCTCACAGCCTCCCGAAGAGCCCTTTGGGCCGGAACATGAGGACGAAGATCAGGAGCAAAAAGGCGATGGCGTCGCGGGGGAACTCGAACCACTCCAACGACCCCAGGAACGTCTCCACCAACGCCAAGAGCAACCCCGCGACCACGCTTCCCCGGATGCTCCCGAATCCCCCCAGGACCACCACCACGAAGGCCTTGTAGGCCACCACGTTGCCCATGGTGGGGTAGACCTCGTTGCGGTAGAAGGCCATGAGGATTCCGGCAGCCCCGGCTAGGGCCGAACCCAAGAGGAAGTTCAAGGCCACGGCCCGGTCCACTGGCACCCCCACCGCCCCGGCCATGGCGAGATCCTGGGAGCAGGCCTGCCAGGCGAGCCCCACCTTGGTGCGGTTGAACACGAAATACAGGGCCAACAAAAAAACCGCCGTAAGAAAGATGATGAGGAGCTGTTTCGGCGTGATGACGAAATAGGGCGTGATCACCAACGGAAACTTGAGCTTCGCCGGAAACGCATGTTGATAGGGGCCGAAGACGAGCCGGTAGAACTCGTTCATGGCGGCGAAGATCCCGATGCTCACGATCAGGGGCACGATCCGGGAGCGCCGCAGGATGTAGTAGTAGACCCCTCGATAGATCAAGACCCCGGCCAGGCCGGAGGCCACCATGCCCGCAATCAGCGCGACCCAGAAGTTGTAGGTGAGGTGGGTGACTACTAGAAGCCCCACATAGGCCCCCAGGGTGTAGATCCCCGCGTGGGCCACGTGGAGGATCTTGAGGATCCCGTAGACCATGGTGAGCCCGATGGCGATGAGGGCGTAGCTCGATCCCAAAACCAGCGCGAAGACCAGTTGTTGTAAGAACTCCATGGCCTACGGGATCCCCCCTTCCGAATCCGTGACGCGTAACGGGTGACGCGTCACGCGTTCAGAAACGGCTTTTACCCGTCACGCGTTACGCGTCACCCGTCATCGCTTCAAAGTTCCGGCGGGATGATGATCTCCGGCTCGGTGAAGGTGTGGAAGAAGCGGAAGGCACCTTCCTTCACGATCTGCACCTCCACCGGGCGGATGGCCTCCCGGCCCAGGAAGGCGTAGAAGGGGCCAGTTACCACGTCGTACATGTGGCGGATGTCGTTGATGGCCTTGGCAATGGCCTCGGCATCGGTCCCGGCCACTGCGATGGCGTAGGCCGCCACCTTGATGGCATCGAAGGCGGAGGCCGCCACCATGTCCGCCGGGTGCCCGGCGCGCTTCTCGTACTCTGCGAGGAACTTCTGAACGATCTCCCTGTCGGAATCACGGTTCAAGTCAGTGACGATGATCACGCCCTCAGCGGCCTCACCCGCCAGCTCGATGAACTTCGGGGAGTCGTACCCCTCCTGGCCGAGGATGGTGGCCTCGATCCCCAGCTCCCGGGCCTGGGAGACGATGGCCGCCGCCTCACCGTAGTAACCGGTGGCCCAGATGAGGTCAGGGTTCTTCAACTTGACCTGTGCGAGCATGGCCCGGAACTCCCGCTCCCCCAAGGGGAACTTCTTTTCGAACACGATCTCGGCCCCGAGCTCCTCGGCCGTCTTCACGAAGTATTCCGAAAGCGAGACCCCGAAGTCGTTGTCCATGGTGAGGACGGCGATCCTTTTGGCGCCGAGGATCTCCACCGCGAGGTGCGCCCCGGCCACCCCTTCCACGGGAGCGCCCATCCCCACCCGGAAGATGAGGTGGCCGGTCTCGATGATGGAGGGGTGGATGGCGTAGGCGGAGATCATGGGAACACCCGCTTCTTGGAAGATCTTGGCCGCGGCTCTGGTGGCGGTGCTGTAGGAGCCTGAGACGGCGATGACCACCTGGTCCTGCTCGATAAGCTTCCGGGCGATGGCCGAGGCCTGGTCGGCCTTGGCGGCGTCATCGTAGAAAACCAATTCCACCGGCTTCCCGTTGATGCCACCGGCGGCGTTGATGAAGTCCACCGCGATCTGGGCCCCGGTCAAGGCGGCGTGGCCGTCGGCCGCCGCGAATCCCGTCAAGGGGGAGAAGAAACCGATCTTCACCGTCTCAGATGCGGCGGCGAAAAGTCCAACAGACGCCAAAAGAATCAAACCTATTGTGAACTTACGCATAACACACCTCCTCTTTGGGCTTGTGGGTTGTTCTCGCGAAGGATCCTTTTTCCGCGTATCACCTCCTCACGCGCCGTATTCCAGTTTGGGAACGCGCACACCGCGTTCCCTAGCTACCCGGATGGCCTTCTCGTAGCCGGCGTCGACGTGGCGGGCCACCCCGATCCCCGGGTCTGCCGTCAGCACCCGTTCCAGGCGCCGGTCCGCCTCCCTCGTCCCGTCCGCCACGATCACCATCCCCGCGTGGATCGACTTCCCGATCCCTACACCCCCGCCGTGGTGCACCGATACCCACGTCGCCCCACACACCGCGTTGAGGAGGGCGTTCAGGATCGGCCAGTCCGCGATGGCATCGGACCCGTCTAGCATCCCCTCCGTCTCCCGGTAGGGAGACGCTACGGAACCCGAGTCCAAATGGTCCCGGCCGATGACGATGGGGGCCTTCACCTCCCCCTTCCTCACCAGTTCATTGAAGGCAAGCCCGGCCTCGGCCCGCTCTCCGTACCCGAGCCAGCAGATCCGCGCCGGAAGCCCCTGGAACTTCACCTTGGCCTCTGCCTTCTCGATCCAGCGCCGAAGCGCCTCGTCCTTCGGGAAAAGCTCCAAAATCGCCCGGTCCGTCCGGTAGATGTCCTCGGGATCACCGGACAACGCCACCCACCGGAACGGCCCCTTCCCCTCACAGAACATGGGCCGGATGTATGCCTGCACGAACCCCGGGAAGGAGAACGCCACCTCGTGGGGAAGCCCCCCCTTCTCCGCCTGGGCCCGCAGGGCGTTCCCGTAGTCGAAGACGATGGCCCCGGCCTCCTTCATCTCCGCCATGGCCCTACAGTGCCGCACCATGGACTCGTACGAGAGCTCGATGTACTTATCCGGGTCCTCCTCCCTGAGCTTCAGTGCCTCCTCGTAGGTCATCCCCCCGGGAACGTAGCCGTTCAGCTCGTCATGGGCCGCGGTCTGGTCCGTCACCACGTCCGGGATCACCCCGCGCTGGAGTAGCTCGGGGTAGATATCGGCGGCGTTCCCCAAAAGCCCAATCGAGATGGGCTCTCCCTTCTTTTTGTGCTCCAGGGCGATCTCCAGGGCCTTATCCAGGGAGTCGGTCCAGGTGTCGAGCTGCTTGAACTGCAACCGCCGTTGTATCTTTTCGGGGTTTATCTCCACGATGATCCCCACGCCCTCGTTCATGGTGATGGCCAAAGGCTGTGCTCCCCCCATCTCCCCGAGCCCTGCGGTGAGGACCAGCTTCCCCCGGAGGGTTCCGTCGAAGTGCTGGCGGGCACACTCGGCAAGCGTCTCGTAGGTCCCCTGCAGGATCCCCTGGGTCCCGATGTAGATCCAGGAACCGGCCGTCATCTGGCCGTACATGGTGAGCCCCAACCGCTCAAGCTCCCGGAACTTCTCCCACGTGGCCCACTCCGGAACCAGCATAGCGTTCACGATGAGGACCCTGGGGGCGTCCTCGTGGGTCTTGAAGATCCCCACCGCCCTCCCGGACTGGACCAGTAGGGTCTCGTCGTTTTCCAGGTCCTTCAGGGCCTTGACGATGAGGTCGAAGTCCTCCCAGGAGCGGGCGGCCTTGCCGGTGCCGCCGTAGACGATCAAGTTGGCCGGATCCCCCGCCACTTCGGGATCCAGGTTGTTCATCAGCATCCTCAGGGCCGCTTCCTGCAGCCACCCTTTACAGTTAAGCTTCGTGCCCCGTGGAGCCCTTACCTCGCGCGTAGCCACCTTATCGGGCATGTCCCACCCCTCCTTGTCCGATCTTCCTTTCCCATTCTATCACTTCTCCCTCCGGGGGCGCAAACGTCTCCACAGGATCAGGGACGCAGCGCTCAAGACCAACGCCCCTCCCACGGCCTGGGGGGCCTCCAGGCGCTCCCCCAAAACGAGGGCCGCCCAAAAGGCCGCAAGCAGGGGTTCCAGGGTGGAGATGAGGGAAGCGTGTCCGGCGCGCATGCCCTTCAGGGCCACAAGATAAAGCCCGTAGCTTCCCAGGGTAGGGAAGAGGGCGATGCACAAAATGAGCGACCATCCGGCGATGGGGAGGGCGGGGAACCCGCGACCTACTCCCGGATAGACAACCCAAAGCACCGCCGCCCCCAGGGTGAAACCCCAGAAAAGCAGGGCCCAGGGCTCGAGGTCGCGCACCAGGCGCTTTCCGCCCACGTTGTAGATGGCCACGGAGAAGGCCGCCAGGAGTGCCAACCCCACGCCCGGGGCGTTGAGGGCGAACTGCTCCAGGCGGTACCCCTGGGCAATGAGAAAGATCCCCACCAAGGTAAGCGTAAGGGCGATGAGTTCTCGTCCCCCCAAGGGCTCCTTCAAGAAGGCCCGGGAAAGGAGGAGCACCAAAGCGGGGTAGGCGTACAAGATCACAATGGCGGCGGTCACGGAGATGTACTTGAGCGCGAGGTAAAAGCCAAGGTAGTTGAAAACCACGCTGAAGAGGCTGTAGAGGAAAAGTACGGGGATGGAGCTTGCTCTTATCCTCCACCACTTCTTATGGATGGCCCAAGGCAGAAGGGCGGCCCAGGCGAAGAGGACCCGGAAGGCGACCAACTGGTAGGCCGTGGCCCCGAGCGCATACACCATCTTCCCCAAGGGGCCGAGCCACGACCACATGAACACTGCCAGGAGGACCAAGACCAACGCCCTGTGTTCGAGCATGGCTTTTACACTTTAGTGTCAAGGGCTATTTGTGAAAAAAGGCGGCGTAGGAAATACGCCGCCTTTTTCTAAACTTGGTCCCAGCCGTCTGCTTACGAGCCTTGTACTGCGGTCTTCTCCTCCTCGGCCGGAGCGAACCCTACCTGGCGCGAGGCCTTGCGGAGCTTCTTCTGAAGCCCCCGGTAGTAGGCATCGAGCTCTGGCGACACGGACGGAGGCGTCTGGGAGAGGGCCTCCTGGAAGTGTTTCATCCGCACCTCGGTGGCGTTGAGATCCTCCCGGATGGCCAGGCGGCCGGCCTTCCGGCAGACCTCGGCGATGTCAGCGCCCGAATATCCTTCGGTGCGGCGGGCGAGCTCTTCCAGGTCCACGTCCGGGGCCAAGGGCATCTCCCGGGTGTGGACCCGGAAGATCGCGAGCCTAGCCTCGTAGTCAGGAACGGGGACGTAGATGATCTCGTCGAACCGTCCCGGCCGGAGCAACGCCGGATCGATGATGTCGGGACGGTTTGTGGCCCCGATCACCACCACCCCCCGGAGCTCCTCCAGCCCGTCCAGCTCCGAAAGCAGTTGGTTAACGATCCGCTCGGTCACGTGGGGCTCCCCCATGGCGGTGCCGCGCCGGGGGGCCAGGGAGTCGAGCTCATCGAGGAAAATCACCGCCGGGGCCACCTGCCTCGCCCGCCGGAAGACCTCCGCGATCCGCTGCTCCGACTCCCCGTACCATTTGGAGAGGAGGTCCGAGCCTTTGGCGGCGATGAAGTTGGCCTGGGATTCGGTGGCCACGGCCTTGGCCAGCATGGTCTTCCCCGTGCCCGGGGGGCCATACAGGAGGATCCCCTTCGGGGGCGTGATTCCAAGCCTCCTGAAGGCATCGGGGTTCTTGAGGGGGAGCTCCACCGCCTCCCGCAGAAGTTGCTTCACCTCGTCCAGCCCACCGATGTCCTCCCACCGCACCCGGGGCACCTCGATGAGGACCTCCCGCATGGCCGAAGGCCGCACCTCTTTCAGGGCTCGGTCGAAGTCCTCCCGCTTCACCACCAGCTCGTCCAGTACCTCCTTGGGGATCGTCTCCTGGTCGAGGTCGATCTTGGGGAGAACCCGCCGGAGCGCGTTCATGGCGGCCTCCCGGCACAGCGCGGCGAGATCGCTTCCCACGAACCCGTGGGTGAGGTCCGCGTACTCGTCCAGGTTCACATCCGGGGCCAGGGGCATCCCCCGGGTGTGGATCATGAGGATCTCCTTCCGACCCTCCCGATCGGGGGGCCGGATCTCGATCTCCCGGTCGAACCGCCCCGGACGCCGGAGCGCCGGGTCGATGGCGTCGATCCGGTTGGTGGCCCCGATCACGATCACGTTCCGCCGCTCCTTCAGGCCATCCATCAAGGTGAGGAGCTGGGCCACCACCCGCCGCTCCACCTCCCCCGTCACCTCCGAGCGCTTCGGGGCGATGGAGTCCAGCTCGTCGATGAAGATTATGGCCGGGGCGTTCTTCTCAGCCTCCTCGAAGATCTGCCGCAGCCTTTCCTCGGACTCGCCGTAGTAGCGGGACATGATCTCGGGCCCGTTGATGGCGATGAAGTGGGCCTCGGTCTCGTGGGCTACCGCCTTGGCGAGCAAGGTCTTACCCGTCCCGGGCGGCCCCCACAAAAGCACCCCTTTGGGCGGCTCGATCCCCAGCCGGTCGAAGAGCTCAGGCTTCTTTAGGGGGAGCTCTACCATCTCCCGGATCTTGGGGATCACGTCCTTCATGCCCCCGATATCCTCGTAGGTGACCTCGGGGACCTCCCGTTCCCGCTCGGCCACTTCCACGTACTCCGGCAGGAGCTCGATCTCGGTGTTGGGGGTGATGCGCACGATCCCCGCCGGGTTAGTGGAGACCACCTTGAGCCGGATCTCGCCCAGGCCGAAGGAAGTCATCTCGAAGAACTCCCGGAAGACGCGGTCGATGAGGAGATCCCCCCCGAAGGGGGCCTCGGGAGGACGGCTCGATGTGGTGGAGATCACATCTCCCACGTGGACTACCCGTCCCACTAAGACCGCCCGCAGGTTCTCTGGGGAGGCGATGAGGCGCAGTCCCCTCCGGGCCGGAGCCAGGGTGACGTGGGCCGCGTCCTTCCACTTGGCTTTCTGGACCTCTACCGTGTCGCCAATGCTGGTGCCGGCGTTGGACCGAAGCAAGCCGTCAAGCCGGATGATGTCCACGCCCTCGTCCTGGCGGTAGGCCGGGGCGGCGATGGCCCCGGTGAGGCGGTTCCCCTTTATGGCGATGGGCTCTCCCGGCGAGACGCCCAGCTGGTTCAGGTGTGAGCGGGAGAGCCTGGCCACCCCCCGGCCCACGTCCTGTTGGTATGCTTCCGCGACCTTGAGCTTCAAGGTCACTCTCTCTTTCTCTTCCCTGTTGGAACGTTTCGGCATCCTTTCCTCCTTGCAAAAGGTGATGATACATCCCCAGAGCGACTTCCGCGAACCTCTCCACGCTATAATCTTCAGCCATGCGACTCTTCTTCTGTGTGGAACTGGATGAGCAAGCCAAAAACGGCCTATCCCGGCTCATGGACCGGCTGAAGGCCCGCTGCCCCACCGGCAAATGGGTGGCGCCGGAGAACCTCCACCTCACCGTCAGGTTCCTGGGGGAGGTGGGGGAAGGTCGATTGGGGGAGCTGGAGAATTTGGCCCAAACGGTGGCCGGGGAGTTCCTCCCGTTTACCCTAGAACTTGGGAAGCTCTCGGCCTTCCCGAGCCCAAAACGCGCCCGGGTCCTTTGGGTCGGCCCGGTTAAGGGCGAGGATCGGTTCGTGGAGCTCATGAGGGCGGTGGAGGAGGGCGTGCGGAGGTTGGGATTCAGGCCCGAGACGAAAGCCCCCACCGCCCACGTGACCATGGCCCGATTCAAAACCCCGCAGGACCTCTCGGGCCTTCTGGCGGAAGTAGAATTCAAAGACGTATTGCCGGTGGAGGTGAGGGAGATTACCCTGATGCGTTCGACGCTTCGGCCGGAAGGCCCGATCTATACCCCCGTTTTTCGAGTGCCCTTGGGAGGAAGCTGATGCCGTACGAGATCCTGGAGCACGAGGCCGATGCCGGGGTGC
Organism: Acetothermia bacterium UBA3571; assembly: GCA_002375995.1. Taxonomy (GTDB): domain Bacteria; phylum Bipolaricaulota; class Bipolaricaulia; order Bipolaricaulales; family Bipolaricaulaceae; genus UBA3571. The sequence goes on along the minus strand of DFNI01000041.1, from coordinate 55,661 downwards.
GGGGGATCGGGGATTCCCTCGAAGAGGCCTTCTGCGAGGCCGCCCGGGGGATGTTCTCCCTGATGGTGGACCTGGAGGCGGTGCGGCCGGAGCGGGCGGTGCCGGTGGAAGTGGAAGCCGAGACCCTGGAGGTCCTCTTCGTCTCTTGGCTCGGGGAGCTCTTGGCCCTCCGGGACCTCGAGGGGATGGTATTTTCCCGGTTCGAGGCGGAGATCTCCCGGAAGGCTCACCGCTGGGTCCTCCGGGGAAAGGCGTACGGGGAGCCCCTGGACCCCGCGCGCCACAAGCCGGCGGTGGAAGTGAAGGCAGCCACTTATTACGGGGTCAAGGTGGGAAAGGACGACGGGCGCTACGTCGCCCAGTGCGTGGTAGATCTGTGAAGGAGGGGAACGATGGAGGTGCGGAAGGTAACCGACTACGAGTGGGAAATCCCCAAGTCCGGGGACATGCTCGTTCCCGGGAAGATCTACGCTTCCGAGGCGATCCTGAAGCCCTTGATCGACCACAAGGGCCACGAGTGGAACGCCCTGGAACAGGTGCGGAACGTGGCCTCCCTCCCCGGGATCGTGAAGGCGGCCATCGCCATGCCTGACGTGCACCCCGGGTACGGCTTCCCCATTGGGGGGGTGGGGGCGTTCGACCCCGAGGAGGGAGTGGTGGCCATGGGCGGGGTGGGCTTCGACATCAACTGCGGGGTGCGGGTGCTGGTCACCCCGCTCCACCGGGACGACATCGAGGCCAAAAAAGAGGAGGTGGCCGACAAGCTCTTCCACCACATCCCCGCCGGCCTTGGCTCGGAGGGAGAGCTTCGCCTGAGCGTAGAGGGGATCGACGAGGTGTTAAAGAAAGGGGCCTACTTCGCCCTGGAGCGCGGGTACGGTCTTCCCGAGGACCTGGAGTACATCGAGGAGGGGGGGCGCATGGAGGGGGCCGATCCCGCCGCGGTCTCCCTCAAGGCGAAACAGCGCCAGTTCAAGCAGGTGGGGACCTTGGGGTCGGGCAACCACTACCTCGAAGTCCAGTACGTGGAGGAGATCTACGATGAAAAGGCGGCGGCCGCCTACGGGATCGAGGTGGACCAGGTGCTCGTGGCCATCCACTGCGGCTCGAGGGCCCTGGGCCACCAGATCGGCCAGGATTACCTGAAGGACCTGGAGAAGGCCTCCCGCAAATACGGGATCCCCATCAGGGAGCGGGAGCTCGTGTGTGCCCCCATTAAGTCCCCCGAAGGGCAGCGGTACCTTTCGGCGGTGTTCGCGGGGATAAACTGTGCTTTTGCCAACAGGCAGGTGCTAGCGCACCTGGTGCGGGAGGTCTTGTGTCCTTTGTTTGGGCTCAAACCCTCGGACATCAGGACCCTTTACGACGTGGGGCACAACAACGTGAAGTTCGAGCGCCACCGGGTGAACGGGGAGGAGCGAGAGGTCCTGGTGCACCGCAAGGGCTCCACCCGGGCCTTTGGCCCCGGGCGGCCCGAGAACCCGCCCAAGTACCGGGAGGTGGGCCATCCCATCTTCGTGGGCGGCACCATGGGCACTTCCTCTTACATCCTGCGGGGAACCGAAATCGGGATGCAGAAAGTGTTCGGTTCCGGGGTCCACGGCGCCGGCCGTGCCATGTCCCGGGCCCAGGCCAAGAAGAAGTGGCGGGGGGAGAAGATCATCCAGGACCTCCGGGGTAAGGGGATCATCGTCCGGGCGCATTCCTACGCCGGGGCGGCGGAGGAGGCGCCGCTGGCGTACAAGGACGTGGACCTGGTGGTGGAGGCCGCGGTGGGGGCTAAGCTCAACGCCAAGGTGGCCAAGGTGAGGCCCCTTGTGTGCATCAAGGGCTAACCGTGGGCGAACGGATCGCCCCCGGTGCGCGGCTCAAGCCCGGGTGAACTCGGTGCTGTTCAGAGGACGAGGATCTTGTGTGAAGATGTGGTGAACAGGGCCGGGATATCCGCCCACTCAGGTATATCCTCAGCTCACGCAGGTAAAGGGTAGACACGGACGCGGCGGCGACGGGGGCCGTCGAATTCGCAGAAGTAAACCCCCTGCCACGTGCCCAGGGACAATCGCCCTCTCTCCACCGGGAGGAGCAGGGTAGGGCCCAAGAGGGCCGAGCGGAAGTGGGCCGGGGAGTTCCCCTCCCCGTGCCTGAACGCGATCCTGGGCACCATGGCGGACATGGCCGCGTTTACGTCCGCCCTTACGTCCGGATCCGCGGTCTCGTTCACGGTGAGGCCGGCGGTGGTGTGGGGACAGTAAAGCACCACGAAGCCTTCCGAAAGCCCGAGCTCCCGGATAGCACCCTCCACCTTTTCCGTGATATCCAGCACCTCTTCCCGGGATCGGGTGGGGACGGCGATCTCCACGTACCTCATCCCAGCGCCTCCTCCAGCTCGCGCATGAGGCCTTCCTTATCGGATAGGCCCCGCACGTGGAGGACCACCTCCCCCTCCCCGCTCCGGGTCACCGACACAAGTTCCAGATCGTTCCGGGAAAGCACCTCCAAAACCCGGTAGATCTCCCGGTGATCGTCCAGTTTCAGTCGGATCCGCGTCCCTTCCTCTCCGATCCCCGTCATCCGTACCAGGGCCCGCAACGCTCCCCCCCGGGTGATCACGCCCACCAGCCGCTCCCCCTCCAAGACCGGGAGCACGGCGTATCTATCCACGAGCAGGGCCAGGGCTCGCTCCACCGGATCGTCGGCCTGCAACACTACTGTGGGCTGGGCCGCGAGCTTCCCCGCCGGGAGATCGGGCTTGGGGGCCGCGTCCAGGGCCTTGCGCGTCAAGAACCCGACGAGCCTCCCCTCTTCATCCACCACCAATACCAACGCCAATCCCAGATCTTGAGCGAGCTTCTGCGCCTCCTCCACCGGGGTGCTGGCGAGCACCGTGGGAGGATCGGGTTCCATCCAGGCCCTGACGTCCATCTACATCACGAGCTTTCCTTCGCCGCACTGGCCTCCGCCACGATCTTCTCTTGCAGTTGGGCCGGCACGAAATCGTAGCGGAGGAACTCCATCTGGAAGGTAGCCCGCCCCTGGGTCATGGATTTGAGGTCCAGGGCGTAGGAGAGGAGCTCGGCCAGCGGGACTTCCGCCTTCACCACGGTTTTTCCGTCCTGGGACTCCATCCCCAGGACCTTCCCCCGGCGGGCGTTGAGGTCGGAGATGATGTCCCCGGTGAAGGCTTCGGGCGCGGTCACGGTGAGGAGCATGATGGGCTCGAGGAGCGCGGGCTCCGCTTTTTCTGCCGCCAATTTGAACGCCTGGCGGGCCGCGATCTTGAAGGAAAGCTCCGAGGAGTCCACCGGGTGATACATCCCGTAGAAGACCACGGCCTTTATGTCCACCATGGGGTAGCCGGCGAGCACCCCTTCCTGCATCGCCTCCCTTACCCCCTTCTCTACCCCGGGGATGAACTGCTGCGGGATGACGCCGCCCTTCGTCTCGTCCAGGAACTGGAACCCCTCGCCCCGGGGTAGGGGCTCGATGCGCAGGTGCACTTCCCCGAATTGCCCGTGCCCCCCGGTCTGCTTCTTGTGCCGGTACTGAGCCGTGGCCTGTTTCTTTATGGTCTCGAGGTACGGGATCTTGGGGATGCGGAGCTCCACCTCCACGTTGTAGCGGTTCTTCAACCGTTCCTTGACAACATCGAGCTGCACGTCGCCCATCCCCGAGAGGATCGCCTCTTTGGTGACGTTGTCGCGTTCGAACTTCAGCGTGGCCTTGGTGGTGACGATCTCCCGCATAGCGGTGGAGAGCTTCTCCTCGTCCCCTTGGGACTTAGGATAGACGGCGCGGGAAAAGACCGGTTTGGGGAACGGGGGCTCGGGGAAGGGTTCAGCTCCCTCCACGGCGATGGTGTCGCCCAGGGCGACGTCCTCCAGCTTCCCCAGGGCGGCGATGTCCCCGGCCGCGGCCTTCCCCGATTTCTCGAGCTTGGTACCCTTGAGGGTGTAGATATCTCGGAGCTGCACCTTATTCCCAGTGCGGAGGTGTACCCAGGCATTTCCCTCCGAAAGTTCCCCGCCGGTCACCCGCACGAAGGCGATGCGGCCCAAGTAGGGGTCGGAAAGGATGTTGAACGCCCAAAGGCGCGGCTTTTCCTCCGGGGCCGGCGCTGGAGCCAGGGCCCGGAGGGCATCCAAAAGCTCAGGGACCCCTACTCCGCTTTCGGCGGAGCCCCAAAGTACAGGAACGAACGTCCCCTCGGAAACCCCTTTGGAGAGGGCGGAAGCGAGCTCCTCCGGGGAGATCTCCTCGTCGCTCAGGAACTTCTCCGCCAGGGCATCGTCCAGAGAGGCGATCTCCTCGATGAGCTGGGATTTCAGTTCCTCCACATGTTCTGCTATCCCTTCCGGGACTGCCACCTTCCCTTTGGGGCCCTTGGCTTCCCCGCTGAGGAGATCGACGACCCCGATGAGCTCGCCGTTTTCTTTTATGGGCCACTGGATGGGCCAGAACTTGGCGTTGAGGCCATCGCGCAGGGAACCCAGGGCCTTGTCAGGATCGGCCTCAGGCCGATCCATCATGTTCGCGAAGACCACCACCGGCTTTCCGGCCTTGGTGATGATCTCCCAGGCCTGTTCCGTCACCACCTCCACGGGCTTTTCCCCGTGGACCACCAAAACCACCAGGTCTGCGGTATAGGTAGCCTTTATGGTCTCCTCGATGAACTCGCCGAGTCCTGGAGCCACGAGGAGGTTGAACTTGGTGTCCTTCCAACTGCAGGAGCAGACCGCGAGATCGATGGAGTAGCCCCGCCTCTTTTCCTCGGGGGAGGAGTCCAGCTGGATCTCCTTTTCCCCGGCCTGCTCCAGGAGCTTAGCCGCGAGCGTTGTCTTACCGGAGCCAGAATGGCCTACGAAACCGATATTCCGAGTTTGCCCCATCCACATCACCCCGATCGAAGCGGATTCCTGCGGAGTATATCCACAGCTTAGCCCTAGAGCAAAAGCTCTCAAAAAGTGTGCCTTCCTTGCCCAATGGGCCGGAGGTCCGAACCTCCAGCGCTTCCCGTCACACCCGCTCGGTTCCCGCGTGGCATCCGACCCAAACTGGCTCCCCTCGGACCTTTCTTTATCCTGAAAGCCCAGGATGGACACACGTTTTTGGTCCCGCTTTTTCCTTAATTTCAATGGAGCTTGGGCGAGGCCTCTCGCCGCCCTTGGCAACCTTTGGGTATAGCTCTATTATGCAAAGGATTTCCTTTGCAGAGCGGGGTGATCGTATGCGACGTGAGCTTTTGGCGATCGCGTCAGGGGCGGTTTTGTTACTGGGCCTTCTGGGGGTCTCACAGGGAACGTTGGACATCGCGGTGCTGGGGACCATCGACACCCTCAACCCATTCCTTGCCACCACCGGGGCGGAACGCACCGCCGTAGGGTGGATCTACGAGACTCTGGCCCAGGTGGTGCCCGGCGGACAAGAACCATTCCTCGCCGAAAGCTGGGAGGTGTTTCCCAAAGAGAGCAAGATCGTGTTCCACCTCCGCCGGGGGGTCAAGTGGCACGATGGCGTGGAGCTCACCGCTGAAGATGTGGCCTTCACCATGAACTATATCCGGGAGAAACACCTCCCCATGTGGATGGTCATGGCCTTCGTGGCGGGAGCCGAAGCTGTGGACGACTACACCGTGGCTGTAAATCTCACACGTTTTACCCCCATGGTGATCTCCCTGGTGGCCCCGGCCATACCCATCATCCCTAAGCACATATGGGAGAAGATCGAAAACCCCATGGCCTATCCCAACACCGATGCCGCCATCGGAACCGGACCCTTCAAGCTCGTGGAATTCGCCGCGGGGCGTTACGTGCGCCTAGTGAATACCGGGTTCTATTGGCGCGGTGTTCCCAAGCTAAACGAGCTCATCCTCCACATGGTAACCTCCGATACAGTGGGTGTCTTGGGCTTCCTGCGGGGCGATTTCGACTACCTCAACTGGAACATTTCTCCCACCCTGGCGGAGCGGATCACCCTCGCTCCCGACAAGTACCCTCACGTGAACCTCTACCGTTCCCCTGGAACGAGCGTGGTGACACTCCTTCCGAACGTACGGAAGCCGCCTTTCGATGACTTGGAGTTCCGCAAGGCGGTCTCGCTGGCCATCGACCGGGAAGACATGGTGGAGAGGCTCTTGCGGGGCTTCGGGCAGGTGGCCTCCTTCGGGCTCATGACCCCGCGGACGGGGAAGTGGTTCAACGAGGCCGCGGGATATCCCCGCTACGATCCGGAGGAGGCCTCGCGCATCCTTGAGGAGCTCGGCTACAGGGACACCAATGGTGACGGCGTACGGGAGGCGCCGGATGGCTCGCCGCTCTCCTTCTCCCTCATCTCCCCCTCCGACAAGACCTCGGTGGAGGCCGCGGCCTTGATCGCCCATTACCTGTCGCAAGTGGGGATCAAGGTCACCATTGAGCCCCTCTCGCCTGATGCCATGGATCTCGTCCTTAAGCGGGCGGACTTTACCCTCGCCCTTCAATCCATGGCCGCGTTCATGGCCGTGGATATGTACTTCTACTACTTCCACTCCTCCCGGGGGGTGATCAAGGACGGACAGGTGGTTGGGTTCAACCGCGGTGGCTTCTCCGACCCCGAATTGGACGAGGCCCTCTCCGGACTCCTCATGGCCCAGGGAGAGGGGAAGCTAGCCCTCTGCCACCGGGTCCAGGCTTTGCTGGCTGAAAAGCTCCCCCGCATCCCCCTCTACCTCCCCGACAACCTGGAGGTCTATCGGGACGACGATCTCGTGGGCTGGGCCCCCAACCCTCAGGATGGGGTCCTCTCCGATGAGACCCTCTTCAACCTCCACAAGCGGGAGGGCTGAATGGAATACGAACTGCGTATAAAACCGGACAAACAAGAACCGGTGGAAGCGGAGATCGTGAGGGGGACCGAGCTCGTCTCGGTCCCCCTGGTTCCCTTGCCGCGGCCGTTCCTGGAGTGGCAGCTAAAGTTCCGCCGCGCCAACATCCGTTTCTTCATGAGCGGAGAGGGGGAACACGATTTTGCGGTACACGTGGGCTACATGGGCACGGTAAATCCCGATGGGCCCTCCCCCATGAACATCGCGGCCAAGGGGGTGGGGCTCCTACCTCGCCACGATATCGAGCCCTTGACCCGTGAGATCGAGGCCCTGATCGAGGAGGGGCTGAATAAAGGGGAAAAGGAGACCCGAACGAAGCGCCTTTCGTTCCTCCTCAAGCTTTACGAGGAGGTGGAGCTTGATCCCTTCTCCTTCACCACCATCGAGATCTACGCCAAGACCACCTGGCGCAACATCATGTACGATCCCCGCTGTAGCGTTCTTTTCTCCTCTTATCGCAACACGAGCTTCCTCATCAACGGGGTGGCTGAGGTCCTCGGTCCGGGGACACCGGAGTACCGCTTCGTCACCGGGCTTCACGACCTCTTTCACCTACCCCGGAGCGGTAAGCGACGCGAGTACCCCGCGGTCTACAGGATCTGGGCCGTGGAGGCTTACAACAAGACCCCGGGACCAAAGGCGGGGGAAAAGATAGCGTAGCGGGATGAACCGGGCTTACTTCGCCCGCCGGTTCGCGATGGCCTTGTTCGCCATCGGGGTGGCGGTGGTGCTCAACTTCCTCCTAATACACCTCATGCCCGGGGACCCGGCCCACCGCTTCTATGCCGACCCGCGCGTGCCCCCCGAGGTGAAGGAGGAGATCGTCCGGCTCTTCGGCCTGGACAAACCCCTCTGGACCCAGTTCCTCCTTTATATCCGCAACGTATTCCGGGGGGAATTAGGTATCTCCTTCACCACACAACGGCCGGTGCTACAGGTGATCGCCGAGCGCATCCCGTGGACCTTGGCCATCACCCTGTTCCCTACCTTGGCCGCCATCGCTTGCGGTATCTGGGTCGGGATGTGGGCCGCATGGAGGCGGGGCGGGATTGCGGATTTCCTCCTCAGGACCCTGGGCACCGCCGCCTCTTCCATCCCCTCCTTTTGGCTGGCGATGTTGCTGGTAATGGTCTTCGCCTATTGGGCGCGGATCTTCCCCCTGATGGGGATGGTGAAACCCGGGCTTTCGTTGGGGGAGAGGCCATTGGCGTTTATCGGGAGTGTGGCCTATCACGCCGCCCTCCCGATGTTGACCCTTTTTGTGCTTTCGGTGCCCGGATATGCCCTGGCGATGCGAAATGCGGTGATCTCCATCTTGGGCGAGAACTACATCCTTGCGGCGCAATCCAAGGGCATCTCACAGCGAACCCTCCTTTGGCGGCACGTCCTCAAGAACGCGGTGCTGCCCCTGATCAGCATGTTCTCCCTCTCCCTCGTTGGGGTAATCGGCGGGGCGGTCCTGGTGGAGCAGGTCTTCTCGTGGTACGGGATGGGGCTACTGATGATCCGGGCCGCCCAGGCCAGGGACTTCCCCCTGGTCCAAGCGGTGGCCCTGATCACCATCGTGCTCACCATCGCGGCCAACTTCGTGGCCGACCTGGTTCAGGCCTGGGTCGATCCCCGGATCCGGTATGGCTAGGACACGGCATCCGCGACCACGGGAAAGATGGGGGAAACACAAAGCCGAGAGGCGGTATCTGCAGCTTCTGCGCCGGCCCGCGGGGATCTTCTCCCTCGCTTTCCTCGCCCTCTGCGTTATCTGTGCCATAGGGGCCGATGCGATCTCCCCCTATGACCCCTACGACCCGGGTGACAAGGACATCCTCGCCGCCCTTCAGGGCCCTTCGCTCAAGCATCCCTTGGGGACCGATTCCTTTGGGGGGGATGTATTGAGCGCGCTCATCCACGGGACCAGGGTGGCGTTGATCGTGGGGTTCTCCACCGGGATTACCGTGCCGATTCTCGGGGCGATCCTGGGCGCGGTGGCGGCCTTCTTCGGCGGCGGGGTGGACAGGTTCATTATGTTCCTCGTGGATGTGGTGATGGTGCTGCCTGGGCTTCCCCTGATGATCCTGGTGGCCACCTACATCGGTGGAAGTTACTGGATCGTGGTGGTGCTGTTTACCTTCCTAGGGTGGGCGGGAGTATGTCGCATGGTGAGGGGGCGGATCCTTTCGGAGAAAGCAGCGCCCTATGTCGAAGCGGCGCGGAGCTACGCCGCCCCCTGGCCCCGCGTCCTCTTCCGGCACCTCCTTCCCTCCACCTACCCGCTCCTCGCCGTCACCGCGGCCCGCACCGCCGCGGGCTCGGTGCTGGCGGAAGCCGGCTTGAGTTTCCTCGGGTTCGGGGATCCCCTGGCGGTTTCTTGGGGGAAGATGCTGGCAGACGCCCAGTCCCAGGGGGCGTTGCTTTTCGGGGCGTGGTGGTGGGTGCTTTTTCCGGGGCTCGCGGTGACCTTGCTTTCCCTTTCCTTCATCAACCTGGGTTACGCGTTGGAAGAGCTCTTCAATCCTCGTCTACGCCGCGGGGCTCGCGCTTGAAGAACCGGTTCCTCGGCATCGCGTTGGGTTCATCGAGCCCAGCGCTTCAGCTCCAACACCCCGCCGCAGATCACCGTGAACCGGGGCTCATCTATCGGATCGAGGCCCCGGGGATCCCCCAGGAACTCGGTCCATACCGCCTCCGAGAAGCCGGCGCGGACCCTCACCCGCTGCGGGTGAGGCCGGGCCCGCGCAGGAGCGACGCCGCTCAGGTTCAGCAGGTGGATTTGAACGGCGTCTCTAGCGCGCCAGGGAATGACGACCACGCCGCGGGGAACGTCCACAGGCATAGCGGGATGCACCCCTGTTTTCTCCCACACCTTCAGAAAAGCCCGCCGTTGGGCCTCCGCCTCCCGGGGGTTCCCGCCCTGCGGATCCCAGGGTTCCGCCGCCCAGAAGTACCACCGCTCGTAGGAGGCGGAGGAATACACGACCCGTCCTCGGCCGAATTCCCGGACGTGTACTGCTTCGTCCTCGGGATCCACCTCCGGTGCGTGTATCCCGAAGAGCTCGGCCAAAGCGAAATCGTCCCGGCGCCGGCCCCACCCGTCGTAGAGCGACGTCTCCCCCGTGGCCAAGAGCACCCCGCCCCCTGCCACATACTCCCGGAGTGCCTCCGCCGCCTCCCCTGACATCGCCTCCCAGCCCGGGGTAATCACCGCTTTGAATTCCGCGAGGCGCTGAAGTTCCCTCTCCGTGATCACCTGGAAGGGGATATGGCTCTCGAGTAGGAGCATTAACATTCCGTAAAACCCGTCGGAGTATGCCCCTTCCTCCCACGAGCCCCGGCCCCGGAAGTCCAGCGTGTTCCGGGAAAAAACCACCGCCACTTCCGCCAAAGGCTCGAGCTCCGCGGAGTAGAGGAGGTCGCGGTGTTCCGCGAGCCAACGGAAGAGATCGCGGCGAAAGTTGGAGTCAGGCATGCCGGACATGCTCTCGTTCCCGGAGGTGTAATAAGAGAAGCCGGTGAGGGCCACCGCCGCGGCATGGAGACGAGCGAGTTCATCCGTCCAGGTGTGCCCCGCCTCCACGTAGGAAAGGAGCCAGGAGGGCCTCCCCGCTCCCAGGTCCACGTGTCGCCAGGGAAGGAGCCCCGCCACAAACCAGAGCCACGTGTAATACTGGGCTGGCCGGCGCACCGGTCCCCACTCGTGGGCCACCGTATCCGCCAACAGCGCGAGTTCCACAGGGTCGGCCGCCGTCTGGGTGGTGTGGGCATTGAATCCGGTGGAGGACTCAACGATCAGTTCCACATCGGAATTAATTCCCTTCACCGTCCGACGATACGCTCCCAGGAATTCCCGGATCAACCGATAGCGCCAGCCCACGAACGCTAGCCACGCCGGGTCCTCCCAATCCGAGGAGAAAGGGGGCGGGGGGAGTTCCCAGCCGGTCTGCTCCCGGAAGAGCTCTCTGGCATAGGGACTTACGTCCGGCCACTCATTTCGCCAAACCTCCCCGAAGCTGTGCCTGAGGAACGGGACGTCCAGCCAGATCCCGTCGACCCCGGCTTGTGCGAGCTCACGTGCCTGGCGGAGCACCAATTTTCTGAATCCCGGATGGGCCGGCGTGACCCAGGCGTCTTCGCAGGATGGGCATACCCAGAAAGGCATCCCGGGTTGGGTCCCGTAGAACACCGCCCTGCGGCCGCTGATCCCGATCTGAAGCCAATCGGGATGTTGGATGGCCAAGCTCGCCCCCGCCTTCCCCGGGTCCACGCGACCGTCCCCGTCTTGGTCTAGATCAGGGGTCACGTACTCCAGCGGGGCCACGTAGATGAGGTACCGCACGCCGGGGTAACGGGTGTGGACGTAGCCCGCACGGCGGGCTACCTCGGCGAGGTCCTCCGATAGGCATGGCTCGTAGAGGCAGCGCCAATCGTCGCTTATCCTCGTCCAATCAAGGATTACTGTGGCCCCATCCGCTACCGCCCGGTCCACCGCCTCGGTCCAGCTGGAGAGAGTTCCCTCGGGATAATCCCAAGGGGTGGCAATCCTGGCTCCCCGAAGCCAATCGGCCTCAGCTGGAGCGAGGAGGGCAAAGGCAAAAATGAAGATCATCGTTCCGAGGCCGGCGCTGTAAACGACCCGCATTTTTCATGCTCCAAAGCTTCGGGCACCCGCGCCCTGTTGACGGAGATTTATCACTTACGGATACCCATGGTGTTCCCTTGTTCTTTTAAGAATCCGAGGATTTCGTGTTTGAACTGGGCGAAATCGCGCAATCTTTCCCGCAGCGCCCCGTAAACCAACCGATCATCGACCCGGGCGTATTCATGTACCAGGATGTTCCGTAGCCCTTTCATCTTTCGTAATTTATCCCGCATGTGCTCCGAGATAACGCCCGCGCGGTGGAGCTTGTCGAAGAGATCGTCTTCTTCGCCGGGAAGCCCTAAACGCATGCCCTTTACGAGGAGGGAACAAACATCGATAACCGTCTCAATGGAGATCTGGAGCAGACGCTCACAAGCCCGCCGTCTCTCGAAATTGCGTTGGTATTCCTCGAAGTCCAATGGCAGGATGCTTTTCAGTTCCTCCAAATAGCCCTCCAGGGCATCGAGTTTCGCCAATATGCGGGGTGTGTCGAGCTCAGCCATGGGCAATCTCCTCGAGGTATTCCCGGTATATGTGTTTGAAGTCCTCGTATTCCTGGATGGTACGGAAGGCGAGCTCGTACAACGTGTCCTCATTGCGGCAAAAAAGGACTTTTCCTTCCCGCAGCACCCGGGGACGAATGTACAGGGGGAGCTGCTGGTAGATGTGGATATCGAGATCGAATTCTGCCAGGTAATCGAGCTTTTTTTCCGATAGCTCGAGGTCACTGTAGCTCCGCGGCTCTAAGACCAGACAGATATCGATGTCCGAGTCGGGGGTGTTTTCCCCCCGTGCGCGGCTGCCGAAGAGGATGACCGCGAGCACCGCTGGGTCCCGCTCGGCCCGCGCAAGTAACGCCGTCAACCTTTCCGTTTCCTTGTCTTCAGCCACACCCATAGTTTCCCCCAAAGGGTACCACGCGCCGTCCCCGGCGACACGCCCGAGGTGGCTCCAGCCGAACGAAAAGCGTCGGGCAAAGGGGCCCGACGCTTTTCGTTCCCATCCAGAAATTCCCGCTACGCGTCGCCCGTCACACGTTAGGGTTTACTCGAGCCACATCCCACGGCGCGGGACCCCATAGGCCGATTTCCACCCAGGCTCCTCAGGCCATTTTAGATACGGCTCGAGCTCTTCCGCTGAACGCAGCGTGAGGTCCTCCACGGGCGGGAGCTTTCCCGGCGGAAACGCCTCCAAGATCTCCTCGATAACCAGGGTCAGATACCGGAGGATCGCCGCCACCGGGCGCTTCGCCTTCTCCGCCGAGGCGAGGGAAGGCTTACCCACCGAGCCGTGTGGGGTGGCGCGGATCTCGATGGCGGAATGGCCCTCCCCCTCGGACCAGCGGTGCGGCCGCCGGTAGGGGTCCACCGAGGTGTCGAAGTGTCCGCCGGGGAGGAAGGGCTTCCCCTCCTCGTCCACCGCGTCCTCCATCTCGATCATCCCCTCGGGGAAAAGCAGAAGCCCCAACGAGGTCTCGTGTTCGGCGGCGTGGATGAAGTCCGTCTCCCAGCCGGTCTTCTCGCAGGGCAGAAAGAATTCGCGCACGGCTCGGTGCCAATCCATCACCCGGTAGATCCCGGGGAGCTGGTAGCGGTAGAGGAACTCGTGGATCGCCGACTCCAGGACCCAGAGGTGGCCGTGGTTGTTGATGATGATCTGTTTGCGGAACCCGTCGTTCCAGAGGCCGAGCATCACGTGGATCAGGGTCTCGCGGGTCACCTCCTCCGGCATGATCACGTTCCCCGGCATCCCGATGTGGTGGAAGGGGTGGGAGCCGTAGTTGATGGGCCAGGCGAGGTTAACCGGATACCCCTTCTTGGCGGTGTAGCGGCGTACCCCCTCGATGATCTGGGTCACCTGGAGGGTGTCGTGGCCGGAGCAGGAGTGTTCCCCGTGGCGCTCGGTGCTCCCCACGGGGATGATGACGATGTCGTTCTTTTTTCGGTTTTCAACGAGCTTTCTGCGGGGGGTTGTCTGGATATAGGTCCCTGGTTTGGCGAGCTCCGGGGGGGAGGGAATCCCGTATTCGGTCAGGATCTCCTCGATCACTTCCATGGGGGCGTCCCAGATTTCCTTCTTGAGGCGCCCCACCTGGGTGTCCTCGAAGACCACCGCCGGGTGCTCGGTGGTCAACCACTTGGTGCTCATGATATTTCCCCCTTTCCTTGCGTTTTCCACCGTCACGCGTTACGGCTTTATCATGATCTTCCCGTCCTCCCGCTTGGTGGCCTTCTCCAGGGCGGCCACGGCCTCATTCAGGGAGAAGCGGGAGGTGATCATCTTTGTGTTGTCGATGAGCCCGGCGCCCATCATCCGGATCACAGAAGGGAAGATTCCGTGTCCGGAGTGGCCCTGGGCGCCGAAGACCTGGGACCGCCGCACCTGGAACCGCTCCAGGAACATGGGAACCCGTTTGGCGGCCCGGCCGATCACGGTGATCTTTCCGTTTATGGCCAGGGTTTTCTCCATCTCGGGGATGGTCACCTCGGGAGCTCCGGCGGCCTCCACGGAGAGGTCGGCGCCTTCGCCGTGGGTGATGTCCATTACTACCTCGGAAGGGGTGACCTCACGGGGATCGTAGACGTAATCGGCGCCCACTTCTTTAGCCAGTTTTTTCCTCACGTCCGAGACCTCGAAGGCGATCACTTTGGCGGCGCCGGCGGCCTTGCAGAGCTGGATCGCCGCGAGACCGATGGGGCCGGCGCCGTAGATCACCACGTAAGCCCCAGGACGGAAGCCCCCAGCCCGCTCGAAGATCCCGTTGTAGGCCACACAAGTGGGTTCGGTGGTGGCGGCTACCTCCCAGGCGGTCCCCTCATCGGGGTAGCGCTCGAAGATGGCATCCACTTTCCAGCAGAGCTTGGCGGGGACGGCGATGTACTCGGCCATGGCCCCATCTATTGTGAAGCCGATCTCCTCCAGGTTCTCGCAGTGGTTGGGGAAGCCATCCCGGCAAGGGCGACAGTGGCCGCACCATACCATCTCCTCGCAGGTCACCCGGTCTCCCACCTTGAAACTGGCGGTCTCGGGACCCGGCCCCACCTCCACCACTTCGCCGGCGAACTCGTGCCCGATGATGACGGGGAACTTGGTGAGCCCCGGGTAGAGGATGTAGCCGTCAGAATCGGTCTCGTAGAAGTGGACGTCGGAGCCGCATACCCCACATGCCTTCACCCTGAGGACCACTTGCCCTGGCCCGGCCTTGGGGGTGGGGACGTCTTTGATTTCGAGCACGGGATTGCGCCAGACCTGGGCCCCTTCGATGGCCTTTCCGGTTTCCCTTTCGAACTGGGAGAGCTCATATCCTGGGCGCGGATCCCATTTGGCCGAAAGCACCAATCCCTTCATCTTCCCTCCTTCGCAAACGTTTGTAAACCGATGCTACCCCAAAGTTTTTCCCACCGTCAATAGGGGATTTCCCCCGGTACCTCAAGGGAAGGGGAGCGCTTACCCCGTGATCTCGGAGAGCTTCACCGGGCGCTTCTCCGCGAAGGATCGCTTCGCCGCATACCCCATCGCCACCGGGATCTTGCCGTCGAGACCGGTGACGGGCGGGGCCGTTTTGTTCCGCACCGCGGCCACGAACGCCTCCATCTCCGCGATGTACGCCTCCCGATAGCGCTCCACGAAGAAATGGTGGAGTGGCGCGGAACGGTACCCCCCCTGGTCGGCGAGCACCGCGGTGTGGGGGAGGGGGTTCTCCGCGAAGAGGCCGCCCTTTTCCCCCAGGACCTCTATGCGCTGGTCGTGACCGTAGGTGGCCTGGCGACAGTTGGTGATCACCCCCAGCGCACCGCTTTCGAACCTCAGGGTCACCACCGCCGTGTCCACGTCCCCGGCGGCCCCGATCTCGGGATCCACGAGGACGGACCCCGTGGCGTACACCTCCTCCACCTCCCCCAGGAGGAACCGGGCCATGTCGAAGTCGTGGATGGTCATGTCCAAGAAAATCCCACCGGAAACCTTGATGTAGGCAAGCGGCGGTGGAGCGGGATCGTAGCTGGTGATCTTGAGGAGCCAAGGGGTTCCGATGGCCCCTTCCGCGATGAGCTCTTTGAGGCGGCGGAAATGGGGGTCGAAGCGGCGGTGGAACCCTACCTGCAGGATCACCCCGGCCCGTTTCACCGCATCGAGGGCGGAGTCGATCTCCGCGAGATCCAAGGCCAGGGGCTTCTCGCAGAAGATGTGCTTCCCCGTCGCCGCCGCGGCCCGGATGATCTCGGCATGGGTGTCGGTGCTGGTGCAGATGAGCACCGCCTCGATCTCCGGATCGCGAAGCAGCTCGCGGTAATCGGCGGTGACCCGAGGGACCCCCAGTTCCCGGGCAAGCCCGGCCGCGGCTTCCTCCACCACGTCCGCCACGCCCACCAGCTCCGCTCCCGGGACGCGGCGCACCAGGTTCTCGGCGTGTAGCCTCCCGATCCTCCCCGCACCGATGAGGCCGATCTTCAACATCTCCATTCGCTTCCCCCCTTACTTGACGGCGCCCAACGCCAGCCCGCGGACGATGTACTTCTGGAGCACGATGGCCATGAGCAGCACCGGCAGGGTGGCCATGGCCGCCGTGGCCGAGACCGCTCCCCACATGAGGCCGTGGGCTTCCCGCATCCCCGCGATGGCCACGGGCAACGTCATGGCGTGGCTCCGGGTGAGGATCAACGCGAAGAGGAAATCGTTCCAGGACCAGATGAAGCAGAAGAGGGCCGTCACCACGATCCCCGGGGCGATGAGGGGGAGGGTCACCCGGCGGATGACCCCGAGATGGGAACAGCCATCGATCATAGCGGCCTCCTCCAACTCCCGGGGGACCTCGGCCACGAACCCCTTGATCATCCACACCGCGAAGGGGATGGTGATGATGAGGTGGGGGATGATCACCGCGATGTGGGTGTCCAAAAGGCGGAGCCGGTTCATCATCAGGAAGAAGGGCACCGCGGCGGCGATGGGGGGGAAGAACTTGAGGGAGAGGATCCAGAAGGGCAACGTGTCCCCTCCCACCCTGTAGCGGGCGAAGGCATACCCGCTCAGCGATCCCACCAGGATGGCGATGGCGGTGGCCGAGGAGGAGATGATGAGGCTGTTGATGAAATATCTCCACTTGTTCTCGATGGCGAAGCGCCAGTGTTCCAAGGTGGGCCTGGTGGTGATGAACCGGGGTGGAGACTGCATGAGTTCATCGGAGGGCTGAATCGAGGTGAGGAGCATCCAATAAATGGGGAAGAGGGTGAATACCAGGGCGACTCCGATCGCCAGATAGGTCACGATCTGGCCGATGAGCCTTTGTGTGCGCAGATTCATCTCCGCTCCCTTCCCATCATCTTGAGGAAAATGGTGACGCCCACCGAGAGCATCATGGCCAGCACCCATGCGGCGCTGGAGGCCTGGCCGATGTCCCAGTAGCGGAATCCCACGAGATAGGTGTAGATGCCGATGGTCTCGGTGGCGGTGCCGGGCCCTCCCATGGTCAAAACGTAGATGATGTCGAAAGTCTGGAGTATGGCCAGGGCCCGCATGATGATCACCAACGCGATCACCGGTTTGAGGAGGGGGAGGGTCAGGTACCAGAATATCTGCAGGCCCGAGGCGCCGTCCACCTTCGCGCTCTCGTACGGCTCCGGGGGTAGGGAGACCAAGCCCGCCAAGAGCACCCCCATCATGAACGGCGTCCACTGCCACGTGTCCAGGAGGATCACCGTAAGCAGCGCGGTACTGGCGGAGGTGTGCCAGAGGGCACTGGGGAGGCCCATCAGGTTGAGGAAGTAGTTGATGGGGCCGGAGCGGGTCTCGAAGAGGAGCCGGCCCATGTATCCCACCACCACCGGCGTGATCATCATGGGGATGAGGAGGAGCGGCTGGACCACCTTTTTCCCCCGGAATTTGCGCGCGAGCAAGATAGCCAACCCGAAGCCGATGGGGAATTGCAGGGCAAGTTCCCCGAGCAAAAGCAGCCCGGTCACCCCCAGGGCGTTATGGAAACGGGAATCGGTGAAGAGACGGATGTAGTTTTCGAACCCCACGAAGGGATGTCGCGGCACGCGCAGGTCGTAGAGGCGGAAGCTCACGGTGAGGGAGTAGATCATGGGGAAGATCACGACCAGGACCAGGATAACCATGGTGGGCAACACCAGAAGGATCGGTCCCCGTCTGCGTCTGGTCATTTCGGCTCCCTAAGCGAGTATATAAAAAGGCGGGGGGCCTTGCGGCCCGCCCGCCCTCGGTTCCCGGTTTGGATCACTTCTGCCACAGCTTGGCGTAGAACTCCTTCTGGGACTCGACGCCGAAGCGCTCGGTGATCTTCTTCCACTCCTCCGCTACCTTGTCCAAGGCCTCCTTGGCGGTCTTGATCTCGCCGGCCAGGTACTTGGAGATGTACAGGTCGAGCTTGTCCATGTACTCAAAGGCGCCGGGGATCTTCAGGCAGGGGAAGCCGTGCTGCATGGCCTGTACCTCGGTGTCCAGGAACTTGTCGATGCCGGGGACCTTGGCGCGCCAGAGCGGGGAGTTCACGTGGGAGTAGCGGTTGGGGTCCCAGCCGCTGTCGGGGCTCATAACCCACTTCAGGCTCACCGCGCCGGCGCCGAACATGTAGTTGAGCACTGCCCAGGCGGCGTCCTTGTTCTTGCTGTCGGCGCAGATGGAGGCCACCCACGCGGAGTCCACCAGAGTATACTGGTAGTACACCCCGTCCTTGATCACGCCTGGGGTGGGAGCGATGCCCAGTTTCGGTTCGGGCGGGTTCTCCACCGGCAGGGGCGCGAGCTCGCTGAAGCGGCGGCCTTCATCGGGCCAGTGGATCCACATGGCCACCCGGCCGTCCTTCATGGCGGCGTTGAAGAGCTCGTCCCACTCCCAGCCGAGCACGCCCGGCGGGGAATACTCTAGGAGCTTCTTCATGTTCTCCAGGGCAGCTACGGCAGCGGGGGAGTTGATCAGGGGCTCCATGGTCTCGGGATCGAAGTAGTGGGGGTTGGGAGCGCTGAAGGGGATGTAGCGGAAGAGGTACCAGTAATAAACCCGGCCGCGCTTGGCCTGGTCGGCGTAACCGTAGAAGTCCTTGGTGAGGACGCTTCCGGCGAGCTTCTCGCCCTTCTTGCGGGTGAAGAACTCCGCCAGGTCCACCACCTGATCCCAGGTCTTGGGCGGATCGGGGAGCTCATACCCGTACTTGGCCTTGAACGCGGCCCTCTCTTCGGGGTTCTCGAAGAGGTCCTTGCGGTAATAGAGGAGGAAGGTATCGCCGTCCAGGGTCACGGAGTAGATCTTGCCGCCCCACATGTTGTGGAAGTCGCGGAACCCGGGGAGGTAATCGCCGAAGGCGAAGTCGTCGCCGGTCTTGATGATGAAGTCGTCCAGGGGAACGAGGTACGGCTCGAAGTCACCGATCCAGGCGGAGTTGTACTGCACGATGTCGAACGCCCCGGTGCGGGCGGAAAGCTCGAGGAGCTCGCGGGAATACATCTCTTCGGGGCTGATCTCCACCACGTTCAGGGTGATGCCCAAAAGATCCTTGATGTTCTTGGCCTCCATGTACCACGGGGTCGCATGATGGCCGGAGTGGACCGCCACCGTGATGGTGACCCCCTCGAACGGCTTACCCGCGGCAAGCCCCCCGATCCCGACGAACAAAAGCCCGAGGAACAACACGAACCACTTTTTCACCGCACTCACCCTCCTTTATTTTTGGATCGTCTATCGAGGCGCGATACCTTTTTCTGGGATACCACCCCCTTTCCCGCTATCGCAAGGAAGTTATTTCCCCCAGGGCGAAGGCCTCCTCCTCCGGGAGCGTCACCGTCTCCAGGACCTCGTCCAGGTTTCGAAAGACCTTGCGGATAGCCTCCCCCCACATCTCCACCGTCTCCGCCGTCTGGGCGAAGATGGGGTAGCGTTCCGAGCCGATCACGATGGAGGAGTTGAGGAGCTTTATCGTCTCGGGATATTCGGCGGGGTCGTATTCGACCCGCCTCGCCCCGGGGAACGTCCACGGGAAGCCCTTGCCGAACCCCTCCTTCTTCTGAAATAGGGGGTTGGCAGGCAGGGGGAAGGTCTGCCACAGGACCGCGGGGACGCCCTCCGCCTGGAGCGCCAGGAGGACCTTATCCCGGAATACGGTGTCCCTCTCCTTGATCCCCAGGGCCTCCGGCCGCAGGCGGGCGCGGTATTTATGGTAGATGTGGGTCCTGTCGGGAGGGCAGAACGGGGGCTCGATCCCCTCGATCCCCTCCAGCACGGCGTTCAGGATCCCCGCGTTGCGGCGGGCGGTGGCGTTTATCTCCTCCAGGCGTTCCAACTGGGCCCGGGCGATGGCCGCGGTGAGCTCCGGCATGCGGTAATTCCACCCCAGGGTGTGGGCCACGTAGGAACGACGCTCCTTTTCCCGGACCTGCTCGCCGAACATGCGGACCATATCCGCCCTAAGCCAGTATTCCTTGTCGTCGGTGACGAAGAGCCCGCCTTCGCCGGCCTGGAAGTTTTTGGTCTGGTTCAGGCTGAAGGCGGCGATGTCCCCGAGGGTGCCGGCTTTCCTTCCCTTGTACACCGCCCCGGCCGCCTGGGCCGCGTCCTCAATCAGGATGAGCCCGTGCTTTTCCGCCACGGCCCTGATCTCGTCCATGTCCGCGGGGAGGCCCTGGATGTGGACGGCGATGATGGCCTTGGTGTTCTCGGAAATCTTCTCCTCGATCTTTTTGGGGTCCATGTTGTACGTCTTGGGGTCGATGTCCACGAACACGGGGATCGCCCCTTGATGCATGGGGGCGGTGGCGGAGGCCAGGAAGGAGAAGGCGCTGGTGATGACCTCGTCCCCGGGGCCGATCCCCGCGGCGGCCACCGCCATGTGGAGGGCGGCGGTGCCGCTGTTCACGGCGATGCAATATTTGACGCCGAGGTATTCCGCGAACTCCTCTTGCAGGGCCTTGACATTGGGGGCAAACGCTCCGGCGAGGATCCCCGAATCCAACACTTGATTGACCAGCTCGCGGTCCCGGGAAGTTAAAATCGGCCAAGGGGTCAACTTGTCTTTGGCGACGACGGGAGCACCGCCGTTGATAGCTAATTGGCCCAAAAAGATCTCCCCCTTTCTTGAAAACGTTACCAAGACCATTCTAATAAGGCGGAAAACGGCTGTCAATCCCCAACCTAACTCGTGCTTTGGTTCACGCGAAAAGGAGCGAAAGGCGGAACACTTGTGAGGCCGATTCAACATAACAGCCCTTAAGGGCACAGCCACGAATTCGGGCAAGATTGTCGAATGCGCATGTTTCAATGGCTGATGGCAAGATATCTTCAGGAATATGAGGAAATGACCTGCAGGGAGGCTGCTGCCTTCTGGGTGTACCATCGTGGCACAAGCGCACACGGAAAATAACCCGCGTCTCCACAAAAGGGCTTAAGTCCTTTATGGCATCTGTTTTTGCTTACGCTTCGACCAAGATCAACTTTTCGGGGGGAAGACGTATCCAGAGCTTTTCGCCGGGGGAGGGGATCTTTCCCGGAGGAAGCTGTGTGCGTAGCTCCCACTTGCCCAATCGCAGACGACAGTCGATGGAGTTCCCCAAATATGCGGCTCTCAAAACCTCGGCTTGAAACACGTTCTCAAGCTCCTCGGAAGGCGCGGCCAATATCTCCACGTGTTCCGGCCTTATCGCCAAAACGATCGTTTGCCCTTCCGCTAAACTACCTTTGGGGACCCTAAATCTCACGCCGTCTTCCGTTTCCAGGGTCGCCCCGTCGGCTTCCACCGAAGCCACCCGGGCTTCGACGAAACTGCTCAACCCGATGAACCCCGCGACAAATCGGTTCGCCGGGCGCTGGTAAATTTCCTCAGGGGTCCCAAGTTGAACCAAGCGGCCTTCGTTCAGGACCGCAATACGGTCGGATAGCACCAACGCCTCAGCTTGGTCATGGGTGACGTAGATTGCCGTTATCCCGAGTTGCCGCTGAAGTTCGCGGATTTCGAACCTCATTTCTTCGCGGAGCTTGGCGTCCAGGTTGGAAAGGGGTTCATCCAGGAGCAGTACCCGTGGTCGGAGCACCAATGCCCTGGCTAGCGCCACCCGTTGTTGCTGTCCTCCGGAAAGCTGACGGGGGTAGCGATCCTCCATCCCCGAGAGCCTCACGAGGGAGAGCACTTCTCGTACCCTTTTCCCGATCTCTTCCTTGGGGGTGCGCCGGAGCTGGAGGCCGAACGCCAGGTTCTGGAACACGGTCATGTGCGGCCAAAGGGCGTAATTCTGGAACACGAAGCCGATGTCGCGCTTCTCCGGAGGAAGCCGGGTTACCTCCTCCTCTCCCAAGAAGATGCGCCCCTCGTCCGGGACGACGAAGCCAGCGATACATCGCAGGGTGGTGGTTTTCCCGCATCCAGATGGGCCAAGCAGTGTAAGTATCTCTCCATCGCGCACGACTAGATCGAGGCGATCCACCGCGGTCACCTTCCCGTAACGTTTGGTAACGCCATCCAGTTTCACTTCGGGCATATTCCCTCCCTTTGACGGTTCATCCGGCAATTCCCCCCATGTACTCGGGGCGGAATACCCTCTGAATGAGGACCATAAAAAGGAGGCTCGGAATAAGGAGGACTATGGCGATCACCGAGGCGAACTGCATGTTGTAACCACTCGAGGAGTAAAGCAGCATGGGAAGGGTGGTCACGAACGGGAGGCCGATGAAGAAAGTGCCTGTGAATTCCGTCAAAGAGGTGATAAACACGAACACGGTGCTTACTAGAAGCCCCGGCGCTGCCAAGGGAAGAAGGACCTTCCAAAAGGTGCGCCAACGGGTCGCCCCCACGCTGCGGGCGGCTTCTTCCAGCTCCTGGGGTATCGCTTTGAAAGCGGAGGTGGTAATCCATACCCCAAAGATCAAACACACGAGGATGTGAATGAGGATCACGCCCTGCACGGTCCCCGCCAGCCCCCATCGGGTAAAGGTGGGGAGGAGATTGACGAAGATCGGCTGTTGGGGAAAGGCCTTGGGCATGAGGAAAAGCAGGAGAATCAGGGCCTTCAACGGGACCCGGAACCGGGCCAACGCATATCCCGCTGGGATGGCCATCGTCATTACCAGGGCGGTTGAGACCAGCGCCACCAGCATGCTGGTTCCGAACGCGCCCCAGATGCTGACGGCCGCGATGGCCCAGTCTCGTTGCAACCCCAAGGCCTGTTTCCAGTAAGCGAGACCAATCTCCTGCGGGAGGACATGGGGCCAATACCATCGGATGGCGATGGACCAGATAAGCAAGCTAGAGATGGGACCGAAGATCACGAAGAACACGAGACACAACAGCAACCCTTCCAACAACGCCCGCCGCCATTTAGTACCCATAGACCTCCTCCCGCACCGTGCGTCGCAAATAGTAGATCGCCATCGCCCCCACGATGAGGTACAGGAAGACCCCGAGGGCGCTCGCCACACGGTAGTCCCCGAAATACGTGACCCTATGGGCGATGTCTACGGTCACCGTGGTAGGATTGCCGGCCACGATCATGTAAGGAAGCGTGAAGGTGCTCACAATGGTGCAGAACGTGAGGACCACGGCGATGGCGATGGTGGGTTTTATCATCGGAAGGAGTATTCGCAGGATCACGTGGCGGGTCCTCGCCCCCACGCTCCGGGCGGCCTCGATGTAGGTGTCGTCGATTACTTGCAAGCCGCTCAGGACGATGAACGTGATGAACGGCGTCTCTTTCCAGAGGAAGCCGAAAGTGAGGCCCCTGATGTTAAATAGCTGTAACGGGGTATCGATGTCCACAAGGCCCATGTTTGCCAAAAGGACATTGAGGAGCCCGTGGGGCGCCAAGAAGCTGCGCATCATCTGAGCCACCACCACGTACGGAAGGAAGATGCCCAAACGGCTCATGGAATTGACGAGCCGCGCTACTCGGGAGTCGCTCAAACGTATATAAGCCGCGAGGGCGAGGCTCAGTCCGGTGGAGATAAGAGTCCCCAATACCGCAACCTGGATGGAAAAGAGGATATCGCGTCCATACAGGGATACCGCTTTATGGTAGTTCACCAACGAAAGGCTTCCGGCTTCGTCCGTGAAACTGCGGATGATAGATAGGGCAAAGGGGTAAACATACATCACGAGGATAAAGGCAACCGCCGGCAATAAAAGAAACAAGGGGAGGAACCCCCCGGTTCCTCCCCTCAGTCCCTTCACCTCAGCCGCCGATGACCCACTTCTCATAGGACTCCAATACTGCCTTGAAGTACGGGGAAAGCGGGAACGCTAGGCCCTTCTCCTGGAGCTCCTCCGGGGTGATGTCGCGGTACAACCTATCATAAGCCTCGGGACTGACGTAATCCTTGACGTATGTGCCGTCGATGCCAGGATACCAGTTGTACATCTCAACGATGACCTTGCCTTGGATCTCAGGGCTGGTCACGAACTCCACGAATTTCTTCGCCCACTCCACGTTCCTCGCCTTGGCGGGAATGACGAAATACATGGGCTGGCCGGGCATCCCGGGGGCAGGGAGCACAAGGCGCATGTTGGGGTCCATCTTTCCGGTGAGCATGAAGGTGTAGAACATGTCCACCCATACCGGCCCCATCCAGATCTCGCCCCGGTTCAGGGCGTCCAGGGTCCCCACGTTGCCGGCGGTGATGGTGACGTACTTGTTGAATTCCTTCAATTCCTTGAATACGGGCTCCCAGCTGGCGACCTCTTCCTCCTCGAAGGGCCCGGTGATGGCGTATTTCTCATACTTTCCAGTCTTCCAATAGACCCAGGCGTTTACAAAGGAAACGCCGGACATCCCGCCCTTGATCCCGTTGTACCCGAACTTGCCCGGGTGGGCCTTGACCCATTCCACCAGTTCCTCGAAGCTCCGCGGCGGTTCAGGCACGTACTTCGGGTTGTAAGCGATGGCGGTCTGGCTGTGGAACATGGGCATTACAAACCCTTCCACCGGGACCCCCAGTGCGTACTTGGCGTGAGGCGAGGTCACGTACTTCCAGGTTTCGAGATCTTTGGCGTACGGAAGCAAGAGTTCGCTAAGGTCTCCGTATTCGTCCTTCACCCAGCTGAGGAAGATCTGATGTACCATGGCCACGTCCACGTCCCACGTCTCCTTGCCAGCGGCCTTCTCTGCGCGGAGCTTCTCGAAGATCAACCGAGAGCCGGCGTCGCCGGGGCCAGTGTGGATAGTACGGAGGTCTACATCAGGGTAGCGTTCGGAGAACATCGGGCCGATGACGTTTTGGGCCAACGCCAACATGTTGATATCGCCAGCGGTCATATAAAGAAGCGTGACCCTTGCGTGAAGAACAGCGCCGAGGAGAAGAATAGCCATACCCAAAACTATCAGTTTGCGCCACATACCTCCCTCCTTTTTTCACTTATTGGACTTTTGAGAAAAAGGGTTTTTTTTCTTTTGTCTGTCTCACCTCCTCCCTTTCCAAACGTTTACAAAATCATTATGCCCAGCGAACGGGATCCTGACAAGGGTAGCGGAAACGTCAGGGCCCATAATATCATGATTCAAACCGAACCGTGGGGTGAGAGTGCGGGATGGAAACGGAAATGCAAAAGACAGTGGTGCCAAAGCCCTTCTCAGAAGGGCTCTTCCTTACGTACCGGTGTAGCGGGGCGTGTCGCCACTGCCTCTATGCGTGCTCTCCGCGTTGGCCGGCGGACTGGATCTCCCGCGAAGACGCGGAACGGGTCCTCCAAAGCGTCGCTTCCTCCATGCGGGGCCGCTACCCGCCCGATGCCCCAGTGGGGGTGAACTCAGGCCTTCACTTCACCGGCGGGGAACCTTTCCTCAACTTCGAGCTTCTCCTCGGTCTCGTGGGAATCGCCGCCGAGCTTCGGATCCCCGGGATATTCGTGGAAACGAACGCTTCCTGGTGCGTGAACGACCGCCTTACCCGGGATCGACTCCGGGCACTCAAGTCCGCCGGCCTCCGGGGGGTCCTCATAAGCGTCAACCCCTTCCTCCTCGAGCACGTCCCCTTCGAACGCACCCGCCGGGCGGTGAGGATAGCCCTGGACGTCTTCGGGTCCCGGAACGTCATCGTCTACCAAGGGATCTTCTACGAGGAGTTCGTCAGGCTAGGGATAAAGGGAACCCTCCCTCTGGAAGAATACCTGAAGCGGGGCGTTGGCCTCGCCTATGCCGAACTTCTCCTGAGCGGTCGGGCGGTATATAAACTCGCGTATCTTTTCCCGAAATATCCGGCGCGGCGCTTTTTCGGCCTTTCCTGTCGCCAGGAACTCATCCGCGACTGGCATGTGCACGTGGACAACTACTGCAACTTCATCCCCGGCTTTTGTGCCGGACTTTCCCTGGGGGATGCACGCCACCTGGATGAGGTTTGCAAAGGGATAAGTCTCGATGGATATCCGATACTTAAAGCTCTGCTTTTGGATCTGGAGGAGCTTTACCAGCTAGGGGTGGAATATGGATATCGGGAGCGGGCAGACGGGTACGTGTCCAAATGCCATCTATGCATCGACATCCGCCGGCATCTTGCCCGCCACGGCGAGTTTCGAGAACTGGCTCCCCCTTCTTTCTATGAGCACTTGGAGGATTAGGGGCGTGCCCCCGATGGCTCAATGGAAAAGGAGCTTCGTGGGGTAGAATCTCTGATGGAGATGGAAATTCGTCCGATTTGGTTCGATTCTTTGGGAGCGAAATCGATGTGTGTGCTGGTGGAGACTCCGGACATCCGGCTCCTCATCGACCCGGGAGCTGCCATCATGCAGCCCCGCTACCCCGCGCCCACTGAGATCAAGCTCTACTACCTAGAGCTTGCCACCGCAGCCCTGGTCGCGGCTGCGGCTCGGGCCACCCATATCGCCATCACTCACTATCACTACGACCATCACCGCCCCGATGTCCCGGAACTCTTCAGGGAAAAGACGCTCTGGATCAAAGACCCCAATCGTTGGATCAACCGCTCCCAGTGGGAAAGGTCCAGGTATTTCCTCTCGGTCCTCGCTTCGGAACGGGGAATCGAGGTGGAGGAAGTCTCCCCTGAAAAAGGGGAGTACCCCGATCCCTTGGAGGAGCTCCCCCGCGCCCGGAAGGAGGGGGCCTCTGAAGAGCTCAGGCGTAAGTGGAGGAAACGCTTCCTGGGGCTTGTGCGAATGTGGGAGCGGGGCCCGTGGGTATCACCGGAGCCTTTCGGGGCCCAGGTTGTCTATGCCGATGGGAAGGTTTTTGAGATTGGAAAAACCACGGTGCGGTTCACGGAACCGCTGTTCCACGGAGTGGAGTACGCGAGCCCAGGCTGGGTCTTGGCGATAATCGTGGAGCACGGAGGAAAAAAGTTCCTGTATTCCTCTGATCTTCAAGGTCCGATCATCGAGGACTATGCCGACTGGATTGCCGCCGAAGCCCCCGACGTTTTGGTTTTGGACGGGCCCGCCACGTACCTTCGCGGCCCGCTTCAGGCGGCTGCGACCTTGGAGCGGGCGATCCGGAACTGTGTTGGGGCTGTACGCGGGGCGGGGGCCAGGATCACAATCCTCGACCACCACCTAACGCGGGAGCCCAGATTCCGGGAAGCTTGCCGGGAGGCTTTTTCCTCAGGAGCCATCACCGGAGCCGAAGCCCTAGGGCTTCCCCCGCTCACCGATCGCCTTTCCGCCTGGAAAGCGAATGGCGAGCTTGGGGAGATAGTAGAGCGGGCTCGTGCAAGGGAGCTGGATCCAGACCTTCCCTCCCGGGGTCTCTCCGTGAATCTCCTGGAGCTATAGCTCGGAGGAGGGCCTGATGGTGATAGGGGTCGAAGCTCGAAAGTATCAGATAGAAGGGGTTATTTTCGATAAAGACGGGACTCTGATCGATTTCTCCCATTGGGGACCCCTGATGGTGGAGCGGGCTGGGGCCTTGAGAAAACGCTTCGGCCTCGATGGGGGTGCCGCGCGAGAGCTTTCTTTGATCCTGGGCGTGGATCCGGCCACCGGCCGTACCACTCCCGCCATCCATCGCCCCCGGGAAGAGACCGAGCGCTTGAGTGCCTCTTTCCTCTCTACTGTCCTGGGTATCCCCGAAGGTGAGGCGCTTCATGCGGTACGAGAGACCTTCGCGGAGGTGGACAAGGGGTTCCCCTGGGAAAAACACCTTCGCCCTGCTCCGGGCGCGCGGGAGCTCCTCTCCCGGTTAAAGGACGCCGGGGGGATCGTCGCGGTGGTGACCCACGACTCCACGGCACCTGCCCGGAGGCATCTCCTCTACGCCGGGCTCTTGGAATACGTGGACCTCGTGGTGGGGGCGGACCGTTTCGCGGCACGAAAGCCGGATCCCGAGGGGATCCTTTACGCCTGTAAGATCCTGGCCCTTCCGCCCTCCGGGATGGCGGTGGTGGGAGACTCTAGGGAGGACGTGGAGGCCGGCAAAGCCGCCGGCTGTTCCCCGGTCATAGGCGTTTTGACGGGGAAGGGCCGGGGCGAAGACCTTCAAGGCGCGGATCATGTAATCGACGATCTCCGAGAAATCCGAGTCCTGGCCCCTTGATCCCGGGCGACCGTCGCGGGTGCCCTTTTCGAAACCTTCCGTTTGGGCTAAAGTGGTTTTACGGGACTATGTCGAGGACAACGCTAATCGTGATGGTTTTTCTGCTCCTGGGGGCAGGGATCGCCATCGGGGCCGAGACGGTCGTCCTCGTGCGCGTAGACGGGGAGATAAATCGGGGCACGGTGCTCCTGCTTCAGGGGGCGATCGAGCGGGCGGAGGAGATGGGGGCTGCGGCCTTGGTCGTTTCCCTTTCCACCCCCGGGGGTTACCTGGACGCGGCGCTGCGGTGCCGGGACCTCCTCTTGGACACCTCGGTACGGACGGTAGCTTTCGTGAACCGGAATGCCCTTTCCGCCGGAGCCCTCATCGCTATCTCGTGTGAGCGCATCTACTTCGCCCCCGGTGGGGCCATGGGCGCGGCCACTCCCGTCTACTTCTCCGAAGGCCGAATGGAGGCGGCCCCGGAGAAGGTGGTCTCGGCGGTGCGGGAGATCTTCCGCGCCACCGCCGAGGCCCGCGGCCGGAACCCGGATGTCGCCGCCGCCATGGTGGATCCCGACATCGGAGTCCCCGACCTCGTGGAGGAAGGGAAGCTCCTCACCCTCACTCCTTCTAGTGCCGCGGCGTGGGGCTATTCCGATGGGATCGCGGAGAACCTCGCAGAGGTGCTCGCCGCCGAGGGCCTCGCCGATGTCGCGGTAGAGGAGTTCGCCCCCGGGTTCTGGGAGTGGGTCATCGCCCTCCTCACCTCCCCCACCGCCTCGGGGATCCTCATCGCCCTGGGGATCCTGGGCCTTCTGGTGGAGCTTTCCATCCCGGGCTTCGGGGTGCCGGGGATCGTGGGGCTCGGGGCCCTTTCGCTTTTCTTCTGGAGCCACTTTTCCGTTGGGCTTGCGGGCTGGGAGTCCTTGGGGTTTTTCATCGCGGGGTTGATCCTTGTGCTCCTCGAGATCTTTGTCTTCACCGCCGTGGACTTCGGGGCGGTGGGGATCGTGGGCCTCGGTCTCATCGGGGCCGGGTTCTACACCGCCATGGTGGGTCCCTTCACCGATCCGGCCCAGGTGAGCCGGGCCATCACCGCGGTCTCCGTGGGGTTGGCAGCGGCCCTTATGGGCATAGTTCTCATCATCACTTTCCTCCCCAAGACCAGGCTCCGCTTCGGAGGGGTGCTCTTGAAAAGCGCCATCGACTCCAGAGCCCTGAGAAAGGAGCCGCGGCAGGAGTGGGTGGGCAAGCGCGGTGTGGCGGTGACGGATCTCCGTCCGGTGGGGAAGGGAGAATTTTCCGGGAGGATCGTCGATGTGGTGAGCGAAGAAGGGTATATTCCCAAGGGCACGGAGATCGTGATCACCCGGGCCGAGGGGATCCGGTTCGTGGTGCGGAGGAGGGGAGGTGATACGGGATGATCGGGACGATCGTTATCGCGGTTGTCGTCCTCCTTGCGGTTTGGGTGTTCTTCTATTTCGTCCCCGTGGGACTCTGGATATCGGCCATCGCCGCCGGAGTACCGGTGGGACCGATGACCTTCATCGGGATGCGCCTGAGGAAGGTGAACCCTCACCGGGTGGTGGGACCGATGATCGCGGCGTGGAAGGCGGGGCTGAAGCTCGCGGTTTCGGATCTCGAGGCCCATTACCTCGCGGGGGGAAATGTGGAGCGGGTGGTGCGGGCCCTGATCTCCGCGGATAAAGCGGGGATTCCCCTGGACTTCAAGCGGGCGGCGGCCATCGACCTCGCCGGCCGGGACGTGTACGACGCGGTGGCCATGTCCGTCAACCCGCGGGTGATCGAGACTCCCAAGATCGGCGCCGTGGCTAAGGACGGGATCCAGCTCTTCGCCGTGGCGCGGGTCACGGTGCGGGCGAACCTGGAGCGGCTGGTGGGCGGCGCCACGGAGGAGACGGTGATCGCCCGGGTGGGCGAGGGGATCGTGTCGGCCATCGGTTCCGCCGACTCTCACAAGGAGGTGCTGGAGAACCCCGATGCCATCTCGAAACGTGTCCTGGAGAAGGGATTGGACGCGGGAACGGCCTTCGAGATCCTCTCCATCGACATCGCCGACGTAGATGTAGGGAAAAACATTGGGGCCCAGCTCCAGGCGGACCAGGCGGAGGCTGACCTCAAGGTAGCCCGGGCCAAGGCGGAGGAGCGCCGCGCCATGGCCATCGCCCGGGAGCAGGAGATGAAGGCCCTGGTATGGGAGCGGAGGGCGGCGGTGATCGAGGCCGAAGCCGAGATCCCCAAAGCCATCGCTGAGGCGTTCAGGAAGGGGCAACTCGGGATCATGGACTACTACCGGCTCAAGAACATCCAGGCCGACACCAGGATGCGGGAGTCCATCGCCGGAGAAGAGACCCCACCCAAGGGCAAGGCCCCAGGAGATGAGGCCCTAGCCTGATGGCAATGCCAAAGGAGAAGATCTCCGAAGAGCTCGTGCGGCTGCTGAAAGAAAAACCCCAGGTGGCGGTGATCCTCGCCGAGATCTTGGGGCCGCCGCTTGTGCTGCGGGAGGAGCCCCCGCCCCCTGATCTGGAGGAGGCTCAATCGAGATAGCCGAGATCCCGGAGCCGCCGCTCCACCTCCCGCTCTTCCTCGGGGGTGTAGGCGGGGAGGAGGCCTTTTTCGCGCATGTCCTCCCGCAACACCGCTTCCACGTATTCTTCCACCGAGGAGACCCCGAGGGCCTCGAGGTTATCCTGGATAGCGGCCCAGAGCTCCGGGGCTATCCTCACCGCTTTTCTTTTCCCGATCATCTATCCCTCCGCCGCGATTTTACCCGGGGGAGAAGCGAAGGCCCATTGGGCAAGTGTCGTTTTTACAAAAAGATCCTTTCACGATCAGAACTCCAGCCCAGGAGGAGGCACGGATGCAAGCAACTGTGTGCAAATCATCCACGTGCTGAAGAATTTTTATTCAGCAACTGAATGGCTTTCTAAGTGTGATGGCTTCGGGACTTGTTCGTCCTCCCGTGGTAGGTCCTGGCGGGCCTTGAGGTACACATCAGCCGAGGAGCTCCCCGAGGGTGGAGAGCCAATCTCGAAGGAGCCTTGTTATCAGGAAATTTTTCCGCACCCATTCCCGGCCATGCTCCCCAAACTCCCGCCGCAAGTTTCGGTCTCCCAGGAGCGCGAGCACTTTCTCCGCCGCGCTCGCATAGTCCCGGGGCTCCACCAGGAAGCCGTTCTCCCCGTCACGGATCTGCAGGGGGATCCCGCCCACCGCCGAGGCCACCACTGGGGTCCCCTTCCACAGGGCCTCGGAGACGGTGAGGCCGAATCCCTCACGGACGGATAGCTGCAACACCACCGCGGCCGCCCGCTGGAGGGCGTTCACCAACAACTCGTCGGTCTCGGTCACAAGATGCACGTCCGGAAGTTTCGCCGCGGCCTCTCTCACCCGAGTAAAGATCTCCGGGCCCTCGGGATCGTCCCCGGCCATGTTTCCCAACATCACCAACCTGCAATCGGCATCACGTCGTACCTTTTGGAAGACTTCCAAGACCCCGAGGGGGTCCTTCCACTTGTCGAACCGGGAGACCTGGACGATGAGGGGCTTGTCGAGGGGTATCTCGTACTGGGCGAGTTTCTCCTCCACCTCCCTGGGGCTCATCTCCCGGTTTATGGGGGACACGGGGTCGATGGCCGGGGGGATGATGGAGACGCGTTGGGGGAGCCCATCCCGGAGGAACCCCTCCGCCGATACCACCGCCGCGTCGTACCGGAGGATGTAGGGCATAAGGAGCTCCCACGCTTTCTCGCTCGGGGAGGAAATATCTATGTGGCACCGCCAGATCCACAGCTCCCGCTTGGGGCGAAAGGATACAGAGGGTAGGGGCTGGGGGTCATGGATCACCACCACGTCGTGGTCGATGGGGGCATAGCGGGCGAAGAACTCGTTGATCTGGAGGTAGGTCGAGAGTTCGTCCTCTTCCGGGAAGATCTCCTCCCCTTGAAGCGCGTTGTGGAGCTTTTTGGTGCAAGAAAAGAAGGCCGGCTTGCCGAAAAGGAGGACCCAGTGGGCCTCGAGCCCGAGGTCGTCCATGAGGGGAACGAGGCTCCGCAGCATCCCCGCTACCCCTCCGCCGTGGTAGGTGGAGTTCACGTGCAAAATCCGGAGCCCCTGCAGGTTTCGGGCCAGCGCCACGAGCTCGGCGATCGCCTTTTTGCCCACGTACGGTAGGTATCTCTCGATCATTCAAGCCTCCTCGCTGTGTCCAGCGGTTATTTGACCGCCCCACCGATCAGGCCGCGTACGAAGTATCGCTGTAGGAAAACGAAGACCAGCAACGGTACCGACATCGCGATTAATGTCCCGGCACTTAAAAGGCCCCAATCCACGTGGTATTGTCCCCTAAGGAGCGGGATCTGTTGGGTGATGACCATCTTGTTCGGGTCGAAGATGAGGATCAACGCCATGAAGAAATCGTTCCACACCCAGGTGAACTGGAGCACCATCACCGAGGCAAGCGCCGGGAGCATCAGGGGAAAGATCACGTAGATAAAGGTCTTCAGCCTCCCCGCCCCGTCGATCCGCGCCGCCTCCTCCAGCTCCACCGGTAGGGTCTCGATGTAGCCCCGCAGGAAAAACACCATCCACGGGAGACCCCAGGCGCTGTGGGCGAGGATAAGTCCCGTGAGGCTGTTCAAGAGCCCCAACGCGTGCATCTCGCGGAAGAGGGGCCAGGCGATCATCTGCTGGGGAAGCGCCAAAAGGAGTCCGATAAGCATGAGAAGGGGGCCTCTTCCCCGAAACCGCAGCCTCCCGAGGCCATACGCCATCAACGAGGCCACGAAGGTGGGAAGGAGGGTGGCCCCGATGGCGACCTGTACCGAGTTGCGCAGGCCTATGCTGAGCGAAGCCGTGGGGTGGGTCCAGGCGCCCACCAGGTTCTTGAAGGAGAAATGGAACGGGGGCCGCCACCAACCGTAAAGCACCTCCTGGGAGGGCCGTAGGGCCGACATCACGATCCCGATGAAGGGAATGACCCAAACCAGCGCTACCACGATGGCGATGAGCTTGGCCCACGGGTTTTTTATGTGCACCGTTTACCTCCCGAGCCGCCTTCTGGCGAACCAGTAACCCACGGGAAGGCTGAAGAGAGTGATGAGGGTGGCGATGGCCGATGCCCGATAGGGATCGAGCTCCCGGAAGGCGGAGAAATACATCTCCAACGCGAGGACGTTCGACGCCCCGCCCGGGCCGCCCATGGTGGCCACGTACACGATGTCGAAGATCTTGAGCTCCCACAGGAACGTCATGGCCGCCACCACCAGCGTCACCGGTCTGAGGAGAGGAAGGGTGATGTGGCGGAACTGGGCCCACTCGGAGGCCCCGTCGATTTGGGCCGCCTCGTACAGCTCCCGGTCGATGGTGGAGAGGCCGGCCGAGTGGAGTACCATGGAAAAGCCGGTCCAAAGCCACACCGAGCCGATGACCAACGCAAGAAGCGCCGTCTCTGGATACGCCGTCCACCCCGCAGACCAGGGCGCCCCGGCCCCCAGGGCCCCGAGCACCTGGGGTACCAGGCCGGCGTGCTTCTCGAACAAGAACCGGATGATAACGCCCCCCACGATCAGGGGGGTCACGATCCCAAGGTAAATCGCGCCCCGGGCAAGCCCCACCCACCAACTTTTGACCTTGGAAAAGACTACGGCCAAAACAAGCCCAAGCCCCACGGTGAGGGGGAGGTGGATAACGGTCCACACCAAGTTATGGAGCAAGGCGCCCCACGGGGGCTCCCGCGAGAGAAACCTCCCGAAATCCACGATCTCTCGGTCCCGGAATAGGTCGATGAAGTTAGATACCCCGGCGAACCCCTCTTTATCGAAGAGGCTCAGCCAGAGCGTCCTCACCGAGGGATAGATCACGAAGAGGGCGATGAGAAGAAGGCCCAAAGAGAGGAAGCCCAGCGCCGCTGGGCCCTCCCCCTTCCGGGCCCGGGCAAAAAGGAGGGGAAGCCCCCGGCGGGGCCTCCCCTCCCGCGTTCCCTTGGCCTCAGCCCTTGGGGTACTTCTCATCCAGGACGCGGAGGACGTCGTCCAGGGCGTCGGGCTTCACCCACAGGAGCTTCAACTGGTCCCAGAAGGCCGCCTGCCACTCGCCGCCGATGGTGTCGTCCATGTCGGGGACGATGACGAAGCCCTGCAAGGCCTGGATGAGGGCCCGCTCGGCCGGCGGATAAGCCTCCGGGGAGATATCGGTGCGGATGGCGAGCTTTCCACCGCCCGCGGCGCGGATCTCCTGGCCCTCCTTGCTCATGAGGAATTCAACCAGCTTCGCAGCGTCCGCGACGTTCTTCGTGTACTTTGGCACGAAGATGTAGTCGGTCCCGCCGGTCACCGCCTTGGCCCCGGGCAGGGCGAACACGCCCAGGTCGGCCGGATCCTCTACCATGCCGGTGAGCCAGTTGCCCATGAAGTAGATCCCGTACTTTCCTTGCCACCAGAGGTCCTTGGCGCTGGTCCACTCGATGGGCTCGGAAGCGTATTGGAGATAGGGGATGATGTGATCCGCGAACACAGCCCGCACCGCGGGGGAAGTCCACTTGATGGTGCCCTCGGTGAGGCCCAGGAACATGTTCACGCCGCCATAAGCGAGGATGAAGTGTTCCACAGTATCCGAAAGGGGCCAGCCCACCTCATCTCCGGAGGCGGCGGCCTTCTCAATCCCGGGCACCGCCTCGATCCGGGCAAGGAGCGCCAGGAAATCCTCCCAGGACGAAGGTGCCCTGAGGTCATGGGCGTCGAAGAAGGACTTCCGGTACCAGAAACCGGGCTTCACCCATACGGCGTAGGGAATGCCCACAGTGCGGCCTTCCACCACGATGGGGGTGAGGAAGCCGAAGGGGACATCCGCCACCTGCGGGCCTAGGTCCACCATGTGATCGGCGAACTTCTTCACCCACCAACCCCAAGCGGTGAAGATCACGTCCCCCGGGGCCATCCCCGCGGAGAACTGGGCCGGCAAGACCTTCCCCAGGTCCTCCGACCGCATGACCCGGTACTCCACCTCGATCCCAGTCTTATCGGTGAATGCGGCGAGCACGGCCTCGAAGGGTTTGGCCTCATCCCCGGACCAAGGCCCGATCACTACTAGCTTTGCCGCCCATGCCCCTAGAGACAGGGCCCCCATTACCGCCAATACACCCAACACACGCCACCAGCTGCGCATCTCTTATCCCTCCTTTTTTCTGAGAGGTTGACTTCCGGCGAAAGTACGGCTTTCCCCGGCTCTCACCTCCTCGATAAGCGCTTCCGGAAAGGTGAACAGCTCCTGGATTACCGCCATGGCGGCCCCCAACGCACCGGGAGCCTCCACCACCTGCGCACGCCTCACCTCCACCGGTCCTATTGGCTCCTCTCGCAGTACCGCGGAGATCTCCTCCTGCACACAATGGATCACGGGTCCGGATAACTCCCCCAGCTCTTCGGCATTGATGACCACCACTTCCGGATCGAGGATGGCGATGGCTTGAACGATATGGGGAGACAGTTTTTCCACGATGGTTCTGGCCGCTTCTTCCACGTTCTTGCCGCGGATCCCTTCTGGTCCCACGAAGGCCCCATGGAGGGTGCCCCCGTTCCCGTGGGCACCGTGGTAGATCTCTCCTCGGACAAGCAGGCAAGCCCCCATCCGCACGTCCCCCCGTACCCCGGAGCGGAAGGCGAGGTAGAGGACTATCTTCTCGTCCAAGCCGGCCCGCTTGGATTCGGCCAGGGCCATGAGGTGGACG
The DNA here is from genome assembly GCA_002375995.1 of Acetothermia bacterium UBA3571. Classification (GTDB taxonomy): domain Bacteria; phylum Bipolaricaulota; class Bipolaricaulia; order Bipolaricaulales; family Bipolaricaulaceae; genus UBA3571. The sequence goes on along the minus strand of DFNI01000041.1, from coordinate 19,968 downwards.
TCGTGGCCTATTTTGACGGGTATTCCCAGCTCCTGGGTGAGAATCTCTTTGGCCGGGACCCTGATCCAGGTGGGGAGGTTTTCTCCCTTCACGGTGACCGTTTCTCTTTCGAAGAAGGCGGGCATCCCGACTCCCACGCCGATGGTCTTTTCCCGGGGGATCCCCAGTTCCTCGAGCCAATCGAGAAGCAGTTGGGAGATACGCCGGAGGGTTTCACGGGGAGACGAGAGATCTCCGGAGAGGTGGATTTCCCTTTCATGGAGGACTTCCCCCAACAGATCTGCGACCACAAGGTAGAGCCCGGGAAGCTCGAGATCCACGCCCAGGGCGAGGCGTGCCTGGGGGTTCAAGCGGAAGAGGGTAGCGGGTCGGCCCCCGCGTTCCTTGGCCTTGCCCCAGGGGATGAGGAGATCATACCGGGAGAGTTCCTTTAAGAGTTTATCCAAGGTAGGGCGAGAGATGTGGAGGAGGTTTTCCATGGATCTGCGGGTCAGGGGACCGTTGCGCCAAAGGATTCTGAGGAGCTCGGCGGACTTCTCTCTCCGACCCATCGCAAAAACTTTAGCAAAAGTTTTTTAAAAAGTCAAGCCCTAATCCCGGCCTCGAGGTTTCAGTAGGCTGCTGCTTATCGGAGGCGGTACCCCCTCTAGGGGTACCGCAAACGGTACCACAGGATGGCCAGGTACTCCCTGAGGGCGTGGGCGGAGTGCCAGAGGTTGAGCGCCCGGGGGATGAAGTCGTAAGAGGAGTATCCCCTGAGCGCCCGCTGGCCACACGGAGCCGGGATCGGGGATGTCCCGACCTTCTCGAATACCTCCATGGCCCGGGGCATGTGGAAGGCGGAGGTGACGAGCACGAAGGGCCGCGTACCCAGGAGTTCCTTTGCAGCCAGGGCGTTCTCATAGGTGTTGCGGGAGTTCGATTCCCACCGGATCGCTTCCCGCGGGACCCCCAGTGCCTCCGCTGCCCTCGCCATGAGGGGGGATTCCGCGGGACGACCAGGGATCCCCGCCCCACCCACGAAGATCAGGGGGACCCCCTCCCCCAGCATCCGCCACACCCGGACGCCCTCCACCAACCGCTCCAGGGAGGACTCGGAGAGGTCGCTCGTCACCGGCCGCCCGGGGCTCGCGGCCTCCCCTCCCGTGAGCACCACCACCGCCGCCACCTCCGCAGATGGGGGTACCAATAGGGCCGGGTAAGCGTCCTCCAGGGGGCGCAAGAGGAGATCCGAGCCCGGGGTGATCCCCAGGAAGTAAAGGACCCCGGTGAGGAGAAAAAGGAGCCCTCCAAGGAGCTTCTTTCTGACCCATAGGGCCCAAAGAGAAGAGAGAAAAAGCAAGCAAACCGCCAGGGCTAGCGGATCGGAGAGCCAGTCAAAGAACTCAGCCACCTACCCCTCCCTGGACTGCCTCCACCTTCCCCGGAGAGGTTACCCGCAGGAATATCCACAGGAATTGGGCTCCCGCGGCCACGATGGCCAGGGCATACCCCACCCCCACCGCGTCCGCCAGGAACCCCACCAATGGGGCCAATCCCGCGAGCGCAATGGTCTTGAGCTGCGACTCCACCGAGAGCCCCGAGGCCATCATGCGCTGGGGGATCACGTCGGCGAGATACCCCACCATCATGGGCCGCCTCAGGTTCTGCAGAAGGTACAGGCCCACGAAGCAGGCGATGGCGAGGCCATAGATCCGGAATTGTGCCCCCAGGCCCGCCAGAAGCAAGAGCCCCATCCCCAAAAGGTAAGTGGAGTTCACCGCCGCGGGAAGCGACCGCATCCGCTCCTGCAGGCGCCCTGCGTTCTGGGAAGCGAAAGAGGTCCCCAGGTGTAGGAAGAAATAAAGGATTCCCACGAGGAGGGCGGTGCGTTCGTCGGGGGAGAGGGAAAGGAGGAGGGGCAGGGCCAGGGCCTGGGACTTGAGGATCGGCTGGAGGTAGTCCTTGGTGGCCTTGAACACCCCGTCGAAGGCCGCCGAGTGCAAGAGCCCTTTCAGGGTGTGGGGATCCCTGAACATGGAGATGAAGCCCCGTCCGGTAAGACGGATGCGCTCAGCGAACTTTTCCCTCCAGGCCCCGGTCACCCGGACTATCTCCCCGTCCAGCTCTTTGGGGTAGGTGAGGAAGAGGAAGAGCCCGAGGATGTAGGGGATCACCGAGGCCAGGAACACGATCCGGTAGGAGCCGGAATAGAAAACGAGCCCGGCGGCGACGAGGGCCGCCAGGGCCGAGCCCAGTTGCGACCCGGCCCGGGTGTGGCCGTAGTAATGGACCTTCAGGTGTTCTATCCCTTTCAGGCGGAGGTATTCGAGGATCATCGCCTTGTGGGTGCCGGAGCGGAAGGTCTCTCCGAAGGCGAAGAACACCATGGCCAGGGCGTAGGTCCAAAACCCCGGGGCGGCGTAGAAGATGAGGAAGGAGAGGATATAGCTCGAAAAGGAGGCCAGCATGGCCTTGCGTCTTCCGAAGGCGTCGGCCACCACCCCGGTGGGTACCTCCAGGAGGTTGGTGGCGATCTCGCGGATGGAAAAAAGCGCCCCGATCTCCAGGAACGAGAGCCCCATCTCCCGGAAAAAGAGGACGATAAAAGGATCGAAGAACCGGAGGTTCTTCAGGAACCCGTACAGCCGGAACTTGTGGTACATCCGGTCCTTGGGGATCCGCACCGCGGACATAGCATCTGTAATGATCCTCGAGACGTGATCAGCTTCAACGCCCCAACCTCAGACCAGAGATCGGGCCGCTTTGGTTTTTGCTGGAGTTTTCCGTGGTTGCCCAAGGTATTTCCCAAGACATGCGGGTTTGCAGCCTTACTCTCGGGGAATCTTCGGCAGGAAAGCTCCCCGGCCCCTCCCAAGACCATCTATCCCCCGGCCGTCCAACTGCCTTGGGGCGCCTCCAGGTAGAGGGCGGTGGAGAGATCCCCGTCTCCCCAGTCCAACCTTCATAGCTCGCCCCGCGTGGAAATTTTGAATACGTGGAGCTTCGCAGGACGTATCCACTTTTCCCGCTTCGTGATACTCGCAGGACACGTGAATCGTCGCATTCGGAATAGCGTGAGAGGGTATGGGACGATAAAAGATCGCACGTGCGCTAGCTGCCCCGCGGTGGCTCCACGAGGAACGCCACAAATTAGGCAAGTGTATTGGGCTTTTTAGACCCGGGGTCCGGCTTTCCAAACCGACCTCGGCCTGCACCGGGTCAAGGGGAGGTCTTTGCCCATTGGGCTCAGTGCGGATCGGACAAAGTTATAATGGGTGTGGAGGTGGTGCGATACCACCGGGAATTTAGTTCCCGGTTTAGATTGGAATAGACAGCCATGAAGATCGCCATCGATGGCCCAGCCGCGGCCGGGAAAACTACGCTGGCCAAAAGACTGGCCGAGGAACTCGGGTTCCTGTTCGTCCCCACCGGTGCCATGTACCGGGCGGTGGCGTGGGCGCAAAGGAACGGGATCGACTGGAAGCGGGCCAAGCTGGAGGTGCGGGAGGGAGGGAGAATCTACCTCGACGGTCGGGACATCACCGATGAGCTCGCAAATCCCGAAATTGATGAGCTTTCCTCCAAAGTAGCGGTGGACTCTGAAGTGCGGCGGCACCTGGTGGCCCTGCAGCGCGAGATCGCTCGGGGCCGGGATGTGGTAATGGAGGGGCGCGACATCGGCACCGTGGTCCTCCCCGACGCCGAGCTCAAAATCTTCCTCTGGGCCACCCCGGAGGAGCGGGCGCGCCGCCGCCTCCGCGAGCGCGGGGGGAAATTCGAGGAGATCCTCGAGGCGATAAAGCGCCGGGATGAGCGAGACTCCAGCCGCACAGATTCTCCCCTCCGACCCGCAGAGGACGCAGTGATCATCGACACCACCGATAAATCCCCCGAAGAGACCCTGAGGGTGGTGTTGGAGCTGGTGGAGGAGCGCCGTGGAAAAAGTTGCGGATAAGCTCCGTGATTTGATTTACGGAATCTTGGTGGTTTTGGCTTCGCTCGTGATCTACCCTTTATTCCGCCTGCGGGTGCGGGGGCGGAAGCACCTGCGGGGAGGGGGGATACTGGTGGCGCGACACCGTTCCTATTGGGATATCCCCGTGGTATGTGTCGCATGTGGGCCCCTCCGGCGGGTGCACTTTATCGCCCGGCGGGGGCTCGCGCGCAACCCCATCTTCGCCCCTTTCGTCCTCGGATTCGCCACGGTGATCGACCGGGATCGTTTCGGTCCCGACGATTTCAAAAAGATGCTCCGGGCGGCCCGGCGCTACAAGCTCCTCGGGATCTTTCCCGAAGGGACCACCCGCCCCGGGGCGGAGCCCAAAACCGGTGCAGTGAGGTTGGCGGAGATGTTCAAGAAACCCTTGGTCCCCGTGAATATCGTCCCCCAGGGCCCGTATCCCCCTCGGAAATTCCCTCCAAAATTCCCAAAGATTACTGTGCACATCGGGAAGCCTTTTCCGGTGGAAGAGTTGGCGAAAGGGCTGCCGCCGGGGCTCGCGAAGCCCGAACGCTATCGCTTCATGGCCGCCCGCCTCATGGAAACGATCGACGATACGGTGGTCTAATAGAAACTCCACCGAAAAAAACCGTTACTGGCCTGACTGTAGAGATGTCAACCCGCCGCGCTCCGTGAAGTTCCCCACTCCATGGGGACGCGTTTTTTGAACCGAGCTTGTGTCAAACGAAAAGCGAGACCAATTCGAACCTTTCCACGTCCACGAGGCCCAAATCGGTGAGCTTCAACTTGGGTATCACCGGGAGGGCCAAAAAGGAAAGCTGCATAAAAGGATCCGAAAGCCCACAGCCCAAGGCCCGGGCCGCCTTTTTCAGCTCCCCGCCGCGGCGTACCACCTCTTCCAACGGGAGATCGGACATGAGACCCGCGATGGGGAGAGGAAGCTCCGCGAGGATCTCGCCGTGGGCCACCACCACTTGCCCCCCGCCGAGCTCCACGAGCCGGGCCACCGCGAGCCGCATGTCGTCGTCGTTTGTTCCCACTACCACGATGTTGTGGGAGTCGTGGGCCACCGTGGAGGCGAGCGCCCCTCCCTTCAACCCGAAGCCCCGCACGAGCCCGAGCCCTACGTTTCCTGTGCCGCGATGCCGCTCCACCACCGCGAGCTTCAGGATGTCCCGTTCCGGGTCGGCGATCACCTCTCCGCCCACCTCTTTGGGCTCGAGGATCACCCCCTCGGTCACCACCTGTCCCGGAATCACCCCGATCACCCGCGCTTTCCTCCCCTCCGCGCGGATCGCGAAGGAAAGGGCTTCCGGATCCACGTTGACCGTGCTCCGCACGTCGTCGGTCGCAATGCCGGGGCATTCTCCCCCACACCGGCCTCCCTCCGCCACGAGCTCCCCGCCCACGTATACCTGCTCCACCTCGAACCGCTCCAGGTCGGACACGACGAGAAAATCGGCCCGGAAGCCTGGGGCCAAGGCCCCCAAGTCCGCGAGGCCGTAGGCCCTCGCCGCGTGGATCGTGGCCGCTGCGACGGCAGCCATGGGATCCGCTCCGTTGGCAATGGCTTTGCGCAGCACGTCATCCATGTGACCTTCGGTATGTAGGGTCTCGGGATGGCGGTCATCGGTGCAGAAGTGGACGAACGGTGCGGTGTGTGATGAAAGTAGGGAAATCAAGGCCGAGAGGTTCCGGGCCGTGGTTCCCTCGCGGATGAGGATGTGCATGCCCGCCCGGAGCTTCTCCCGGGCTTCCCCCAAAAGGGTGCACTCGTGTTCCGTACGTGGGCCCGCGAGCTTATAAGCCCAAAGCGCGTGTCCCGAAAGCCCCGGTGCATGGCCATCGATGGGCCTTCCTTGAGCTGCCTCTAGCTTCGCCCACACCTCGGGGTCCCGAAAGAGGACCCCGGGGAAGTTCATCACCTCCCCGAGCCCCAGGACCCGATCCCACGAAAGCACCTCCCTTATTTCCTCGGCAGAGAGCGTGGCGCCAGCGTTCTCCAGGGGGCTTGCGGGCACACAAGAGGGAGCCATGAAAAAGACCCGCAAAGGCAGCGTTTCCGTGGCCCGAAGCATGTACCGGATCCCTTCGAGGCCCAGGACATTGGCGATCTCGTGGGGATCGGCGATGACGCAGGTGGTGCCGTGGGGGAGGACCGCCCGGGCGAATTCCGCTGGAGAGAGCTGGGACGACTCGATATGGACATGGGCATCTATGAGTCCCGGAACGAGATACTTTCCCTTAAGCTCGATGATCTTCCTGGCCTTGCTGGCTCTGAACCCCACGATGTAACCCCCGGCCACCGCTAGATCCCCTTGTCGGATTTCTCCCGAGATCACGTCCACGATGCGGGCGCCCCGGAGAAGGAGGTCCGCGGGTTCCTCGCCCTTCGCCGCGGCAAACAAACGGTTCCGGACCATGCCACAAGGATACCCGCCCCTCCGGAACGATCATAGGGGAGGCCTGCGTTTTCCTCCGTGTCCCTTTTTGGGCTATCGTTGCGGGAGGATGGAGGCCAGGATAGCGGATGTGCTGGTGATCGGGGCCGGGATCGCGGGGCTTTCGTGTGCGTTGCGCCTCGCCAAAGATAGGCACCGCAGGATCATCGTGATCACCCGGGAGGCCGATCCCGAGGAGGGGGCGACTCGGTACGCCCAAGGGGGGATCGCCACCCTCGGGCCCGGGGACTCGGCGGAGAAGTTCGTGGAGGACGTCCTCCGAGCTGGTGCGGGGTTGTCGTTGCGCCGGGCGGCGGAGATCGTAGCTGAAGAGGGTCCGGAGCTGGTGCAGCGGCTCCTAATTCGGGAAGCTCGGGTACCATTCGACCGCGCCCAAAAAGGGGAACTACACTACACCCGCGAAGGGGGACATTCGGTACCCCGGATTCTCCACGTGGGCGACCGCACCGGTGCCGCCATCTCCCAGGCCCTACACGCCCTTCTGCGGGAGCTTCCCAACGTGGAGCTCGTCACCCGGGCCACCGCGGTGGACCTGATCACCTTTCCCCACCATGCCCGCGATCCCCTCACCGTATATGAGCCCATAGCCTGCCATGGGGCGTATGTATTGGAACAGGAGAGGGGTGAGGTCCGGCGGTACATCGCCGGGGCCACGGTCCTCGCCACTGGGGGCCTCGGGCGGATCTACCGGTACACCACGAACCCTCCGGGTGCCCGGGGGGACGGCCTCGCCATGGCCCACCGCGCCGGCGCCCGGGTGATCAACGCCGAATACATTCAATTCCACCCCACCACCTTGGCTGTTCCCGAAGGAGAGAACTTCCTGATTTCCGAGGCTGTCCGGGGAGAGGGCGGGAGACTCCTTACGCCGGATGGCCGCCGGTTTATGGAGGAATACGCCCCGGAGTGGGGCGACCTCGCCCCCCGGGACGTGGTGGCCCGGGCCATTCACCGGGAGATGACCTTGCACGGCTATCCATACGTGCTCTTGGATGTATCGGGGATAAAAAATTTTCGCGAGCGGTTCCCCACCATCTACCGCAGGTGCAGGGAGCTGGGGATCGAGGTGCCGGAGGAGCCGATCCCGGTGGTCCCCGCGGCCCATTACTTCTGCGGAGGGGTGTGGACCGACGAGTGGGGAAGGACCACGGTCAAGAACCTGTACGCGGTGGGGGAAGTGGCCTGCACTGGGCTGCACGGGGCCAACCGCCTGGCGAGCACCTCCCTCCTCGAGGGTCTTGTGTTCGGGGACCGGGCCGCGCGGGACATCTCCCTCCGGGAACCGCGGCCCATCGACCCCCGGGAAGTCCCGCCGTGGGAGTATCCCACCGACGGTGTCCCCGCCGACCCTGCCCTCATTCACCGGGATTGGCGTTCCGTCCAGTACACCATGTGGTACTACGTGGGCCTTTCCCGGGATGCACGGCGCCTGGCTCGGGCCATCCGGGACCTGAGGCACTTGTGGGAAGATATCGTGGACTTTTACCGCCGCGCCCGGTTGGACGACGGGCTTGTGGGGCTCCGCAACGGGGTCCAAGCGGCGCTTCTTGTGGCCGAGGCCGCCTGGCGCAACCGGAGCTCCCGGGGCGTGCACTTCCGCGAGGATTTCCCTGGTTGAAGGGATCTATCCGGCACGTCCCCCTGTCGCGGGAGTTGCGGGATCGGGGAACGAAATTGAAATGATTTTGAGAAAAATTGTGGCTAGACGGCCACGAAAGGAGCATCAAATGAACAAAATCGGAGATCGAGCGCCGGATTTCAGGTTGCCGGATACCGGCCTCGCGATGCGGTCCCTTCAGGAGCTTTCGGAGAAGAAGCTCGTGTTGGCCTTTTTCCCGGGGCGTTCACTTCCGTATGCCAAAAGGAACTCTGCACCTTCCGCGATATCCTCGCCCGCCTGGAGTCCTCGGACGCCCAGGTAGTGGGGATAAGTGTCGATTCCCCCTTCGCCAACAAGGCCTTCGCCGAAGCCAACCGCCTCTCCGACTTCCCGGGGGCGGCCACCTCCCAGCGGGCCTACGTGCTGTTGCCCCTGAACGGGGAGATGCTTTCCCAGTACGAGCCCCTCGTCGAACCCGGAGGGGTCCTGATCTGAGATGAAGCCCTGTCTTCCTCGTCCCGAGCGATAAAGCTCCCCGCCGAGGAAATCGCCCGAAAGGAACTGAAGCTTCCCATCGCCACGGGGATGGTGCTTTTGGGGGCCTTGACCTGGTTCCTGGGCCTCGAGGTGGAGGTCCTTGGGGATCTCGTGCGGGAGCGGTTCGGCGACCGGGCGGAGGTGAACCCGCGGGCGTTGGAGCTCGGGGCCGGGCGCGCGCCACGGGGACCATGGTCCCTGCCTAGGGGTAGTTCGGCCGGAAAAACACTTCCTCTCCGGGAGCCAGGGTGTGGGGTTGGGGGCGCTGGTCGCCGGGTGCCGGTTCCTCGCATCCTATCCCATGACCCCGGGCCCGGCGGTGATGTTGTGCCTCGCGGGGAAATCGGAGGAGTAGGGGATCGTGGTGGAACAGGCCGAGGATGAGATCGCGGCCATCAACATGGCCCTGGGGGCGAGCTACGCCGGGGTCCGTTCTATGGCCACCACTTCCGGCGGGGTTTTTCGCTTATGGTGGAGGGCCTCTCCCTCGCCGGGATGATTGAAACCCGGTGGTCATCCGCCTAGCGCAGCGCCCCGCCCAGGTCACCGGCCTCCGGGTGGGCCGGGCGATCGGAAAATACGACGGCCGGCCATTGACCCCCGCGTGGATCGTGCGGGAGGTGTCCCCATGAGCGACGAGAGGTATCTCGCCCCAGTCCCCATGGCCTGGTGTCCGGGGTGCGGCAATTTCCCGATCCGGGAGGCGCTGGCGAAGCTCGAGATTCCACCCCACCGGGTGGTCCTGGTCACTGGGATCGGCCAGGCCGCGAAGATCGTCCACTACATGCGGGTGAACGGGTTCGACGGCCTGCACGGCCGGACCCTGGCTGCCGCCGCGGGGATCAAGATCGCCAACAAAGATCTGGTAGTGATCGCCGAGTCCGGCGACGGCGATATCTATGGAGAAGGGGGCAACCACCTCATCCACAACATCCGCCGTAACCTCGATATCACCCTGATCGTTCACGACAACCGCGTCTACGGCTTCACCAAGGGGCAGACCTCCCCCACCTCCGACCTCGGGTTCGTGACCAAGGTGCAGACCTTCGGGGTGCTGGCGGAGCCCCTGCGCCCCCTTGCCCTGGCTTTGGCCCTGGGCTGTGGGTTCGTAGACCAGGCCTTCTCCGGCTATCCGGACCACGCTGCCGAGGTCACCGTCCGCGCTATTCAGCACAAAGGGTTTGCCCTCGTGAACGTGCTCCACCCTTGTCCCTCTTGGAACCGGCTCAATACCTTCGCCTTGTGCAAAGTGAACACCTTCACCCTGCACGGGAACGAACGCCCTCGCAAAAGGGTCGAGGCCCTGGAACTCGTGCTCGGAAGCCAGAAGCTCCCCTTGGGGGTCATCTTCGGGGAAGAAAAGGAACGCTTCGAGGAACGCCATCCCGTCCTCCGTGGGGGAATCCCTGGCCCTGAAGCCCCTGCCCGATCCCGCGGCGTTCTCTCCCGTGTTGAACGAACTCCGCTGATCAGGGGGAAAGCTTCCGCCAGGCGAGATCTGCGAGGAACGCGAGGCCGGCGAGAAGCAAAAAGACCCGGCGGAGTGGGAACCACCATCTTCCCCCGCCCGCAGGAGGGGGGATGAGCTCGTCTTCCAAAAGTTCCCCACCCCCTGCCTCCACCAACCGCGAAAGGGAGGCCCGATCCACCCCGATGTCCGCGTACTCAGGCGGGTAGGGAATTGCCAGGGCAAGGTTGCCCCCGTAGCGGCCCTCTACATCGTGCACCGCCACCGAATAGGCCCCGAAGATGGGAAGGGGGACGGTCGCTTCGTACCTCCCCGGGGCGGTCTGGTGGAACACGAGTACTTCCTCCTGGTCTTCCCCCACGAGTTTCCCCCGCAGGCGGAGGCCGTTCACCCAACTTCCCCCTTCCTCGACCTCCGCTGTGATCCGCACCAGATCCCCTTCCCGTTCCCAAGCCAGTCTGATGTGGCCCCGCTGGGGCCACACCGCCTTGAGGATCTTTCCGAAGAAATCCGGGAATCCTTCCCATTCGAGCCAGGATCGGCTCCAGACCCCGGACAGATCGGTGGTCAAGGCCCCCACCCAACCCAATCCCATCCGCCACACGGAAAACACCGGATCGCCCCCTTGGGTCTCTAATACCTTTTGGGCCAAGGGTTTGGGAAAGGTCAGGGTGTAGCCGCGGAGGGGTGGGGGGGTTGGGATCTCGTGGGCCAACGTGGCCTCCCCCCTTTTTATCGGAAAATTCCCCTCTAGGAACCGGGGCCTCAGCGCCCGCTGGGTTTCCCGCAGCAATACCTGGGTCAGGGACTTGAGATCGGGAACGAGGACCAAATCCCCATCCCCCGCGCGGGCCAACATCCCCAGGATCTCCAGGTCCGGATCGGTCCCGATGGCAATGGCAGTGACTCCCAAACCTTCTTGCGCGATCCGGCGGCTGAGGGAGGCGAAGTCCTTTTCCCGCACGGTCTTCCCGTCGGAAACTATGATGACGTGCCTCACCCGGGCCTGGACCTCCGTCAGGGCGGTGATGGCCGCTTCGACAGCGGGGTAGAGGTCGGTCCCACCGCTCGGGGAGAGGCCTTTCAGAGCTTGATAAAGCGTGTCGCGGGCCGTCACCGCCGGAGCTGGGCGGACGAGCCAGTGGACGTTGCGGTCGAAGGCCAGCGCCCCGAGGTAGTCCTCCTCGTAGACCGTCTCCACCGCGGCGGCCACCGCCTCCTTGAGGATGTCGATCTTGCGCAGGGCCCCGGCCCGGCCGGCCATGGAGGAGGACTTGTCCAACACGAACACCAGCGCCGCCGAGGGCTCCCGGAGCACCTCCGGGGCACTGAAGCCCACGGGAAGGATCTCTTCCACCTCCCCCAGATACCCTTCCACCGCGGCCCGGCCCAGGATCGCCAGGAGCCCCCCGCCCCCCTCCGCGAAGGCCCGCAAATGTTCCAGAAGCAATGGGTTTATGTAGCCTAAGGGGTAGTCGTCCAAGATCACCAAATCCACATCCCAGAGATCGAACTCGGTGAGGAAGGGCACCTGTCTAAAAGATATCCCGCTCTCGGTGAGCAGTTCCTTGAGGGCAGAAGGCCCATTCCCCACCACGAGCACACGGGCTCCCTCGCCCACGTGTACCACAGTGGCCGCCCGGTCGTTCTCGGGGAAAGGATCTCCGGAAACGGTGACCTCCAGCGAGACGACGTAGGTCCCCGGGGAGGGGAGCTCCAGCTCGAGCGTGAGCCTGTGTTCTCCGGGAGAAAAGCTCACGCTTTCCCGGCGGACCTCCCGGCCGTTTAACTTCCACACCAGTGATGCCGAGAGGGCTGCCCGCGAGGAGAGCACGGCGGTGAAGGTGGCCGTTCCCGGCGGCATCTCTTCGGGACCTTGGAGAACCCTGACGATCAAGGGATCATCCGTACCCACGGGGATGGCCGAGACCCTGATCCCCCGGAGCCTCGCTCGGGCAGCGGCAGCCAGGGGATCGCCCTTGGTAGATCTCCCGTCGCTCAAGAGGATCAACTGGGCCGACCTTCCCTCGGGCACTAATCCCACGGCGAGATCGATGGCTGAAGCGATGTCGGTACCGTTCGGGTCCAGCGCTTGGAACCCGCGGGGAAGCTCCTCGGGGGGCTGGCCCGACGGGAGGCGGACCAAAAGGGGTTCCCGTGCGAACGAAATGATCCCCACTTCGGCGTCGCGGGCCCTAAGGGCGGGGAGGAGTTCCCGGTAAATGGGGTCAAGGGCGCCGGGAACGCTGGCCGAGCGGTCCACCAAGAAGAAGAAAAGCTCTCGCGACTCCCGCAACGAAATCTCTGGTTCCGCCAAGGCGAGGACCAGGAACAACACCGTCACGGCCCGGCCGAGGCCCCTGCCGCGGAAAAGGAAGGCGAAACCCACCGCCAAAGCCAAACCCGCCAGCGCAAGCGGCTCCCCGAACCTCACCATCTCCGCAGGGCCAAAGCCCCTTCCGCCAACAGCACCAAAAGGAGCCCCCAAGCCCAGGCCCTCCATAGCGGGAGCTCGGCCTCCGCCGGAGCCACGGTTCCTTCCCTTGGGGAGGCCACGTGAGTCCCCCCCGATTCGAGGGGCACGATCTCGCCGTAGGGAAGGTTCACCGCCACCCAGAACTCGGCGCCTTCCCCCGTCTTTCCGCGATAGAGGCCGGGGGCCTGGGGGATCCAACTCCCCGTGATCTCCTCATCCCCAAGGATGACCGCCGCCCCTGGGGGAAGGAAGATAGCCTCCCCTACCCCGTGGGTCCCCCCGGGAAGCGGGGGAAGGAGGGCGGAGATGAGGCGGCGGACGAAGAGGGGGAAGTCAGGGGAAAGGAGTACCTCCTTTGCCCCGGCGAAAGAGAGGGCACAAACGGCCACCGGCCCCATCGGGGTGAATATCGTGAACGCGGCCGGGAATCCGCCCCGACGGAGGAGGACGTCGGCCCCCTCGGGAAGGGCCACGGGATGGATCTTTACCCCCTCCCAGCGGGAAAGGTCCAGGGTTTGAGCGAGGGCCCCATCGGGGGCCTCCCAATCGCCCGTTCCGACCGGCTCCCCGAGTCTTATCCCCGGGGCCGAGCTCTCCCAAAGCAGGGTGGGCCCGTCGATTCCCGCGAGCTCTGTACGCACCGCTACCGTGAGGTCCCAAGGAGGGGAGTCCACGAAGGAAATGGGCCCGGCCGCCCTGAGGGCAGCGCGCAGGAACCTATCCTCTTCTCCCGCCCAACGCACACGTATTACCCCAAACCCAAAGGAAAAAAACCTTTTATCGTCGAGGGGGAAGGGATCGTCGGTCCCGATCTCGGCTGTGAACCCGAGGTCGGTGGGGCCGAAGTAGGGGAAAGATAGGCCCCGCTCCTCTCCCGGGGGGATCTCGAGCCTCTCCCGGAAGGTGTATGTCCCGGCCCGTACCACCACCGGGACCTCCTGAGCCCTCCCCGTCATGTTACGTACGGCCACGAAGGCTTCGTAGCCCGTGCCTTGGGGCAGGGGACGGACGGAGAATGCGGTGAGGGCGAGGTCCTCAGCCCGGGGAAGGGGGATCACCTCCAACCCGTGTGCCCCTGGCGGAGGGGAATCGGTGATGACCGCCACCCGGTCCCACTCCCCGGGGATGAAGGCCAGGGCCTCTCCGAGGGGGCACCTCTTCCCGTAAGTGGGGGCGTACTGGGCGATTCCCCGCAAAGCTTCAGCACGGTTTCGGGTGGGCGGGGCGAGGTACCGAGGAGGATCGGCCCAGAGGACCACCGCCCACGGTCCTCTGGCGGCCCGCACGATCCGCGCGGCCAGCGCCCTCACCTCTGCCGGGCGGCCCTCCACCCACATGGAGGCGGAACCGTCCAAGATCAGGGCCACAGAGCCCGTGGGCATCTCCCGCCGCAGGAGGGGCTCGGCGAACGCCACCCCCAATAGCCCCACCGCCAAAAGCTGGAGGAAGAGGATGGGCTCCCAGAGCATCTGGAGCCGCTCGCGGAAGGAGAGGGGAAGCTCTGGAATCCGCTCCCACAAAAACAAGGCCGAAACTTCTTCCCGGCGCAGGCGCCGCTGGAGGAAATAAAGGAGCAGCACCACCCCCCAAGCGAGGAACCACAAAAGACCCAATGGAACTCCGAACCGCATTCCTCACCTCGCGAGAAGGATCCAACAGGCCTCCACAGGGGAGGTGCGGGAGGAAAAGAGGAAGTAGGGGATGCCTCGTTCAAGAGCATAAGAGCTCAGGGCTTCGTTCCAGGCCGCCAAGGCCTCGCGGTACAACCTCAAGGCGCCAACGCTTGCCACAAGCCTTCGGCTCTTCCCCAGCTCCACATCCACCAGCTCCAGCTCCCCCCGGAGCCCGGGGTCCAGGTCCTGGGGGGAGAGGACCTGGACCATCGCCACGGCGTGGCGCCCGTGGAGGAGGGCGGATATCCCCTCATGCCATCCTCCCTCACAGAGGAAATCCGATAGGACGAAGCAAATTCCCGGTTCCGCTCCCCGGGAGGCCCACTGGGTGAGCGCCGTGTTCAAATCGGTTTCGCCCCGCGCCTCGAGGGTGGAAAGAAGGCGAAATAGGGTGGCCAAGTGACTCTTCCCCCGCTTCGGCGGGAGTTCCCCCTCTATCCGGGCCGAGAAGGAAACGAGCCCGAAGCGGTCCTGGCTGCGGTGGGCCACGAAGCTCAGGGCGGCGGCCAGGCGGGCGGCGAAGCCCAGCTTTACCGGCCTGCCTTTGCCCATGGAGGCGGAGGTGTCGAGGAAGAGGTAGAGGGGGGCTTCCACTTCGCGCTTGTACACCCGCACAAGGAGCTTCCTCAGCCGTGCATATGCGGTCCAATCGACCAGCCGGAAATCGTCCCCGGGCTGGTAAGGCCGGAAATCGGCGAACTCCAGAGAATAACCGGTGCGGGAGGAGAGATGCCCCCCGATCCCTTCCCCTGGAGGACGTCGCCAGGAAAGCCTCAACCGAGCTAGGGCCCGGAGTTCCTTTTCCCCCAAAAGTTCCCTCATGGTGGGGGAACGGTTCTCATCACCTCCCCGATGATCTCCTTGACGGTGACCCCCTCGGCCTCGGCGCGAAAGTTGAGGATGATGCGGTGGATTAAAGCGGGCTCTGCCACATCTCGGATGTCTTCCACGGAGACGTGGTACCTCCCGGCCAGGAAGGCCCGGGCCTTGGCCCCGAACACCAACGCCAGGGCTCCCCGGGGGCTAGCCCCGTACTGAACGTACTTTTTGGCTTTAGGCGGGGCCGCCGGATGCCCCGGATGGGTGGCGAGGACGAGCCGTGCCGCATATTCCATCAGGGGCTCAGGCACGGGGAAGGCCCCCACCACCCGGCGTGCCAAAAGCACGTCCTCCGGCCCCATCACCGGATCGGGGAGCACGATCCCCCCGCCCTCGGTGTTTCGGCGCACGATTTCCACCAGCTCCCCTTCGTCGGGGAAGGCCACCTCGGCCTTGAACAGGAACCGGTCCACTTGGGCCTCGGGGAGGGGGTAGGTCCCCTCCATCTCGATGGGGTTTTGGGTGGCCAGGACCGCGAAGGGCTCCGGCAACCTGTGGGTCTCCCCGCCCACGGTGACCTGTCGTTCCTGCATCGCTTCAAGAAGCGCCGCCTGGGTCTTGGGGGTGGCCCGGTTCACCTCATCCGCTAAAACCATATTGGCGAAGATGGGCCCGGGGACGAACCGGAAGGCCCCGGAATCTTCGGAGAACACGTTGGTTCCCAAGATGTCCGCGGGCATGAGATCGGGGGTGAACTGGATCCGGGAGAAGGAAAGCCCCAGGGCGTGGGCCAGGGTCCGCACGAGCAGGGTCTTTCCCAAGCCTGGAACCCCCTCCACCAAGAGGTGACCCCCCGAAAGCAAAGTCCATAGGGCGATCTCCACTACCCGGTCCTGCCCCACGATGACCCCGGAAATGGCTTCCCGCAATGCCGCGAACGCCTCTTGGGCCCGGGTGAGTTCCTTTTCGGTTATCATCGTTCTCCCTCCTGGGAGAGGATGGCGAAATAGCGCCGCACCAGTTCCTCGGCCCCCGGCGGGAGCTCTCGAGCCCCTACGTAAAACTCCGCGCTTTCCACCGGAGGTATAAACGGGGTCCCCCCTCCCCCGGGGGGTTCAGGGGGTACGGAGAGGGCGGTCCCAGTCCGCTCCGGCCCCTCCCCGGGCCGCATTGCGGCCTGGGTTTTGCGGGCCGGCTCGGCCCCTCTGGCGAACTCCCCTTCGCCGGGGGTCGGGGGTTCCCCCTCGGCCTTCCCCCCCAACTCCTTCGTTCCCTCTTGGGGGCCTTTTTGGAGCTGAGGCAGGGGCGTGGATTCTGTGAGCTCTCCTTGGCTGGGAAGTTCGGTCTCCTCGGTGGGCCTAAGGATAAAGGAATTGCCCGACCCCTCCGCTTCTTCACCCTCGCCCTCCGCCTCACGGAGGACCGCCGAAGCCCCCTCCTCCGGGCTCGGGACCATTGCCGCTGAGGGCTTAGGCTTTTCTTCCGGGAGCGGTTCCACACCTTGTTGGGTTTCTGAGGGGAGGACTTCGGGCGAGGAGGAGACCGGCTCGCCCCCTTTTCCGGGCGCGGGCTCCGCTCTCGAAGGGGGAACAGATCCGGACGCCTCTGGCGGCACCTCGGCGGGGGGGTATTGTGGTTCCGGCTTTACCCCTAAAGGTTCTTCGCCTTCCCACTCCGGGGGGACTAGGGGCATCTCTTTGACCTTCTTTACCTCGCCGCGCTCCGGAGCTTCCTCCCTCTTGAAGGCCACCGGGGAAGGGGGTGTGGGGGAACCGGAGAAGTGGGCACTGTCCAAAGGGGGTCCCAAGGAGATCGCGAGGAAAAGCAAAAGAGCCGCGGAGAGGAGTGCGTAGTCTATCCCCCTGGGGACAAGCAGCCTTCGAGGAGAGACCAGCCCAGACGCGATGCTCTCCCAAAGCCTTCGCAAAAGGATTTTTTCCCCGCGGCGCGAAAGCTCCCAGGCCGCAAGAAGTCCCTCTCCCACGCCGAGCTGCCTTCCCGCCCACAAATACAGGCGCTCGGGCCGCATCGGCCGGAGGGCGCCTCCCATCGTCCCCAACGCGGCCACCCACAACACTTCCCACCCTGCGGTGCCGGAAAACAACCTCAGCAGGAAGGTCACCGAAAGGCCGAGGATCAAGGCGGAAAGCCCTGCGCGCAGGGTACTCCTCAGCCTTCCGTAAACCCGAACCGCTCGTAGCGTACGGTGGAGAACTTCCAACACCACCACCCCAACACAAAGAGGTCCAGCCCCACCACTGACCAAAACCCGATCCCCAAGCGCCCCGTGTTCCAGAGATAGCTTACCGTGATCAGGGGGGAACACCAGGGGAGGAAGATATGGGACCCAAGGATGACCACAAGAAGGATTCCGTACCGCAAGAGGAGGTTTGTGCCCTCCGTGCGGGCGATCCCCGCCACCGCGTAGCCGGCGCCGGCGAAGGCGAGGGCAAGAGCCCAAAGGTAGAACGCGGTCGCGGCCGCGCCCACGGCCTCAACCCCGTCCTCGGCCGCGCTCAGGATTAAGAAGGGCGTGAACACCGAGGTGATGAACAAGGTAAGGATAAGGAGCCTCGCGGCCCGGGCTCTATGGGAGAAATGGGGGACGATCCAGCGGCGCTCCACATTCCCCAGCTGTAACCCCATGATCCCTAGAAGCACCGCCAGTACTCGGGGAAGGAAGGAGTGCTCTACGAAGGGGAGGAGGGCACTCCACCCTTTTACCTCCCCGGGAGAAAGGAACGAGAGGAAGAGGGCCACGGCGGCGAGAAGGGAAAGGCCCTGGATGGATGTCAAAAGGCCCACGGAAAAACCCATCTTAGCCCTCCGCTCGCTCCAAAAAGACCTCGAACCGGTGCCGGACAAAGTTCTTTCCCTCCTCCCGGCGGTGCTCAAGCCAGAAGCTATCCCCGGGGGCGAGCTGTGCAAGGAGCGCGTCCACCACGGGTCTTATCCCCCGATCGAGCTGGCGCCGGAGGCTTGTCCTATCGACGATCCGGCCATCAGGGGTTCGGATCCCTTCGGGAAGTACTACGTACCTTTCCCATCTTTTCGCGGTCCCGGTATAAGTGGAGGCCGTCCACAGGATCCTTTTTTCATCAGGGGCCACCGAAAGGGAGGTCCACTTTTCACCGGGGGAGAACCTCCACGTGAGGTTCCGGCCGGACCATCCGCCCTCTTCCGTTGGAAGCATCTCCACCCATAACCCCGGGAGCTCCCATGTCACCTCCTCCTTCGCTGCCAAAGCTGCGAACTGCAACACGTATCCGGGGGCACGGCTATCTTCAATTTCCCATCTGACCTCCACCACCCGCTCTCCGCGGATGAAACGGGTGGCGGCGATGGAGGCCCCGGTGGCGACCAGGAAGAGGGCGAGGTACGGACGCCAATCGCCTTCCCGCGCCAAGCGACCAACCGTAACGTAAAGGAGTCCCAAATACACTAGGGTTCCAGCGGCCACGAGTCCCAATGGACGAGGGGAGAGGGGTATCTCCCCCAAGGCTTTGGCGAGGGTTTTCCGCTCGATGTGGCGCAAAAGCCCCTCGGGTCCGAAGAAGGCTTCCCACGTCCTTGCCGCACCCCGAAGCTCCGGGGCTAGCGGTTCTTCTCCCAGGTGGAGGGCCCGGAAGGAGGAAAGAAACAAGGGATCTCGGGGAAGCTGGGTCGGGGTAAGGGGGATGGCGGGAAACGGGGAAGCCCTGGAGGGAGGAGGACCCGTATATCCCACAAGCCCTTGGGCGGGTGTGGGCAAAGGTAGATCCGTTTCCGCCAGGAGCCCGGCTTCTCCCCAAAGAGAAAGGTGGAGGTATCTTTCCCCCGATCTCAATGGCCATGGAAGGACATAAGCGGTGGTCCTTTCGGGAGGGAGGAGGAGTGAGAGCGTGAGGATCCGTTCGGCCCAGCCCCGCCACGGGGAACCGATCTTCTGCGTGACTGTCAACTCGGCCTGGAGGGCATAGGGCTCTGGGTTTAGGATGCGGATGTAAAGGGGGTTGACCGCCTCCCCCACCGGGATCCCTTGCCACCCCAGGGAGGCCTCAATGGTGGCAGGGAAAACTGAAAACGGGAGGAAACAAAAAAAGATAGCAATAATGGAGCCGACGGGACTTGAACCCGTGACCTCTGGCATGCCATGCCAGCGCTCTCCCAACTGAGCTACGGCCCCAACCGTAATAGTATTTTCCGTTCCAGTTGGGGGACTGTCAAGCTCGGGAGACTGGGCGATGTTGATCCCCGGTGGAGGGGGCATAAATGAGGGTGTTTCGAGGGGGCGTTTGAGGACCCCCAGCGGGGCACGGACAGTAAATAGAGAACCGAACTGGGCACAAGCACAGGTCCAAAGACCAGATCCTCGCTGAAGCGAGGTCTCCGTTCCGAGCATTTAGGATGGCGACGCCCAAACAGGTGGGGGAAGTTTTCTGAGGTACGGTTCTTCCAGGGGAAACGCGGCGTCACGTGTTCCCTCGATGCCCATTAATTGCACTTCCTAACACCATTGTTCGAAAAGCCATTGCCAAAGTCTTGTCTGGACTTAAATTCGTGCGAGGGATTGAGACAAATCAACTGCACGCAGATGGTCCCCAAGGTTCATGCGGTTCATCGCTGTGCCCGGATCCGAAAGCGAATCAATCGCTTGGCAAAGGAGAAAGGGGGCCGAAGGCCGCGTCTAAAGCGCGCAAATAGATCTCCACGCATCTTTCTACGTAACCGTTTCTCATCATTGCTTCAAATTCGAAAAGAAGCCTCAACACCTTAATGAAAGTTAATGAAAGAAACATCTCTGAAAGCGCGCGCCGGGTCAAACCCCCTGTCCACCCCTTTGATCATGTCCGCATAGCCTTAGGCCCGTTCCGGTGGGACACATCTCTTCGCCGTGCCCGCGGCATAAGGTTTTCCCCGGGGCGTCTCGCAATCAATTTGCCGGGCCTCCTCCGGCCCCCCTGTTTGTTTCGCGCCCCCCCCCCCCCCCCCCCCCCCGCCCCGCCGGCTC
>DFNI01000016.1 GCA_002375995.1 Acetothermia bacterium UBA3571 | reverse complement strand
GTTCCAAGGTCTCACCGTCGGGGTAACAAATGGCCCCCGGGATGTCGTAGCAGGGAGCGGGTGGCGGTGGAGGGGGGGACGGTCGTCGTTCGGGGGGAGGCGGCGGAGGGGCTGGCTTCTCAGCGGGGAAGCCCAGGCTCTCTTCCGTGACCCCGATATGGGGGTCGCACGCATAAGTTCGCACCGCCATTATTGTGAGCCTATCTCCGCCCGTCCAGACGAAGGAGACCTTCCCCCACAGACGCTGGAGGTCCCCTTCCTGGCCCACGTACTTCAGCGATATATCCGTGGCCTCCCAGCGGCCGCCTTCGGAACCACGGTAAAAGAGCCGCAGATAAACGCGATTATCGCGCTTCTTCTTGCAGTCGGTGCGAGCGAAGGCGTTGAGCTCAAGTGTTATGAAGCCCTGTGGCACACCCGCGAATTCCCATATCGCCACATCGTGCAGTTTCGCATCCTCGAGCCAGTAAATCCCCTGTGAAAAAGTCCCGGTGCTCTCGAACCTCACAAGCTCCGCCGCAAACCCTACAAGTCCCAATGAAAACCCCAAAAGGAGGGCCATTACCGCTTTCGTCCCCATCTTTCCCCCTCCATAACCATTCGGTGGTTACCGCCTCCTTTTTATGTCATCTTCCCATCATAAGCAAATCCGCCCCGTTTGTCAGTGGTGAACATTACATTTGAGCTCCGATGGATTCTGCAGATCCCAAGGATATTAGCCTTATCGGGACTTCAGAGGATGCCCAAAATCAGCCTTGTAACTTTTTCAATGAGGCACATCGTCTACTTGACGGGGCGGGAAGGATGTCCTATATAAAGGGTAGCGATGACGGAGAAGCGATTGTTTGTGCTTGAGAACTTGAGGCTAGAGGGGAACTTGCAGGGCTTTATCTCCGTCATCGTCCTTATTAGCTAGCGGATCCAACACCGAGGCGGTGTTGGATCCGGATCAAACCGGGGCCGAAGGGCCCGGTTTTTTTATTGCCCCGGCCCCGGAGGAAAGGGGTAAGCGGTGGGCAGCGCGACGATCAAAGAGGGCACGGAGAGGGCACCGCACCGGTCGCTGCTCTTCGCCCTGGGGCTCACCCGCGAGGAGCTCAAGAGGCCCTTCGTGGCGGTGGTGAGCGCCCTGAACGAGATCATCCCCGGCCACGTACACCTCCGCGAAGTTGTCCAGGCCGTCAAAGACGGGATCCGCATGGCCGGAGGGGTTCCCTTCGAGTGCCACTGCCCCGCGATCTGCGACGGGATCGCCATGAACCACCCCGGCATGCGCTACTCCCTTCCTTCCCGGGAGCTCATCGCCGACTGTGCCGAGGCCATGGTCCGCGCCCACGCCTTCGACGCAGTGGTCTTCGTTCCCAACTGCGACAAGGTGGTTCCGGGGATGTTGCTCGCCGCGGCCAGGCTGAACCTCCCCGCCACCTTCGTGAGCGGGGGGCCCATGCTCGCCGGGGACTTTCGCGGCCGTAAGGTGGACTTGAGCGACATCTTCGCCGCCCTGGGTGCCCTCGCTGAGGGGAAGCTTTCGGGGGAGGAACTGGCGGAACTCGAGCTTGCGGTGTGCCCGGGGTGTGGTTCCTGCGCGGGGATGTTCACCGCCAATACCATGAACTGCCTCGCCGAGGCGCTGGGCTTGGCCCTCCCCGGAAATGGCACCGCCCCCGCGGTCTCCGCGGAAAGGCTGCGGTTGGCGAAGGAAGCCGGGGTGATGGTGATGCGGATCCTGAAGGAAGGTGGCCCCCTCCCCCGGGAGATCCTCACCGTTGATGCGTTCGAGAACGCCTTCCGGGTGGACCTGGCCCTGGGCGGCTCCACCAACACGGTGTTGCACCTTTTGGCCCTGGCCCATGAAGTGGGCATTGAGTATCCACTTTCTCGGCTGAACGAGTTATCCGACACTACCCCCCAGCTCTGCGCCCTCTCCCCCGCCGGCTCCCATCACATGGAGGACCTCCACCGCGCCGGGGGGATCCCGGCGGTAATGGGAGAACTCGCGGAAGGGGGTCTTTTGCATCTCGACAACCCTACCGTCGCCGGACCGGTGCGGGGGAGGTTGGGGCGTGCTTCGGACCGCGAGGTGATCCGCCCGTTCCGGGAACCCCGTTCCCCTGTGGGAGGGATCGTCGTTCTGTTTGGGTCCCTGGCCCCGGAAGGGGCAGTGGTCAAGCGGGGGGCGGTGGCGGAAGGGATGCTGCGGCACCGGGGCCCGGCCCGGGTCTTCGATTCCGAGGAGGAGGCGGTGCGGGCCCTCACGGCACGGGAGTTCGAAGACGGGGATGTCATCGTCATTCGCTACGTGGGCCCCAAAGGGGCCCCTGGGATGCCCGAGATGCTCACCCCCACGGCGCTGCTTTCGGGGATGGGGGCCGACGACCGGGTGGCCCTGATCACCGACGGCCGCTTCTCCGGGGCCACCCGGGGGGCCGCCATCGGCCACGTCTCCCCCGAGGCCGCCGCCGGAGGCCCCATTGCCGCCGTCCGGGATGGGGACGAGATCGAGATCGACATCCCCGAAAAGCGTCTAGAGCTGCTCGTTCCCGCGGAGGAGGTGGAGAGACGGCTTTCCCAGTGGAAACCCAGGGAGCCGGAGACGCCCCCCGGGTACCTGCCCCGCTACGCGGCCCAGATCGCATCCGCGGCCCGGGGGGCGATCCTCGCCAAGGAGGGAAGATGAAGCGTTCCGGAGCCGAGATCCTGTGGGAGTGTCTCGTGGCGGAGGGGGTGGAGGTGGTGTTCGGGATCCCCGGCGGGGCGGTGATCCACATCACCGATGCCCTCCCCCGCTACCCCGTCCGGTTCGTGCTCACGCGCCACGAGCAGGCAGCGGCCCACGCCGCCGACGGTTATGCCCGGGCCACCGGGAAGGTGGGGGTGTGCTTGGCCACCTCGGGCCCCGGGGCAGCGAACCTGGTCACTGGGATCGCCACGGCGTACATGGACTCCATCCCCCTGGTGGCCATCACCGGCCAGGTCCCATCTTCCATGATCGGGACCGACGCCTTCCAGGAGACGGACATCACCGGGATCACCCTTCCCATCACCAAGCACAACTACCTCGTCACCGAGGCGGGGGAGCTCGCCCGTGTCTTGAAAGAAGCGTTCTTCCTCGCCCGCAGCGGGCGCCCCGGGCCGGTGCTCGTGGACATCGCCAAGAACGCTCAGGCCCAGGAAGCGGAGTTCCGCTACCCCGAGGAGCCGGAGATCCCTGGTCACCCACCCAAGCGTCCCCTCCCCGAGGATCTCCTGGAGCGGGCCGGTGAGCTCCTCAACACCGCGGAACGCCCTTTGATCCTCGCGGGCCACGGGGTGTTGCTCGCGGGCGGACACACGGAGCTTTTGGCCCTGGCCGAGAAGGGGGATATCCCCGTGGCCACCACCCTCCTGGGCATTGGGGCCATCCCCGGGTCCCACCGGCTCTCCCTGGGGATGGTGGGAATGCACGGAACCCTGCAGGCGAACCGGGCCGTCCAGACCTGTGACCTTCTCATAGCGGTGGGGATGCGGTTCGACGACCGGGTCATCGGCGATCCCAAGGCGTTCGCCCCCAACGCCGCCATCGTCCACGTGGACATCGATCCCGCGGAGATCGGGAAGAACATCGTGCCGGATCTGGCGATCGTCGCCGACGCGCGGGAGTTCCTCGCGGCCTTCCTTCCCTTGGTGGAGCCCAAAAAGAGGAGTGACTGGCACGCGGAGATCGAGTCGTGGAAACGCGAGGCGGGCTGGGACGAACCCTTGAGGGAGGAAGGGAGGCTCCTGCCCCAGTACGTGATCCACGAGATCTGGCGCGCCACGGAAGGCCGGGCCCTGGTGGTATCCGATGTGGGCCAGAGCCAGATGTGGGAGGCCCAGTACTACCTCCACGAACTCCCCGGAAGCCTCATAACCTCCGGCGGGTTGGGGACCATGGGGTTCGCCCTGCCGGCGGCCATCGGGGCCCAGATCGGGCGGCCGGATCTCCCGGTGTGGGTGATCGTGGGGGACGGGGGCATCCAGATGACGATCCAGGAGCTCGCCACCGTGGTGCAAGAGGGCCTTCCCTTGAAGATCGCGGTGATAAACAACGGCTACCTCGGGATGGTGCGCCAGTGGCAGGAGCTCTTCTTCAACCGTAACTACTGCGCCACCTGCCTCCACAACCCCGATTTCGCCCGGGTGGCCCAGGCCTATGGGATCCGGGGCCTGAGGGTGGACAGGCGGGCCGATGTCCGGGCGGCCATCGCGGAGGCCCTGGAGACCGAGGGCCCGGTCCTCATCGATTTCCGGGTGGAGCCGGAGGAGAACGTCTTCCCCATGGTGGCCCCAGGGCGGTCCCTCTCCGAGGTGATCCTCCCCCAGCGAAAGGAGGTGCGATGAGGCACACCCTGGTGGCGGCCGTGGTGGACAGGCCCGGGGTACTGAACCGCATGGTGAGCCTGTTTCGGCGCCGCCGCTACAACATCGAATCCCTGGCGGTGGGACATTCCGAGACCCCGGGGATCTCCCGCATGACCTTCGTGGTGGAGGGGGACGACCGGGTGATCGAGCAGGTCAAAAAACAATTGGAAAAGCTAGTGGACGTCATCGAAGTTCGGGACGTGACCGGGGAGCCCGCGGTGGTCCGGGAGCTGGCGCTCATCCGGGTGCGGGCTACCTCGGAACAGCGAGGGGAGGTGGCGCAGCTCGTGGAGCTCTACCGGGCCAAGGTGGTGGACGTGGACCACGACTCCCTCATGGTGGAGGTCACCGGGACCGAGGAAAAGGTAAACCACCTTATCACCCTGCTCGAACCTTTCGGGATCGAGGAGATCGTGCGCACGGGTCCGGTGGCCATGGTGCGGGGCGCCCGCCCCAAGGAGTTCCGCATAAACGTGCTCAAATAGGAGGTGAACTTTGGCGCGGATCTATTACGAGAACGACGCGTCCCTCGAGGTCCTCTCGGGGAAGACGGTGGCGGTGATCGGCTACGGCTCCCAGGGCCACGCCCACGCCCTGAACCTCCGGGACTCAGGAGTCCACGTGGTCGTGGGGCTCCGGGAGGGGGGCAGATCGTGGAAAGAGGCGAAAGAAGCCGGGCTTCGGGTCCTCCCGATCCCCGAGGCGGCGAAGGAGGGGGACCTCATCGCGATCCTCATCCCCGACCAAGCGCAGCCCGAGGTCTACCGGGAGGCGATCGCGCCACACCTATCGCCGGGGAAGTGCCTCCTCTTCGCCCACGGGTTCAACGTCCACTACGGCCAGATCGTGCCTCCCCCGGACGTGGACGTGATCATGGTGGCCCCCAAGGCCCCGGGCCATCGGGTACGGGAGATCTTCGTGGAGGGGGGCGGCACTCCCGGGCTTTTGGCGGTCTACCAGGACGCCACCGGCAAGGCGGTGGAGCTGGCCCTGGCCTACGCCAAGGGGATCGGCTGCACCCGGGCCGGGGTGATCGAGACCACCTTCGCCGAGGAGACGGAGACCGACCTCTTCGGGGAGCAGGCGGTGCTGTGTGGAGGGGTCTCGGCCCTGATCAAGGCCGGGTTCGAGGTGCTGGTGGAGGCCGGGTACCAGCCGGAGATCGCGTACTTCGAGTGTTTGCATGAGCTCAAGCTCATCGTGGACCTGATCCAACAGGGAGGCCTCACCTACATGCGCCACTCCATCTCCGACACCGCCGAGTACGGGGACTATGTGGCCGGCCCCAGGATCGTCACCGAGGAGACCAAAGAGGAGATGCGGCGCATCCTCCGGGAGGTCCAGGACGGAACCCACGCCCGGAACTGGATCCTGGAGAACCTGGCCGGCCGGCCCTTCTTCAACGCCATGCGGCGGAAGGAAAGACAACACCCCATCGAGGAGGTGGGGCGGAAGCTCAGACGGATGATGCCCTGGTTACCTCCCAAGGAGGTGTGAGGGCGTGGGAGTCCGGCTCTACGACACCACCCTCCGGGACGGGGCCCAGGGAGAGGGGATCTCTTTCTCCCTGGAGACGAAGCTCCGGATCTGCGAGCGCCTGGCCCATTTCGGGGCCCACTACATCGAGGGCGGCTGGCCCGGGGCGAACCCCAAGGACACCGAGTTCTTCGCCCACGCGCGGGATCTGGATCTCGGGGGGACGGTGCTCGTGGCCTTCGGGAGCACCCGCAGGGCCGGGGTGCCCCCCGAGGATGACGCTAACCTCCGGGCGATTCTCGCCGCGGGGGCCCCGGCGGTGGCCCTGGTGGGGAAGGCTTGGGGGCTGCACGTGGAGGAGGTCCTGCGCACCACGCGCGCCGAGAACCTCCTGATGGTCGCGGATTCGGTGGCCCTGATGAAATCCCACGGGGTGGAGGTTTTCTTCGACGCCGAGCACTTCTTCGATGGGTTCAAGGAGGACCCCGATTACGCCCTGGAGGTCCTGCGGACGGCGGCCGAGGCCGGGGCCGATTGGCTCGTCCTCTGCGACACCAACGGGGGGACGCTCCCCTGGGAAGTGGAGGAGATCGCCGCGACGGTGCGCCGGGAGTTCCCCGCGGCGCACCTGGGGATCCACGCCCACAACGACGGGGGCCTGGCGGTGGCCAACACCCTGGCCGCGGTCCGGGGAGGGGCGGAGCTGGTGGAGGTCACGGTGAACGGGTACGGCGAGCGCTGCGGCAACGCCGACCTGTGCGCGGTGGTCCCGGATCTCCAGCTCAAAATGGGGCTCGAGGTGGTACCCCAGGAGCGGCTACGGGAGCTCACGGCCCTCTCCCATTTCGTGGCCGAGCTCGCCAACATGCCCCACGACCCTTACCAGCCCTACGTGGGCCGGTCCGCCTTCGCCCACAAGGGGGGGATCCACGTGGACGCCCTCAAGAAGGTCCCGAAGAGCTACCAACACGTCGATCCGGAGCTCGTGGGGAATCGGTCCCGGGTGCTGGTTTCGGAGCTCGCGGGAAAGGCGAACGTGGAGATGAAGGCGGCGGAGTTGGGCCTGGACCTCCCCCCCGAGGAGGCACGGCGGGTGGTGCGGGCGGTGAAGGATCTCGAGGGGAAGGGGTTCCAGTTCGAGGGGGCCGAGGGCTCTTTTGAGCTACTCCTCCGGCGTTCGCGCCCCGACTACGACCCCCCCTTCGAGCTCCTGGATTTCCTGGTGTTGGTGGAGAAGCGGGTGGGCAAGGAGATCCTCGCCGAGGCCACGGTGAAGGTGCGGGTGGGGGAGGAGGTGATGCACACCGCGGCGGAGGGGAACGGCCCCGTGCACGCCCTGGACCGGGCGATCCGCAAGGCCCTCCTCCCCTTCTACCCAGGGCTCGAGCGGGTGCGACTCACGGACTACAAGGTGCGGATCCTGAACGAGGGGGCAGGGACGGAGGCCACGGTGCGGGTCTTGATCCTCGCTTCCGACGGAGAGCACTCCTGGGCCACGGTGGGGAGCTCCCCCAACATCATCGAGGCCAGCTGGCAGGCCTTGGCCGATAGCCTCGAGTATCCCCTGATCCGACGCTGGATCTAAGGAGGTGGTGTAGATGGGACTTCGGTTGGAGGGAAGGTTCTGATCTTCGACACGACCCTGAGGGACGGGGAACAGACCCCGGGGGTCTCGTTCACTCCGGAGGAGAAGCTCCGGATCGCGCGGCAGTTGGCGCGGTTAGGGGTAGACGTGATCGAGGCGGGGTTCCCCGCGGCGTCGCCCGGGGACCTCGAGGCGGTGCGCAGGATCGCCCTGGAGGTGGAGGGCCCGGTGATCTGCGGCCTGGCCCGGGCCCGGGAGGAGGACATCCGCGCCGCTTGGGGAGCGATCCGCTACGCCCAGCGGCCCAGGATCCACGTGTTCATCGCCACCTCGGACGTGCACCTGCGTCACAAACTCAGGCTCTCCCGGGAGGAGGTGCTTGAGCGGGCGCGGGAGATGGTGGCCTACGCGAGGTCCCTCTGCCCCGATGTGGAGTTCTCCCCCGAGGACGCCTCCCGCACCGATCCCGCCTTCCTCTACGAGGTGCTGGAGGCTGTGATCGAGGCCGGGGCGACCACGGTGAACATCCCCGACACCGTGGGTTATTCCATTCCCAGCGAGTTCGCATCCCTCATCCGCGGGATCGTGGAGAGCGTGCCCAACATCGGCCGGGCGGTGATTTCCGTCCACTGCCACGACGACCTGGGCCTGGCGGTGGCCAATTCCTTGGCCGCGGTGGCTGCCGGGGCGCGGCAGGTGGAGTGCACCGTGAACGGCCTGGGGGAGCGGGCCGGAAACGCCGCGCTGGAGGAAGTGGTCATGGCCCTCGCGGTGCGGGGGGACCTCTTCGGGCTCGGTACGGGGATAAACACCCAGGAGATCGTCCGCACCAGCCGCCTGGTGGGCTCCATCTCGGGGATCTCGGTCCCGCCCAACAAGGCCATCGTGGGGGCCAACGCCTTCGCCCACGAGTCCGGGGTGCACCAAGACGGGGTCCTGAAGGAGCGTTCCACCTATGAGATCATCGACCCCAAGGCGGTAGGGTTCTCGAAGAGCGAGCTCGTCCTGGGGAAGCTCTCGGGGCGCCACGCCCTCAAGGAGAAGCTCCGGAGCCTCGGATATGAGCTCTCCGACGAGGAACTCGAGCGAGTCTTTGCCCGGTTCAAGGAGCTGGCTGACGTGAAGGAGGTGAGCGAGGCGGACCTGGAGGCCATCGTAGCCGACGAGCTCTTCCGTCCCGCGGAGATCTACAAGCTGGAGCAGGTCCAGGTGGTCTGCGGCGACAAGGGGATCCCCACCGCCACCGTGGCCCTGAAGGCCCCGGATGGCCGGGTGTTGGTGGACTCCAACCACGGCACCGGCCCCGTGGACGCCGTCTACCGGGCCATCAACCGCATCGTGGGCGAGGAGCCGAGGCTCATTGCGTTCACCATCAAGGCCATCACCGGGGGGCTGGATGCCATGGGAGAGGTCTCCATCACGGTGGAATCCCCCGAGGTGAAGGGGGAGAACGGGAGGCCGCGGTTATTCAGTGGCCAGGGGGCTTCCACCGACATCGTGGTGGCGAGCGCCAAGGCGTACCTGAACGCCCTGAACAAGCTCCTGGCGGCGAAAGGAGGCCAAAAGTGAGCCGTCACGCGCCACGCGTCACGCGTCACGGCAGCAACCGTATTTGTGTCATCGAGGGGGACGGGATCGGCCACGAGGTGGTGCCGGCCGCGGTGGAGGCATTGCGGACGGTGGCCCCGGATCTCGAGTTCGTGCCGGCCGAGGCTGGGTTCGAGTGCTTCGAGAAGAGGGGAGTGGCGATCCCGGAAGAGACCTGGGCCGCCATCGACGCCTCCGATGGGATCCTCTTCGGGGCCATCTCCGCCCCCTCCGAGGACGTCCCGGGGTACGAGCCGGTGATCCTCACCCTGAGGCAAAGGCTCCGCCTCTACGCCAACTTGAGGCCCACCGTGTCCCCACCGCTCCCGGGGCTGCGACGGGGGGTGGACCTCCTTATCGTGCGGGAGAACACCGAGGGGCTCTACGTCCGCACCGAGTGGGGGGACGAGGGATCCGCCGTGGCCCTGCGGGTGATCACCCGGGAGGCCTCGGCCCGCATCGCCCGGCTGGCGTTCGAGCTCGCCCGGAAGCGCCGCAAAAAGGTGACCGTGGTCCACAAGGCCAACGTGATGCGGAAGACCTGCGGCCTCTTCCGGGCCGTGGCCCTGGAGGTGGCGCGGGATTACCCCGACGTTGAGGCGGAGGAGATGCTCGTCGACGCCATGGCCATGTGGCTCGCCAAAGCCCCGGAACGGTTCGATGTGGTGCTCACCCCGAACCTCTTCGGGGACATCCTCTCCGATGAGGCCAGCGTGTGGGGCGGAGGATTGGGGATGGCCCCATCGCTGAACCTGGGGGATGGTCCGCCCCTGGCGGAGCCAGTGCACGGCTCAGCCCCGGACATCGCGGGGAAGGGCATTGCCAACCCCGTGGCTGCCCTGCTCTCGGCGGCCATGCTCCTCGAGGTCGGCTTGGGTCGCGAGAGGGAAGGCAAAAGGCTCCGGGAGGCGGTGTGGGCGGTCCTCGGGGCGGGCTACCACACCCCCGACCTCCCCGGGGAGGAGGGGAAGACGGTGACCACCGCGGAGTTCGGGAAGCTCGTGTGCGCCTATCTCAGGGGGGAGCCATGGGGATGACCCTGGCCGAGGCCATCATCGCCCGCCACGCGGGGCGGCAGGTTGAGGCGGGGGAGTTCGTGGAGGTACCGGTAGACTTCGTCCTCGCCAACGATATCACGGCCCCGCTGGCGATCCGCACGTTCCGGGAACTGGGGGCGGAGCGGGTCTTCGATCCCTCCCGGGTGGCCCTGGTCCCGGACCATTTCACCCCCAACAAGGACGTGCGCAGCGCCGAACAGTGCCGGATCGTGCGGGAGTTCGCTCGGGAAAAGGAAACCCTCTACTTCGAGGTGGGGCGGGGGGGCATCGAACACGTGCTCCTTCCCGAGCGGGGATTGGTCCTCCCCGGGGAGATCGTTGTGGGCGGGGACTCCCACACCTGTACCTACGGAGCCCTGGGGGCGTTCGCCACCGGGATGGGCTCCACCGACATCGGCTACGCCATGGCCACGGGAAGTACTTGGCTGCGGGTGCCCCGGACGATCCGAGTAGAACTCAAGGGAAGGCTTCCCCGCTGGGCCATGGGGAAGGACCTGATCCTCCACCTCATCGGGGTGTTGGGGACGAGCGGGGCCAACTGGTGCGCGTTCGAGTTCGGGGGCGCGGTGGGAGCGTTGCCCCTGGACGATCGGCTCACCGTGGCCAACATGGCGGTGGAGGCCGGGGCCACCGCGGGGCTCTTCCCTCCAGATGAGGTGACTCTCTCCTACCTTTCCGGGAGGGCCGTCCGGGAATTCACGCCGGTGTACCCCGATCCGGACGCGCACTACGCCGAGGCCGTGGAAGTGGACCTCGGGGCCCTGCGACCCATGGTGGCCCGGCCCCACTCCCCGGCGAACGTGGCCCCCGTGGACGAGCTCGAAAAGATATCCATCGATCAGGTGGTCATCGGAAGCTGCACCAACGGGCGCTGGCGGGACCTCCTCGTCGCGGCGGAGGTGCTGCGGGGGAGGACGGTGCACCCCGAGGTGCGCTGCATCGTCATCCCCGGGACCCAGGAGCTCTTCCTCCGCGCGGTACGGGAGGGGCTGGCGGAGGTCTTCCTCTCGGCGGGAGCGGTGCTCTCCACCCCCACCTGCGGCCCGTGCCTCGGGGGGCACATGGGGGTACTGGGGGCCGGGGAAAGGTGTATTTCCACCACCAACCGCAACTTCCGGGGCCGGATGGGTCACCCCGAGAGCGAAGTGTACCTCGCGAACCCGGCGGTGGCGGCGGCTTCCGCGGTCCTGGGGCGGATCGGGTCGCCGGAGGAGCTCACCGGGGAGGAGGAACGATGATCTTGGAGGGAAGGGCCTTGGTGGTGGGGGATGACATCGATACGGATGCCATCATCCCCGCGCGGTATTTGGTGACCACCGATTCAGCGGAGCTCGGGCGCCATTGTCTCGAGGGGCTCGACCCGAGATTTCCCGAAAGGATCCGGCCGGGGGACATCCTGGTGGCGGGGGAGAACTTCGGCTGTGGCTCCTCCCGGGAGCATGCGGTACTGGCGCTCAAGGGCGCCGGGGTGGCTTGCGTGGTGGCGAAAAGCTTCGCCCGGATATTCTTCCGGAACGCGGTGAACCTGGGATTTCCGGTCCTCGAGTGCCCCGAGCTCGGAGAAATCACGGAAGGACACTGGATTTCGGTGGACTTGGGCAAGGGGATAATCGCGGATGCGGAAAATGGGACCTCCTTTAAGGCTAACCCGCTGCCGCCGTTCATCCTGGAGATCCTGCACGCGGGAGGATTGATCAACTGGGCAAGAAGGAGGGAAGATGGCGGTCAAAAAAGAGATGGTGCTTAAGAACGGAAGGTGGGTATGGTTCAACGGCGAGTTCGTCCCGTGGGAGGAAGCGGTAGTCCACGTAGGCACACACGCCCTCCACTACGGCTCCAGCATCTTCGAGGGGATCCGCTCATACGCGACGGCGCGCGGTCCCGCGATTTTCTGTTTGGACCAGCACCTGGACCGATTGTACGGCTCCTGCAAGATCTATCGCATGGAACCTCCTTTCCCCAGGGAGGAACTGAAGAAGGCGATCATCGAGCTTGTGGCCAAAAATGAACACGAAGCTTGCTATATCCGTCCGCTGGTGTTCCGGGGCTTGGGGAGCTTCAGCCTCGACCCGCGGAAGGACTGTCCGGTAGAGGTGACGATCCTGACCATCGAATGGGGCGCGTACCTCGGGGAAGAGGCCCTGAACCGCGGGGTGGACGTATGCGTCTCCACATGGTTCCGGATGGCGCCGAACACCTATCCCGCCTTGGCCAAGGCCGGGGGACACTACACCAACTCCCAGTTGATCGCTATGGAGGCCAAGGACAAGGGTTTCGTGGAGGGGATCGCCCTGGACGTCTTCGGCTACGTCAGCGAGGGAAGCGGCGAGAACCTGTTCGTCGTCCAGGACGGGGTCCTCTACACCCCGCCCCTCTCGGCTTCCATCCTAGGTGGGGTGACCCGGAGATGTGTGATGGCCCTGGCGGATGACCTGGGGATCCCGGTGCGGGAGGAGCTCATCTCCCGGGAGAGATTGTATCTCGCGGACGAGGCGTTCTTCACCGGGACGGCAGCGGAGATCACCCCCATCCGCTCGGTGGACGGGATCCCGGTGGGGGAAGGAAAGCGCGGCCCCATCACCCGCAGGCTCCAAGAGGAGTTCTTCGGGATCGTGCGGGGGGAGATCCCGGACCGCCACGGCTGGCTCACTCCGGTTTCCACCGCGGCGAACCTCCGCGAAGGAGCGCAGGAGAAGGCGGCTTGAGGCGTGGAGAAGTTCGTACTGTGATGTCCTGAACCTCCGAGCTCGGCGTATCGCTTGGTGAAAGGGTCTCCAAAAACACGGGTTTAATCGGGGAGCCGGGGGAAAGCGGGCTCTATATTCCCTTCTTCGGGTTCCGTGGTGTATCCGAGCTTGAATTGTTGCAAAAGTTGATTTATAATTTTTGTTGATCAAGAATATCAACAATAGGAGGTGAGATGAAGCTTTCCACCAAAACGGCGTATGGTGTCCGGGTCCTCCTGGATCTCGCGCTCCACAGGGCCGAAGAGCCCGTCCCCCTGCGGGACATTGCCCGACGTCAGGAGTTGCCCCTGCCGTATCTCGAGCGCCTCATCGCCCCGTTGGTGGCCGCGGGGATCGTGCGCACCAAAAGGGGCGTGGGCGGGGGCATCTACTTAGCGCGGGACCCCGCGGAGATCCGGCTCGACGAGGTGATCCGAATCCTGGAGGGGTCGCTGGCACCCATGGAGTGTGTCGACGACCCCGGAGCCTGTGCCCGCTCCCGCTTCTGCGCCGTCCGCGATCTGTGGGCTGAGGTTCGGGAGGCGATGGTCCAGGTCCTCGCTTCGACTACCCTCCGGGACCTGGCCGAACGCCAACGGGAGAAGGAGCAACTCGAGGCTGCGATGTATTACATTTGATGGAATTTGGAGGTGAGGCACGATGGGTCAAGCCGTGGAGACACTCAAGTACAAGGGGATCGAGATCCCAAAGTTGACCAGGGGGATCGCCAAGGATCTTACGGAGCTCATCGGCAATACTCCTTTGGTGAGGCTTAACCGAGTCACCGCCGGCCTCAAGGCCGAGGTGGTGGCCAAGCTCGAGTCCTTCAATCCCTTAAGCAGCGTGAAGGATCGCATCGGGGTATCGATGATCCTCGACGCCGAGGAGAAGGGCCTTATCAACGAGGACACCGTGATCGTCGAACCCACCAGCGGGAACACCGGCATCGCCCTGGCCTTCGTCTGCGCCGCTAGGGGGTATCGCCTAATCCTCACCATGCCGGAGACGATGTCCCTGGAACGGCGCAAGCTTCTCAAGGCGTTGGGGGCCGAGTTGATCCTCACCCCAGGTGAAGAGGGCATGCCCGGGGCCGTGCGGAAAGCGGAGGAGCTGGTGGCGAAGAACCCAAACTACTTCATGCCCCAGCAATTCAAGAACCCAGCGAACCCCGAGATCCACCGCCTCACCACCGCAGAGGAGATCTGGCGGGACACCGAGGGCCGGGTGGACATCCTGGTCGCCGGGGTTGGTACCGGGGGCACGATCACCGGGGTGGCCGAAGTCCTCAAGGAAAGGAAGCCGGAGTTCAAAGCCATCGCCGTGGAACCGGTCAGTTCCCCGGTGCTTTCGGGCGGGAAGCCCGGTCCACACAAGATCCAGGGGATCGGGGCCGGGTTCGTGCCGGACGTGCTCCGCACGGATCTCATCGACGAAATCGTCCGGGTCGCGGACGAGGACGCCGCAGAGATGGCCCGCAGGTTAGCGAGAGAAGAGGGGATTCTGGCGGGGATCTCATCCGGAGCAGCCACCTGGGCGGCGCTGGAGGTGGCCAAGAGGCCGGAGAACGAAGGGAAGCTCATCGTGGTGATTCTGCCGGACACCGGAGAGCGTTATCTCTCCACCTGGATCTTCCAGGACCAGGGGTGAGATCTAAAAGCGGGGTGAAGGTGAATGGTGAGCGAACGTATTGAGGTGGAGATAGAGCGGCGGGAGGACTACGCCCTTCGGCGGGTCAAGGGGATTCCGAACAATAAACGACTATGGGTCCTCACCTGCATGGACGAGCGGCTGCGCATTGAGGAGGTACTGGGGATCGGCCCCGACGATGCCCACATCTTTCGCAACGCCGGGGGCATCGTGACGGACGATGCCATCAGGTCAGCTGCCCTCACCACCAACTTCTTCGGCACGGAAGAGATCATCGTGGTCACCCACACCGACTGCGGTATGCTCCGGTTCCTCGGCCAGGAGGTGGCGGAGTACTTCCGCTCCCAGGGGATTAAGCCCGAGGAGCTCCAGCTGGACCCGTTTCTCCCCGAGCTCAGGCTCCCGAATGATCGGGCGTTCGCCTGCTGGTGGAAGTTCTTCCACGACTTGGGAGCCACGTCCCCAGACGATGTGGCGTTGATGAACATCGAGATCCTCCGTACACACCCCCTTATCCCGCGGGACGTGCGGATATCCGCCTATGTGTATGAAGTGGAGGCGCACCGCCTCCGCAGGCCCCACGGGAAGCTCTGGGAGACCACCGCCACGTTCGTGAAGGGAAAGGTCTACGCCAAGTGAGGTCCTGAAGGGCAAATCAAGCCTGGCCGTGACGGGTGGCGTCGGAAGGTGGACGCCGCCCATTTTTTCGTGGTGCTATTGTCGAAAAGTGGTCATCCACGTAGTACAAGGGGGGTCACTACCCGAACAAAATGGAGGAGGTGTGCGGATTAATACGGTTTCCCCATCCCCGCAGGGGCGCCGGGCCTTTATCCTTGGACAGGTGTTCCCATGGCTACCCCGGAGATATTGAGGAAATACCGCGAACCCATTGTAGCCCGGCTGGAAGGGGTCCTGCAGGAAAGAGGGCCTCTGGGGGAAATGTTTTCCTACCACATGGGGCTTCAGGAGGCGGACGGGAGCCCCGGGCCCGGGATCGGGGGAAAGCTCCTCCGGCCCTCATTGGTCTGCTTCTCCTGCGAGGCCCTGGGGGGCCAAATAGACGCTGCCCTTCCCTTGGCGGTTGCGCTTGAGCTCGTGCACAACTTCTCCCTAATCCACGACGATATCCAGGACAAGGACGAACTGCGCCGCGGCCGGCCCACGGTGTGGAAAGTCTATGGGGTGGAGCAGGCGATAAACGCCGGGGACGGCCTCTTGGTATTGGCCCTGCGCAGTTCCCTGGAGGCGAAAACCCTGGCCGTTGAGATGTCCCTGGCCGCACAGAAAACGCTCCTTTCCGCGACCTACCGCATGATCGAAGGACAAGTCCTGGATCTTTCCCTAGAAGGCCGGGCCGCCGGAGTGGCGGAGTACCTGGATATGGCACGAAAGAAAACCGGGGCCCTCATCGGTTGTGCTCTGGAGCTCGGAGGGATCGCCGCCGGCGCCGATGAGGGGCTCCGGGGAAAGCTCCGGGCACTGGGGGAGGTATTAGGACTTGCGTTCCAGATCCGGGACGACTGGATCGGGATCTGGGGCGACCCCGAAGTGACGGGGAAGCCAGTGGGAAGTGACCTTCTGCGCCGGAAGCGTTCCTTCCCCGTGGCTTACGCCCTGGAGCGGGATCCCTCGCTTGAAGAGCTTCTCGCCCAGGATCCCTTCCCCCTGGAAGAGGTTCTCCGGCGGCTGGAGTCTACGGGCTCCAAGGAGGCCACCGCGGGTGAGGCGCGGAAGTACGTTCGTGAGGCCGACCGCATCGCGGCGGGGCTTCCCTGGGAGCCGTGGGCGAAGATCGCCTTCGGGGAGTTGCTCTCCTTCCTCGTGGATCGGGAGGCGTGAGATGGGACGTCCGTTGACGATGGAGCTTGAGCTCGCGAGGTACCTTTTCCCGCGGCGGAAGTGGCCGCGGAGGGGGAAGCTATTCCCCATCGTGCTGATGCTCGAGCCCCTGGAGGCTTGCAACCTCCGTTGCATCGGCTGCGGGAGGGTCCGCGAGTACCAAGATGTGATGCACATAAGGATGCCGGTGGATGAGGCCCTGCGGGCCGCGGAGGCCGCCGGGGCCCCGGTGGTCTCGGTCTCCGGCGGGGAGCCCCTTTTGCACCCTGGCATCACCGAGATCGTGCGTGGTCTGATAGAACAGCACCGCTGGGTTTACCTCTGCACCAACGGACTTCTCCTCCGCGAATCGCTGGATAAATTCAGGCCCAATAAGCGGCTCTGCTTCGTGGTGCACCTCGACGGAACGGAGCGGGTGCACGACGAGGTGACCCAGCGTCCCGGGACCTACCGGGAGGCCATCGCCGCCATCGAGGAGGCCATGAGGCGTGGGTTCCGGGTGTGCACCAACACCACCGTGTTCCACGGATCGGACGTCCCGGACCTCAAGGAACTCTTCCGCACGCTCACCCGCCTCGGGGTGGAGGGGCTGATGCTCTCGCCGGGGTATGCCTACGAGGCCGTCCCCGAGAAGGACCTCTTCCTGCAGAAGCAGGAATCGATCCGGGTCTTCCGCGAGCTCCTTAACGGGAACGAGAGGTTCCCGTTCTACGACAACCCCCTGTTCCTGGATTTCCTGCGGGGATACAGGGACTACCGGGAATGCGCCGCCTGGGCCATCCCCACCTACACGGTGAAGGGCTGGAGAAAACCCTGCTATCTCATTGCCGACGCACACGCGGATGATCTGGGGGAGATCCTGGACCCCGGGCTCTGGGAGCGGTATGGCCCGGGGAAGGATCCCCGGTGCGCTGGGTGCATGCTCCATTCTGGGTTCGAGCCCCAGACGGTGCTTGAGCTACTGAACAAGCCGTGGCTGATGGTGCCGGTGTTCCGGAGGGGGCGGGGATGATCGTGGCCGTGGCGGCGCTGCGGACGGAGCTTGCGTTCGTGTGGGGGATGCCCCGGGTGCGGACGGGGATCGGCCATCGGGCCCGGGAGCGCCTCACGCAGGCCCTAAAGCAACTCGACCCCGATGGAGTGGTGGTTCTCGGGTTCTGCGGGGCGACCCACGCGCGCCTTGTGCCGGGAAGGTTGGTGCTGGCCGACGTGGTACTCGGGAATGGTGAAGAGATAGAACTTCCCGCCGAGCTCGTGGAGCGGGCGCGGGAGCGGCTCCCCGATGCGGAGGTGGGTCCCATCGCCACGGTGGAGGGGATCGCCGATCCGGCGGAAAAAGCCCGCCGCTCCCTGGATGCGGTGGCAGTGGACATGGAGTCCTACCACATCTCCCGGGAACTCCGCTCCCGGGAGATACCGTTCGTGGTCGTCCGATGTGTATTGGATGTGCTGTGGGATGACATATCCCGGGGGAACAGGGTCCGCATGGCGGGCCGTGCGCTCTCCTGTGCCCGGCGGCTGGGACGGGCCGCGGCAGCCCTGGCTCCAGCGGTGGGGGGTGAGCGCTGATGGAGAGGACCATGGCTCACGAAAAGAAAAAAGTCGGTGATTTCGACCCACGGGCTTACCTCGTCACCTCTCGGCCCGGGCCGCAGCCCCGTGGGCGCGGTGGGATCGAGGACCTGGATGAGGCGATCGAGAAGGCGGTGGACTGGCTCCTGGAGCGGCAGTCCCCGGAGGGATGGTGGTGGGCGGAGCTCGAGTCCAACGTCACCATCACCGCCGAACACCTTTTCCTCACCCACATCCTGGGGATCGGATCCCAAGAGCTCTGGGAGAAGATCGCCCGCTATATCCTCTCCGAGCAGCGCCCCGAGGGGTTCTGGGCCAACTGGCACGGGGGACCGGGGGAGCTCTCCACCACCGTGGAGGCCTACGTGGCGTTGAAGATGGCCGGGGTGGATCCCGACTCCCCAGAGATGCAGGTGGCCCGGGAGTGGATCCTCCGGCAGGGGGGCGTGGAGAAGACGCGCGTCTTCACCAAGATCTGGCTGGCACTCCTGGGGGAGTGGCCCTGGGAGGCGACGCCAATGCTTCCCCCTGAGCTCGTCCTCCTTCCGGCCTGGTTTCCGGTCAACCTTTACTCCTTCGCTTCCTGGGCCCGGGGGACGATCCTGCCTCTGGCGATCCTGCGGGTCCTGAAACCCGTCTTCCCCATCCCGGAGCACGCGCGCATCGACGAACTTTTCCCCCGCGGCCGCGATAACGCCGACCTCTCCCTACCGAGAAAGAGGAGCTCCTGGGGTCGCTTCTTCTACGCTGCCGACAAAGTACTGCGGGCCTACGAACGCGTGCACATAAAGCCGCTCAGGAAAAGAGCCCTGAAGGCAGCGGAGGAGTGGATCGTGGCCCGCCAGGAGGCCGATGGGTGTTGGGGTGGGATCCAGCCGCCGTGGGTCTACTCCCTCATCGCCCTCTACGCCCTGGGCTATTCCCTGGAGTCCCCGGTGATGCGGAAGGGCCTTACGGGATTCGAGCGCTACGCCATCGAGGACGAACGGGGATTCCGCCTGCAATCGTGTATTTCCCCGGTGTGGGACACGGGCCTCGCGGCCATCGCCCTGCGGGACGCCGGGCTCCCGGCGGACCACCCGGCGCTCCTCAAGGCGGGAAACTGGCTCCTTTCCGAGCAGATCTTCGTGGGGGGCGATTGGCAGGTCAAATGCAAGGCCCGCCCCGGGGGTTGGGCGTTCGAGTTCGACAACAATTGCTACCCCGACACCGACGACACCGCGGTGGTGATGATGGCCCTTTTG
The DNA here is from genome assembly GCA_002375995.1 of Acetothermia bacterium UBA3571. Lineage (GTDB taxonomy): Bacteria > Bipolaricaulota > Bipolaricaulia > Bipolaricaulales > Bipolaricaulaceae > UBA3571. Next base: position 5,590 of record DFNI01000016.1, on the reverse strand, counting down.
GGGATCGATCTCCCCGAGCGGGCCAAGGACTTTGCCATCTCCCGGGGCCTAGAGTGGTTGTTGGGGATGCAGTCCAAGAACGGGGGCTGGGGCGCGTTCGACCGGAACAACACCAAGGCGTTCCTGCGGGAGATCCCGTTCGCCGACTTCGGGGAAATCATCGATCCCCCCTCCGTGGACGTCACCGCCCACATCGTGGAGTGCCTGGGGAGGCTCGGGTACCGCCGGGGCTTCCGCCCTCTAGATCGGGCCCTCGCGTACCTCTTCCGTGAGCAAGAGGAGGACGGCTCCTGGTTCGGCCGCTGGGGGGTGAACCACATCTACGGCACCGGGGCGGTGCTTCCAGCACTGCAGGCAGTGGAGTTCCCCATGGACGACCCCCGGGTACGGCGGGCAGTGGACTGGTTGCGCGAGCGCCAAAACGACGACGGCGGCTGGGGAGAGGACATCATGTCCTACCACCAAAAGGAGCTCCGGGGCCGCGGTCCCTCCACCGCCTCCCAAACAGCCTGGGCGCTCCTCGCGCTCATCTCCGCCGGGGAGGCCCGCTCCGAGGCGGTTCGCCGGGGTATCGAGTACTTGATAAAAACCCAGCGGGAGGACGGGACTTGGGACGAACCTTACTTCACCGGCACCGGGTTCCCTACTGACTTCATGATTCGCTACCACCTCTACCGGCACTACTTCCCCCTGATGGCGCTGGGGAGGTACCGGAAGGAGGTGACTCGTAACGCGTGACGCGTAACGGGTTGAGGATCGAGCTGGCGCGGGTGTACGGGTTCTGCCCCGGGGTGCGGCGGGCGGTGGAGATGATCGAGGAACACCTCGCCCGGGAAGGCCGGGTGGCTACCCTGGGGGCCATCGTGCACAACGCCCGGGTGGTGGAGACCCTCTCCCGCAAAGGGGCCACGGTGGCGAAGAGCCTCGAGGAGGTGCAAGCCCCTGCGGTGGCCATCACCGCCCACGGCGCTGGCCGAGAGATCTACGAGGAGATAACGCGCCGGGGGTTGGACCTCGTGGACACCACCTGTCCCATTGTGAAGCGCGCTCAGGAAGTGGCCCGGAACCTGGCCCGGCAGGGCTATACCGTGCTCATTTACGGCGAGGAAACCCATCCCGAAGTGAGGGGGATCCTCTCGTGGACCGAGGGCAAGGGTTACGCCACCATGTCCGCCGCCGACCTCCCGCCGTTCAAGGGAGGGAAGCTGGGGATCGTCTCCCAGACCACCAAGGACCAGAAGGCGTTCTGGGGATTCGTGCAGGAGGTGATCGCCGGCATCCACCGCGGGATCAAGGACCTCCGGGTGGTGGACACTACCTGCCCCGAGACCGGCCGCCGTTACCGCGCCGCGTTGGAGCTGGCGGAGCGAGTGCAGGCCATTTTCGTGGTGGGGTCGCGTAACTCCGCCAACACGAGGAAGCTCGCCGAGACGTGTGAGCACACCGGCGTCCCCACCTACTTCATCGAGGATGCTTCGGAATTACGTCCCGAATGGGTGCGGGGACTCTCGCGGGTGGGAGTCACCGCCGGCGCATCCACGCCGGACGAGCTCGTGGAGGAGGTCGTGGCACGGCTGCGGGAGCTGGGAGGTGAGGGAGGATGAAAAGCGGGACTGCGTTGCAGCCCTTGGTCGAGCTGCACACCTTCTCCGTACGGACCGAACGCGCACCGCAGTTTTTGGATATCACCGAGAAGGTGAAGGAGACCGTGGAGCGAACGGGGATTAAGCAGGGGATCGTGACCGTATTCACCCGCCACACGACCGCCGCCATCCGCATCAACGAGAACGAGCCCCTGCTCCTTGCCGATATGGAGGAGTTCCTGAAGCGGCTGGCTCCCAAGGACCTGTACTACCGCCACAACGACTTCGAGATCCGCACCCACAACATGACCGAGGACGAATGCCCCAACGCCCACGCCCACTGCCAGCACCTGATCCTCGGGGCTTCGGAGACGATTCCCGTGGTGGAAGGGAAGCTCGCGTTGGGCAGGTGGCAGCGGATCTTCCTCGTGGAGCTCGACCGCCCCCGGGAGCGTGAGGTATGCGTGCAGATAATCGGGTTCTGACAGAAGAGGAAGCGTTCGCCGCCGTGCCTGTGAAGGAGCGTGTGTTGCTCCTTCCCCACTGTCTCCGGCCGAGCGAGGATTGTCCGGGGAAGATCACCCGGGATGGGCTCCAGTGCCCGAGGGACTGTCCCCATCGGGCCACGTGTGCCATCGGGCGCTTGCGGGACGAGGCGGAGCGGCTGGGGTACAAGGGGGTATGTGTAGCCCCCGGCGGGGCCATGGCGCTGCGGTTCGTGAAGGAGAAGGCCCCCAAGGGGATCCTGGCCATCGCCTGTTACAAGGAGCTGTTGGAGGGAGTGCAGGCGGTGGAGGAAACCCCGGCAAAGGAGAAACCGGTGATCCTGACGCTACCGCTCCTTCGGGATGGGTGTGTGGACACCGAGGTGGACGTAGACGAAGCCCTCCGCCTTCTCAGGTTAGGGGCTCACTGATCCAGCCAAAAACTGAGAAAAGTAAAAGGCGTGGTAAGACCCCTCACGAACCGAGGGCTTGGCCGGGTTTCAGGCGGTCGTAACCCCAATGTTCCAGGGCGAACCCCCAGCGCTCGTTCACCTTAGCCACAATCTCCGGGGTCAGCCGGTAGGTGTTCTTCCGGTAGCCGGAGACCGAGCGTAAATAAGTGCGGAAGGCCGGCTCCGCGGTCTCGAACCCCGGGAGGCCGAGCTCCATGTAGATGCGCCGGAGCTCGTCCAGGGGCGCCCGCTCCAGGTCCTCGAACCGCACCTCGACCAGGTTCCCCTCCGGGATCAGATGCCGATCCTCCAGGTACCGCTTCATCAACCGCTCGTAGAACAAGAGGACGTTCTCCTCGATCTCCCGGGGATCGATCCTCTGCAGCTGCGACCGGGGGAGCACGGTGCGGTGTAGGTGGAGCGTGGACAGGAAGACGCGGTAGGGGTTGCGGTAGATGTGGATGAACTTGGCCTCCGGGAAGAGGCGGAGGAGGACCCGGATCCTCCCGGTATTGGCACAGTTTTTCAGAATTAAGCGCTTACCACTGGAGGAGAGAGTGACTTTGCGCAATAGCTCCAGATAGGTATTGACCCAGGCCTCCAGTTCCGGCTGGGAAATACCCTCTAACAGCACATACCTCTCGAAGAAGTACTGGGCTCTCCTAGGGAAGCTGAAGCTGTGGAGAAACGAGTAAGGACACATATTGGCCAGGGCGAATTCGTCTTCCTCCGGGGCGTCGAGAAGGAGGGGCACGTTATCTATTAGCCGGGTGGGGTAGCGCTTCCGCGTCTCCCTCTCCAGGAAACGCCTTATCCTCCCCCCGCCGACCAGGAAGAACCCCGGCGCCATGGCCTGGAACGTGGTGAGGTAGCCGAACTGCTTGTCCTGACATAGGAGGTGGTGGAGGAACGTGGTCCCGCTCCGCCAGTGGCCGATGATGAAGATGGGGGAGGGGTGGACCTCAGTGCGGCGGATAGCCCGCCCGTGGCGGAGGCGCTCCGCAAACCTGAGGAAAGAGGTGGCGAGGGTGCTTGTGCACACGAACAGGCACCGGGGGAGGAACTCCGGATCTATTCGACCACCGCGGCGGAGGACTCCGAGCCAGCTGCAGGCGGACCCCAATGCCACGGGATGCTCCAGGTGTGAAGGCCGCTGTGCGCCGCCTGCGCTCCGATTCATGGCACCGCGTCGCTGATCATGACCAACCCGAAGATGGTGGTGGAGTAGAGGACGCCGCCTTTTGGGTGGATAAACAGGGCCCCCGCCCAGTTGTTGTAGCCGAGGCCCCTTCCCACCAGCTTCTTGTAAACTGTCTTTCCGGTGGCGAAGTCAATGGCGGTGAGGTACCACTTGGTGGTCGGGCAAGTCTCGCTCCGCCAGTACATGTACACGAGCCCGTTCCCCAGCGATAGCTTGAACACCCCGATGCTCTTCTCCTCGCTCGTCCAGACCTCCCGGCAGGTGTACGAGCCGTCGGGGTTCCTCACGAGATCCACCCGGGTGAGACCTCCCACCGGGCGGGAACGGGGAAAAGTATGGCGCCCCCAGTTGTTCTCCACCAGGACTGAGTAGACGCCCGTGCCCTTCCCGTCTGCGTCGGCGTGTTCGAAGCAGGCCACGCTGACATCGGTGCCGCTTTTCCCCTCCTGGAACAACGGCTGACGACACACCACCTCCCCGTCGGCGCGCCGCACGAACAGCAGATTGATCCGTGGCTCGGCATTGTCGGTGATCACCACGAACCCGTCCTCCGGGCTCCCCATAAGCGACACGGAGGTCCCCGATCCCCGAGAGATATGTCCGGGCTTCTTGCGGGAGCCCCGATCGTAGGGTGTGCGCCAGGCCACCACGATATCCCCATCCTCGCCAAGCACGAATCGATATAGGGCGTGGTCGGACACGATGAAGACGCCGTCCTCGCCCACGGCGAAGGAGTTCTCAATCAACTCACCCTCCAGGCGCAGGGTGTGGACCTCGCCAGTTGCGATCTCGATGGTTCCCACGATCCCCTGGGTGGTGGCGTACCAATAGTACTCCCCTCCCCAATCGGGAAGAACCCAGGCCACACTGTCCTGGTGGGGCCAGCTCATGGGGACTACATAGTTGCGGAGGTCGTATTCGCGCACCAACTCGAACTCGCCGTCCGGCTCCGGGACCTGGATCACCAGGACGGTGTTCCGGGTGGTGGGCACGATGACCCGATCCTCGTTGTCGAGGTAGAAGTACATGCCCGCCCCGATGTATTCCCAGGGCATAACCCCCTGGAGGAGCCAGTAAATGGGTCGGGGAGGCAGGTCGTAAGAGGCCAACTCTTCCAAGGTATAGGGATCCATGAGCTCCAGTTGGAACCTCCGCCCGTTGCTGTACACCGCCACCAAGCGCCCCCGGCTATCGAATGTGATCGTCCCGTAACCCCCAAAGCCTTGGGTCCTCGACTTCACCCGGATGTTCGGTCCGACGGGCCCGCTGGCCTCGTAGGCGTCGCTCATGTAGGCATCGCAGTGCATGTTGCTGGCCCCGTTGGCCGCCATGAACGGGTGCTGGGGGATCTCGGCGTGGGGGATGGGGCCAGGGCTCCACTCAGGGAAGTAGGCCACGAAGTCCCCGCATTCCGGAGGTTCGGCACCGCGGTGGACCAAGGCATTCCATCCCCAGGTGAAATACTCCCAAGGATAAAGAACCCAGTTGGGGATCGGTCTCACCCCCGGGCCCTCCCGGTGACGGCCGACGACAGCCCAGAAAAGCACGGCCACGGCCAGGATCAGCACCAGGACTAGCAACAGGACTTTGCGCACCATTTCCGCAAAAACGATATCCGCTCTCTCACCACAATACCAAACGACTTAGGTGCTGAAGCGCACGGAGTTTTTGATCACGTCCCGTCAAGTGGTGTAAAAGGGTTTCCTCTGGAACTCAAGCTACCCGGTTAGCACCTCCTCCACTGCCTCTACGGGGGTTCCCTGCTCATTTTGTGTCCTGTAGAGGGCGGCCATGGAGGCCAGGCTGAAGTAGCGCCGTCCAGTCTCCCACTCATCCTGCTGCTCCACAAGCACCGCCCCGATTAGCCGC
>DFNI01000031.1:649-6111 GCA_002375995.1 Acetothermia bacterium UBA3571 | reverse complement strand
GCCATCGGGGGGGTGGTGGGGGGGACCGCCCCCGAGGCCCTGGCTCGGGTGAGGGAGCGTTTCCCCGGGCTCTTCCTCCTCGTCCCGGGTTACGGGGCCCAGGGGGCGCGGGGGAAGGACGTGGCGCCTGCCTTTCGGGAGGGGAACGGGGCCATCGTGGCCGCCTCTAGGTTCGTCATCGGGGCCCACCGGGGAAAGCCCGAGCCCGAAAGGCGTTTCCCGGAATACGCCCGGGAGGCAGTGGAGGAGATGCGCGAGGACATCCTGCGATGGATCCGCAGCTGAAACGGGGAGAGGTGGTGGCCAACAGGGAGGTCTCCCCGGGGATCTTCCTCCTCGAGGTCCGGGGGAGGTTCGTTGCCTCTCCCGGGCAGTTCTACATGTTGCGGGCCTGGGAGCTGGATCCGCCCCTTTCCCGGCCCATGTCCGTCTTCGCCCTGGAAGAGAGGAAGATCGCCTTCCTGTATGAGGTGCGCGGCCGGGGGACCCGCCTCCTCTCCCGGCTCTCCCCGGGGGACGAGCTTCTCCTCCTCGGTCCCTTGGGCCGGGGATGGGCCTCGCCGGACCGGCCGCTAGCGCTGGTAGCCGGGGGAACCGGGATCGCCCCCATCCATTTCGCCGCTCAGCTCTACGGCGGGGACGCCTTCTTGGGCTTTCGGGGGAAACCGTACCTTGTGGAAAGCTTCGTCGACTGGTGCCGGGAGGTCCATGTGGCCTCGGAAACCGGGGAAGGGGGCCTAAAGGGTGTCGTGACCGAGATCTTCCGTCCCGAAGGATACAGAACCTGTTTCGCCTGCGGCCCCGAAGGGATGTTGCGGGAGCTCCATCGGATCTGCCGCGGGGCGGACGTTCCGCTCTTCGTCTCGGTGGAAGAACGGATGGCCTGTGGCCTCGGAGCCTGTCTTGGGTGTACCGTCCTCACATCCCGTGGCCCAAGGAAGGTGTGCGTGGACGGGCCGGTGTTTCCCGTGGAGGAACTCTGGGGCGATGGCTGATCTTTCCGTCCGCATCGGCGAGGTGGTCTTGAAGAACCCGGTGATCGCCGCCTCGGGCACCTTCGGGTTCGGCACGGAATACGCCGACATCTTCGATCCCGGGATCCTGGGGGGGATATGTTCCAAAGGGATCACCCGTGAACCCCGGGAGGGGAACCCCCCTCCTAGGCTCTGGGAGACCCCCTGCGGCCTCTTGAACTCCATCGGCCTGGAAAACCCCGGGATCGAGGCGTTCGTCCGCGAAGTCCTTCCCCGGATGTTGGAGCTGGGGACGGTGGTGATCGTGAACATCTGGGGGCACGAACCAGAGGAGTACGCGTGCATGGCGGAGAGGCTGGACGAAACCGAGGCCCACGTTATTGAGCTCAACCTCTCCTGTCCCAACGTTCCCGGGGCGGGGCTTCCTGGGGCTAATCCGGATAAGGTAGCGGCGATCGTGGCCGCGGCCAGGGCCGCGTGCGGAAAACCCCTCTGGGCCAAGCTTCCCCCGGAGGGAGACCTCATCGGAGCCGCCCGGGCAGCGGCCAGGGCCGGGGCCTGTGCTGTCACCGTGGCCAACACCTTCCGGGGTATGGCCATCGATATCCGTTCCCGCCGCCCCGTCTTCGCCAACACCATCGGGGGCCTTTCCGGACCGGCCATAAAGCCCCTGGCCTTGCGCGCCGTCTACGAGGTCTCCAAGGCCGTGGGGATAGCGGTGATCGGATGTGGCGGGATCGTCCGGTGGGAAGATGCCCTGGAGTTCATCATGGCCGGGGCCCACGCGGTGCAGATCGGCACCGGAAACTTCATCGATCCCCTCTGTATTCCCAAGGTGATCGCGGGGCTTGAGGGCTTTTTGGAGCGGGAGGGGATCGGTTCCCCGGAGGAGGTGCGGGGCAGTGCTCAGTGAACGGGAACTCTGGGAGTTATTCGAATCCACGGGGGCGGTGCTGCGGGGGCATTTCCTCCTCTCCTCGGGGCTCCACTCCCCGGTCTACATCCAGTGTGCCAAGCTCTTGCAACATCCGGAACTGGCGGAGCGGGTTTGCCGGGCGCTGGCGGCCAAGGCCCGGGCCTTGGGCCCGGTTCAGGCGGTGGTGGGGCCGGCCCTGGGAGGGATCATGGTAGCCTACGAGCTCGCCCGGGCCCTGGGGGTCCGGGGGATGTTCGCCGAACGGGAGGGGGGGCGGATGTCCTTGCGGCGGGGGTTCGAGGTGTCCCCGGGGGAGCGGGTCCTCATCGCCGAAGACGTGGTGACCACCGGGCGGTCCTCCCTAGAGGTGGCAGAGGTGGTCCGGGCCGCCGGGGGCGAGCCGGTGGGGATCGCGTGTCTGGTGGACCGCCGCCCCGATACCGCGGAGCTAACGCTCCCTGTGGTATCCCTCCTGCGGATAGAACTGGAAACCTTCCCTCCTGAAGAGTGTCCCCTCTGCCGGGAGGGGATACCGCTGGTGAAACCGGGGAGCCGTCCAGGACCCAAAACTTAAACCCGACATTCGCAGCCGAGCTCGGCCGCGAGCTTCTTTATCTCTTCCGCCGAAAGGTACCCCCCACGGGGATCTCCGCCCACCAAGCCCTTTCCCTGGGGGACGGTGAAGCGTTGGATCACATACTTGGCCCCCTCGGGGATCTGCCGCTTGATCTGGATAATATCAGCGGCATCCAGACCCGGAGCCGCGGTGGTGCGAAGTTCAAAAGGGATTTCTCCCGTCGCCAGGAGATCCAGCGACCGCCGCACCCGGGAGACCACTTCCCGGGCCGCTTCCCGGGGTAGCCCCACGAGCTCGTGGTACCGGGCGAAGGGTGCCTTTACATCCAAGGCCACGTAATCCAAGAGGCCTGCGGAAAGCAGTCGCTCCAGGACCTCCGGACGCGTTCCGTTCGTGTCGAGCTTCACCGCAAGCCCCAGGTCCTTTGCCTCCCTCAGGAACCCTTCCAGGTTCCCTTGGAGGGTGGGCTCGCCCCCGGTGACGGCGAGTCCCTCGACGAACCCGGCCCGCTGGCTGAGCTCCCCCAGGACGTCATGGGGATCCAAGAGCTTCAGGCGCTTCACGTATTCCGGAAGGACCAGCTCTGGGTTGTAACAAAAGGGACACCGCAGGTTACACCCCGCGGTCCAGATCACCGCCGCCACCTTCCCGGGGTAATCGATGAGGGAGAGCCCCAGGAAATGGGCGATCTTCATCCCTGGGCGGGGACGCGGCCCACGTTGAAGGTGAGCCGCCGCGCGAACTCCGATCTCTTCCCGGCGTTCCACTGTTCCACCGGTCGCAGATACCCCACCACCCGGGAGTAGACTTCCGCGGGCGCGCCGCATTTGGGACAATGGTCCCTCTCCCCCGCGAGATACCCGTGGGAGGGGCAAACGGAGAAGGTGGGGGTGATGGTGAAGTAGGGGAGGCGGAAATGCCTTACGATCTGGCGCACCAGCGCCTTCACCGCCTCGCCGGTGGGCGCCCGCTCGCCCAACCAGATGTGGAGCACCGTTCCCCCGGTGTACTTCACCTGCAATGGATCCTGTAGCACGAGCACGCGGTAAAGATCATCGGAAAACTCCACCGGGAGGTGGGTGGAGTTGGTGTAGTAGGGGGCGGCCCCCCTCTGCACCTCCTCCTCGTTGGCCACGATTATCTTGGGGAAGCGTTTCTTGTCCAGCAAGGCCAAACGGTAGCTGGTCCCCTCCGCCGGGGTGGCCTCCAGGTTCCAGAGGTGGTCGGTTTCCTCCTGAAAGCGCACCAGCTTTTCGTTCATGAAGTCCAAAACCCTCTCCGCGAACGCGATGCACTCGGGGTGGGAGAGGTCTTGCCCGAAGAGGTTCAAGCAGGCCTCGTTCATCCCGATGATCCCGATGGTGGAGAAGTGGTTCTTCCAGTACTCGCCCGTGGCTTGCTTCACCCCCCGCAGCCAGAACCGGGAGTAGGGGTAGAGCCCGGCCTCGGTGAGGCGCTCGAGGAGCTTGCGCTTGATCACCAACGATTGCTTGGCAAGCTCCATCAGCTCTTCCAGCCGCTCCAGGAACTCCTCCTCGTTCCTGGCCAGGTACCCGATCCGGGGGAGGTTGATGGTGACCACCCCTATAGAGCCGGTGAGGGGGTTGGCGCCGAAGAGCCCCCCGCCCCGCTTGCGGAGCTCCTCGTTGTTCAACCGCAGGTGACAGCACATAGAACGGACGTCTTCGGGGCGCATATCGGAGTTGACGAAGTTGGCGAAGTAAGGGATCCCGTATTTGGCCGTCATCTCCCAGATGGGCTCGAGATCCGGATCGTCGTAGGGGAAGTCGGGGGTGATGTTGTAGGTAGGGATGGGGAAGGTGAAGGGACGCCCCGTGGCGTCTCCTTCGGCCATCACCTCGGCGAAGGCCCGGTTGAACCAGGACATCTCCCGGGCGAACTCCTGATAGGTTGAGCGCTGGGGCTTCCCGCCGATGATCACCGGTTCTCGCTCCATGAAACGGGGAACGCGGATGTCGAGAGTCACGTTGGTGAAGGGGGTCTGGAATCCCACCCGGGTGGGCACGTTCAGGTTGAACACGAACTCCTGGATGGCCTGCTTCACTTGGGAATAGGTGAGCTCGTCGTAGGCGATGAAGGGGGCGAGGTAGGTATCGAGGGAAGAAAAGGCCTGGGCCCCGGCGGCCTCTCCCTGGAGGGTGTAGAGGAAGTTGGCCGCCTGCAAAAGCGCCGTGCGGAAGTGTTTGGGGGGCTTGGAGTGGATCTTTCCCCGCACCCCGCCGAACCCCTGCAGGAGCAGGTCCCGGATGTCCCACCCCACACAGTAGGGGCCAAGTGTCCCGAGGTCGTGGATGTGGAAATCACCGTTTTCATGAGCATTGCGGACATGTGATGGATACACCCGGGAAAGCCAGTAACGGGAGATGATCTTCTCGGTGAGGAAGACGTTGAGGCCCTGAAGCGAAAACGACATGTTGGCATTCTCCCGCACCCGCCAGTCGGCCTCGTTCAGGTAGTCCTCCACCGCCTCCGGGGCCACGAGGTCCCGGAGCTCCCGCATCTGCTTGTGTTGGTAACGGTAGAGGATGTAGGCCCGGGCGGTGCGGAAGAGGCCCGCCGCCATCAACACCTCTTCAACCACGTCCTGAATCTCCTCCACACTGGGGGGGGAGAATAGGCCCACGAAGCGCGTCTCGAGGGTCTTTATCACCTTCTCGGCGAGCTCCTGGGAAACGCCAGGGGTCCCTTCCCCGGTCTCCCGCAGTGCTCGCTCGATGGCCCGGGTTATCTTTTCCGGATCGAAGGGCACAACACGCCCATCCCTTTTCTTTACGAATTGGATCATCTTTCCCCCCTCACCCTAGGCGTATCGCGTATTACACACCCCGTTAACATAACCCCGGGGAAGCGCGGTGAGCAAGGGGACATTGATCACATTGTGGAACTACAAAAGGTAGTCTGGAAAAGAAAAAGCTGGAGCCGGCGAGAGGATTCGAACCTCCGACCTGCGGTTTACGAAACCGCCGCTCTGCCA
>DFNI01000031.1:0-336 GCA_002375995.1 Acetothermia bacterium UBA3571 | reverse complement strand
TTTACGAAACCGCCGCTCTGCCAGCTGAGCTACGCCGGCCCCGTGAGGCGCTAATATTATCGATGGGAAAGGAAAACGGTCAAGTTTTCGCTGTACACCCTGTCTTCGGGAAGGGGGAACACGAATGCTAAGGAACGAAGGTGAAACCTTGCGACACGTGGTGGTGTGCCCTCCGGGGAGGGAGTACGTGACCTACGATGACCCACGGGTGCACAACATCGCCGCGCCCGCCCACCTCCCCCGCGCCCAGGCCCAACACGCCCGCCTGCGGGAGCTCCTGGGGTTGTACGGGGCAGAGGTGACCTGTGTCTCCGAACTCCCCGGCCATCCCAACTC
>DFNI01000027.1 GCA_002375995.1 Acetothermia bacterium UBA3571 | reverse complement strand
GCCTCCTTGTCGATCTCCTTGATCTCCCCGGTGAAGTCGGCGAACGGCCCCTCGATGATCTGGACGATCTCGCCCACTTCGAACTCCACCTCCACCTTGGGCCGCCGCTCCTCCTCCACCTTGGGAGCCTCGATCATCCCGGCGGTGCGTTGCACTGCCAGCATCTCCTGGCCCTCGATGGGAATGGGATGGAACCGGTTCCCCACGAACCTGGCGCCCTCGATGCCCGCCAAAAGCTCCCGCATCTGCTCCTCATCCAAACCCATCTTGGCGAACACGTACCCGGGGAATAGCCGACGCTTCTCGATTCGATGGATAGAGATGATACGCTTTTCTTTATATTCCTTGACCTTCACTAACCCGGAGGCGTTGGCGTAGATCTTGTGCTCCCGCTCGATCTCGAACCCCTCGGGAAGCTCTTGGCCCTCCTTGAGGCGAGGACAGAGCTCTTCGGGGATGATGCGGGTTTCCCTGGTCCCATCTTCGTACTCCAAGGTGATCCTGCGCACCTTCTCCCGGGCCACAATCTGGCCCTGGACGTCGATGTGGTAACGGGAGTCGGAGTCAGTGGTGATGGGGATTCCGGTCCGCACCCGCTCCCCCACGCGGATATCGCGGCGGAGCTGTTTTTCTTGGGGCACCAGGTACTCCTTCTCGGTGCGGTCCACCCGCTCCACCACGATCCGCCACATGGGCTCGATGGAGACCACCACCGCGGGCTTCTTGAGGTGCCGCGGGGGGCGCCGAGCCAATAGCGTCCCCCGCTCCACCCGTTCGTTGTTCTTCACCAAAAGATCGTAGTCATAGGAAACCCGGTATTCTGTGGCCCGCCCCCGGCGGGAACGGGAGGTGACCACCTCCTCCACCGGCACGAGGAAGTACTCCACCTCGCCGTTCTTGCGGACGGGCTCGAAGTACTTCTCCCAGCCGAGCTGCCTCACCCGCTCCTCAAGCTGCTTTTTCACACGCAGCTCCGAGCCAGCGTAGGTTTGGATGGCATACCACTTTTTGCGCTGCATGGCGTTAAGACCTTACCTCTTAAGGAGGGCGCTGAGGATGGCCCTCACGACGGTATCCACAAGCCCCAGGTACAGGGCCAGGGCCACGATCATCATGAGGATCAACGCCGTGAAGGCCGCCACTTGCTGCCACGGAGGCCAGCTCACCTTTTTGGCCTCCGCGATCACGGCCCGAAAATATTCCCTTATTCTCTGGATCATTTGCTCACCTTGCAGGCCCGGAGGGACTCGAACCCCCAACCTCCGGATTTGGAGTCCGGTGCTCTGCCAATTGAGCTACGGGCCTGTCCACCTCTTTATTTTAAACCTCTTTGTGCAGGGTGTGGTGCCGGCACCACTTGCAGTACTTGCGCAGCTGGAGCTTGTCGCGCCGGTTCTGGCGGTTACGGGTGGTGTGGTAGTTCCGGCGCCCACACTCGCTACAAGCCAGGCTCACAATGAGGACGTTGTCCTTTTTCGCCATATCACTTCACGATCTTCGTCACCACACCCGCGCCCACGGTACGGCCGCCCTCGCGGATAGCGAACCGCTGCCCCTCCTCCAGGGCCACGGGCTTTATGAGCTTGCACTTGAGGCCGTCGACGTTGTCGCCGGGCATCACCATCTCCACACCCTCGGGGAGCTGGATCTCCCCGGTGACGTCGGTGGTGCGGAAGAAGAACTGGGGTTTGTACCCGGAGAAGAACGGGGTGTGGCGGCCACCCTCCTCCTTGGAGAGGACATAGACCTGGGCCAGGAACTCGGTATGGGGGGTGATGGAGCCGGGAGCGGCGAGGACCTGACCGCGTTCCACCTCGTCCTTCTCGATGCCCCGCAAAAGCACCCCGATGTTGTCGCCGGGGAGGGCCTCGTCAAGGATCTTGTTGAACATCTCGATGGAGGTGGCCACGGTCTTTTTGATCTCGTCGGTGAGGCCCACGATCTCCACCTCGTCGCCTGGGCGGAGCTTGCCGCGCTCCACCCGGCCGGTGACCACGGTACCCCGGCCCTTGATGGAGAAGATGTCCTCGATGGGCATGAGGAAGGGCTTGTCCTCCTCGCGCTTGGGGAGGGGGATATAGTTGTCCAGCGCGTCCAGGAGCTCCAAGATGGGCTTCACCTCGGGGTCATCCAGGGAGGTGGCCTGGAGGGCCTTGAGGGCGGAGCCCCGGATCACCGGGACCTCATCGCCCGGGTACTCATATTGATTGAGGAGCTCCCGCACCTCCATCTCCACCAGGTCCACCAGGTCCGGGTCGTCCACCATGTCCACCTTGTTGAGGAAGACCACGATGGCGGGGACGTTCACCTGGCGCGCCAAAAGCACGTGCTCCCGGGTCTGGGGCATGGGCCCGTCGGCGGCGGAGACCACCAGGATCGCCCCGTCCATCTGGGCGGCGCCAGTGATCATGTTCTTCACGTAGTCGGCGTGGCCGGGGCAGTCGATGTGGGCGTAGTGCCGGTTCTCGGTCTCGTACTCCACGTGGGCCACGTTCACGGTGAGGATCTTGGTCTCGTCACGGCGGAAGAGCTTGGCGTCGGCCTTGGCCACCTCGTCGTATGAGCGTTCCTTGGCGAGGCCCTTCATGGCCAACACCTTGGTGATGGCCGCCGTGAGGGTGGTCTTTCCGTGGTCGATGTGCCCGATCGTCCCCACGTTTATGTGCGGCTTCGTCCTCTCGAACTTCTCCTTTGACATCCCTTCCGACCTCCTTGCTTTGTTGGCGTGGCAAAAATAATGGAGCTCAAGCGCCCCGTGCTGGAGCCCGCGGGCGGATTCGAACCGCCGACCTCACCCTTACCAAGGGTGCGCTCTGGCCGCCTGAGCTACACGGGCCCAAGCGAATACGCATTTTAACCCCGGAGCCCCAGGGCAACAACTTGGTGGAGGGGGAGGGATTCGAACCCCCGAAGGCCTCAAGCCGCCGGGTTTACAGCCCGGTGCGTTTGACCGCTTCGCTACCCCTCCGCGCGGTAAATTTTAACCTTCCTTCTTGGTGAAAAAAAGCTGGAGCCCGTGGCCCGACTCGAACGGGCAACCCTCCGCTTACAAGGCGGACGCTCTACCGGTTGAGCTACACGGGCACCACAAAAATTTTATCCCCCCACCTGGGTCCGTTAAAGGCACGGAAATCGGGGCGCGTCACTCGAACCCCAATTGGTGGGATATCCCGACCTCCCCGGGATGGCGCTTCCGTGGGGCGCTTCGCGGGCCCGTGATGCCTCAAAAACCTAT
>DFNI01000040.1 GCA_002375995.1 Acetothermia bacterium UBA3571 | reverse complement strand
CCACAACTGTAGAAGATGGGTTACAGTGAGCGCCACACGGTGCAGGAGCCCCTTATCCGCTACGCGGAGGAGGCGGGCTGGGAATACTTGCCCCCCGGAGGAGGCCCTGCGGCGAGATCAAGCGGGCGTGGCACCCCAGGGCTCGAACGGCCCCCGGAAAAAAAAGCTCCCAGAGCGGGGCGCAGGCGCTTTCGGATGCGGAGCTTTTGGGACCTCTTCTTCGCGCTGAGCGGACAAAATTGGTTCAGATCTTTACTTTTGATACTAAGATTCAGAAGACGCCTTTCATGCTTGATCATGTTCTCCGAAGGGGACCGCGAAGGGTGGGGGATCTGAGGAGGTAGAAAGGGCCGTCAACTATCGCGGCTACCGCAAATTTATGATTTTCTGAGGAGGTGGGTGCTGTGGACAAAAACCAGGTAAATGAGGCTTTTGAAATCCTTCTTGAGGAAATCGAGGCGGTGGCCAATGTGCTGAACGAGGAAGGTGCGCGGGCCTTGCGTGACGGCAATTACGACAAGGCCAGAGCCGCTATCGAGGAAGCCACGCGGCTGGCGGAGTTCCGCGAGAAGATCAGGGCGCTCCAAAGAGAATGGACCGCCCTTTTCTCATCGAAGCCGCGTGCCCCAAAAAGAAAGCGCCAGCGCCGATCAAGGTCTCGCCTACCCCGTGGCTTACGCACCCCGGAGGACGCCTTCCGTCTCCCCATTCTAGAAGCCTTAGTGGAGCTTGGCGGTAGCGCGCCCATTGGCAAAGTCTTGGACCGTGTAGAACAGAAGATGAGAGACGTGCTCAACGAGTACGATTATCAGCCTTTGCCATCCGATCGGCGGTCCGTCCGCTGGCGAAACACCGCCCAATGGTGCCGGTATACGTTGGTTCGAGAGGGGTTGATGAAAAGTGATTCACCCTATGGCATTTGGGAAATCTCGGAAGAAGGCCGCAAGTGGTTTAAAGAGCAAAAGAGCAGCCAATCCCAGACGTCAAAACGGGAATAGGGGATGCGTTGTTAAACGAGGGTTTATTCGCGAAACATTTGTCGAAAAACGACCACTTAGAGATATGGATACCTTAAAATGACTGCAGAGGAAGCCGGCCATGGGGAAAGATGAAGTCCTGCGGCGCTTGCGGGAACATAAGGATGGCCGAGTTGAAAGAGTTTTCGAGGAAGTTGCTCGGAAGCTCCGTGGATATCGTGACCTCGGACGGACTGCGCCCCTGGATGCGCGAACGAGTACAGAAGAAGATGGTGCATGTTGCCTATACGCGGGAAAGGGGGAGTGAATGAACCTTAAGGAAAAGGAGATCATCTTTTTGGTGGAGGAATCGCCCGAGGGCGGCTATGAAGCCCGGGCTTTGGGGCACGCCATTTTCACCGAAGCCGATAGTTTCGAGGAACTCAAGGAGCGGGTTCGCGATGCTGTCCACTGTCACTTCGATGAACAGGAACGCCCTACGGTGATCCGACTGCACCTTGTAAAGGAGGAAGTCATTCCCGTATGAAGTTGCCCCGTGATCTCGGCGGCGATGAGTTGGCACGGTTGCTGTCCCGTTACGGTTATAAAGTGGTCAGACAAACGGGGAGCCACATGCGCCTTGTATCGGCGATTAAAGGTACAGAGCACCGGATTACGATTCCGCGGCACAAACCACTGCGAGTGGGAACGTTGAGCCGCATTATCACGGAAGTGGCCCGCTATCTTGAGACGGATCGGCAAACTTTGTCGCAGGAGCTTTTCGGTTACCGGTAACCGGGAATTCAAGAAAAATGCCTCTGGGAAGTGAACGCCGAAGCGTGCAGGAGCCCCTCATCTGCTACGCGGAGGAGGCGGGGTGGGAGTACCTGCCGTCGGAGGAGGCCCTGCGGCTGCGGCGGGGGGAAACCGGCCCGGTGCTCCACGAGGTACTGGTTCGCCAGCTCCAGCGGCTCAACCCCGGCAACGTAGACCTGAACAGAGCTGAGGAACTCGTTCGCCGCTTCATCACCGTCCGCCCCTCCATCGAGGGGAACCTGACCGCCTGGGAGTATCTCGCCGGTCTGAAAACGGTGTTCGTGGAGGAGGAGCGCCGGGAGCGGGACGTTCGCTTCTTGGATCCCGATCATCCGGAACGCAACATCTTCCACGTGACCGATGAGTTCACCTTCACAAGCGGCACCCACACCATCCGGCCCGATGTGGTGTTCATCATCAATGGGATCCCGGTGCTGGTGGTGGAGACCAAGGCGGCCACCCGCCTCGAGGGGATCGCCGAGGCTCTGGATCAGCTCCACCGCTACCATCGGGAGGGCCCGGAACTCATGGCCCTGCCCCAGCTTTTCGCCGTCACCCACCTCGTGCGGTTCTATTACGGCCCCACCTGGAACCTCTCCCGGAAGGCCCTCTTCAACTGGAAGGACGAAGAGAGCGGGGATTTCGAGACGCTGGTCAAGACATTCGTGGCCCCCCGGAGGCTTTTGCGGGTGCTCACCGATTACGTCCTGTTCGTGCGCAAAGACGGCGAGCTCTCCAAGGTGGTGCTCCGGCCCCATCAAATCCGGGCCGCCGAGCGGGTGATCGCCCGGGCACGGGACCCCGGTAAGCGCCGCGGTCTCATTTGGCACACCCAGGGCTCCGGCAAGACCTACACCATGATCACCGTGGCGAAGCTTTTGCTTTCGGATCCCCTGTTCCGAAACCCCACGGTGCTCATGATCGTGGACCGTAACGAGCTCCAGCAGCAGCTCTTCCAGAACCTGGAGTCGGTGGGCTTCGGACATGTGGAGGTGGCCCGGAGCAAGCGGCACTTGCGGGATCTCTTGGCCAGGGATACCCGGGGCCTGATCGTTTCCATGATCCACAAGTTCGACGACATGCCGGCAAACATCAACACACGGGACAACATTTTCGTCCTGGTGGACGAGGCCCACCGAAGCACCGGAGCGGACCTGGGGAACTACCTCATGGGTGCCCTCCCCAACGCCACCTTCGTCGGCTTCACCGGGACCCCCATCGACAGGACGGCCCACGGCAAGGGGACATTCAAGACGTTCGGCACGGACGATCCTAGGGGATACCTGGACAAGTACTCCATCCGGGAGTCCATCGAGGACGGCACCACCGTGCCCCTGCACTACCAGCTCGCTCCCAACAAGCTCATCGCCGACCGGGACGCCATGGAGCGGGAGTTCTGGGCGCTGGCCGAGCTGGAGGGCGTGAACGATGTGGAGGAGCTCAACCGGGTGTTGGATCGGGCGGTCACTCTGAAGAACATGCTCAAGAGCCCCTCCCGGGTGGAGAAGGTGGCGGAGTTTATCGCCGACCATTTCAGGAAGTACGTGGATCCCATGGGGTTTAAGGCGTTCGTGGTGGCCGTGGACCGGGAGGCCTGTGCCCTTTACAAAGAGCAACTGGACCGCTGGCTCCCGCCGGAGTGGTCCCAGGTGGTGATCAGCCGGGGACACAATGACCCGGATTCACTCAGACGGTATCACCTAAGCGAAGACAAGGAAAAAGAGATCCGCAAGGCTTTTCGCAAACCCGGAGAACTCCCTAAAATCCTGATCGTCACCGAAAAACTGCTTACCGGTTACGACGCCCCCATCCTCTACTGCATGTACCTCGACAAGCCCATGCGGGACCATGTGCTCCTCCAGACCATCGCTCGGGTAAACCGCCCCTATGAGGGAGAAGGGAGGCGCAAGACGGCGGGGCTCATCCTGGACTTCGTGGGGATCTTCGACAAGCTGGAGCGGGCATTGGCCTTCGACTCCAAGGACGTGACCGGGGTGGTGCAGGGGATAGACGTCCTCCAGGGGCGATTCGGCACCCTTATGGAAGAGGGTCGGGAGAAATACCTTGCCCTCGAGCAAGGAAAGAGCGGGGACAAGGCCGTGGAGGCGGTGCTCGAGTTCTTCCGCGATCATGAGCGGCGTGAAGAGTTTTATAAATTCTTCCGGGAGCTGGAGGAACTCTACGAGATCCTATCTCCCGATCCGTTCTTGCGCCCTTATCTCGCCGATTATCAGGAACTCGTCAGGATCTACCGGCTTGTGAGGGAGGCATACGAGCCGGGAAGCCCCGTGGACCGGAGCTTCCTCCGGAAGACAGCGGAGATCGTGCAGAAACACTCTCAAACGTCTGGGGTCGGCGAGTTGGGGCCGGTGTATGCCCTGGACAGCCGGGCGCTGGAGAAGCTGGCCCAGGCGGACGTCCCGGAGACGGTACGGGTGTTCAACCTGATCAAGGCCTTCTACAAGCTGGTTGCGGATCGGAAAGATAGGGATCCTTATCTCATCCCCATCGGCGAGCGGGCGGAGACCATCGCCAAGCTGTTCCAAGAGCGGCAGATTTCGAGCCAAGAGGCCCTGCGGGAGCTGGAGGAATTGGTGGCCGAGCTGCGGGAGGCGGAGCGGGCCCGGGAGGGCTCGGAGCTTTCGCCCGAGGGGTTCGCGGTCTTCTGGTACCTCAAACGAGAGGGCCTAGCGGGGGCAGAAGGTATCGCGCGGGAAGTGGAGAGGGCTCTCGGTGAGCTTCCGCACTGGGAAAGAGACGCCTCTCAGGAACGGGAACTTAGAAAGCGGGTGTACAAAATCATGATCGACGCGGGCGTGGACGAGGTGGTGGACTTGGTCGAAAAGCTCCTGCGGATGTTGAGGAGGTCGGGATGACCCGGGAGTGGGCGCCTTTGGAAGACACGGTGCCCGCTGAACTGTTCCGGGCCGAGGTGCTGAGTTGGGCCCGCCGGATCGGGGTGGAGCCCAAGGAAATACGTATCCGCAGGATGAAACGCAAGTGGGCGAGTTGCTCCTCCGCGGGCCGGCTCACCTTCGATCGAGATCTCTTACGGCAGCCGGGGCCGGTGCGCACGGCGGTGATCATCCACGAGCTCCTTCACTTAAAGATCCCGAGACATACAAAGCTCTTCCGGGCGCTGCTCTCGGCCTATTTCCACGAGAAATACCCGCACCTCGAGCTCCCGGACCTGGGGATGAACGGAGACGAACCGGATGGCACGTAAGCGAATCAGGGACCTGCCCGGTTTCGAGCGGCCGCGGGAGAAGCTATTGGAGCGGGGGCCGGAGGCGCTCTCCGATGCGGAGCTACTGGCGATCTTGCTGCGCACCGGGGTAGAGGGGAAAAGCGCCCTGGACCTCGCCAAGACCATCCTGGAGAAGGCTGGGCCGGATTTGCCCCGTTGGGGAGTAGAGGAACTCAGCGCAATCCCCGGCGTTGGCAAGGCCAAGGCCTGTCAGATCGTGGCCGCCTTCGAGCTCGCCCGCCGGTTCGCCCGCCGGGGACGGCCCCGGATCCGCGGGCCCGGGGATGTCCTCCCCTATGTACAGCACATCGCCGATAAAAAGCAGGAATACTTCCTGTGCCTCACCCTGAACGGCGCCGGGGAGGTGATCCAGACCCGGGTGGTCACCGTGGGCCTCTTGGATTCCTCCCAGGTACACCCGCGAGAGGTATTCGCCGATGCCATCGCCGACCGGGCCGCCGCGGTGATCCTGGCCCACAACCACCCCTCGGGGTCGCTGGAGCCCACGCCCGCGGATCTGGAGGTCACCCGCCAGTTGGCGGAGGCGGGGAGGATCCTGGGGATTGCCGTCCTGGACCACGTGATCGTTTCCAAGAAAGGGTTTCTATCGCTAAAGGAGCATGGCTATCTTTGATGAAGCAAAACGGTCCCGCGTTCCTCGGTTTTCGGCGTTGGTGGGGGCTCTGTTGTTGATGGTCGGTGTCCCGATGGGTGCGGTGGCAGTGGAGCCGCTTCCTTTCGATTCGGCGGCGCGGGCGGTGGGGGAGGTGGCCCGGGCCTTGGGGGCCCCCGGCCGAGGCCTCTTGGAACCTTATCCCCAGGCCGCCGCCCCGTTCCTATGGCTTTTGCGTTGCCTTCCCCGAGAATGGCGCCTCTCCCTTATCCGGTGGGGAATGTCCTTCTCCTTGGGTTACCCCCTGCCCGCGTTCGCTTCCTGGGATCCCGCTGAGCCCTTCGCTCAGTACACCGCCCGCTACCTGAAACGGCGGTATGACGCGGTGGTCCTCGGCGACCCAAGCGGCGGTACGGCTCACCTCGCGGCGCTGCTCGGGGCCCCTCTCCTCCCCCCTTGCTATCTCCTCGGCGCCCGCCACCGGATCGATCCCGACGATATAGACGCCTACATCGCTACCGCCCGAAAAGCCCTTCAGGGAATGCGGAGGCGGGAGGACATAGAGGTCATCGTGCATTACGATCCCCTCCACGACCGGGATCTCGTGGCCAACGCCGCCCTCTTCCGCGTGCGCGCCCTGGACCTGCCCGCGGCGTACCGAGGGTTCATCCGGGAGCGCCTCCGGCCCGGGGGGACCATCGTGATCGCCGAGGATACCTACACTTGGCCCCAGGTGGAGCTCACCCCGGGGATATGGCTCCAGATCGGGGGCCTGGGGGACGTTCCTCCGGAGGAATACCTCCGCCGCTTCCCCCCGCCCGGGGAGGTCCGGTGGCGCCGGGAGTCGGAGTGGGGGACCCCGGAGCCCTTCGCCCTCGCGGCGGAGGAGTTCGCGCGGGAGCACGGCTTCAGGGTCCTGCGCCTTGCCTTCGCCCATCCGGACTGTTACTCCGCGCTGGCCTTTCGGGCGCACCGGGCCGCCGGGGCGCGGGAGGGGCTGGCGCTCCTGGACTGCTTCACCACCATGGACGCGCGGTTCTGTGTGCGCACGGGGATCGCGCCGTTGCACTTGGTCTTCAACACCCGGGATTCGTTCTCCTTCGCCTTGGATTTCCTCCAGGGTGGACAGGTACGGAAGGTGTTCCTTTTGCTCCACCCAAGCTACGCCGCCCCGGAGGATCTGGTCTACCCGGCGGAGTGGGAGGACGCCTTGGGGGAATTGGGAATCGAGGTGGAGTGGATCACCGATCCCCGGCACTTCCCCGACGATCCCTATCTCCCGTTTTACGCCGCGGGTAGGCTCTCCGAACTCGCCCGGGAACTCGCGCTTCCGGTCCCCCTTTCCCTGTCCGCGGAGGCGTTGGCGGGAATCCCCTGAGCCGGGACCAGGGCCCGGTGGCCGTTGTCCCCCGAGAGGAGCACGAACTCCAGGCCGTAGGCATCCCGCAAGAGCTCGGGGGAGAGCGCCTCACCGGGAGGGCCGTTAACCACAACTCTCCCCCCATGGAGGAGGGCAGCGCGGTCCCCGTAGAGGAGCGCGTTGGTAGGGTTGTGGGAGGTGATCAGGGCGGCGAGCCCCCGGCCCACGAGCGCCCGGGCCAACGAGAGCACCTCGTGCTGGTGCTTGGGATCGAGATGGGCATCCGGCTCGTCCAGAAGCAAAAACCGCGCCTCCTGGGCCAGGGCCCGGGCGATGAGGGCCAGACGCATCTCGCCCCCGGAAAGCTGGGTATAGGGACGTCCCGCGAACCCGGATAGCCCCACCGCCTCCAGGGCCTCCCGGGCGATCTCCTCGTCCCCCCTCCCCGGGGCGGAAAAAGCTCCGAGGTGCGGCGTGCGGCCCATGAGCACCACCTCCAGGACGCTGTAGCCGAACACGGGCCGGTGCACCTGGGGGACGTAGCCTATGGCCCGGGCCCGCTCCCGGGGTGGGAGGCGATAGAGATCCACATCCCCCAGGAGGACTCTCCCTTCGTGAGGGCGGCGTAGGCCTCCCAGGCATTCAAGGAGCGTGGTCTTCCCCGAGCCGTTGGGGCCGAGGAGGAACAGCACCTCCCCGGGGCGAATCTCCACCGAGACGCCCCGGAGCACCGGCTTCTCCGGGACGTAGGCATATGTCAGTCCCCGCGCGGAAAGCCTCATCCCCATCCCCCTCCCCGGGCGAGGTGCTTCATGAAAAGGAGGAGGAAGGCCGGCACCCCCACGATCCCAGTGAGGATCCCCAACGGAATCACGCTCTCCATGAGGGAGCGGGCCAGGATGTCGATGACGAGCAAGAACCCCGCGCCCATGGCCGCCGCCGCGGGGAGGACCCGGGCGTGGTCAGGTCCCAAGAGGGCCCGGGCGGCGTGGGGGATGAGGAGGCCGATCCACCCGATCATCCCCGCTTGCGACACCGCCGAGGCCACAAGCAGCGTCCCCGCCAGAATCACCCCCGTGCGCCACCGCGCCACATCCAGCCCCAACGCCGCTGCCTCCCTCCCCTCGAGGGAAAGAACATTCAGCCTCCATCGCGAAAGGATCAATGCCCCCCCAGCGAGGGCCGCCACCACGGAGAGCTTCCCCACCGGGGCCCACCCCGGGATCTCGGGGATGCTGCCCAAGAGCCAATAGGTGATAGCGGGAAGGACGTCCAGGGGATCGGCCAAATACTTCGTCACCCCGATCAGCGCGCTGAAAAGCGATCCCACGAGGACCCCGGTGATGACGAGCACAATCACCGTGCCCCCGAAGCGGCGGGCAATAAAGATCACCATCCCCACCGCCACGAGCCCGAAGAGGAAAGAGATTCCGTCCACGTAGGCCCAAGGGACTCCCATTAAGATCGCCAGCGCCGCCCCGAACGCCGCCCCCGCGCTCACGCCCAGGATCCGGGAGTCCACCAACGGGTTGCGGAAAACCCCCTGGAAGGCCGCGCCGGCCAAAGCCAAGTTCGCCCCCACCAGTGCCGCCACCAACGCCCGGGGGAGACGCACCGACCACACCAGCCGCAGCACCGTGGGGGCCACGTCCTCGGGGCGGAAGAGGGCCCCGAACACCTCCCCCGGGGACAGGGGGTAGCGTCCCACGAGGAGGTAAACGAAGACCGCCCCCACGGGGAAGAGGAAAAGAACCGGCCAGATCCTGCCCCGCCTCACCCCGCGATCACCGAAAGGATCGCCTCGGAAAGCTCATAGCCGTAGAAATCCCGGTAGAATGCCTGTGCCTCGGCCACGACGTCGATCCCAAGCTCCGGGTGGAGCTTTGCCGCCATCCACAGGAGCCCCAAGAAGGACTCGGGCGTGGGCACGTCCCAGGGGGCGAAGACCCGGGGCATCTTGTAAACCTTCCCTTCCCGGACCGCCCGCACCGCCCTCCACACCGGGTCCGCAAAAAGATCCTCGGGAAAGACCTTTCCGTAGGGAGCAATGAAGATCACCTCGGGATCCCAGAGGAGGACCTGTTCGATGTCCACGTTCTGCCAGTAGCCACGGAGCTCCTCCGCCACCGGGATACCCCCCGCCAGGCGGATGAGTTCGGTCTGGTACATGTCACCGCTGGCCACCCTAAGGGGTCGGGTACCCACGAACAGCACCCGCGGGGCTTCAAGGCCCTTTTCAGCCATGAGCCCCCGGATCCGCTCCACGCTTTCCCCAAGGTACGCGATGAGCCGGGCAACCCGCTCCTCGGTTCCAAAGACCTTCCCCAGGATCTCGGTTGCCTCCTTTATCCCCTGGACGTCCTCGGCGTGGAGGAGCAGCACCGGGACCCCGAAGGCCGAGAGCCCGTCTGCCGTCTCCCGGTCGATGGTGGCGGAGGCGAGGACGAGGTCGGGCTCCCGGGCGAGGATCTCCTCCAAGGAGGGCTTCGCGCGGCTGTATTTTTCCGGAAGGTCCGGGTCCACGGCGGACAGGGCCTCCCAGGGGGGTGTTTCGGGCCTGAGCCCCACGTAGGTGCCCAGGACGAGGCGGTCCTGCACCCCGAGGGCGTAGAGGTACATGGTGGCCACCCCGTACAAACTCACCACCCGCTCCACCGGCGTTTCGATCTCCACCGACCGGCCAGCTTGATCCGTGATGACCAGCTTCCCCTGGGGCAATGCCCCCAAGCTGCAGAGAAGGACGACCACCACAGTGGCAATAAGCGCTCTCACTTTTCCACCTCCTCGGAGAATTTCCTCCGCATCCGGTCCAGCCACCCCAAGGCCGCCTCGATCTGGCCCAGGCGGAAGTCCCGCACACATTCCCACATGGCGTGATCTCCCTGCGGGAGCTCCTCGTCGCGGATCTTTTGCGCCAACTCCCGCAAGGCCTGGATTTCCAATTCGATCAGAGAGGTGATCTCACGGGGGTCGAGCTTGAGGAGGAAGTGAATCTTGGCCAGGAACTCCACCCGCAGGTCCCGTAGGGATGGGACGGGACGTCTGAGCCATTCTCGGAGCCTCGCCTCGCCTTCCGGGGTGAGGTGGTAAACCCTCCGGGCCCGGCCGCTTGCGGTCTGGGGCTTACCCCGGATAAGGCCCGAGTGTTCCAGCCGGGAGAGGGCGAGGTATAGACGGCTGGTGGCAATGCGCCAGATGGGGCGGAGCTCGCGTTCGATCTCGCGTTTTAGCTCGTATCCGTGCTTCGGCCCCTGGGCCAACAACCCCAGGACCGCGTATTCCACGGGAAATGGTGCCTCGGCCATTCCGGGGAAGGATATTCCAACTTGGAAGCTCCGGCAACGTGCGGCTTTCCGCTAGAGACCGCCCCTAATCTTTTGGCCCACCGAGAGACGCAATAGCTTCGGGGATCTCGTGTAGGTGTACCACGGTGCGGTGGGGACAGTGAACCTGGGTCGGGGGCACCTGCTCCGTATAGGGCCCCGCCAACACCCTTACCGTCCACATCCCCAAAACCCTGGCCGGAAAGATATCGTTGTCCAGGCGGTCCCCAACCATGACCACCTCCGAAGGCTGAACCCCGATGGCATCGAGGATGATGCGGAAAAATAGGGGCGCGGGCTTTCCGATCCCCATCTCCGCCGAAACCAGGTCCCAGGCGAACCCCTCCGTCACCCCAGCGCTGCGGAGGAACTCCCCGGTCCTTTCCTCCTGGTTCGCCGCCAAAGCCAATATGTATCCGGCGCGGCGGAGCTCCGCGATCGTTTCCCGGATGCCGTCCCGCAGGCGATACTCCCGCCGGGAAAGCAACTCCCGCTGAAACGCGCGGAACCGCTCTTTCATTTCCCGAAACCGCCGGATATCCAGGCGCAGGTAATGCCACAGCGCCGCGAGCCATGCGTTTTGGTCCAGCCGCCTGAGGTACTCCATCGCCGTCCGCCGGATGTCTTCCGCCGTTACCTCGATCCCCAATCCCCTGAGCTCTTGGGCGATGAAGCCTTCCCAGGCCTCGTACTCCGCACCCTCGTCCAAGATCACGCCCCCTGCATCGAGAAAAACGGCTTTCACCATCGCGATCATGGTACCCTAATCCCTCCCTGCGCTCTGGGCAAGGGCCCGCCAAATGGATAAAATCCTAAAAAGGTGATGAAATTTGTTCCCCCTTAGGGATACGCAGCCGCGGTGGACGACGCCTTATGTAGTTATCGCTATCATCGCCATAAATGTGCTCGTCTTCTTCATCGAACTCGGCCACTCTCCCAACGATGTGAGGTTCGTCAACCTCCTTCCTTGGTATGAGGAGTTCGGAAAGCTCCCTCCTTGGACTAAAGAGAGCGTTTTCTTCCGGATATTCGGGGCCCGTGCCGATCGCTTTCCCATCTCGGAGCGGGATTACTTCATCATCCAGTGGGGGTTGGTCCCGGCGGAGTTCTGGTCCGGAAAAGATCTCCCCCCCACCATCCCGATCCCCATCTTCCTTGTGGTGCTCACCTCCATGTTCCTCCACGGGGGATGGTTCCACCTCATCGGGAACATGTGGTACCTCTGGCTTTTCGGCGATAACGTGGAGTGGGCCATGGGAAGCGCCCGCTTCGTCCTCTTTTACATCCTCTGCGGCCTGGGCGCGGCCTTCACCCAGATGGCGGTGGCCCCGGGCTCCATGGTGCCCATGGTGGGGGCATCGGGGGCGATCTCCGGGGTGATGGGGGCTTACCTCGTCCTCTTCCCCTGGTCCCGGATCCTGACCCTGGTCCCGTTTTTCTTCTTTTACTACTTCATGGAGCTTCCCGCGGTCCTTTTCCTGGGGTTCTGGTTCTTTATCCAGCTCTTCTCTGCTTTGGGCAGCATCAGCATGATCGATCTGGGCGGGGTGGCCTGGTTCGCCCACCTCGGGGGGTTCATCACCGGGGTGCTATTGGTCTTCCCCTTCAAGAAACGCTGGGTGACACCCGGGCTTGTGCGGTGGTGGCGGGCCAGGCGCTATTATCGCCCGCCTTGGGGCTGGTGGCCATAAAGATCCTGGGGATAGACGAGGCCGGGCGAGGGGCCTTGCTCGGCCCCATGGTGGTGGCCGGGGTCCTGGTGGAGGAGCGCGTCCTCTCCCACTTGCGTTCTATGGGAGCCGCCGATTCCAAGACCATCCCCCGGGAAAGGAGGAAAGAACTCCTCTCGGAGCTCCTCCCACTGGCCTTGGGGGAGCGGGTCCGGGTGATTCCACCCGAGGAGATCGACGCCCACAGCTTAACCGAGCTCGAGCTCTCCGCAGTAGCTGAGCTCATCCGAGCGCTCGCCCCCCACCGGGTCGTCCTCGATTCACCCGTCTCCCCCCGGGCGATCCCCCGTTTCCGAGAGCGCTTGGTGGAAAAGCTCCGCTCCATGGGGGAGCGCATCCCCCGGCTTTCCATCGTGCCCAAGGCCGACCGGGACTCCCCCGCAGTGGGGCTGGCCTCGATCCTCGCTAAGGTGACCCGGGATGCCCACATCACCTGGCTCCGGAAACGATACGGCGATTTCGGCTGGGGATATCCGGGGGAGCGTGCCGTACGGGAGTTCCTCCGGAGTTGGTGGGAAATGTATGGGAACCTACCCCCCATCTGTCGGCGGCGCTGGTCCAGCGTGGGGAGGATCCTCGATCACACCTTGGACCTCTGAGGGAACGAAGAAACCAGGATCTTACTTGCAATTGGGGGGCACTGCGGGCAAAATCCCCTGAGATTCCTGTCGAGGAGGTAGGAATGCCGAAGCGCACATATCAACCGCATCGCCGGCGTCGCAAGCGTACCCATGGGTTTCTGGCGCGGATGAGTACACCCGGGGGACGGGCGGTCATCGCCCGCAGACGTCGCAAGGGCCGCTGGCGTCTAACCCCCTAAACGGAGGAACACCGAAAAACCAAGAGAGGGAGTGGCCGTTGGCGCGGAAAAGGGTTTATGAGATCGCACGGGAGCTGGGGATAACCTCCCGGGAGCTTTTGAAGGTCCTCTCCGAACTCGGGATGGAGGGCCTGCGGGCGGTGAGCACGGTGAGCGAGGAGGAGGCCGAGGTCATAAAAGAACTCCTCCTCGAACACGCGGGCAAAAAGGAAGCGGCCCCCGAGGCCGAAGTACCCGCGGAGGCTAAAGAAGCCCCGGCCACCGCGGTGGAAGAGGCCCCGAAGAAAGAGGAGGGAAAGCCCAAGCCGGGTGTCCCCCGCCCGCCGGTGGTGGCCGTCTTGGGGCACATCGACCACGGGAAGACCACCCTCCTCGATACCATCCGCAAGACCAAGGTGGCGGAGAAGGAGGCCGGGGGAATCACCCAGTCCATCGGTGCTTACCAGGTGGAGTACAACGGCCGCACCATCACCTTCATCGACACCCCGGGCCACCGAGCCTTCACCGCCATGCGGGCCCGCGGGGCCCAGGTAACGGACATCGCGGTCCTGGTGGTGGCCGCCGATGACGGGGTCATGGCCCAGACTGTGGAGGCCATCGACCACATCAAGGCCGCCGGGGTCCCCATGATCGTGGCCATCAACAAGATCGATAAACCCAACGCCAACCCCGATAAGGTCCGCCAACAGCTGGCTGACATGGGGTTCGTGCCCGAGGAGTGGGGCGGCGACACCATCATGGTCCCCATCTCCGCCCTCAAGGGCGACGGAGTGGATGAGCTCCTGGAGATGATCCTCCTCGTGGCCGACCTCCAGGATATCCGCGGCGATCCCAAAGGGGAGCTTGAGGCCTGGGTGATCGAGTCGAACCTCGACCCCTCCCGGGGCCCCGTGGCCACGGCAGTGGTGAAGAACGGGACCCTGCGGGTACGGGACGTGATCGTTGTTGGCACCACCTGGGGCCGGATCCGCGCCCTGATCGACCACCAGGGGAAACAGATCAAAGAGGCCACTCCCGGGACGCCCGCTCAGATCCTCGGCCTCTCCGACGTCCCCCAGCCGGGGGAGCGAGTGGAGCGAGTCAAGAACCCCCGCGAGGCAGAAAAGATCGTTTCTGAGCGCCGGGAGGCCCAGAAAAAGCCCCCCGAGCCCCGCTTCCCCCGCACCTTCGAGGAGCTATTCGCCCAACGGGAGAAGAAAAAGCTCAAGTTGGTGCTCAAGGCCGCCACCGTGGGGGCACTGGAGGCGGCGAAACTGGAGCTCGGGACGATCCAGATCGAAAACGTCGATATCGAGCTGCTCCACGCGGGGGTAGGGCCCATCACCGAGTCCGACATCCTCCTCGCCGCCTCGGTGGAGGAGGGGGAGCCGCTGGTGGTGGGCTTCGGGGTCCGTGTGGATCCCAAGGCGAGAAAGGTCATCGAGCAATACGGGGTTCCGGTACGCACCTACGAGATCATCTACGACCTCATCCGGGAAATCGAGTTGGCCGGGAAGCGCCTGCTCGGACCGCAATACGTGGAGACCAAGGTGGGCGAGGCCGAGGTGCTGCGCACCTTCAAGATCTCCGGGGTGGGGGTTGTGGCCGGGTGCCGCGTGCGCGAAGGAAAGGTGATCCGGAACGGCAAAGTGAAGGTGATCCGCGACGGCGAAGAGGTCTTCACTGGCGAGATCGCGTCCCTCAAGCACTTCGCCCAAGACGTCCAAGAGATGAAAGAAGGGCAGGAATGCGGCATCCGCATCAAGGACTTCGACAAGGTGAAGCCCGGGGATATTCTGGAAGTGTACGAGGTCAAGGTGATCCAGCCCGCCTGAAGGCGACGCGGGCAGAAGATGCACATCCGGCTCCTCGAGGTGAGGTTGCGGCTCTATCGCGTCTCGAACATAAAGGAGCGCCGCTCGGTGGTAGAGGGATTGGTGGCGCGCCTCAGGCGCCAGTTCAACGTTTCCGTAGCGGAGATCCCTTCGCAAGAACGTGATCTCGTGATCCTGGCTTTGGTCAACGTCTCCAGCGATGGGGCCTACGCCGAGGGGATGATGGAGGAGATCGTGGAGAAGCTCCAGGGGGCCCGGGAGTTTTACCTGGAGGATCACAGGCTGGAGGTCTTCTGATGCACCCACGCGTGAAGGCCCGGATCGAGGCGGAGATCCAGCGGGAACTTTCCGACATCATCGCCACCGAGCTGAGGGACCCCGTGCTGAAGGAAACCCTCCCCGATATCGTGGGGGTGGAGCTTTCGGCCAACGGGCAGCGGGCCACGGTGTACGTGTTCGCTGGGGACGAGGCGCTGAGGGAGGCGGTGCTTTCCGCCCTGGCCCGCGACGCGGGCTTCCTGCGCACGGAGCTTGCCCACCGGATGGAGCTCAGGCGCGTGCCTTCCCTCCAGTTCGCCTGGGAGGATCCTCTGAAGCGGTGGCCCCTTTAGCGCCGACACCGGTGCTTCCCTTAAGCTCGCCCGGCCGGGTGGACCGGGATGCCCTTTTGCAACATGTCCTTTCCCGGTGGGAGATCCTGCGGCGTGGGTTCCGCGAAGGTTCCCCCCAGGAGGTGGGAGAGGAGCCGCTCAAATTCGTGTTGTTCCTCACCGGGGGTGTGGAACACGAGTTCACACGGCTTTTGGACGCCAGCAGAGGACCGTATGTGCTGATCGCCCACCCGGGGCACAACTCCCTCCCCGCCGCGTTGGAGGTGGCCGCGGCGCTGCGGGAGCGCCGTGTTCGCGCGGAGGTGTTGCACTTGGGGGACCGGGAGGCCCCGGGGAGGCTGGAGGTCCTTCTGCGGGTAAGCGAGCTTGCCCGAGGACTGCGGGGAAAGCGAGTGGGGCTCATCGGGAAACCATCGCCGTGGCTTTTGGCCAGCTGTCCGGACCTCGCCGCCCTGGGGGAGAAGCTCGGGTTAAAGTTCGTGGAAATCCCACCGAAGAAGGTGTTGCCCCTACAAGGGGAAGCGCCCCCGCCGGGGGAGCGTGTAGAGCCAAAAGAAGAGGAGCTGAAGCGGGCCGCGGGGCTATACGATTCACTGCGGGACCTCGTCGAAGCTGAGAGGTTGGACGCCTTGACCATCGCGTGCTTCGATCTCATCCGGGAAGGGGTTACCGCTTGCTGGGCCTTGGCCCGGCTTCCTTCCGAGGGAATTCCAGCGGCCTGTGAGGGGGACGTCCCTTCCTTGATCGCGCTGATCCTTTCCCACCTCCTCACAGGACTTCCGGGATTTATGGGGAACCCTGTGGACATCGACCCAAAAGGGGAACGATTGCTGCTCGCCCACTGCACCGCGTCCCTGGCGCTCCTTGAGGGCTACAGGCTGCGGAGCCATTTCGAGTCCGGGATCGGGGTCGCGGTGGAAGGGAGGCTCCAGGAAGGGCCGTACACCCTCGTTCGCTTCGGGGGAAGAACCCTTGAGAAGAGTTTCTTCGTCGAAGGGAAGGTGTTGGGGGAGGAGACGAGGCGTCCGGACCTCTGCCGCACCCAGGTGGTCTTCAAGGCCCCGAAAGGGGCGCTGAGGAAGCTCCTGCGGGAGCCGCTGGGGAACCATCACGTCCTCATCCCCGGCCATCACCGCGCCGTCCTGGAGGCCTTCCACTCCCTCTTCCTCTCCGAAGACTTCCGCAGCCAGTAGAGGCGGACGAGCCCTCGGCTGTCCAGTTCCTCCTCGCGCACGATATCGAGGCCAGCTTCGGGAAAGAGCTCCCAGGTCCGCTTGGCGAAATGGGGGGCGAGGAGATCCAACAGCTTCGCCAACTTCCCATCTCGGGGCCGCACGTGCTCCAGGAGCCTTACTTCTCCTCCCGCTACCAGTACCCTCCCTACCTCCCTGAGGGCCGGGATAGGGTCTTTGACTGAACAGAAGAGGAAGCTTCCCACCACGTAATCGAAGGTCCCGTCCGTGAAGGGTAGGGAGCGGACGTCGGCACGCACGAGCTCCACCCGGCGCTGGAAGCCCGCCGCCTTCCGACCGGCGCGCGCGAGCATCCCCGTGCCGACGTCCACCGCCACTACCTCCGCGTCGGTCGGGTAATAGGGGATGTTGGCGCCCGTGCCAACGCCGATCTCGAGAACCCTCCCGGAGATTCCCTCCCACAGGCGGGCCCGCCACTTCCTCCCCCATCCCCTCTCCAGGGGCCACATAAAGAGATCATAGATCAGCGCACCAATATCCTCCGCTCCCATCTTGCCGTAAATCTTCCCAGCTCACGGGCGAAAACAAAAGGGGCCGCGCCGCGGCCCCTGATCCTCCGAAAGGAGCGATCTCCCTCTTCAGGGATCTACCTCAACCCTGGGGGGCTCGTTCACCGGGATCACGGTGATGGTGAGGTAGTCCACTGCGTCGGCACCACAAGGATCCACCGCCCGGATGGCCACCTTCACCTTCACCGGCTCGCATCCGCGGTACATCGGGGCGGTGTACGAGGTGAACAAGCTCTTCGGATCGGAAATCGAGCCCTCTCCCTGGATGATGGTCCAGAAGACCTGCACCGCCTCTCCGTCCGGGTCGCCCGCCCGGGCGCAGAGCCTCACGGTCTGGCCCGCCTGCACCACCAGGTCGTCCCCGGCATCCACCCAAGGCACGCGATTCACGTTGCGCACATAGACCCGCACCGTGTCCTTGGCCACCGCGCCGCAGGCGTCCCGGACCGTCAACGTGAGCGTAACGTACTCCCCTTGGCAGTCGGCGGTTAGGGGCGCGGTGAACACCGGGTTGAGAACGTTGGGGTTGTCCAAGGAGCCCCGATCGCAACCGATGGTCCAGGTATAGGTAAGGGGATCCCCGTCGGGGTCGGTGGCCGAAGCCTGCAGGGTCACGCTTCCGCCTTCATCCACCACGAGATCAGGCCCCGCGTCCACTTGAGGCGGATGGTTGACGTTGCGCACGTAAATCACAGTGGAAGAGGTGCTCCTGGCGCCGCAGGTATCCACTGCCTCCAGGGTCACGGTCACGTATTGGCCCTCACAACCGGAGACCATGGGCGCACACCACGTGGTCTCCAGGGAATAGGGATCGGAGAAGGAGCCCGCGTTGGCCCGCCAGGTGACGGAGGCGATGTTACAGTCGGGGTCGTAGACCTTCGCCTTGAGAGGAATACACTGGCCTTCGTCCACCACCTTGGATACCTCGGGCCTCCGCTCACACGTGGGCGGCTTGGGCGTAGGCGCGCACGGGGAGGGCTTCATCTCTGGCGGTGGACATTCCGGCGGCCGGGCTTCCCCGCAAGGGGCACAAAGCCTCATCTGGGGCTTGGCGCAGGAAGGACAGCTTCCCTCATCGTACAGGAAATTGTCCCCGGAGCCGCCGTCGAGGTAGTTGCACCCCGGGCCGCCCAGGAGGGTGTCGTTGGAGGGGCCGCCGTAGAGGGCATCATCGCCCCGCTCGCCCTCCATCCTGTCGCTCCCGTCTTCCCCGAAGATCACGTCGTTGGATATACCGCCGAGGAGCACGTCGTTCCCCGGCCCGCCCAGGATCAGGTCGCTCCCGTCGCCGCCCTGGATGATGTCGTTGCACGGCCCGCCCACCAGAAGGTCGTTACCCCCGAAGCCGAGGATCTTGTCGGATCCATCCAGTCCGAGGATGACGTCGTTTCCGTGGGTACCGAAAAGGGTATCGGGCCCATCCGAGCCGACCACCACGTTGTCCGGCGGGTTGCGCTCGAGGAACCGCAGGATGACGCACCACATCGGGTCGGATACCGGGTAAGGTAGGTGGGCCAAAAGGAGCTTCACCACCTCCGGATCGACGTTGTAGCAGGCGAGCTCCGAGGGGATGGTGGGCTTGGGCGGGGCCGGCGCTGCCAATACCTCGCGCAAGGTGGCAAGCAGCGAGCCCAGCTCCTCCACCCGCCAGTAACGGCCTCCACCTGCGGCGGCGAGTTCCCGCAACGCATCTTCCTCCTCAGGCTTCACCGCCAGGCCCACCACGTCCACCACACAGCCTCCGGCGGCAAGATCTCGCGCCACGCCTACGGGATCCCCGCCACAGGTCTCCATGCCGTCGGTGATGAGGACGATCCTGCACGGGGGAGAGGCCCTTCCCGCGGCGAACTCAAGCGCGTATGCCAAGGGGGTTTTCCCCTGGGCTTTTAACCCTTGCACCCACTGGACGATCTGCGTGCGCACATCCGCCCCGTGCACTCCCATCTCCAGCGCCAGCTCCACATCGCGACAGCTCTCTGGTTCCCGGTCCTTGGGGATGCGGTGGCCGAAGACTACAAGGCCGAACGGCATCTCATCGGGAAGCTCCATCACCAGTTCCCCCAGGGCGTCCTTGGCCCACTGGATCCTGGGCGTGCCCTGGAAGGGGATGTTCATGGAGTTGGAGGCGTCTAAGATGAAGATCACACCTCCCGGCGAAGCCAGCGCCGCGAACCCCAACGCCAGGACGCACAGCAAAACGTATCTCCTCACTTTCTCCTCCTTTCCTGGGGATCCCCCAAACCCCACGATCCTTTACGCCATTTTACCGGCGAAAGCGTTCAGGAACTGTGATGTTCACCACGTTGTGCTCGTTTCTCCCACGGAAGGGCGGCCAGGAGTTCCCGGCGACGGGCCTTTGAGATCTCGGCCGAGAGCTTCCCCCCTCTGACCTTGCCGCAGCCGAGTACCTCGCCCCGGTAAACGAGGGCCACATATCCCTCCGGGGCACCGGGCTTCTCCACCGTCTGTCCTAAAAGCAGCTTCTCGAGCTCCTCGAGGTCCACCTCGACTGTGTTCTTCACGATTCGTTTCCCGAGGAAGGAGAGGCCGAGGCTCGCGGGCTTGAGCCCCCGCCCGTGGAGGTAAAAGAGCCTCAATCCCACGGAGTGGATCTTGACCCCCTCAGGGAGGAAATCGGCGGCCGCAAGCCAAAGGCCCCGGGCCCGCTCGATAACCTTTCCCGGGAGTTCCTCGATCCCGAACCGCTCCCGAAGGTACTCCCGGGCCACCTCACCCCAATCGCCTGAGGACCGCAATGAACCCCCCATCGGAGTCGAAATGGTGCGGATAGACCCGGACGGCCTTTTCCATTTCCTTCCCGTACTCCTCCCGGCCGAAGCGGGGAACCCCCCGCTCGTGGGGAACCGGGGGCTCCCAGGGGAGGATCTCCGCCAATCCCTTCTTCAGGGCCCGGCTCACCACCCCCTCATTTTCCTCCGGGGCGATGGTACATGTGGAGTAAACCACGATTCCACCAGGTTTCACAAGCCCCAGGGCCCGATATAGGAGCCCCCGCTGGATCGCCGCCATTCGCTGGATATAGGAGAGGGAAGCCCCTTGGCGGAGATGGGGGTATTTCCTGGCCGTGCCCTCGGCGGAACAGGGCGCGTCCACCAGCACCCGGTCGAAGATCCCCTCACCGGGGAAGTGTTCACCCCGACACTCGGTGACTACACAGCAGATGGCGCCCATCCGGTAGACGTTGGCCATCAGGGCCCGAAGCCGCTTGGGATTCATGTCGTTTGCCACCAGGGTGCCGCGGTTCTCCATCAGGGCCGCGATCTGGGTGGTCTTCCCCCCGGGGGCGGCGCAGAGGTCCAAGATCCGCTCCCCGGGCTTCGGTTCCAAAGCCAACACGGGCAGGGTCTGGGTTGCCTCCTGCACGTAATAGAGCCCGAGCCAGTGTTCCACGGTGGCCCCGATGGGGACCTCCCCCTCTACCCGAAAAAGGAGCGGGCTCCAGGGGAGCCTCTCCAGCGCGAAGCCCTTGCTTTCTAAGCGTGTCCGCAGCTCCTCCGGGCTCGTCTTCAGCGTATTGGTGCGGATCACGGTGGGAAGCGGGGTATGGATGGCCTCCCAGAACCTTTCCCAGTCGGGGATGATGGTCTTATACCTTTCCATCGCGCAACCGCAGGGTGCGGAGCCGATTCAGGGCGGCGGCGACCTCGAACCGCCGCGGCGCCGCGAGATCACCGTATCGGGCAGGAATAAAGGCCCAAAGGCCCTCGGCCTCGAGCGCTCGCTCCACCTCGTCCAGGATCTCCGCGAGGGGTTTTCCCGCGAACCTGCGGCCGTTCTCCGCAATATACGCCAGGATGTAGCCGATGGCCCGGGCCTGGGGGACCTCGGCGATCTGGTGGATCCGGGAAAGGTCGATCACGGAACTCCCCAGTTGCAATGCCATCTTGCTCGCCCTGATCTTGAGCTTCCCCTTCGGGGTGCGGGGGCGAATGGAGGAGAGGTCGGGCACCCGCCGCGGGATGGACCCGAAACGCTCCCCGCCCTCGGGACGCCGCCTAAGGGGGTACTTCCTCACGATCTCCTTGGCCTTGTCCGTCACGTCCCGAGGACGGTACGCGTCCATCATGATGACACAATCGGCCACCTCGAAGTAGTCCCCCGACCCCCCCATCACCAGGATGGAGCTCACCCCGTGGTCCCGGTAAAGGGGCCTCACCTTGTCGAGGAAGGGGGTGATCGGCTCCTTCTCCTTGACCACGAGCTCCTGCATCCTCTCGTCCCGGATCATGAAGTTGGTGGCGGAGGTATCTTCGTCCACAAGGAGCACTTTCGCCCCAGCCTCCAGGGCCTCCATGATGTTCGCCGCTTGCGACGTGGAGCCGGAGGCGTTCTGGGTGGAGAAGTTACGGGTGTCGGTCCCGTTGGGAAGGTTGGAGATAAAGGGGGAGATGTCCACCCCGCACACGAACCGTCCGTCTTCAGCACGGATCACCACCGCTTCCCTCCGCGTCACCACGTACTCGCGGCCATCCCCGGGGATGTGGTTGTAGACCCCTTGGGCCAAGGCGGAGAGCAAGGTGGATTTCCCGTGGTAGCCGCCGCCCACGATGAGGGTAACTCCTTCGGGAATCCCCATCCCCCTGATGGGACCGCGATTCGGCCGCTCCAGGGTCACGGATAGGGAGGGGGGCGGCTCGAAGGGGATCGCCCCCTCCCCGAGCGGCCGATCCGAGACCCCGGACTCCCGGGGGAGGATCGCTCCCTCGGCCACGAAGGCCACCAACCCCCGCTCCGCCAGCTGCTCCCTCAAGGCGTCGGCATCCTCCCCACAGGCCA
Organism: Acetothermia bacterium UBA3571; assembly: GCA_002375995.1. GTDB lineage: Bacteria > Bipolaricaulota > Bipolaricaulia > Bipolaricaulales > Bipolaricaulaceae > UBA3571. Next base: position 4,249 of record DFNI01000040.1, on the reverse strand, counting down.
CGTGCTCCCTCAGCGCCGCCTTGTCCAGGTTCACGAAAAACAGGGCGCGGCGCACGAGCTCCGGCAGTTCCGAAAGGAGCATCTCCGCCGCCTCATGGCCCAGGATCCTGCGCCCGGCCGCAGGCAACCCCACCGAAAGGATCGCCTCCACGTGCTCCTCGGTCACCCAGACGGCGGTGCGGTGGAGGATGCACTGGCCGAAAGCCACCACCGAAAATCTCCCGGAATGGCCCGAGCCCCTGTTCCCCTTGGTAACTTTTGGGATCCAGCGGGCTAGCTGGCGTACTAAGAAATCCTCCAGCGCGGTTTTCCGGGATTTATTTCGGTAAAACTCGTGTGGGATTCCGGCTATCTCCATGGGAACCCTGACGCGCAGCCGGCTGGGGGTGGCAAAGGGGTCCCCTTGGACGTGATCCACGAACAGGACGAACTTCGGGAACCGCCACACCCCCTCCAAGCTCTTGTAGGCCCCGTACCCTTTGCCGTTCAGCCTCCGCAGGAGATCGTCTAGTTCACGTCTGTCGCGCACGGTGGGGTGATTTTAATATCTGCACGCGTATGCGCCCACGGAGACCGCTAGAGAAAACGCGCCGCCACCCCGTCACCGCCCGGGAAGGGGAGACGCTCAGGAGGAACCGCCCACCAGCTCGAGGAACTCCTCCTCGGTCAACAAGGGAATCCCCAGCGCCCGGGCTTTGTCGTACTTGGAACCGGGATTTTCACCTACCACCACGTAGTCCACCTTTCGGGATACGCTTGAAGCAACCTTCCCCCCGAGCTCCTCCACCTTTCTCTTCGCCTCTTCCCGGGTCATGGAGGAGAGGGCCCCGGTGAACACGAAGGTCTTCCCCGAGAGGGGGCCAGCCTTCACCACGCGCCGGGGGTTAAGCCCCGCGGCCTTGAGCTCCTCGATGAGCTTTTTGTTCTCGGGGTTCCTGAAGAAGTCCACGATGCTTTTAGCTACCTCGGGGCCGATCCCCTCGATCCGCATGAGCTCTTCCTCGGTAGCTTGGGCCAGCTCGTCGATGGAGTCGTAGTTCTCCGCCAGGATCTCCGCGAGCTTTTCCCCCACGTGGGGGATCCCCAAAGCGTAGATGAACCGGGCGAGGGATATCCCCTTGGATTTTTCGATCTCCCGCAGGAGGTTTTCGGCGGATTTGTCCGCGAACCCCTCCAGGCGCAGAAGGTCCGCCTTGGTGAGGCGATAAAGGTCGGAGATGCGTCGCACGAGCCCCGTGTCTACAAGTTTATTCACGATCTTCTCGCCTAGGCCCTGGATGTCCGCGGCCCGCCGGGAGGCGAAGTGACGGATCGATTCTTTGATCCGGGCGGGGCAGGAGATGTTGGTACAGCGGTGGGCCACCTCCCCCTCGGGCCGGACCACCGGCCCCCCGCAAACCGGGCACCTTTCGGGCATGTGAAACTCCCGCTCTTCCCCAGTCCGGCGCTCCGGGATGGAGGCCACCACCTCGGGAATCACGCCGCCTGCCCGCTGGACCACCACCCAGTCCCCGATGCGCACGTCCTTGCGTTTGACCTCGTCCTCGTTGTGGAGGGTGGCCCGGGAGACGGTCACCCCGCCCACCTCCACCGGCTCCAGGATCGCCACCGGGGTGAGGACCCCGGTGCGCCCCACCTGCACCACGATGTCCAGGACCCTGGTGGTCCTCTGCTCCGCGGGGAACTTGAACGCGATGGCCCAACGGGGGGCCCGGGCGATCTCCCCCAACGCCTCCCTCTGGGCGAAATCGTCCACCTTCACCACCATGCCATCGGCCTCGTAGGGGAGTTCTTCCCGCTTCTCCAGAAGCTCGTGGTAGAACTCGATCGCCTCCTCCGGGGTCTCGCACTTCTTCCAGATGGGGTTTACGGGGAGGCCCCATTTAGGAAGGGTGGTTAAGAGCTCCTCCTGGGTCCTTATCTCGAACCCTTCCACCCGGCCCAAGGCGTAGAAGAACACCTTTAGGGGACGGGCGGCGGTAACGGAAGGATCCAGCTGCCTCAGGGACCCTGCAGCGGCATTCCGGGGGTTGGCGAACAGGGGCTCGCCTCGCTTGGCCCGCTCCTCGTTGAGGCGCTTGAAGTCCTCTTTCTCCATGTAGACCTCGCCCCGCACTTCGAGCAGCCGCGGCGGGGGGATCTCGTCGGAGAGGAGGCGCAGGGGTATCTGTTTTATGGTCTTCAGGTTGTTGGTCACGTCCTCGCCTACGTAGCCGTCACCCCGGGTGGAGCCCACCGTGAAGACCCCGTTCTCGTAGACGAGCTCCACTCCCAGCCCATCCAGTTTGGGCTCGCACACGTAGGCCACCTTTTCCGTCCCCAGCATCCGCTTTATCCGGCGATCCCACTCCAGAAACTCCTCCTCGGTGAAGCAGTTCTGGAGGGAGAGCATGGGGACCGCGTGGCGTACCTGCTTGAACTCCTCTGCGGGTGGGGCCCCTACCCGCTGGGTGGGGGAATCGGGGGTCACGAACTGGGGGTATTTCTCCTCGAGCTCCTGGAGCTCCCGGAAGAGCTCGTCGTACTCCGCGTCGGATACCAGGGGCCGGTTGAGGACGTAGTAGTAATAGTCGTACTTGCGGATGAGGTCCCGGAGCTCCTCGATCCTGCGTTTTACCGCCTCGAGGTCCTCCGTCCGCATTTCCTCGCCCATCATTGCCCCTGATACATAGGATAATCCGCCACCCGGCTGTGGGCCATACCCTGGAGTACCTTCACGAAGGCCTGTTTGACCTTGGCCAAGTCCGCCATGGTAAGCGGAGCACGATCCAACTGTCCGTCGCGCATTCGCTCTTCCACCGTCTTCTCCACCAGCTCCGGGATCTCCTCCCGGGGGCGGGTCCGCGCCGCCGCCTCCAGGGGATCGGCCAGCATCACGATGGCGGTCTCCTTGGTGTCGGGTAGGGGGTTGGCGTAACGGAACTCATCGGCGGGAAGCCCTTGCTCCACCCCCCGCTCCGAGAAATAACGCATCACCGAGGTCCCGTGGTGGGTGGCGATGAAGTGGATCACGTCCCCGCGGAGCCCGTGGCGGCGGGCGAGCTCTATTCCTTCCTTAACGTGGGCAGAAAGGATCACTTTGGAGAGGGAGGGGTTCAGCTCATCGTGGGGGTTGGCACCGTCTTGGTTTTCCACGAAGAAGTCGGGCCGAGTGAGCTTGCCGATGTCGTGGTAGAGCCCTCCCACCGCCGCAAGCAGCGCGTTGGCCCCAATGGCCCGGGCCGCTGCCTCCGCTAAGGCCGAAACGTTCCGGGAATGGTAATAGGTGCCCGGGGCCTCCCGCCTAAGCTCCTCCAGCAAGGGATGCGACGGATCCAGGAGCTCCACCAAGCTCAAGGGGCTCGTGCGATCTAGCACCCGTTCCACCAGGGGCAGTACGCTCCAAATGAGGAGCGTCGCCGCCGGACCGGACAGAAAGGCGGCAAGGACACCCACGGTCCCGGCATCCCACAGGAAAAGCAGGGCTACAACCCCAGTGGTCACCCCCGCCAATGCCCCGGCAGCCAGGAATTCACGCGCCTTCCTCACCTCGGGCATGGCCATCGCCATGAGCAGTCCGCCCAGGAGCCCGGCCACTGCTGGCCCTACCCCCAAATACACTGCCCCCCACGCCACCAGCGGCAACAATATCCGGATCCCAAAGGGGGTACCGAAGAAGAGAGCTCCCAGGCCGGTGGACACGCCCCAGGGGACGAGATACGGGGACCCTGCACCCCCCAACACCGAAAGCAGGACCCCCGCTAGGACCGAGCCCAACCAAAACCGTTCCTGGGCCGCACCCCAGCCCGCTGCGCGGCGCACGAGGAAGAGGGCAAGCCCCCCCGCGAACACCGCGCCCAGGGCCTGATACCAAGGAGTAAGCCGTAATCCCCCGCCCAGCCGCGCCACAGAAAGCCCACCCAAAACGACAACGGCGGTAACGAGCTCGGGGGCGAAGTGTCGCTCAGGCCGAAGCTTCTGCGGGGCCTTCTTTCCGTTTTTGTTGGCCTTTCTCGTATCGCTCATATGCCTCTATGATCGCCCTGACCAGCGGGTGGCGCACCACGTCCCGCCGGTCCAAATACACGAAGGCGATCCCGGGAATCCCGGAGAGGATCTCGATCACCTCCCTAAGGCCCGAGGTCCGCCCCACCAGGTCCACCTGGGTGATGTCCCCGGTGATCACCGCCTTGGAGCCGAACCCAAGCCGCGTCAGGAACATCTTCATTTGGGTGTGGGTGGTGTTCTGGGCCTCGTCCAGGATCACGAA
>DFNI01000030.1 GCA_002375995.1 Acetothermia bacterium UBA3571 | reverse complement strand
CACACGCGCCGATGCAACACCCTCTGGCCCGAGAGGAAGGGGGCGATCTTCATGGATAGGTCTGTAGCCGCTCGGCCCTCCTTGAAGACCCCGATCACGATATCCGCTCCCCCTTCCGCATACGCGTTCAGGAGCTTCTTTATGTGTTCCGGACGAAGCCCGGTAAGATCGGCGTCGAGGAAGAGGAGAAGTTCGTTCTTCGCCGCCCTAACCCCCGCATCGAGTGCCAACGCTTTCCCCTTGTTCTCGGGAAACCGGATCACCTTGACCCCATGGGCTCGCGCCACTTCGGCGGTATCGTCGGAGGAGCCATCGTCGACGACGATGATCTCTTCCACCTCGGGAACTTCCTTCAGGGGTTCGAGGACCTTTTCAATACGATCGGCCTCATTGAAGGCCGGAATGATTGCCGAAACTCGCATGGGGACTTTCTCCTAGAGCTGACACCTCAGTATAGCTTTCGCCCCAGCACAAGTCAACTGCACTCGGCGCGCAGAAGCTCCCGCACCCCCTCCACCACCGCGGCCGGTTCGGCGGGGAAGGAAGCCCGCGCCCCGTCCCAACGTCGCTCCGCCTCCACCTCCCCCCGCTTGAGGGCTCGAGGGCCCACCACCAGCATGACGGGCGCCCCGATGAGCTTCGCATCGTGGAACTTCTCCCCCGGGGAGCGGTCCCGATCGTCCAGGAGGACCTCGAGGCTGGAATTCGCCAAAGCACTGGCCGTGCGCTCGGCAAATTCCATTTGCTCGAGCACATCCGGCCGCAAAACCACCACGGCCACGTGAAGGGGGGCGATCTCCACGGGCCAGATGATTCCAGCGTCGTCGTGATGCCTTTCCACCACCGCCTCCAAAATCCGGTGAAGCTCCAGGGTGTACCGCCCCAAAAGCACGGGCTTGGTCCGGCCATCCCGGTCAGAAAAGGTCGTCCCCGCAGCCCCGGTGTAAAGCTCCGCCACCTTGATGCCATTCTTTATCCGCAAGGGGGCTCCGCATTGGCCGCAGAGGTCCCCCTCGCGGACGCGGCGGAGGTCGAGGTACCCCTCGACCTTGAAGTCACGGTCCGCCTTTGCGCCCACGTAGTGGTACCCCTCCCGGTTGGCGCCCACCACCGCGGCGGGGATATCACGCACCGCCTCGTCCGCCCAAATGGGGACCGAAAGGCCGATGGGACCAAGGTACCCGAAGGGGGCCCCGGCGATTTCCCGCGCCTCATCCGGGTGGTCCACCCGCCGCATATCGTGGTCCCCTATGGCCCGGCGGAGCTTCTCCTCCTCCAGCTCGTGATCGCCCCGCACGAGCGCCGCTAAAGCCCCCTTTTTTCCCACGTAAAGGAAGGTCTTCACCACCTGGTCCGGGCTCACCCCGAGGAAACCCACCAACCCCTCCACGGTGCGCACTCCCGGGGTCTCCACGAGCTCCAGGGCCCGCTCCTCCCCCGGCGGAGGGGCCGGGGGTTTTGCGCGGGCCAGCCGCCGGTCCGCAGCGTACCCACAGGAGGCACAAACCGCGATCTCTTCCTCCCCCTTATCCCCGAGGACCACAAGGGCTAGGGAACTTTCCTCCCCCGGGGCTTCGTCGGGCACTTTCACCGCCTTTGGGGCAAGCCCACAGCGGGCCAATACCCGGGAATAGGCACGGGCCATGTGCCGGTAGGTTTCCTCCAACGATTCCTGATCGGCACAGAAGCTGAAGGCCTCGTGTAAGGGGAACTCCCGGGCCCAGTGGCCGGCCGCGTCCCGGTACCCGTGGCCGAAGCGGTAAAGGACCACGGGGAGGTCACGCCAGGAGTTTATATCCCCGGCGACGAGGGACACCGCGGCCCGAGCACCGCTTGGGCCGAGGACGAACTCCCGCCCTTTTGCGTCGGTGAGGCGGAATCCCCCTGGTGTGGACCCAGGCGGGCCTCCGGTTGGCTGGAGGTGGGGAAGCCCAATTCTCAAGGCCCCGATTGCCTCTACCTCTTCCCCCACGATCCCCTCGATCCTCTCCAAGGCGCGGGAGGCTAAAGGGAGGAAACCGTAGATCCCTGGGCCTAACCGGCGGATGAGGCCCGCCTGGAGCATCAACCGCAACGGGGGGTGCGCTTCCGTCGGCGCATCCTTCCGTGTGGGCAAGAGGTACTTGGACCAACGCACGAACATGGCTGCATCAGGTTATGCGAACACCTCCTCCAGGGCAAAGAGGAGCTCTTCCAGGTCGCCCACGGTCCTTATGGGCAGGGTGAGCTTGGTCCGGAAGACCTCACCGTAGGGCCGGGTAACGATGCGGGGGTCGGCCACGATCACAGCGCCCCTGTCCTCGGGGGTGCGGAGGAGCCGCCCCACCCCTTGGGCCAGCTTTAGGACCGCCCGGGGAAGGTAGAGGGCCCGAAAGGGCTCAAACCCCTGGGCGCGGAGCTTCTCCTCCTTGGCCTTGATCAGGGGATCGGCGGGATTGGGGAAGGGGAGTCGGGCCACCACCAGGATCTCCAACTCCTCCCCGGGGAAGTCGACCCCCTCCCAGAGGCTGTCCAATCCCAATAGGATCGCGGGGGCGTCGGCTCCGCGGAAGGCCTCCACCGCTTGCGCGGCGTCGCCCCAGTCCAGCTGGGAGATCACCCCCTCCTGGGGCAACCTTTCCCGTACCGCCCGCAACATCTTCCGAGAGGTGAAAAGCACCATGACCTTGCGCCGGAACCTCTCCCGAAGCCCCAAGAGGAGTTCAGCCAGGGAAGCCACGTAAGTGTCCTCGTTGGGGCCGGGGAAGAACTCCAAGAGGAACACGCGTCCCCGTTGGTCCACCTCCTGGGCGGGGAAAACGCGGTGGACGACATTCCCGAGCCCGAGCTCCCGCACCAGGAAATCAACCCTCCCCCCCACCGAAAGGGTGGCCGAGGTGAGGATCGCGGTGCGTATCCGTCCCCACAAATCCGCGGCGAGGCGGTCCCCGAACTCTAGGGGGGTGGCGTAGAACCGGATATCCGGGTCCTTCTCGCTCCAGAAGACCTCCTCCCCCTGAGCAGCCAACACGTACTCCATCTCGGAAACCAACTCCTCGAGGGCGGCGATCTCCCCCGAGACCAATCCCTTCTCCTCCCCCTCCAACCCGGGAAGTCCATCTTCCAGGGCCTCTTTAAGGGCCACCAGCCTCCAGATGAGTTCCTGGGCCGCGGAGAGGAAACGCAGGCCCTCCCGGTGGGTATAGGGCGCAGGGTCATCGGGAAGGAGGACGTGGAGGCGTTCCCGGAGGCGTCGCAACTCGGCCCAGACCCCTCGCAGCTCCTTCCGGGGAATGGCCTGGGGAGGGAGCATCGCCTCCATCTCCTCCAGGAGTGCCGCTACATCGGCGGGGGAGATGGACCTCGTGAGGCCCTCCTCGAACGCCTTGGGAAGCGCATGGGCCTCGTCGGCGATGAGCACCTGGTACTCCCCCAGTATCCCGCCCCCGGCGAGGAAATCGGCGACGAGGAGGGAATGGTTCGCCACCACGATCTCGGCCTCCTGGGCGGACCTCCGCGCGCGGCGGGGGGGACAACGGGAGAAGAAGGGACACTCCCTTCCCAAACAGCGGTGGGGACGAGCCCGAACCCGTTCCACGAGCCCGCGGACCTCGGGGTCGAAACCCAAAAGCCCGTAGAGCTCCCCCACCTCAAGGGTCTCTGTTTCCGAGAACCACCCTTCAATCCGTTCCCGGAGGGATCCCGAAAAGAGTCCCCCCTCCCGTTCCAGGGCCCAGGGGCAGACGTAGTTATCAAAGCCCTTGAGGAGGGCCACTTGGACGTCGGCCCGCAGCGCCTCCCGGAGGACGGGGAGATCCCGGCGCCAAAGCTGATCCTGCAGGGCTTTGGTGCGGGTGGAAATCACCGCGCGGCCCTCCTGGGCCAAAAGGAGGGGCACGAGGTACCCATAGGTCTTGCCCGTTCCCGGGCCGGCCTCGAGAAGGTAAACCCCCCCTTCCCGCAGGGCCCGCTCCACCCAGACAGCGTACCTCAGCTGTGCCTTCCGCAGCTGAAATCCGGGGATCTTTCGGGAGAGAAGGGAAAAGACCTCTTCGAGCACCGCTTTTCCCGTTGTCCCCGCGTCCCCTTGGGCTCCGACCGCGAGTAGCTCCCGGGCCGGGGGCGGTACCCCGCGGAGGATCGAGGCCTGGGTGGGCTCAGGGAGATAGGGAAAGGCGGCGAGCTCCTCGAGGAAGAGGTAGCCGGTGGCCTCGGCGTCGGGAAGGGCCCGGTGGGCTTCCCGGGCCTCGAGCCCCAAGACCTCCCGCAAGGCGGGGAGGGCGTGGCTTTCCCGTTCCGGCCAGATGGCCCGGGAAAGGGCCAGGGTGTCCACCCAGTAGATCTCCGGGAGTTCCAAACCCAACCGTGCCGCGGCATATTCTAGGAAGGCGCGGTCGAAGGGGGCGTTGTGGGCCACCACCACCTTGTCCGCCAGCCTCGCAAAGACCCCGGGTAAGACTTCGGAAAGGGGTGGAGCCCGCCGGAGCCGCTCGGGAGAGATCCCGGTGAGGACCTCCACCTCCTTGGGGAGGAAGGCCACCCGCACCAGGGTCTGGAAGCGCTCCCGGGGCTTTCCCCCCAGGAACCTGACCCAGGCGATCTCCAGGATCTCGTCCTCCCGGGGGTCGAGCCCCGTGGTCTCGAGATCCAGGGCGAAGAACTCCATCAGCGGACGAGGCGCGAAAGGATATCTATGCGGCGGATGACCCCCACCAGGTGCCCTTCGTCGTCCACCACCGGGATCTGTTTCAAGCGCTTGCGGATGAGGAAGTCCGCGATGTGGAGGTCTTCGTCGTCCAAGTGTACCGAGAGGACCTCCTTCATGTAATCGGAGACGGGCTTGAATGCCATCTCCTTGAGGCGTTTCTGGATCTGGTTCAGGTTGGGAAGGAAGGAGATGGAGTGGAGCATCTCGAAGTACTCCGGGAGGGCGGCGTGGATGAGGTCGTGCTCGGTGATGATGCCCACCAACTTCCCTTCCTCGTCCACCACCGGGAGGGTGGACAGCCCCGCCTGCTCCATGAGGTAAATGGCCTCGTGGATCAAGGTGTCCGGTTCCACCGAGGTGAGGTCGCGCCGCATGAGCTCCCGGGCCTTCACCGGTCCTCCTTACGCCGTACTTCCACGGTACGCATCTCGTGCTCGATCACAGCGGGGGCAAGGCAGAGCTTGGGTTCCACCTCCGCGGAGGCCAGGGCCGCCGCCATCCCGAACTTCACTGCCTCCAAGAGGTCATCCCCCTTGGTCAGTCGGTAAAGGACCCCGCCCACCAGGGCGTCATCGGCCCCCACCAAGTTCTTGAACTTGGTAAGAGGGATTTCAGCCTCGTATTCCCAAATCCCTTCCGGGGTTATGAGGATGTCCCCGGTGATATGGTGGGAGATGAGGCACGCCTGACACCCGTACTCCACGGCCTTCTTTCCCGCGGCGACGATCTCCTCTTCGGTTCGAACGGGCATATCCCCCACCACAAGCTCCTCCCGCACATCGGGCTTGACGAAGAAGGGGCCGGTTTTGACCGCCTCCCACAGGGGGCGCCTGCCGGCGTGGACCACCACTTTAACCCCCGCCGCCTTCGCTTCCCGAGCGAGGTCTTTATAAATGGTCTCGGGGATTCCGGGAGGGATCGCCCCTGCCAACACTACGTACTCCGCCCGCTTCAGCATCCGCCGGTACTTCTTGAGGAAGAGCTCCTGGGCGTGGGTGGGGATGCGGGGGCCTTCCTCGTGGATCTTCACAGGATGATATTCCTTTCCCTTCTCGAGGATGGTGATGTTGGTCCGGTTCTCCCCTTCGATCCACACGAAGTTGGCCGTCACCCCTCGTTCGAGGAGGTCCCGGAGGATGATCTGGCCGGTGTGTCCGGCCAGAAACCCCATGGCCACCGTCTCCACCCCCATGCAGGCCAGGAACACCGAGACGTTTATCCCTTTGCCGCCGGCGCTGGAGACAGATTTGCGGGCCCGGATGAGGATCTCTTCCTCCACCCGCTCCAAGGACAACGGGAGATGATCGACCCAATAGAACTTGTCCAGGGTGGGATTGAGGGTTACGGTGAGGATCATGCCACCGGCTCCTTGACCGGCTCACCGTACAGAGCCCCTGGGGTGGCCCGCTCGAATCTAACCCACACGAACTCGCCCACCATCCCCTCGTCCCCGGGGAGGAGCACGGTCCGCATGTCCCGGGTTTTTCCGTGGTAAAGGCCTTTGCTCTCCAAGTACCCTTCCACTAAGACCTCCTCCACCTTTCCCACCTTCTCTTCGTTTATCCTTTGGGCGATCTGGCGCGTCTCCTCCAACACCGCCTCCAGGCGCCGCTTCTTCTCCTCTTGGGGCACATTGTCGGGAAGTCTTGCCGCCGCGGTGTAGGGCCTGGGGGAGTACATGGCCACGTATACGGTGCCGAAGCGGGCCTCCCTGATTAGGGAGAGGGTTTCGGCGAAATCCTCTTCGGTTTCCCCGGGGAAGCCCACGATGATGTCGGTAGTGATGTTGACTTCTGGGATCGCGGCCCGGAGTCGCTCCACGATCTTTAAGAACCGCTCCCGAGTATAGCCCCGGCGCATGGCCGCGAGGATCCTGTTGCTCCCCGACTGCACCGCGAGGTGCACGTGCTCGCAGATGTTCTCGCCTTCGGCGATGGCGGCGATGGTCTCCTCGGTCATGTATGCCGGATGGGAGGAAGTGAACCGTATGCGGGGGATGGGGATCTTCGCCGCTTCCCGCAGGAGCCGGGCGAAGTTCGTCCCATCCCGGAGGTCCGCTCCGTAGGCGTCCACGTTCTGGCCGAGGAGCGTGACTTCTTTGTACCCCGCCTCCGCGAGCTCCCACAGCTCCCCCAGGACTTCTCCCATGGGGCGGGAGCGCATGGGGCCGCGGACGAAGGGGACGATACAGTAAGCGCAAGAGTGCGAACATCCCTCGGCGATGGTCACATAGGCCTGGAAGGAGCTCCTGCGCCGCACGGGGAGGCGCTCGATCCTATCGGGGTGGGGGAGGGAAACCGCCCGTTCCCCCCGGAGCGCCCGCTCGATGAGCGCCGGGATCTCCGAGGCGTTGGCGGAACCGAAGACGAAATCCACCGCCGAATACTTGAGGAGTTCCTCCTTCCTCCCCTGGGCCATACAACCCCCCACCCCGATGATGAGGGGGCGCCGTTTCTTCAGGTGCCACAGCTCCCCGAGGCGGCCGACCACCTTGTCCTCGGCCCGCTGCCGGACCATGCAGGTATTCAGCACCACCACATCCGCCTCTTCGGGGCGGGAGACAATCTCATAACCGGCCGCCTGGAGCACCCCCTCGATCTCCTCGGAGCGGTGCTCGTTGAGCTGGCAGCCCCAGGTGAGGACGCAGGCCTTCATCGTGAAAAGAAAGATACCGGCGCCGGCCCCATGCCTCAACTGGGCTTCCGGGAAGCCCTTTGTTCCGCGTTGAGGTATTACACTGTGGCCAAGGCGGCGAAGCGGCTATCGGATATCAGACTTCAACGAACAGCGAAAGGCAAATAACTTCCCCCAACGCGTTCACCTCAAAGAACGGGGAGGCTGGCCGCCACCACCGCCTGTCCCACACGCCGGCTCTTTTCGTCGGGAAGGTGCAGCTCCACCGCTCGCGAAAGGTCGGGGAATTCCACCCCAGCACGTGCCGAGCCCGTTCAAGCAGGATCCGCCCGCCTCTTCCCGATGTGCACCGCCCCAGGATCGACACGTGGCGGAATGAATAGAACTCGGAATAGTGCGCCACGGCGTATCCAAGATATATCCCCATGGTCTCCCAGATCTTCCGGGCCCCCTGGTCTCCGACCTCCAGCCTCTCCTGGGCGGCCCGCAAGCTCTCGGCCCTGGTAGCCTACGGCAACCCTCGAAATGTCCCCCCAGGGGCACGGAGCGTTGCCGTTCGGGAGGTACGTCAAGGGGGCACAAACCTCAATTTCGAAAGGTGCCCGTAGATCTCCTCCATCATCTCTCGGTCGAACGCACGCTCACCCCGGGGGAATAGAGTTCCCGGATGAATTCGCCCACCTCCTTCGGGCCGCCGATGTAGGCCCGGTGCCCACCGCGTTGCCAAAAGGAGGGTTTTGAATAACCTCCCAGCATAGGAGAAGTTCGCCGCCGCCCTGGGGTGTGAGGGGGGAGGGGGGACCGTTTCGTAGCGGGAGACGGAGCCACCCGGGCGTTCCAGGGCGATCAAAAGTGGAGTCCCTTTGCCCAGGGACATCTCTGAAAGCGCGCGCCG
>DFNI01000045.1 GCA_002375995.1 Acetothermia bacterium UBA3571 | reverse complement strand
GGCCTTCGCCCGCTTGGGGGGGCGGGCGGGGATGATCGGGGCCGTGGGCACGGACTCGGCGGGCCGGTCCTTGAGGGCCCACCTCGCCGCCTCAGGGGTGGACACCCGGCGCGTGCTAACGGTGGAGGGACCGAGCGGCCGTGCTTTCTCACTGGTGGAACGGAACGGGGTCAGACGCCTCCTCTATACCCGGGGGGCTAACGCCCGACGGAAACTCATCCCCGATGATCTGGAATACCTCGAGGATTCGGAGTGGCTTTACGTGGCTGATCCCCTTCCCTCTACCGTCGAAACCTTGGGGGAGTGGTATCGGACGAGCAGAAGACTCCCGCGGCTCGTCCTGGATCCGGGATCGGCGGGGGCCGGCAAAGGCATGGATTACTTTTCCCCGATCTTCCCTTCCCTTTCGGTCTTACTGCTCAACGAAGGGGAGGCGCGGACCCTCACCGCCCGCGGAGACCTGGACGGGGCGGTGGATCTTCTCCGGGAGAGATGCGCTTTGGTCGTGGTGAAGAGGGGAGAACACGGGGCCCTGGTGGCGAGGCGCAGCGAGGTCTTCACCGCACCTTCCTTTCCGGTGCGGGCCGTGGACACCACCGGCTGTGGCGACGCCTTCAACGCGGCCTTCCTCCTCGCCCTCACACGAGGGATGTCGCTGCGGGAAGCGGCGCGATGGGGGAACGCCGCCGGCGCCCTGGTAGCACAACGAACCGGTGCCTATGCGCCCACCCACGCCGAACTGAAGGAATTTCTCTCGCGACAAGGAGGTGAGGTAAGATGGGAGGATCCCGCTTGTGGAAATTGAAGAAGCCGATCATCGGGATGGTACATCTCCCCCCGCTTCCCGGCTCCCCCGGGTATCGGGGCGAGCCGTTGGGAGAGATCGTGCGGTTCGCCCTCAGGGAGGCGGAGGCCCTGCGTGAGGGGGGCGTCGATGCCATCCTGGTGGAGAATTTCCACGATTACCCCTACCCTATCGGGAAAGTCCCCGTCCCCACCCTGATCGCCATGGCGGCGGTGGCCCACCGCGTGCGCGAGGCGGTGGACATCCCGGTGGGGGTGAACCTCCTTTTCAACGACGCCGAGGACGAACTCTACCTCGCCTGGTGTTTGGGGTTGGATTTCATCCGGGTGGAGGGGTTCGTGGACCTTTTGCTTTCGGACATGGGCCCCCTGCTCCCCGCAGCTCCCGACCTCATGCGCCTGCGCCAGACCCTGGGGGCAGAAGGGGTGGCGATATTGGCAGATGTCCAGGGGAAGTACACCCATGCCCTTCCCGCCCGGGACATCAACGATTCGGCCCGGGATGCCCTGGAGCGGGGGCTCGCCGATGCGGTGATCCTCACGGGGGCCCGGACCGGCGAGGCCGCGCCTTTGGACCTCGTGCGGCGCCTTAAGGAGGAGTTCCCGGAGGCGAAGGTCCTTCTGGGGAGCGGTATTACGCCGGAGAGCGTCCCCGAGCTCCTCGCGGTGGCCGATGGGGCCATCGTGGGCAGCTACTTCAAGCAAGGAGGCAACGTCCACAACCCCGTGGATCCCGAGAGGGTGCGGGAGCTTATGGCGGCAGCACGTCGTATAAGGGGGACGGGATGAAGGTCCTCGTGGTGGGACACGGGGCGAGGGAGCACGCCATCGTCGCGGCCCTTAGCCGCTCACCTCAGGAACCCCGCATCTTCGCATATATGGCCACCCCCAACCCCGGGATCGTGCGTCTGGCCGAAGACTGGTCCGAGGGTCCTCTGGCCGACATCGTGGCACTTGCGGGCTATGCCCGCCGGATCAAGCCCGACCTCATCGTCTTCGGCCCCGAGACCCCGCTGGCCGCTGGTGCAGTGGATGTGCTGGAGGAGAAAGGATTCCCCTGCGTGGGGCCGCGGCGGGCCCTGGCCCGGATCGAAGCGGACAAGGCGTTCATGCGGGAGTTCATGACGCGATACATCGGGCGTGGTTACCCCCGCTGGTGGACCTTCTCCGACCTCCGCGCGCTGGAGGACCACCTGCGATCCCATCCCGCCTCGGTCTTGAAGCCCATTGGGCTCACCGGGGGGAAGGGTGTGAGAGTCCTGGGACGACAGCTTTCCGATCTGGAGGAGGCTCTGGATTACGCCCGCTCTTTTATCGAGCGCGACGGGAAGATCCTCGTAGAGGAACGCTTGGAGGGTGAAGAATTCTCGTTGATGGTGTTCACCGATGGGAAGCGATGCCTCCCCATGCCTCTGGTACAGGACTACAAGTACGCCCATGAAGGAGACACCGGCCCCATGACCGGGGGTATGGGTTCCTTCTCCTGTACCGACCACCTCCTGCCCTTCCTTTCCCCCACGGATTTCGAGATCGCGCTGGGGATCGTGGAGGAAACGGTGGTGAAGTTGAGGAAGGCCACGGGCGTCCCTTATCGGGGGATCCTTTACGGCCAGTTCATCCGTAGCCACGAAGGCCCCAAGGTGATCGAGTTCAACGTCCGTTTCGGGGATCCAGAGGCGATGAACGTCTTGGCGGTACTTGTCTCCGATCCCGTGGATGTGTTCGCTTCCATCGCTGCCGGGAACCTGGTGAGTGAAGTCGAGTTTGCTCGCGAGGCCACGGTCTGCAAGTACCTCGTCCCCCGGGGGTACCCGGAGGCCCCCGAGGTGGGGCGGTCCTTTACGTTGCCCCTGGAGGAGCTGGAGGCGGCGGGGATCGAGGTGTACTTCGCGTCAGTGCGTGAAGAGGACGGACGTTACCTCACCACCTCGTCCCGAAGCGTGGCCCTCCTTTCCCGCGGGCCTACCCCGGCTGAGGCTAAAGCCCGTCTGGAAAGCATCCTAGAGAAAACCTGTCCTCCCGAGCTCTATTACCGTCGTGATATTCCCCGGCTGGACCCCATTGCATGATGTGGTGGGTCCCAGTTCTTTGGAATATCCTTTTAGGTTATGGAATTCCTCACCCTCTTCGGAAGCGGCGTTGCGATCGGGATTGTCTCCTCCATGATTGGGATCGGCGGGGGTTCGTTCATGGTGCCCCTGTTGGTCCTCGGAGGGTTCGTGGGGAACGCCCAGGGGGCGGTGGGCACCAGCATCGCCGGGGTACTGTTCATGGGGCTTTCGGCCTCGGTGGCCTACCGACGCTCCCGCACCGGGGACCTGGGGCTCGCCCTCTGGACCGCCCCCGCGGCGGTCCTCACCTCCTGGGGAAGCGCCGCCCTGAGCGGGCGGGTGGAGTCGGGGGGGATCCTAGTGGCCTTCGGCGTTTTCCTCGCCCTCATGGGGTTGGTCATGGCTTTCGGGAAGACGCCCAAGGAACTCGGCGGCGCGCCGAGGCGGCTCCTTCCTTATCCCTGGGGAGGCCTTCTGGTGGGGGCGCTGGCGGGGATCACCGCCGGACTCTTCGGCCTGGGGGGTGGGACCATCATGGTGCCCGGGTTCTCATTCCTCTTGGGAATAGAGATCCACACTGCCGTGGCAACAAGCCTTCTCGTTATGATCCCCTCCGCCGGGATCGCCACGGTGCAACACGCCCTGGCGGGGAACACCCATTGGGAGTTCGTGCTACCCTTGGCGTTGGGGATCGTCCTCGGGGCCCAGATCGGCCCCCGGACGGCAAAGAAACTCCCCCAGCGGGCCCTGCGGCGGATCTTCAGCCTGGCGCTCTTCTACGCCGCCTTCCGTATGATCGCCAAGGGCTTAAGCTAACGGTGGAAGGCCTCGAGGAGGATGCGGGCGATCATCAAGACCCAGCCCACCACCACCAAAAGCCAAATGAGCTTCCGCGCCGCCTCAAGTAAATTGAAGAGGAGCAAAAGAAGGGTGATGAGCCCCAAGTATCCCAGGGGCTTGACCAACGAGGGGTTAACGGAGCCCGGGAGCACGAGCCCGATCAACCACGCCAAAGCGCTCCCGATGAGGTACGCTGCGGAGTCGATGAAGGAAAGGAGCTGGGAACCCAGGGCCTCCCTGCCCCCTTCGGCGGCCAGGACCGCTGCCGGCCACATCCCCAAAAGCGCCGCCAAACCTAAGCGGATCATCTCCCTACAGCGTACCCCAAATCGGGAAAAACTCACTCCACGGTGACGGTTTTGGCCAGGTTCCGGGGCTGGTCCACGTCGGTGCCCCGGAGTCTCGCGATGTGGTAGGCAAGAAGCTGCAGTGGTGGGGCGAACACCAGCGGCACCAGCTCCCGGGGGGCCTGGGGAAGGGGCACGATGTGGTCCGCCAACGCGGTGAGCTCCTCCGACACTCTGTCGGTGAAGACGATCAGGATCCCCCGCCGGGCCTTTACCTCCTCCATGTTGGCCAGCGACTTCTCCCAGAGCTCGGCGCCGCTTATGAGGAAGACCACCGGCATCGTCTCGTCGATGAGGGCGATGGGGCCGTGCTTCATCTCGCCCGCGGGGTAGGCCTCGGCGTGGATGTAGGAGATCTCCTTGAGCTTCAACGCCCCCTCGAGCGCGAGGGGGTACAGGATCCCCCGGCCGAGATAGAGGGCGTCCGTGGCCTTGTAGTAGGTCTCGGCCAGCGCCTCAACTTTCTCCTCGGCCGCCAGGGCCTGGACCACGAGGTCCGGGGCCCGGCGCAGGGACTGGAGCCTCTCCTCCAGCTCCTCACGGCTTATGCGCCCTCGCAGTCGGGCGAGGTGGAGCCCCAGGAGGGAGAGGGCCACGAGCTGTGCCGTGAAGGTCTTGGTGGCCGCCACCCCGATCTCGAGCCCCGCCCGGGTGTAGAAAGCGGCGTGGGCCTCCCGGGGGATGGCCGAGCCCATGATGTTGGAAAGCGCCAGCACTTTGGCGCCTTTCTCCTTGGCTTGGCGCACCGCCACCAACGTGTCGATAGTCTCCCCCGACTGTGACACCCCCACTACCAACGTCCCCTCCCCCACCGCCGGGTCCTTGTAGCGGAACTCCGAGGCGATCTGGGCCCGGACGGGGACCCCTATGAGGGGTTCCCACAGGTACTCGGCCACCAGGGCCGCGTGATAGGAGGTGCCGCAGGCGATTAGCACCACCTCCTGCAGCTCCCGCAAGAAACGGTCCCCGAGCTTCCCCTCCCAGGGCACCTCCTTTCCTACAAGGAGCGTGTCCCCCACCGCCCGAGGCTGCTCGTGGATCTCCTTCTCCATGAAGTGGCGGTAGCCCGCCTTCTCGGCGGTGAGGGGATCCCAGGGCACCTTCTGGAAGCGGGGTTCCTTCCTCTCGCCGTCAGCGGAAAAAAGCTCCACTCCATTGGGTTTCAGCTGGACCACTTCCCCATCGGCCAGGAAATACATCTCCCGGGTGTAGGGGAGGAGGGCTGGGGCATCAGAGGCGAGGAAGTTCTCGTCTTCCCCTTTCCCCACCACCAGGGGGCTACCCAGGCGCGCCCCCACGAGCTCCCGGGGGTGATCCGAGTGGAGCACCGCGATGGCGAAAGCCCCTTCGACGTCTTTCAAGGCCCGGAGCACCGCCGCCAAAAGCTCTCCCCGATAGTATTCCTCGATGAGGTGGGCGAGGACCTCGGTATCAGTTTGGGAGGTGAAAACATGTCCAAGTTTTATGAGTTTTTCCTTGAGTTCCCGGTAGTTTTCGATGATTCCGTTGTGGACAAGAGCGATTTTTCCAGAGCAGTCCAGGTGGGGATGGGCGTTGTCCTCGGTGGGGAGGCCGTGGGTAGCCCAGCGGGTGTGTCCGATGCCCAGTGTTCCCGGAAGCTCCGCCTCGGCGGCGGCTGCCAGGAGCCGCTCCAGCTTCCCCACCTGACGCAGAAGATAGATCCTCCCCTCGGCGCAAGTGGCAAGGCCCGCGGAGTCGTAGCCCCGGTACTCCAAGCGCCGCAGCCCCTCCAACAACACCTCCCGGGCCTCCCGGTGACCCACATAACCCACGATCCCGCACATTTCAGTTCCATTATAGACGATTGTTGTGCCTTCTCCCCAGGGGTATAATCCTGATGCGTTAGGAGGCGAGATGAGGGAAGCCGAGGTCAAGGCAGTGTTGGTTGATCCCGCAAACGGAGCGCCAGTGATCCTTCTCCAGGACCGTCATTCTTCCAAAGTGCTCCCCATTTGGATCGGCCAGCCCGAGGCCATCTCCATCGCCGCCGCCCTCGAACACAAACAGTTCCCCCGCCCCATGAGCCATGACCTCATGAAGGCCCTGCTGGAAGCGGCCGGGGCGAAGCTGGAGAAGGTGATCATAAGCGACCTCAAGGACAATACCTTCTACGCCACCATCTACCTGCGCACCGCCGACGGAAAAGTAAAGGAGATCGACGCCCGCCCCTCCGACTCTGTGGCGTTGGCCCTGCGCACCTCCGCTCCCATATATATTTCCGAGGAGGTCTTCGACCAGTCCGCCATCGAGCTCCCGCTGAACGAGGAGGAGGCTATACAGACCCTCGGGGACGAGCAGCGGGAGTTCGAAGAGTTCGTGGACAAGGAGCTGGACCTCGCGGAGTTCAAACGTTACATCGATTGATCCTCTCAGTACCAAAGCGTCCTTTCCGCCCGGGGAAGCTGGAGCAATTCGATAAGCGAAAGTCCCAGATTGGGACGCAGTTCTTCTATTAGCACCGTGATCCTCGTTTCCCCCACAACTACGGATCCACCCCGTAGCTTTCCGACATCGTCCAGCCAAAGCACCACTTCTTCGATGGGCTCGGGAAACCCGGTGATCCGCAGGCGCTTGTACCCGTAGAGCCAGGGTGAAGGAGCGGGGGCGAGGGAAAAGGTGAGGGTCGGAGGAGGAGTCCCCGCGAACCCCGGGAAGGCTATAGGGAGGGCCAGGGGATTTCCCCAACCTGCGCCCAACGACTCCGCCTCTTCCAAGGAGAGGCGTAGCTCTTGTGGGCGCACCTCAAGCCGGGGAAATTCTCCCTTCTTACCTAATTGGTAAACGATCCGCAACCCTCCGTTTCCCGGGCGGAAGTGGACCAGCATTCCCTTCCGGTAGGTGTAGACGTGTCCCACCAGTTCCTCGGGTTCCAGGAGCTCTACCCTCAGGGCCCCTTCCTCCATGATGGCTTGGACTCGCATCCGCACCGGCTCGGTTCCCGCTCCCCAGATCCGCAACCGGGCGTCCAAATCGTCCCACCCCTGGATCTCGGCCCAAAGGTTCTGTAAGGTCTCCCGGGCCGGATCGGGGAAAAGCTGTGACCAATCGAGCTCCCAAAGCCCGATGAATCCCGCGAAAAGTGCCACCAAAATGAGCGGCCAAATTTCCATATCGCGGGAGCATTTTAAATCTTTATCCGTTGCGACCCCACCGCTTGAGGCTAGAATCCACTTCGGTGATGGAGATGACCTTGCGGGACCTACACGAAGCCGATGTCAAAGGGAAAGCGGTCCTCTTGAGGGCCGATTTCAACGTGCCGCTTAAGGACGGGGAGGTGGCCGAGGACTTCCGCATCAGGAAGACCCTTCCCACCGTAAACTGGCTCCGGGACCAAGGGGCGCGGGTGGCCATCGTGTCACACCTCGGGCGTCCCAAGGGGAAAAAGGTGCCAGAGTTATCCCTTCGCCCTGTGGCAGAACGCCTTTCCCACCTCCTCGGCGCCCAAGTCCCCTTGCTCGGGGACTGCATCGGGAATGAGGTAAAGCGAACGGTGGAGGGGCTCGGACCGGGCGAAGTGGTTCTCCTTGAGAACGTGCGGTTTCACCCGGGCGAGGAGGCAAACGACGCGGACTTCGCCCGGGCGCTGGCCGAGCCCTTCGATCTTTTCGTGAACGACGCCTTCGCCGTGTGCCACCGCGCCCACGCCTCCACGGTGGGGGTCACCCAGTACCTCCCCGCTTACGCCGGATTCCTCCTCCAGGAGGAAATAAAGGTCCTCTCCAAGCTCCGGGAATCCCCGGAACGCCCCTACTACCTCCTCATCGGGGGGAAGAAGGCCAAGGACAAACTGGGGGTATTGGAGGAACTCCTTCCGGTAGTGGACGGGATCCTCATCGGGGGCGGGGCGGCGTTCACCTTCCTCAAGGCGAAAGGCTACGAGATCGGGAGGTCGGTCCTGGAGGAAGAACTCCTCGAGAAGGTCAAGGGGATCGCCGAGCGGGCTTACCGGAACGGTGTCCTGCTCCTCCTTCCTCGGGACGTGGTGGCGGCCCGGGAGCTCTCGGACTCAGCCGACACGGTGATCGTCCCCGCCGACCGGATCCCGCCGGACATGATGGGCCTGGACATCGGCCCGGAGACGGTGCGGATCTTCTCCGAAAAGCTAAAAGAAGCGGCCACCGTGGTCTGGGCGGGACCTATGGGGGCGTTCGAATACAAGCCCTTCTCCCGGGGGACCGAGGCCATCGCCCGGGCCCTGGCCGAGGCCCCGGGGTTCACGGTAGTGGGCGGCGGTGAGACCGGGGAGGCGGTGATCGCGCTGGGCCTCGAGGAGAAGTTCGACCACCTCTCCACTGGAGGCGGGGCGACGCTCGCCTTCCTCCAGGGGAAACCCATGCCGGCCCTGGAGCCCCTGATGGCCTGAGGTGGCCTGGGTGGGTATAATAACAGGTGGAAGCGGGCATAGCTCAGTTGGTAGAGCGTCGGCGTCCCAAGCCGAAGGTCGCGGGTTCGATTCCCGTTGCCCGCTCCAGTTGGGGAGGTGTCCTTGAAGGCCACGCTGACCTTTTCCCTCGATTATTTGGCCCAAGTTGTCCGTGACTGCCAGCGTTGCCCCCTGCATCGCAGCCGTACCAACCTCGTTTTCGGGGAAGGGAACCCTGAGGCTGATCTCATGTTCATCGGAGAGGCTCCTGGGGAGACGGAGGACCAAACCGGTCGGCCTTTCGTGGGGAAAGCTGGACAACTTTTGACCCAGATCCTGGCGGCCGTGGGAATCCAGCGGGAAGAGGTGTACATCACCAACGTGGTCAAGTGTCGGCCCCCGGGTAACCGGGTACCTACCAAGACGGAGATGGACGCGTGTTGGGATTGGCTTGCGGCCCAGATTGCCCTGATCAACCCCTTTCTCATCGTCACCCTGGGGAACACCCCAACCCAGAAGCTTTTGGGGACCACGGAGGGGATTACCCAACTTAGGGGCAGGTTCTTCAGTTGGAAAGGGAATATTGAGGTCTTCCCGATGTTCCATCCGAGTTATCTTTTGCGTAACCCGAGCAAGAAGAAGGGGAGCCCCAAATACCTGACATGGCTGGATATAAAAGCGGTGAAGGAACGCCTCTCGCTCCTCCGCTCCCGGAACCGGAAGAGCTGACGAGCTCGGAGCGGGAGAGGATATGTGAGGAAGCCCTCCGCTGGGCGGAGGAGCTCCGGCGCCAGAAACGCTACAAGGAAGGGATCGACCTTTTGGTAGAGGCGCTTAAGTACAAGACCAAAAGGGCCCAGATCTACTTCCGCTTGGGCAATATCTACTACGATGCTGGGGACCTCTCCCGGGCCGAATACGCGTACAAGCGGGCCATTGAAGAAGACCCTCGCCACGCCCTGGCCCACCACAACCTGGGCGTGGTATACCGCAAGCAGGGGAAGATCGGGCTATCGGTGAAGATGTTGAAGAAGGCCAGGCGCCTGGAGCTCTTGCATCCCCGCAAGGTGGAGTTATCGCCGGAGCAGAAGAGGGCCGTTTTGCGGATGGGGCTTTACACCGGCGCCGCGGCCCTCTTCCTCATCGTGGCCGTTTTCGCCATCATCTACCTGCTCTCGGTCTTTTTGCGCTGAGCCCTTGGTGGGAAAATACGCGATCCTGTACCATTCTTGCGCATGAAGGTTTGCGTTTACCTCGAGGCCGCAGAGCTCTTTTCGCGTTCCGGCTTTTATGTGGCGTTCAAAAACCACCTGAAGGCCTTGGAAGCCGTGGGGGCAGACTACACCACCGACCCTAAGGGGAGGTATGACCTCCTCCACCTCCACTGGTTCGGCCCCAAATCGCTTTATTACCTGAAACGAGCGAAGAAAGCGGGGATCCCGGTGGTGGTCCACGCCCACTCCATTGGCCGGTACGATTTCGCCGGCGGGTTCACCGGAACGGGAATTCTGGCCCCCGCGTATGAGAAACTCCTCGACTGGATCTACGCCCGGGCCGATGCCCTGTTTACCCCCTCGGAGTTCGCCGCGGGGATGCTCCGGGCCCGGGGCCTCGGGCCGGTGTACGTGGTGAGCAACGGAGCGGACCTCTCCCGGTTCATGTCCGATCCAATGCGGAGGGCCGCGTGGCGAAATAGATTGGGACTCAAGGGCTTCGTGGTTTACTGCTCGGGCAATATCCTTCCCCGCAAAGGGGTGTTAGAGTTCCTCGAGGTCGCAGCCCACCTTCCCGGCCTCAGTTTCGTGTGGTTCGGGAAACACTGGGGCCCCCTGGCGTTCCATCCGCGGATGGAGTGGAAGATAAGGAGGGCCCCGGGGAACGTTCTCTTCGCGGGGTTCGTGGACGACCCCGCAGGGGCGTACGACGCGTGTGACCTCTTCTTCTTCCCCACCCACGGGGAAACCCAGTCCCTGGTGCTCCTCGAGGCCGCAGCCCTGGGGAAACCCATGGTATTGCGGGACATCCCGGCTTTCTCGTCCTTGGAGCCCGGGAGGCATTGTCTTAAAGGGGATTCGGTGGAGGAATTCGTGCGGGCCATAAAGACGGTGGCGTCCGACGGGGAAACGCGGGAGCGCCTCTCCGCTGGGGCCCGGGAGTTCGCCCGGAGGCATGAGCTTTCGACCGTGGGGAGGAGGCTCGTCTCCCTTTACCGGAGGATCCTGGAGGGGGAGGCGTGAAGGCTACAGTGGTCATCCCTACCTTGAACGAGGCGGAGAACCTTCGGGAGTGTCTTGGGGCCCTTTCCCGTCAGACCCTGGAGGACTTCGAGGTGATCGTGGTGGACGGGGGGTCTTCCGACGGCACGGTGGAGGTGGCCGAGGGGTTCGGTGCCCGGGTGATCACATTGCGAGAGCGGGGCATCGCCCGGGCCCGGCAGGCGGGATTTGAGGCAGCGAAGGCGGAATTCATCGCCTCCACCGACGCCGATACTGTTCCACCTCCGGACTGGCTTGAGCGCATCCTCTCCCCGTTTTCCGATCCCCGGGTAGTAGGGGTTTACGGCACCACCTCTCATCAAGGGAAAAAGGACCTGTGGGCAGGCGTCTTCCGCTGGTGGCAGAGGCTTTTTCATGCACTGGGGATCCCGATCTTCTTGGGGCCGAACTTCGCCGTGCGAAAGGGGGCGTTCCTCGAAGTAGGCGGGTTCCGGGAACCCACCGGCTCCTTTCCCACCGGCTATCCGGAAGCGGACGATCTCCTCATCGGGCTCAAGCTATCCCGGGTGGGCAGGGTGGTGTTCATCCCGGATCTGCGTGTCCCCACATCTGCGAGGAGGGTGGTTCCGCGACGGCTTCCCCGGGAGCTCTTCCTTTACGTGCGACGGGACGCCCGACTCCTTTACTGGCACTGTAGGGGAAAGCTCGTCTCCGAGGAAGGTCATGGCGCGGGTTGAGCTTCTTCTGGTGGCGTGGGATGGGGTCTCCCCGGAGATGGTCTCCCAGCTAATGGGGGAAGGAACCCTTCCTTCCCTGCGGGAGATGCTCGGAGGCTCCCGGATCTTGCGCCTCCAAAGCACCATCCCCCCCATCACCGCCCCCGCGTGGGCGAGCTTCCATCTAGGGGTAAACCCCGGGAAGCACGGGATCCTGGACTTCGTGCGGCGCCGGGCAGGAGAACGTCCGCACCTCGTGAGTTCCCGTGACCTCCCCTATCCCACCTTTTGGGAGATCCTAGCCGAAGAAGTGCCGGTAGGTTTCTTGGCCTTTCCCCTGGGTTATCCCGCCCGTCCACTCCGGCGGGGCTTTTGGGTCCCTGGGTTCCTCGCCCCGGCCAATGCCGCATCGCACCCAAAGGAAGCTTCGGGGCTTGCACGCAAGGCGGGCTACTCCCCCAATCCCCCCGCGTGGTTCCCGGGAAGGAGGTGGGTGGAGGACCTCAAGGGAAGCATCCGGGCAAAGACCGAGGCCGCCCTGGCGTTAACGCGGCGCTTCCAGCCCGTTGTGCTCGGTATCCATTACCAGGAGACCGACACGGTCCAACATTTCCTCTGGGGTAAGCCCGAGGTGGACGAAGTGTTTTCCGCCGCGGACGCGGCGTTGGCCACGCTCCTGGAGGAGCTCTCACCCCGGACGGTGGTCCTCCTCTCCGACCACGGGATGGGGCCGGTCAGGTGGGACTTCCATCTCAATACCTGGCTTCTTCGAGAGGGCCTCCTTGTGCTGCGCCGGGGCCTTTCCACATGGGCACGGAAAGGCCTCTTCGACCTCGGCCTCTCTCCCCGAAGGTTCCAAGGGTTGGGAGAGCGGGCAGCCTCTCTGTTCGGGAGGATCTTTCAGCGGTCATCCTTGGACCTCGTTTGGCATTGGTCCGACCTCGGGGCTAAGCTGTCCCTTTCCTTCAGGGATGTGGATTGGGAAAAGACCCCAGTTTACTCCCCGGGCGGACTGGGGACCCTTTCCCGTAACGGACGCTCCCGGATCGATCTGGATGAGCTTTGCGAGAGGCTCTTTGGACTCCGCACGCCCGAAGGGGAAACAGTGGTGGAACGGATCTTCCCGCGGGAGGAGCTTTATTGGGGCGAACGCGTCCGGGACATGCCGGACCTGGTCTTTTTGACGAAGGGGATGGAGGTCCTTCCCGTGACGTCATCCCTTTTCCTTTCCCACCGCCCGTTCTGTCCCCCCAGCGTCCCGGGCCACCACCGGTTGGAAGGGTTCCTCGCCGCCCTCCCGCACCAGGGGTTTCGGGAGGGCATGCCGATCTGGGGAATAGCTCCCGTGATCCTTTCCTCCTTCGGCATATCCCCTCCCGATTACATGGATGTGTAGCCAGGGATTCATTGGCGGTTAGGCCTTGTGCCTTGTATCTTTGGAGAGAAATGCGGCGAAAGCTGTTAAGCACCTTGTTCGGCTTCTTGGGGTTCTGCCTTTTCGCTTTCGTTCTGTATCTCGCTGGCCCGATGGAGGTTTTAGGCGAGATTCGCAAGCTCGGCCTCGAGGGCGCCGTAGGGGTGCTCGGGAGCGTGATCGCCGCCCTGTTTTTTTGGGGGTTGAGCTGGAAGGTCTTGCTTTCTTCGTTGGAGATCAAGCCGCGGTGGAGCAGGCTGTTTGGGGCCCTGGCCTCCGGGTTTGCGGTGAGCTATTTGACCCCCTCCGCGTACCTCGGAGGCGAACCGGTGCGGGTGGTATTGGTGGGAAAGGAGGGTACCCCGCTAACCGAGATCACCGCCACGGTGGTGGTAGAGCGGATCCTGGCCGCCATGAGCACCGTGCTTTTCGCCTCCATGGGCGGGTTCTTCGTGATCGGCTCGCCCAACATTTCCCTCTTCGCCAAGAAGGTGCTCCTGGTGAGCTTGGGGGGCCTTCTTCTTTTCGTCCTTTTCGCGTTTTGGTCCTTCGTGAGGAACTACCGCCTCCTCAGCCGAGGCTTCTCGGCCCTGTTCGCCCTCTTCCCCAGGGCGAAATTCCTCCAGCGCGCATCGGAGAAGGTGCGGGAGGTGGAGGAAACCGCCCACAAGGTGTTGAGCCGCCGTCCGTTGCACGCGCTTCTTGCGTTCCTGTTTCAATCGTTGGCCGTTTTCTGTAACTACATGAGGCCCCAAATATTCTTCGGCCTGGGACAGAAGACGTGGCTCGCCTTTCCCCAACTTTCCCTTTACTTTAGCTTGAACGTGGTGGTCTCCACCTTTTTCTGGATCACCCCCGCGGGGGTAGGCATAGCCGAGGGGGGACGGATGGCCATCTTGGGCATCATCGGAATAACCCCCGAGCGGGCCGTGGCCTTCGCCCTGACTTTCCGATTCCTGGAGTTGATCTTTGTCGGGATCGGGATTGGGTATCTCGTCCACCGGGGGGTAGGGTTCTTGGGGCGGAGGGCCGCTAGATCTCGGACGCCTCCGGCTGGGACTGGCTCCCCGAAAGGAGGAGCGAAAGAACTCCCGCCAGGGCCGCCCAAATAGGACCGATGATGAAGCCCACGAGATACGGAAAGGCCTCGCTGGTTACGTAACCCGGCGCTACCTCCCGCACCCCGGGAAATCCACCCACCGCCCCGCGTAGCCCCAGGTAAACCAACACGTATAGGATGCACCCCATAAGCCCCCACAACACCACCGTTCCCACGAAGTTCCCCGTGAGGATCCAGGGTTCGATTCCGGAGAAACGGAGGAGATTCCATTCGTTACGCCACCGGTCGAGGGTGCGGACCGCGGCGGATCTCACCAAAACTAAGGACACGAACGCGAAGAAGACCAAAGCCACGAGGGAGATCACTCGGGAGAGGGGCGGGAGGCGGGCGGGGGAAGGGTAGTGCAGCGCCACGATCTCCACGTCGGTGACCTTGCCCTGGGCCAGGCGGGAGATCTCCTCCTTCAGGGAAGAAGCCACGGCCTCGTCATCGGTCCAGATGAGAAGGGCCCTGCTTTCGGCGACGCCGCCCCCGGGGAGCTCGTCCCCGGCGAAACGGAAGGAAACCCGCTTTACTCCCTCGAGCTTCCAGAGATCCCATCCGAGTTGGTTCAGCTCTGGATCGGAAACTTCCTCCGAGATGTAGGCCACCGTCACCCAGGCCGCCCCGCCCCCCTCCTCCGCCTTTCCTCCCTGCAAAAGCACCATGGCGCTCCCGCTGGCGAGGACCAGGGCCACGGCGGCGGAAAACCCAAGCCAGCGGGGCCACTCCCGAAAGGAAGCCCGCAAAATTTCTCCCAAGATGAACAGGCCCCGGGTCACGCCACCACCCCCGGCCGCAGGGGAAGGATCGCCTCGTCCGGGAAGCCGAACCTCCGCGGAAGGCGGAGATCATCGGTGGTGACCAAAGAAGCAATGCCTCCATTACGGATGGACCGCAGGGCGTCCATCACCCGAGCCTGGTCCGAGGGGGAAAGCTCCCGGAAGGGGTCATCACACAAAAGCACCACGGGATCGTTGCAGATCGCTACCGCCATGGCCAGGACCCTCTTCTCCCCCTCCCCGAGCTCATACGCCAAGAGCTCCTTCAGGGGCCCGAAACCCGTGAGGGAAAGGGCTTTCTCCACCCCTTCCTCCGCCCGCTCCCCTTTTATCCCCAGGGCCCGGAGCTTGAACCGGAGGTTCTCCTCCACGGTGCGGTGGGGGAGGATCACTGGGGGATAGGGCACGTACCCGATCCGTTCCCTGAGTTTCGCGAGCTTGCGGGAGTTCAACCGCAGGATGTTCCTCCCGGCCACCAGGATCTGTCCCCGGGTGGGGTAGAGCTCCCGCAGGATGAGCTTCAACAACAAGGTCTTCCCCGAGAGGGTGGGGCCGACCACGAACTTTATCTCGTCCCGGAGAAGGGTGAAGGAGAGGTCCTCGAATACCGCCACCCCCTCCTCAGTGACGAAACAAAGCTCCGAAACCTGGATCGCTATGTCATAGGTCCCAAGCATCCTATCAAGTACCTCTCGCGCCCGGCGAGATCCTCCTCCACCCGTAGTTCTAACCAATTTACAACCCCTTTGGCAAATCGGAGGAGCTCCTCCCCTTGCCCGTGGCCGATCTCACACAGGAGCCATCCCCGGGTTTCCAGATGTTTAGGGGCTTCCGCGATGATGCTCCGAAGGACCTCCGTTCCCTTTTCGCCGCCATCCAGTGCCGCGCGGGGTTCCCACACCGCTACCTCCGGGGGAAGTTCCGGGATCTTTTGGTGCGGGACATAGGGGGGATTGGCGACGACGAGGTGGAAGCGTTCCGGCACCGCCTCAAACAGGTCCGAGACCCGAAACTGGATCCGCTCTGCCACCCCGAGCCGCCAAGCGTTCTCCCAGGCGCAACGAAGGGCCCACGCGGAGGTGTCCGTGGCCACCACGCGGAGGTCGTCCCGCGCACGGGCCAGGGCGATGGCCAAGGCGCCGGTTCCCGTCCCGATGTCCAGGACCCGCGCTCCCTGGGGCAATGTTGGGGCAAGTTCCACGGCCAGCTCGGCCAACCCCTCGGTCTCCGGCCGGGGGATGAAAACGCCGGGGCGAACACAGAGGAGGAAATCGAGGAAGCCCACATAACCCAAGAGGTACGGCAACGGGTAACGTTTGCACCTCATGCCCGCGAGCTCCGCCAAAAGCCGGCGCTGCTCGAAATCCAGGCGTCCGTCCCTGGCCGTGACCTCCGCCGGTTCGCAGCCCATCACGTGGGCCAGGATCAACCGGGCCTCGCGGAGGGAAGAGGTCACCCCAGCGCGGGAAAGCCTATCGCCGACCCAACGCAGCGCTTGAGCCGGGCTTTCCGGCACGTTACCCTGCTGCATGGGAACCGCGACAAGTTTCCGCGTCGCTCATACGATGTCAAGCACGATTAAGCAAACTATAATTCGAGGCAAGGAGGCATGGTGAAGAGAGGAACGATCGCGATTGTTGCAGTTTTGGCTTTGGTAGCCGTATTCCTTGGGCTCGGGGGATGTGGCTTCCTTTTCCCCGGCAAACAGGAGCCGGTCCACTTCTATATGCCCGCCCTCTCCCCCGACGGGACCAAGCTCGTCTACCTCGACCAGGGCGACGATAGCTACGAGATCTTCCTCCTGGACCTCACCACCGGGGAGGAGAAGCAGCTTACCGATAACTCCTACAACGAGATGTACCTCTCCTGGTCGCCGGACGGAAAACGCATCGCCTTCATGGCGGCCCAGGAGAAGAACAACCTGGATATCTTCGTCCTGGACGTGGAAACCGGCGAGATCACGCGACTTACCACCCATTCCGCCACCGACGTGAACCCCAACTGGTCCGCTTCGGGAAAGATCGTGTTCAACTCAGACCGGGATGACGAGTGGGCCATCTACGCCATCGACCCCGACAACCCCGACTCCCTGGAGCGGCTTTCCCCATCCCGGCCCAAAGAGAAGTGAGGAAAAGCTGGGTAAGCGGGGTGATCCTGGCCGCGGGGAGGGGGGTGCGCTTCGGAGCCGCCGCTAACAAAGCCTTCGTGGAGCTCTCGGGAAAGCCTCTCCTCCTCTGGTCCGCGGAAGCCTTCCTCGCCGCCGGAGTGACCCGTGAACTCGTGGTGGTGGCCGGCCCCGGGGAAATGGAGAGGGTCGAGGGGATTCTTTCTGGCACCACGATCCCCTATAGGGTGGTTCCAGGAGGGGAACGGCGTCAGGACTCCTCACTGGCGGGAATCCGGGCCGCGCAAGGAGAGTACGTGCTTGTGCACGACGCGGCCCGTCCCCTGGTGTCCCCGGAGCTTATCCGTAGGGTCTTCGAGGCGGTGCAGAGACATGGGGCAGCGGTTCCGGTGGTCCCGGTGCGGGATACCGTGCGCTACGTAAACCACGGGTTCCTAACTGGGGAGCTAGTGGATCGCGAAGGGCTTTGCGCGATCCAAACCCCCCAGGGATTCCAGCGGGACCTCATCTTGCGGGCCCTGGAGGCCGCTAACAAGAAGGGTCTCTCCCTCACCGACGATGCCACCGCGGTGCTCTCGGTGGGGGAACGGGTGGCAGCGGTCCCGGGGGATGTCCGGAACATCAAGATCACCTACCCAGAAGATTTAAAAGTGGCCCTCGCTTTCTTGTCCCTCGGGGACTGAGGTCCTGGGCGCCGCGGAGAGGACCCGAGAGAGGGTCTCCCGTAACCTCCGGTAATGTGTTCCCGGCCAATAGAGCTTCCCACAGCCTCGGCAGCGGGTGTACTCCTCTAGCCACGCGGCGGTGCGCGGGGGTATCAGATCCAGCACTTCCTCCTTCCGCACCGGCTCCAGATACCCGTTGCACACTGGACACCGGGTGAAGGGCCGGAGCTCGCCCCAAAGGTGGAAGCGCCGCAGTACCTCCCGGGCCTGTTCCACGGCGTCGTCAGACCGGACGTAGTATCCGTGGGTGAGCTTCCCGTGCTTCAGGAGGTGCCTATCCCGGGTGAGGAGGATCCGTCCCTCCTCCCGGGATACCCGCACCAGTTCCTCATCCGCGGGGTCCAAAGGTTGGGTCACGTCAATCCCCAAAAGCCGCAGGATCCGGACCAGCTTCCCCAGGTGAACATCGGCCACGAACTTGGGCCGGCGGAGGGGCTTCGATCTCAGCCGGGTAACCCCGGATATATCCAGGGTCTCGAACACCGGGTACACCGCTACCCTATCCCCATCCCGTAAGTGGTACGAGAAATCCACCGGCTCCCCGTTCACCAAAACGAGATCCACCTCCACGTGGGGAACCCCTAGCGCCTCGATGGCGTCCTTGACGGTCGGAGTGCCGAAGAACTCGTGCTCAATGTCCCTCTTCCTCTTTTCGGGGGGAAGGAAATCGTTGAGCTCCGCGTAGAACCGGAAGGTCGCCCGTCCCATGGTCCATGGATTCTAACCGAGGGTCACTCCTCCCCGAAAACTCCACAGCTCTTCCACTGGACCTCTATCACCGTGGCGGTAAGCTTTTTTAGCACAGCCCCAAAAACAATCCCGAAGGAGGTAGCCATGCGCAGGATAGTGATGGGCCTTCTTGTGGCTGTGGTGTTCGGTGTGGGAGCGGTGGCCCTTGCTCAGACGGACGTTCAGGAATCCATCGCCGCCTCGGGGCAGGCTGCTATCCACGCCGCCATCGACCGGGTCGCCCCGGCGGTGGTACGGGTGGAGGCCGTGACCAAACAGGCCTTCCCCTGGGAGAGATTCGACTGGTTCTGGCGCTTCTTCGGTGAACCCCCCCTTCCTGAACGCAAGGTAACATCATTGGGCTCGGGCTTCGTGATCGAGTTCGGGGGCGAAAAGTATGTCCTCACCAACAACCACGTGGTGGACGATGCAGAAGAGGTGCGGGTGATCTCCCAGGACGGGAAGATCCGCCGGGCCGAGGTCTTGGGGAAGGACGAGATGTTGGACGTGGCGGTCTTGAAGGTGGAGGGGGCCGAGGAGCTCCCCGCAGCTCCCATCGGGGACTCGGACGCACTCCGGGTGGGAGACTGGGTGATCGCCATCGGTAACCCCTTGGGTTTCGACTATACCGTGACCCTAGGGATCGTCTCGGCCCTGAACCGCGATGTTCCCCGACCCGATGACCGGGGTTACTTCCGGCGCATGATCCAGACCGATGCCGCCATCAACCCCGGAAACTCCGGGGGGCCCTTGGTGAACGCCAAGGGTGAAGTGGTGGGGATGAACACCCTGATCGCCCGGATGAGCTCCCAGGGGATCGCCATCGAGGGGATAAACTTCGCCGTGCCCATCAACGAGATCATGCGGGTCCTTCCCCAGCTCGTCTCCAAAGGGGCTGTGACCCGGGCCTGGCTGGGGGTGTACATCCAGGACCTCACGCCCGAGCTCGCGGCCCAATTCGGGGTGGAGCCCGAAAGCGGGGTGTTGATCTCAGATGTGGTCCCCGGAAGTCCTGCCGAATCGGCGGGTATAAAGCGGGGGGATATCATCACCGCGGTGAATGGGAAGCCGGTCCACAACACCAACGAGTTGCAACTTGAGATCATGTACCGGCAACCCGGGGACACGGTCACGGTGGAGCTTCTGCGGGAAGGGCAGGAGCTCACGGTCCAGGTGGTGCTCGGGGTGCGCCCCTCTGAGGAGGCCCTGGCGCGGATGACTCCAGGGGGAAAGACGGCCGAGGGAGAGGAGTACTTCGGGATGGTGCTCCAGGAGCTCACCCCGGAGTTGGCCCGGAGGTACCGCGTTCCCGCCGGGGTGGAGGGGCTCCTCGTGGTGGCGGTACGGGACGGGTCCCGGGCCGACTGGGCCGGGGTGGAGAAGGGTGACGTGATTATCGAGGTAAACCGCGAGCCGGTGCGGACGATGGGGGAGTGGAAGGCGATCGTTGAATCCCTTCCCGCCACCGCTGATATCCTGCTTACGGTGGTGCGGGGCGGCAGGACCCTTTACCTCGTCCTTCCCTGAACGGCGCGGGGCCGGGTATAATTGGGGAAGGTCGGAGAGTAGCGCAGCCTGGTTAGCGCGCAGCGTTCGGGACGCTGAGGTCGCCGGTTCGAATCCGGCCTCTCCGACCAGCTTTCCTGGGCGGGTATAGCTCAATGGTAGAGCGCTGGCCTTCCAAGCCAGTGACGCGGGTTCGATTCCCGCTACCCGCTCCAGTTCCGTGACGCGTAGCGCGTGACAAGTTCGATTTGTCACATGTTGCCCGGTATATGTCGCGGAGGTTTGCGCCCGTAGCTCAACGGGACAGAGCAGCGGCCTTCTAAGCCGCAGGTTGGGGGTTCGAGTCCTCCCGGGCGCGCCAGAGGAGCGTAGCTCAATGGCAGAGCGCCGCGCTGTGGACGCGGTGGTTGCGGGTTCGAGTCCCGTCGCTCCTCCCAGCGCCCGTAGCTCAATTGGACAGAGCATCGGCCTTCGGAGCCGAGGGTTGGGGGTTCGAGTCCTCCCGGGCGCATTTTCCCTTACCCGAAAGTTGCTTCAGCTGTGAAGCTGTATAATTCTCAATGTGGGCCGGAAGCCTCTTTCCTCCGGCTTCGTGGTCCCGCAAACGGTTCCCGGGAAGGAGGTGATGGGGAAGAGAAGGGTGTTTGTGTTCAATCGTTTGAAAGCTACAGAAGAACCCAAGGAGGTGAGGATGCGCAGAATCGGTTTCCTTATTTTGGTTTTCGGGCTTTTTGTGGGCTTGAGCGCCGGTGCCCAGACCATCGATAAGGTAGTAATCGGCCTCGCCGCACCCCCGCGTACCATGGATCCCCACGGCTCCGATGCGGACTCCAACCTCTCCATCATGAGCAACATCTTCGAAGGCCTGGCGCGCCGCGATGTCAACGGGACCCTTCTCCCCGCTCTCGCCGTATCGTGGGAACGGGTGGATCCCTACACCTGGCGCTTCTACCTCCGCAAGGGAGTCAAGTTCCACAACGGCAACGACTTCACCTGGGAAGACGTGGCCTTCACCTTCCAGCGCCTCAAGGACCCCGGTGTCTCGGAGTTCCTGGCCACCGGGAACCTCGTTGAGTCGGTGACCCCGGTGGACGGTGACCCCTGGGTGGTCGACGTAAAGACCACCAGGCCGGTGGCTTGGTTCGTGCAGAACATGCATCAGATCTTCATCATGGACAAGGAATCCACTGAAGCTCGCTCCCAAGGCGAGGTGGCTTCCCACCCCATCGGCACCGGGCCCTATAAGTTCGTGGAGTGGATCCGGGGCGATCACCTGACCCTCGTGGCCAACGAGGACTACTGGGGTGGCCCGCCGCCGGTGAAGAAGGTGGTGTTCAAAGAGATCGTTGACTCCTTCACGAGGCTGGCGGCCATCGAGACCGGGACGGTGGACATCATCCAGGACATCCCCCTGGAGCTCTTCGACCGCGCCAAGGCCAACCCCAACCTCCTCATCGTCACCCGGCCTGCCCGCCGGGGGATGTTCTTAGGGATGAAGCAGACCCCGGACTATCCCATGCATGATGTGCGCGTTCGCAAGGCTATCTACATGGCCATCAACGTGCAGGAGCTCATCGACAAGGTGATGTTCGGCCACGCAAGCCCGGCGGCCCAGATCGCCGATCCCCCCACCGTGGGATACAACCCCGAGATCAAGCGCCTTCCCTATGATCCTGAGGCCGCGAAGCGGCTCCTCGCTGAAGCTGGCTATCCCGACGGGTTCTCGGTCACCCTCAAGGCCCCCACCGACCGCTACCCTCGGGACGAAGAGACCGCTGAGGCCATCGCGAAGCAGCTGGCTAAGATCGGGATCAAGGTCACCGTGGACGCCAAGCCCAAGGCCATCTACTTCCCCGAGGTGACTCACCACGACGTGGAGCTCTACTACCTGGGATGGTTCGACGGGGCCTACTCCGCCATGCGGACCTTCACTAAACTGGTGCATTCCTACGACGAGGAGCGGGGCTTCGGTCTCTTCAACGCTGGGGATATCTCCGACAAGCTCCTTGACTACCTCATCGAGCAGTCCGACACCATCGTGGATCCCGACCTCTATGTCGAGTGGTCCCAGATGACGAACCGCATCGCCTTCGAGTGGAAGGTCGTCTACATACCGCTTTTCTACCTCGAGGATTCCTACGCCGTGTACAAGCCCTCGGGAATTAAATTCACTCCCAGGCCCGACACCTGGATGACCATCGTGGACGTGATCCAGCCCTGAAACCTAAGTAGGGGGCACGGGCCGCGGCCCGTGCCCCTTTTGTGACCGTGTTGGGGGAGGGGGATGGGAGCGTACATCGTCCGGCGTATCGCCCAAGGGCTTCTCGTGCTCCTGTTGGTTTCCTTCATCTGCTTCGTGATATTCCAGTATATGGGGGATCCCGCCTGGGCCCTGGCGGGACGCTACGCCACGCCGAAACAGTTGGAGATGGTACGCAAAAAACTGGGATTGGATAAACCTTTCTACATCCAGTACTTGATCTTCCTCAAGAACGCCCTGCGCGGGAACTTCGGGATGTCCTTCGTCAGCCGCCTCCCGGCCATGCAGGTAATCCTGGAGCGGTTGCCGGCCACCTTCGAGCTGGCGCTCATGGCGATGCTCATCGCCATCGTCTGCGGGGTGGGGTTGGGGGTGTTGGTCTCGGTATCCCCCCATTCCCCCGCAAGCCGCCTCATCATGGCGGGATCCCTCATCGGGATCTCCATCCCCACCTTCCTCACCGGGATCCTCCTCATCATGATCTTCGCCGTGGAGCTCCGCTGGCTCCCTCCCTTCGGGAGAGGGGAGGTGGTAAGGATCTTCGGGAACTGGAGGTCGGGCCTCCTCACGTGGGACGGCTTCCGCCACCTCATTCTCCCCGCCTTAACCCTGAGTTCCTACCAGCTGGCGGTGCTCCTCAGGCTCACCCGGGCCGGGATGATGGAAGTCCTGGGTGAGGAGTACATCAAGGCTGCCTGGGCGAAGGGCCTCCCCCAGCGGGCCGTGCTCTTCAAGCATGCCTTGCGAAACGCTCTCATCCCCGTGGTGACCATGATCGGGCTTCAGTTCGGCGAACTCATCGCCTTCTCCATCGTGACCGAGACCGTGTTCCAGTGGCCGGGAATGGGGAACCTATTGCTTTCTGCCATCTTCGAGAGCGACCAGCCGGTGATCGTCTCCTACATCACCTTCGTGTCGTTGGTGATCCTCTCCCTGAACCTCCTGGTGGACATCTTGTATGTCTTCATCAATCCCAAGATCCGATATGTCTAAGGGAAAGATTCTGCGGCATTTTCTGCGGGATCCCTCGGCGGTTGCGGGGGCGGCGATCCTCTCTATCTTCGTGGTGGGGGCGTTGTTCGCCCCCTTGATCGCTCCCCAAAACCCATACGACCTCGAGACCTTGAGCTTGGCGGATTCCCTCAAGCCTCCCATCTGGATGGAGGGAGGCGAGGCCCCGTTCCTCCTCGGGACCGACGAGCAGGGACGGGATGTCCTGAGCACCATTCTTTATGGGTGCCGGACCTCCTTGACCGTCGCCTTCGGGGTGGTATTGGTGGCGGGGACCTTCGGGATGATCATGGGGCTTTTGGCCGGTTTCTACGGGAAATTCATCGACGCTTTGGTCATGCGCTCCGCCGACGTCTTTTACTCTTTCTCCACCACCCTCATGGCGATCCTGGTGCTGGGGCTCCTCAAGCAGAAGGGGGTCCTCGTCCTCATCTTGGCCATCTCCCTCACAGATTGGGTCCGCTACGCCCGGACCCTGCGGGGCTCGGTCCTCGCCATCAAGGAGGAGGACTATATAAGCGCTGCCCGGGCCGTGGGGGCCCCGGGGCTCCGGGTCATCTTTCGCCACGTCCTCCCCAACGCAGTACCCCCTCTTTTGGTGGTGGCGGCGGTGGACTTCGGGGTGGTGATCATGCTGGAGGCCACCCTGAGCTTCCTGGGGGTGGGTCTCCCGGTAACTCAACCCTCCCTGGGGATGATGATCTCTATCGGGAGAAAGTACGTCTACGCCGGCAAATGGTGGCTCATCGTCTTCCCGGGCCTTGCCCTCACGGCGATCGTGGTGGGCATAAACCTCATCGCCGACTGGCTCCGGGAGGAGATCAACCCCCGCATCCAGAAGGCGGTCAAGGGCCGCTGAGCCCTCCCACCGCGCTTTTGTGGCACGAAAGGATTTGGGGTAAGCTCCACCGCCATGCGCGAACTGGAAGAGGAGCTTTGGGAGATATTGGACGAAGCCGACGTGGACCTCCTCATCACCGTGGGCGAGGACGGCTTCCCTTACATCCGCCCCATGACCCTGCTGGCCTATGAGGAGGATACAGGGGTGCTGTGGTTCGCCACTAGCCGCGTCTCCCGCAAGGTCTCCCACATCGCGAAGAGCCCCAAGGTCACCGCGTTCTTCCTCGCCTTCGAACGGGATGCCTACGCCGCCTTCTTCGGCGAGGCGGAGCTCGTGGACGACATCAACCTGAAACGGGAGTTCTGGGAAGAGGAGTGGGCGGAGTTCTGGGAAGGCCCAGAAGACCCCGATTACGTCCTTTTGCGCATAAAATCTAAACGGGCTCACTTCTACCTCGTGGAAGAGGACGAACTCTGGGAAACGGAGTTCGGTTCCTAGCCCCCGAAGCACGCCCGCACGCGGGAAAAGAACCCCTCTTGTTCCGGGAAGCGGACGAGCAACGTGTGCGCCCTCGCCCGGGCTATCCGGGCCCTCTCCCCCCGCTTGAGCCTCCCCACCCGATCCCCGTCCACGAACACCTGGACCGGATAGCGGGCTTCCACCTCCACCTCCCCTTCGGGGGGAAGGACCACGGGACGGAGGTCCAAGGCATGGGGGGAAAGGGGGACCAGCAACATCGCCGCTACCTCCGGGTGTAGGAGCGGCCCCCCGGCGGAGAGGGCGTAGGCGGTGGACCCAGTCGGTGTGGCCACCACGAGCCCGTCCCCCGCGAAGGAAAGAACCTCTTCGCGTCTGCAACGGACGGAAAGCTCGGTGAACCTGTACGCCCCGGGGCCCACGAAGACGACATCGTTCAACGCGCTGAAGGTCCTTTCCCCGAGCTCCAGGGAGAGGCGCATCCTGCGCTCGATCCGGTATTTCCCCGCCGCGTACCCCTCCAGCGCCGGCACCAAGGCCTCCGCCCCGCCCACGCTCAGGAACCCCAACGCCCCCCCCACGTTGACCCCGAATATCGGCACCTCCCGGGGGAAGATGGCCCCGGCCACTCGCAACAGGGTCCCATCTCCCCCGATGGCCACCACAAGCTCCACCCCATCGAGCTCGATCTCCCGCCGCGGCGTGGTATGGGCCGGGATCCCCCGCTCCAGGCACCACCTCTCCCCCGCGGCGGCGGCAGCGGCCGCCCCGCGTTTCCTCAGGTTGTATACGAAAAGGACCTTACCCTTTGCCGACATACTTCCACCGACAGAGCCACCGCTCCAACACCTCGAGGAGCGCGTAGAAAAGTAGCCCCAGGAACGCCAATCCCACCACCCCCGCCAACGAGAGGTCCGTGCGCATGGCGTACGTCTCGATGAACACCCCCAGCCCAGACCCCGGGCCCCCGAGGAGCCCCAACTTCGTCTCGGCGATGTAGAGCATGGTGATCCCCAGGCCCACAGAAACGCGGGCGGCGGTGAACACCTCGGGCAACACCGCGGGGAGGATCACGTGGCGGTGGAGCTGCAGCGCATCGGCCCCCGCCGTGCGCACCGCGAGGATGTAGGAGGGGGAGATGTTGCGCGCCGCCCCGTGGGCCGCCACCAGCACCTGGAAGAAGAGGGTGAGGCTCACGGTGACCACCTTAACCGTCTCCCCCACCCCGAAGGCCATGTAGAGGAAGAAGAGCAGGGCGATGGGGGGGATGGGGTAAAGGAGATAGATCAAGGGTGAAAACCACCGGTGCAACCGGTCACTGGCGCCCACCACGAGCCCCAACGGAAGGCCCGTGGCGAAGGCCAAGAGGAGCGAGAGGAAGAACCGGCGGGCTGAGGAGGCGAAGGCGGAGCCCCACTGTGGCAGGTACTCGATGCCCGCGGCAGCCACGCTCCACGGATAGGGAATCACCGGCCAGCCCTTCACCTGTTCCAACACGAAGGAAGCCAGAGCCCAGAGCAAAAAGATCGCCGTTGCCGCTGCGAGATAATGAAGGGCTTGCTTCATCTTTCCTCCAACGATTTGAGGATCTCCCGGGCCTTTACCACCACATGATAAAACTCCTCCGACCGGCGGTATCCCACCTCCCCCATGCCGGGGTTTTCGATCACCTCCACCACCCGGGCGGGCCTGGGGGAGAGAATGATGATGCGTTGGCCTAAAAATACGGCCTCCTCGATGTCGTGGGTAACCAGTACCCCGGTGAACCGGTACATGTGCCACAGCCGGAGGATGATCTCCTGGATGCGCTCTCGGGTGAGGGTGTCCAGGTTGGCCATAGGTTCGTCCATGAGGAAGACCTCGGGGCGCAGGGCCAGGGCCCGGGCGATCCCCACCCGCCGCCGCATCCCCTCCGAAAGCTCGGCGGGATATCGGTTTTCGAACCCACCGAGGCCCAGGCTCCGCAGGATCTCCTGTACCCCCTCTCGGGGACGCCGCTGTAGCCGCAACGCCAGTTCCGCGTTTTGGCGTACCGTCTTCCAAGGGAGTAGCCCCGCGTCCTGAGTGATAAACGCCACATCCCGCCTCACCCCACGGACATCTTCCCCGCGGATGGTGATCCTGCCGGAGGTGGGCCTGATGATCCCGTCGATGGCCAAAAGCACCGAGGTCTTCCCGCACCCGGATGGTCCGATGAGGGAGACGAACTCGCCGTCTGCTACCTGAAAGGTAACCCCTGCCACCGCCAGCGTGCGCCGCCGGCCCCGTCCGTACTCGATCCTTAAGGCCTCCACGGAGATCATTTCAGGTACTCGTCGGTGACGACCTCCTCGTAGGGATGTTCGAACCGCACGTACCCCTTCTCGAGGGCCCACCGGTGGACGGCCTCGTAAACCTCCTTCGGCAGCAGGGAGGGTTCCGGGAAATAGGGTACGGAAACGGCCTCGATGGCCGCCACCACGCTGGGGTGGACCAGCACCTCTTCCGGGTTCTGTCCCCGGTAAAAGAGCCTGAGGACCTCCGGCGCACCGAGGGAAAGGAGGCCTTCCTTGCTTTCTTTGTTCATCCTTTCCGCCGCCGCCCCGAAAGCGGAGATGAACTTCCGCACATCTTCGGGATGTTCCGCGGCGTACCTTTTTTGGAAGACGATCAGGTGAGGAAGTAGGGGCACGCCGGAGAAGTCTTCAAGCGCGGTAAGGCCCAGGCCCTCGGCTTCGGCAAACTTCACGGAGAAGCTCGCATAAGGTTCGGGGAGGACGGCCGCGGCCACCATCCCGTAGACCACCATCGAGGCCATGATGAAGAGGTTGTCCTGCCCGAAGTAGAAGCGTGGATCCGGCACAAGTCCGTGAGCCCTTAGGGCCGTATCGGTGGCGTACTCGATGTCGGACTGAAGGGGAAGGGCGATGCGAAAGAAGTCCCGGCTGCCCAGCGCCGCCACCAGGTCCTCGATAGAAGCGATCCCGGAGTATTTCTCTTGCACCAGGATGGTGAACTGCTTCGCGGGGTCCTCCGGGACGTAAGCGGTGGCCACCACCAAGGGCTCCCCCCGGGCGGCGAGCATCACCACCGAAGCCACATCCGCTATCACCGCATCTACTTGGCCGGCTTGGAAGGCGAAGAGCCTGTCCCGCTGGGAAGCAAGGGGGATCAGCTCCACTTCCAGGCCCTCATGGGTGAAAAAACCCCACTCTACCCCGAACAACACCGGCGCCGAGCCGAGGATGGGGGTCAAGGAGATGCGAAGGGGCTGGGGGAGCACGCCGGCCGCAGCGAGTAGCAAAAAAGCTAGAACCAAAGATAACTTTCGCATGGCGCACTCATTATAGGTTCCGTTTTACGGCGGTGCAATGTAATCTGCACCACTTGGCAAAGGGGAAGGGGAACTGTATAGTAGGGGTGGACATAAAAATCAGGAGGTGGAGGGTCCTATGTGCTGTGGCGCGTGGTGGCTGTTCCTTCTCGTATGGTGGCTCGTTTGGCTGGGAGCCTTCGTCGGCTGGTGGTGCTGCCCGTAGGGTGAAGCACCTAGGGGCACACCTAGGGGTATTGGCGGCGCTGCTCCTCTGTAGCGCCGTTTGGGCCCAGGGGCTCGGCGGTACTACAGAGGAGCAGTGGTATGAGAGGCTCAAGGAAACGGGTCTACCCCGGGAGGTTGTGGCGGTACTCCCGGTGGAGATTCCTCCGGAGGGCCCAGGCTTCCCCCAAAAGGTTCTGTTCGTCTTCGTTTACATAGACGAGCGGGCCCTTGAGTCGCGCACGCGGTGGCGGGATGTGCTCGCGGACTATGCGGGAAAAGGGGCTGTGCTTATCTGGGCGTATAGCCAGTTGCCGTTGATTCCCCGGGTACAGTTTGACCCTTTGTCCATATGGTTCTCCCAGGAAGCGGTGGAAATCCATCTCCGCCCCGAGGATTTCGTGCCGTTGGAAGGAGATTTTCTCAAAGGCGAGGTTTACTCCGGAATGCCGGTAGCGGCCATCGTGTTGCTGGGGGAAGGTTTCAACCCCCGCGAGCCTCTAACGGTACACTACGGGGATTTGGCTGAGGCCGTTATCCCTTTGGTTCCCGAGGCCCAGGGCCGATAAGCGCCCCGCCCTCCCGGAGCCCCGCGATAAAGGCTTCCACCGCTGGGCCGATGATCTCTGGGACGTATCCCCCCTCGAGGATGGCGAAGGTGGGGACTTTCAAGGAACCGAGGATTTTGCCGATATCCCGATACGTCTCCACCTCAAGCCCCAAGGAAGCCAGGGGGTCGTCCTTGTAGGAATCGAATCCTACCGATACGGCCAACTGTTCAAACGGTCCCAATCCTCTCGCTTCATCCAGGGCCCGCTTCAGCGTGTCCAGATACACTTGCGGGCCACAGCGGGGCATAAGGGGGTAGTTGAGACAGTTATCCCGGGAAGTGAGTCCCGTGCCCGGGTAGTTGTAGCCGTGGTGGAGGGAAACGTATACCACGCGCTCATCTCCCAAGAAGATGGCCTCCGTGCCGTTTCCGTGGTGGGCATCGATGTCCACAATCAGCGTCTTCAGGCCCGAGCGGCGCACGGCAACGGCGATGTTGTTGTAGTAGCAGAATCCGCCCAAGAAGTGGGGGCCGGCGTGGTGTCCCGGGGGCCGCATGAGGGAGAAGCCGCGCCTCTCCTGGGCCAGGATCGCTCCCCCCACCGAAAGGCGGGCGTAGAAATCGATGTTCGGGTATGCGGGGGAATCGGGATCGTAAAAGTTCCCCGCCTCTACCCTGCGGATATGTTCCGGGGTGTGGACCAAAAGGAGGTCCTCATCGGTGGCCGGCTGGGGCTCTAGGAAACCGAAGCCCAGTCCGCGCAGGTAAACGGAAGCTATCCGCAACCTGGCCGGAGATTCGGGATGGCCTATCTGTTGGTATTCCAAGCATCTTGGGCTATAAACGATTTCCATGGCGCGAGATTATCCGCCTAACGCAGATACAGGGCAAAGGGTAGTGCTTGCTTCAAGTTCGCCGCGACGGGCAGAGCTTTTGGGATTGTTCGTCCCCCAGTTCGAGGTGCGGCCCCCGCGGGTGGAGGAGGGAAAGATCAGGCGGCCGGCGGATCTCCTCCGGGCAGCCCGTGCCAAGGCCGAGGCAGTAAGGGGAGATCCGGCGGAGATCCTGATCGCCGCGGACACCGGGGTCTTCCACCGGGGGCGGCACTTCGGCAAGCCCCGCGACCCCGGGGAGGCCCGGTGGATGCTCTCCCAGCTCTCCGGGGACTGGCACCACGTGTACACCGGGCTCGTGGTCCTCCGCGGCGACACGTACCTTCAGGAACTCGTCCTCACCCGGGTACGCTTCCGGAAGCTCTCCCCCGAGGAGATCGACTGGTACCTGGCACGGGAGGAGGTCTCGGACAAGGCCGGGGCGTACGCGATCCAGGGGGCGGCTTCCGTGTTCGTGGAAGAGATCCAGGGGGATTTCACCAACGTGGTGGGCCTTCCCATCGGGACCCTTTACCGGCTTTTGTGGAAGCTCGGCTGGCGGCCCCGGTTGTAACGGGGAACGGGAGGCGTTAATGTCCAGAGCCCAAAGATGAAGAAACAGGTGATCATCGTCGAGTCGCCCACCAAGGCCCGAACCATCGGCCAATACCTCGGCCGAGGGTACATCGTCCTCTCCTCCAAGGGACACGTGCGCGACCTCCCCGAGCGGGAACTGGGGGTGGATATTGAAAACGGATTCCGGCCCAAGTGGGTGGTGAAGAACAGGAAGCTCATTCGGGAGCTGAAGAAGGCCATCGCCGACGCGGCTCGGATCTACCTCGCCACCGACCCCGACCGGGAGGGCGAGGCCATCGCCTTCGACCTCATGGAGCTCCTCGCTAACGGGAACCGGGACAGGTTCGCCCGGATCCTGCTCCACGAGATCACACCTCAGGCGGTAAAGGCGGCCCTGGAGGCCCCGGGGGAGATCGACCTCCGCAAGGTGGAGGCCCAGAGGACCCGGCGGATCCTGGATAGGCTTGTGGGCTACAAGATAAGCCCCCTCCTTTCCCGGGTGCTCGCGGGAAGCAAGTACGAAGGGCTCTCGGCGGGGCGGGTCCAGTCGGTGGCGTTGCGGTTCATCTGCGATCGGGAACTGGAGATCCAGGAGTTCGTCCCCGAGCCCTACTGGGAGATCGAGGCGGAGTTCTCCACCGAGCCCCCGTTCGTGGCCAAGCTGAAGGGGAAGCTCGTGGACCCGGCGGAGGTGGAACGGGTGAAGGCGGCCCTCGCCCGGGCCGAGTTCCGGGTTACCGCTGTGGAGGAGAAGGAGGTTCGGCGGAAGCCCCCGGCCCCGTTCATCACCTCCACGCTGCAGCAGGCCGCGTCCAGCGAGCTCGGGTTCTCCCCCTCCCGCACCATGCGGGTGGCCCAGGAGCTCTATGAAGGGGTGGAGATCGCGGGGAAGTCGGTGGGCCTCATCACCTACATGCGCACCGACTCGGTGCGGGTGGCCGAGTCCGCCATCGCCCAGGCCCGGGAGTTCATCGCGGAGAGGTTCGGGAGGGAGTATCTATCCCCGAAGCCGCGGATCTTCAAGAACAAGCGCCACTCCCAAGACGCCCACGAGGCCATCCGCCCCACCGATGTATCCCGGACCCCGGACGAGGTGGCGAAATACCTCACCCCGGACCAGCGGAAGCTCTACGACCTCATCTGGAGG
This sequence comes from Acetothermia bacterium UBA3571, assembly GCA_002375995.1. Lineage (GTDB taxonomy): Bacteria > Bipolaricaulota > Bipolaricaulia > Bipolaricaulales > Bipolaricaulaceae > UBA3571. The sequence goes on along the minus strand of DFNI01000045.1, from coordinate 2,172 downwards.
AGGTTCCTGGCCACCCAGATGGCGGAGGGTATCTGGATGCGGCGCCGGATCACCCTGGCCGCGGACGGACACGAGTTCGTGGCTTCCTCCTCTTTACCCGTTTTCCGGGGCTTCACTGAGGTGCTCAGGGTTTCCAAGCTGGAGGATGAGGGGAACCCGCTCCCAAGGGACCTCAGGGAAGGGGACGTCGTTCAGGCCGCCAAAATAGTTCCGGTGGAGAAGTCCACTGAACCCCCGAAACGTTACACCGAGGGCTCCCTGGTGAAGAAGCTGGAACAGGAGGGGGTGGGGCGGCCGAGTACCTACGCCCAGATCGTTTCGGTGATCCAGGAACGGGGTTATGTGGTGAAGGAAAAGGGTTCGTTGCGCCCCACCCTCCTTGGGTTCATCGTGGCCGATTTCCTGCGGGAGTACTTCCCCGAGACCGTACAGGAAAGCTTTACCGCTGAAATGGAGGAATTTCTTGACCTAATACAGGAAGGGGAGGCTCGGGGGAACGAAGTACTCCAGCGGTTCTACGCTGCGTTGGCGGAGCGGCTCAGGGAAGTGGAGGGGAAGATCGGGAACGGAGGAAAACCCTTCCAAGCCCTGACCGACGTCCCCTGTCCCAAGTGCGGGGCCCCCATGGAGGTGCGGGTCTGGAAGGGCTCCCTGTACCTGGGCTGCAGTCGGTACCCGGAGTGCAAGACCACGAAACCTTTGCCGCCCCGGTTTCCCTACCGGTATCGGAGGGAGCGGATCGAGCTGGCGGAGGGATTGGCCGAGGCCTCGGCGGGGCCCGAGGTGGCTTGCCCAAAGTGCGGGACGGTGATGGAGATAAGGCACGGCCGCTACGGGAGGTACCTCTCCTGCCCCAGGTGCGGCCACACCATGCCTGTGCCCACCGGGGTCAGGTGTCCCGTCTGCGGGAAAGGGGAGTTAGTGGAGAGGTTTTCCCGCAAAAACGGGCGCACCTTCTACGCCTGCTCCAACTACCCTGAGTGCACGTTCACCCTCCCGGGGAGGCCGGTGGGGCCCTGTGGCGGGTGCGAAAAAGGGGTCCTCTACGAGGACCCCAAGAAAGGCCTTGTCTGTTCCAACCCCGAGTGCGAGAACCCCTCGGCCGTCACTCCTCAGCCAGCATCCTGAAGCGCTCCAGCTTCTGGAGGAGTTCCGAGCCCTTCAGCTTCTCCAAGGCCTCCTTCTGGATCTGGCGCACCCTTTCCCGGGAGATCCCGAAGATCTCACCCACCTCGTCTAGGGTCTTGGGGGGCTGGCCGTCCAGGCCGTAGCGGAGCTCCAGGATCCGCCGTTCCCTGGGGGTGAGGTACTCCTTCAGGGCCCGGCGAAGTTCCTGCTGGAGGAGTTCCTTGAATGTCTCCTTGGTGGGGGAGACGGCCCCCTCGTCGGCGATGAAGTCCCCGAGCACCGAGCCCTCGTCGTCGTACCCGATGGGGGTATCCAGGGAAGCGGTGTAGTGAGCGGTGCGCTTGGCCTTGATGATGTTCTCCACGGTGGTATCGAGCTCATCGGCCAGCTCCTCCAGGGAAGGGGCCTCGCCGTGCTCCTTTATGTGGTCGCGCTCGGCCTGGTAGATCTTGCGGATGAGTTCGTTTATGTGGGTAGGGACGCGGATGGTGCGGGAGCGGTTGGTGATGGCGCGCAGGATCGCCTGGCGGATCCACCAGGTGGCGTAGGTGGAAAATTTGTACCCCTTGCGCCAATCGAACTTCTCGATGGCCTTCATGAGGCCGAGGTTCCCCTCCTGGATGAGGTCGAGGAAGGGGAGCCCGCACCCCCGATACTTCTTGGCGATGGAGACGACGAGCCTGAGGTTGGCCTCGGCCAGCTTCTCCTTCGCGGACTTATCGCCGGCCTCCACACGTTTGGCGAGCTCCACCTCCTCCTCCTTGGTGAGGAGGGGCACCCGGGAGATCTCATCGAAATACGTACGGATAGGGTTCTCCGGGGAGCGGTGGTGTTCCTCTTCCTCCTCCCACTCCCAGTGGAGCTCCTCCTCGGCCTCGAGGTTCTCGAGGTATTCTTTGGCATTGAGCTCCTTTTCCTTCACGTTGCCCATAGGACCACCTCTTTTTTATTTGATAAAGGCTTTTGCCTTTGTTGTCACTCCAGCGCTCCATTATACCGCGAAAAAGGACCTTTGATAAGGCCCCGAAGTGCCTCGTTGAAAAT
>DFNI01000006.1 GCA_002375995.1 Acetothermia bacterium UBA3571 | reverse complement strand
ACCTTGATACGGATCACGTTCCCATCGTTTTGGGGGTTCAAGCCCAAGTCCGCCGCAGCGATGGCCTTCTCCATGGCCCCGATCTGGGAGCGGTCGAAGGGCCGGACCACCAGGAGATCCGGGTCCGGGGCGGTGATGTGGGCGATGTGCTTGAGGGGCGTGGGGGTGCCATAGTAGTCCACCTTGATGTCCTCCAGGAGCGCGGGATTGGCCCTCCCCGTTTGAACCTTTGCCAGGTCGGCCTCTAAGGCGGCGATGGTTTTATCCATGCGTTTCCTACATTCCACCAAGAGTTCGTGTTCCATACCTCCACCTCCACCGAACCGCGAGCTGCATAAAACTTAAGCACAATCGGTTCCGATGGCAACCCGCCTCGCCGGCAGGGTCAAGGGGATACGCGTCGGACGAGCTCCAGGTGGATCACCACCTCGGCGCAGCACTTCACCGCGGTGCCAATCACCCCGATCATGGCTCGAGGGGGAGGGAGATCTCGGGGAAAACTGTGAGTATCCATTGTCTAGCGGAACGATCTTGATCAGGGGATCCGCCACCTCATCCTCCAGGGCCCCCAGCTGGGGTAGCTGGCTACCACGCCCTTTTCGGGGAGCCGGATTCTCTTCGATCCGGACCTCCAGCACGTCCCCAGGGAGGCGCCCTCCACGGCGACGGGACCAGTGGCGGGGTTGACGCGGGAGTAGTCGAACCACGGCCCGAAGGTGTCTGAGGGGCTCCCGGATCTGGTTGGAGAAACAATCTTCGGTTTCCACCAAGAGCGTTTCCCCGGGCCGCACCTGAATCACCGGCCGGGCCCCCTTATCCATGACGTAGATCACCTAACCCGGGTTATCCTCTCCATGCGCGCTCCTTCACCAGTCCCTCCATATAGCGGAGGATGCGGAGGTCGAACTTGTCGTCCTTGCGCAGGTGCTCCTCCAGGTTCTCGGTGCCGCAGAAGTTGAAGAAGGCTTCATCGAATTCTTTGGAGGGCTTCCCATCGGCCTCGCCTTTGAAGTATCCCAGGGAGATGAGGAGCTTCTGGAGCTCGCGGCGCAGATCCTCAGTGAAGGGGACGAGTTCCTCAGGCTTGGGCGGGGCGAAGTAGAGCTGGTGAAGTTCATAGATCCGCTTGAGCTCCTCGATGGGGCGGGGGTGGTCGTCCACTCGGAGGTCGATGTAGCGGTCGTTGAAACCGCCGTAACCCCCTTTCTCCTTCACCACTAAGAGGACCGCGGACTGCTGTCCCCGCCGGTCACCCCCTTCCCGTTGGGCTGAAAACAAGGCGGAGAGGAGCCGCTCCGCCAAGGTTCCCCGGGACTTGGCGAAGGCCTCGGCCATGGCCTCCACCACCTTCCCCGAGGCGAGGATGTTCCCTTGGCAGGCGAAGTTTTCCCCCACCAGGTGCCCCGCCCAGGGGAGGCATTTGGCGCCGGTGAAGGCCGCGGCCCGGCCTTTTGCGTCCACGATCCCCGCCTGCCGCAGGTCCCTCCCGGGGTCGGCGGCGGTAAGCCGCTCCAATACCTCTTGGGGGTGAAGCCCCTCGGCCAGGAGCTTCAGTCCCTCGGGGCCGTAGGTGGTGTTGGCGTAGGACTGTGTGGCCACCGCCCCCACCCCGGCCTTGGCCCAGGGGACCGCGGCCCCCACGGCGAGGAACTTGGACTGCGCCGCCACCCCAAGCTCTCCCGTCCCGAGGTCGTACGCCACGATGGAAAACGTGCTCGTCCTCATCTTTACCCCCCTTTCTGGGAGCAATTTATCCAAAATAATGTTGGGGCTCCTTACGTGCAAACGGAATAATGCAACTCTTTGCTCTAAAGGAGGTGGTACTTCTTCCTCTTGTGCCCCGAATGCCCGCGGGAGGACCCAGTTATTACCTGCCTTGAAAGGAGGCCTTAATGAAAAGTAAAAGTATGGTTGTCAATAGGTGTTGTGGTGTTGGTTTTCGGGCTTGGAGCTTGGGCGGAGGATGTGCTTGTCATGGGGTCACCGCCGAACCGGAGACTCTCGACCCCCACATCACCGTGGACAACAACTCCTGGCGGGCCATCTACTACTGCTACGACCGGCTGGTAGAGTACGCGGGCGAGTCCACAAAACTCAGGTCGGGACTCGCGGAATCCTGGGAATTTTCCGACGATGGCCTCACTCACACCTTCCACCTCCGCAAGGGGATCTCCTTCATCGACGGCACTCCCTTCAATGCCGAGGCAGTGAAGTTCAACTTCGACCGACTCTTCGCCATCGGCAAGGGCCCCGCCGGCACCTTCGAGTTCATCAAGTCCGTGGAGGTGGTGGACGAGTACACTGTGAAGTTCACCCTCCACGCCCCCTTCGCCCCCGCCCTCTCCGCCTTCGCCACCGATCAGGGCTGCATCGTGAGCCCCGGGGGATGGAGCACGAGGTAAACGGCGACTGGGACCAGGATTGGCTTGCTGAGCACACCGTGGGCACTGGGCCTTTCTACGCCGCGGAGTGGATCCACGGCATGCGCCTCGTGCTCAAGCGTAACGACAACTACTGGGGGAAGCCAGCCAAGCTCGCCCAGGTGGAGCTCCGCTACGTACCCGAACCGGAGGACCTGCGGATGTTGCTCGAAAAGGGGGAGATCGACATCGCGGAAAAGCTCGCGGTGGACCAGATCCAGGCCCTCAAAGGCGTCCCCGGGATCCGGGTGTTCGAGGGGCCGAGCTTCTCCTGTCACTACATCTACCTCAACTGCCAGCGACCCTACTTGAACGACGTCCGGGTGCGCCGCGCCATCTCCTATGCCATCGATTACGAGGGCATCGTGGACTACATCTGGCAGGGAACCGCGGTGCGGATGGAGGGACCGGTGCCCATCGGTTTCGCTGAACACATCCCCGTCTACCAATACCCCTACGATCCCGACCGGGCCAAGGCCCTACTCAAGGAAGCCGGCTACGAGAAGGGCTTCACCCTGCGCATCATGCACTCCCCGGTAGTTCCCGAGTGGCGACAGATGGCCATCGTGGTACAGCAAAACCTGGCGGACATCGGGGTCAAGGTGGAAGTGGAAAGCTACGCCCGGGTTACCCGGGGGCAGGTCCTTTCCATCCGGGAAATCGACTTCGTCGCCGCGGCCCGGGCGGCCGGCGCCTCGTCCACCCGCATCATGCTGCGCCATATCCTTCCCAACTGCATCTTCCCCGTGGTGGTACAGGCTACCCTGGACCTCGGGGAGGTGGTGCTCACCGCCGCCACATTGAGCTTCATCGGCTTCGGGGCCCAACCCCCCACTCCGGGGTGGGGGGCCATGGTGAGCGTGGGCCGAAACTTCCTCCGGGACTACTGGTGGTACACCACCTTCCCCGGGCTGGCCATCCTGATCACGGTGATGGGGTTCAACCTCCTCGGGGATGCGGTGCGGGATATCCTGGACCCCCGTTTGAGGCGAGGGCCGTAAAGCCCGCGCCACGTGACGAAAGGAGACCAGGTGTACGAGAAGATCCTTCTTGAGTCGCCCCTGGGGCCACGGATGCGGATAGAAGGGAAAGAATACGATTACTTCTGTGGGACCAGCTACTACTGCCTTCACGGTCACGAGCGCTTGATCCGGGCGGCCTGCGAGGCCGCACGTAACTATGGCCTGGGCCCAGCTACGGGTTGGGGCGTACCTCCTCTGCGAGAGGTGGAGCGTTTGAGTTCCACTTTCTTCGGCACCCCTGCGGCGAAGTACATGGTCTCGGGATACTTCGGGAACTTCTTCTTGGTCCACGCGTTGAAGGAAGAGTACCACGTGATCTTCGTGGACGAGGTCTCCCATTACAGCGTGTTCGACGCCATCCGCTCCGTGGAGAAGCCCATCCATCCCTTCGCCCATTTGGATCCCGAGGACCTCCGGCTAAAGCTGAAGGGACATCTCGGGCCGGGACAAGTCCCCCTGGTCATCACCGACGGGGTCTTTCCCGTGACGGGAGCGTTGGCTCCCCTCCGGGATTACGTAGAAGTTTTGGCCCCTTACGGGGGGATCCTTTGCGTGGACGACTCCCACGGCGTCGGGGTGCTGGGCGCGAACGGCCGGGGGAGCTTGGAGCACTGGGGCGTGGAGGGGGAGCGGTGTTACCTCGCGGGAACCCTCTCCAAGGCCTTCGGGGGGTTCGGAGGCATCATCCCGGGGGACGAGGAACTTATGGAGCGAATCTCCCAGAACGTCCGGGTCCCTGTCGGTGCCAGCCCACCGCCGGTCCCGGCCGCGGCCGCCTCGGCGGAGGGGATCCGGATCCTTTCGGAGCACCCGGAACTCAGGGAGCGGCTGTGGGGGAATGTGGCCTACCTGCGGGGGAAGCTCCGGGGGCTGGGCTTTGCGGTGGAGGAATCACCGGTGCCCATCATTTCCTTGCGCCCTGTCGGGGATCTCGATCTAAGCGAAGTCCAGAAAAAGCTCATGCAAATGGGGACCATGGTCAAATACGTGCCCCCACGGGGCTACTCCGACGCCCCGGAAGTGGGCACCATCAGGATCGCGGTGTTCTCGGAGCATTCCCGGGAGCAGTTCGACCGACTGGTGGAAGCCCTCCGGACTTGCCTGTAGGATCCGCTCGATCTACTTCGGGTAGGGTAAGGAACGGGCAGCTGGACAAACTCTGCCTGCAGCTTCCAAGGAATCTCAGTCAAGGGGGAATGAGGTGAGGAAGTTAATAGAAAAACTCCGAGAGCTGGTGGCCTTTGAGCTTGAGGACAAGATGATCCCGTCCATATCTTACGTGCTGGTGGACCGGGAAGGGATCGTCTCCCTGAAGCACCTCTCCCGGGAATGGAGGGCTGCCCGAGGACGCCGTCTTCCGGGTGGGCTCATGCACCAAGATGCTCACCACGTTGGCGGTGATGCAACTGGTGGAACAAGGTCTCTTAGGACCTCGACACCGAGGTCTCCCAATACTTCCCCGATTTCCGCCCCCCGAACCCCTTCTCCCGGTCCGGCGAAACGGGGGTCACCCCCCGCCTGGTCCTCTCCCATACCGCCGGTTTGGTCCTGGAGCCCCGGGTGGGCCATCGAATATAGGGCCGGTATTCTGGTGGGACCCATGTTCCTAGCACGGAGGTGATGGAATGCGCGTAGTGAAGGTCACGGTGTACAAGGCGAACATCCTCCTGGTGGCCCCGTTCCGCATCGCCCTGGGGGTGACGGAGGTGGCGGAGAACTTCTTCGTCAGGATCGAGACCGACGAGGGGATCCACGGCTGGGGGGAGGGCAGCCCCTTCCCCGCCATCGTGGGAGAGACACAGAGGATCTGCCTCGCCGCCGCCCGCGACATGGCCCGCCTCCTCATCGGGAAAGACCCCCTGGACATCGAGGCCCGCTTGCGGGAGATCTCCTCCTTCCTCCCCCATAACACCACCGCCCGCTCCGCCTTCGACATGGCCCTCTACGACATCCTGGGCAAGGCCGCGGGGCTCCCCCTCTACCGGCTCTTCGGGGGCTCCCCCCGGGAGCTGTTCACCGACGATACCATCGGTATCGACGACCCCGCCGCTATGGCCGAGAAGGCGGTGAAATTCAAGGAAGAAGGGTTCCGCGCCATCAAGGTGAAGCTCGGGACCACCCCGGAGGAGGACATCGAGCGGGTGAGGAGGATCCGGGAGGCCATCGGGTCCGATATCCCCATACGGGTGGACGCCAACCAAGGCTGGGATCGGAACGCGGCGATAAAGGCCTTGAGGGGGATAGAGGATCTCGGGGTCCAGTACTGTGAGCAACCCGTGGCCGCGGGAGACCTCGCCGCCATGCGGGCGGTGCGCGAGAAGACTCAAATCCCCATCATGGCCGACGAGTCCCTGTTCGACGTCCACGACGCCCTGGAATTGATCCGGGCGGAGGCCTGCGACTACCTGAACATCAAGCTCTCCAAGTCCGGGGGGCTCCACATGGCCTTGAAGATCGCCGCCGTGGCCGAGGCGGCCCGCATGGGGTGCATGGTGGGTTGCATGTCGGAGACGCGCCTGGCCCTTACCGCCGCCGCCCACTTGGCCGCCGCCCGGCCCATCGTCCGCTTTACCGACCTCGACTCCGCCCTCACCCACACCGTGGATCCCATCGTGGGGGGGATGGAGTACGGGGAGGGAGGAAGGATTACCTTGCCGGAAGGTCCCGGGCTGGGGGCCGAGGTGGACCCCGCCTTCCTCAAGAAGTGTGAGTCCTTCACCGTGAGCTGAATGGGATGCGGGCGGCGGTGATCGTCCTCGGGC
>DFNI01000028.1 GCA_002375995.1 Acetothermia bacterium UBA3571 | reverse complement strand
GCCCCCCGGAGACGATCCCCCCGCCGATCCCCGTGGACCAGGTGATGTAGACGAAGTCCCGGGCGCGGTGGCCGAACTCCAGCTCCCCGATGGCGGCGCAGGTGGCATCGTTGGCCAAATACACGGGGCATTCGAATTCCCGCGCGAGCTCCTCCACTACCGCCACACCGTTCCAGTGCGGGAGGTTGGGACAGTTGAGCACCACCCCCCGGCGCATGTCCATTGGGGCTGGCGCCCCGACCCCGATACAAGCGGGCTCGGCTTTGATCCGGGAAAGAAGCCGCCGCAGGGCTTCCGTAACCTCCGGGAGGCCCTTGGTGGCGAAGGAGGTGCGGGAGATGAGGTTCCCATCCCGGAAAAGCCCCACTCGTGTCTTGGTTCCCCCGATATCCACCACTCCGATTACTTCTCCCATGGCGGGGTGATAATAACAGATCCCACTGTCCAACCCCTCCCCCGGTGGGATAAGATCCGGTAAAGATGAACCCGGACGAGATAAAGAGGCGGTGCGAGGGGATCCTGAAGCGGGTGCCGGACCACGTGACGATCCTGGCGGCGGCCAAGCAGAGGAGCCCCGAGGAGGTCCGGGCCGCCATCGCCGCCGGGATCTCCCACATCGGCGAGAACTACGTCCAAGAGGCCCTGGCCAAACGCCCCCGGGTGCCGGAGCCCGCTACCTGGCACATGATCGGGCACCTCCAGCGGAACAAGGCCAAGAAGGCCCTGAAGGTGTTCGACTGGCTCCAGACGCTGGACTCCCTGAAGCTCGCCGCGCGTCTGGAGCGGCTCCTCGCCCAAGGGGAAAGGAGGCTCCCGGTGCTAGTGGAGGTGAACATAGGGCGCGAACCCCAGAAGGCTGGGGTCCTTCCCGAGGACCTGGGGGATTTCGTGCGGGAGCTTTCCCGGTTCCCGCACCTCGAAGTCCGGGGCCTCATGGCGATCCCTCCGGAGCCGGAGGAACCGGAGGACTCCCGCCCCTACTTCCGGGAGATGCGGAGGCTGTTCGAAGAGCTATCGCGGGAGGGGATTCCCGGGGTGCGGATGGAGGTCCTCTCCATGGGGATGTCGGCGGACTGGGAGGTAGCGGTGGACGAGGGGGCCACCATGATCCGCCTGGGGACAGCCCTCTTCAGCCCCCGGGCCTGATGGCTCAGCCGCAGCCGATCTCGGCGGAGAGGGCGAGGATCTCCTCGGGATAAGCCTCGCCGGTGGTCTCGAGCTTCCGCACGGTGATCGCGGCACACAGGACCGCCAACTCCGCCGCCTCCACCGGGTCGGCTCCAGCACAAAGACCCGTCACCAGGGCTGCCATCACCGCGTCCCCCGCCCCCACGGGGTCGACGGGGCCCTCCACCGGCACCGCGGGGACGTGATCGTGCCCTTCTCCGCGGAAGAGGAAGATCCCCTCCTCGCCTGCGGTGATGTATACGGGCTTTCCGGTGCGCCTACGGAGCTCCTCCCCCGCCCGGAGTAGGTACGCCCGCTCTCCCATCCTTGTGGGATCGAGCCCCACGGCGAGCGCGGCCTCGCGGCGGTTGGGCTTCACCACGATCCCCCGGAAGAGCCCGATCCGGGCCCGGGAGTCGGCGATGAAGATCTTCCTGGGAAAAGAAGCGGCGAGCCGCTGGAGCTCCTCCCGCACCCGATCGGTGATGACCCCACAGTCCTTTTCCTCCACTTGATCCACGATCGCCACCCCCTGGACCCCGGGGACCAGCTCCCGCAGGCACGTGATGATCCCTTCCTCCAGGTCTCCGGGAGTGGGCGTGCGGTTCTTTATGTCGATCCGATTGAGCTCATGCTCGCGGCCGTCGGGCTCCCGCATGATCGGCTTCATGTAGGTGGGTGTGTGCCACCCCGGAGTCCGGATGATCCCCGAGGTATCCACGCTGAACGCTTCCAGGGTCCGGAAGAGCTCGTAGCCCTCCCCGTCGTCGCCGACCACGGAGACGGCGAAGACTCTCGCCCCCAGGGCCGCGATGTCCTTGGCCACCGTCCCCGCCGCCCCGGGGAGGGGGCGCACCGCTACCGCCTGGTATGCCTCGAGCCCTGTCTCCAGGGAGGTCTCGGAGAGCCTCCGGTCGAGGTGGAGGTACTTGTCGAGGAAGAAATCCCCCACCACCAGGACCTTAAGCTTCCGAAACCGCTCGAACAGCTCCTCGAGCCTCGCCCTGGTTATCCTCACAGCCGCTCTAACACCAAGCGCCGCAGGTGCGGCAGCGTCACCCGGTGGTCGCCCCGGATGTAGAAGCTCTCGCCCCCCTCCTTCACCGCCCGCACGAGGACCGTCTTGTAGGGGCGGAAGTAATAGCGAGGATCGTCCCGGGGCGCCTCGCGGTGGATGTCGGGACCGAGCTCAAGGAGGTCAAACACGGCGGTGGTGATGCGGTCGATGTGTCGGCCCCTTTTGTGGGCGATGTTCCGGGCCATGGAGAGCGCTTTCTGGAACACTTCCGGCCCCATGACCGCGGTGCCGTAGTTGAGGAACACCCCGCCCTCGAGCTCCAGGAACGTCCGGGCGAGGGTGAGGAAGTCCCGGTAGGAGGCCGTCGCCGCGGCGCAGGGATCAAAGTTGGGATGCATGTGGATGATGTCCTGGCCGATCCCGATGTGGATCGTCACCGGCACCCCCAGGCGGTAGCCCGCGGCGAGGATGGACACATCCCGGTGGGGAAACCCTCCCTCCTCGATGGCCTTCCCCACCGCGGCCCCGAACCCGAGCCCCTCCGCCGCCCCCCGGACCACCGCCTCGTTGATCCCTCCGGTCTCCCGCCACAGGCCGAACCGCCCCTCGGGGAGGTAGCGCGCCACCGACTCG
>DFNI01000034.1:35104-44781 GCA_002375995.1 Acetothermia bacterium UBA3571 | reverse complement strand
CCAGCCGCTCCACCTCCGCATACCGGCTGGCCGTCTCCACCAACGCGGAAAGCCTTCCGGGCAGCGTGGGGTCGTCCGTCCTCTCCAGGGTACACAGCACCCGCTGGCGCACCTTCCCTTCTACCCTGCGGTTCTCCACCAGCTGGAGGTAGGTGACGGTGGAGCCGTCTTTGTTTACGCGGCGCTTTTCCCGGATGAACATGACACTGCCTTATACCATGTCATCGTCCGTGATAAAAGGAGACAAATGTCTATTATGTGGCACTACATAAGGAAGCGAAATCTTGCCCGAGGCGATAGAAAAGCTCGTATTTGAGGGATCGAGGCCTCAGAAAACTGCCCTAACTTGTCAAAGTCGGGTTAGACCGAAGGAGCTGGGGGCATCCTGGAGTTGCCCCGGTTTGATGGACAGTTTGCCGCTTGGTCGGCGGAATCAAAGCAAGTCCACCGTTCAAGCACCGAAACCTCCCACCCCTTGCGACACCAGCACACTTTCAGCCCCCGCGTACGTGGGTTTCCCCTTGTTCAAAGTCCATAGGGCTCATGTACCCCAAGCCCGAGTGGCGCCGGCGTCGGTTGTACCAACCCTCGATGAACCAAAATACCTCCCGCCGGATCATCTCCCAAAAGCTCCTGGTTCCTTCGAGCCCGTGAGGATAGGCCTCGGTTCCTCCACGCGTAATACCCGTTGGGGGAGACTCCCAGCAGCTGGCACATGGTAGCCACAGGATAGCGTCTCTGGTGAGCGATCACCAACGCGTAGACCTCGGTAGCGAGCCGGCCTCCCGAGCGAACCAGGCCGCGGCTTTTGCTATGATCTCCCGCTCAAGCTTGGGCTGGCGGTTATCCCGCCGTAACTTGCGCAGCTCCTCCTTCTTCCTGGGTGGTGATCCCGGAGTGGGTAAGGCCATCATCGCGGTCAGCTTGTCCTCGCCCAATTGCGGATCGTCTCGTAACAGGACTTTAATTCTTTGGCTAGCTCCCCAATGCTGCGCCCAGCTCGCACCAACTCCACGATCTGCCACTTGAACTCCAGCGGATACGGCGGCCGTGTCCCCGGCATAAGTTGCACCTCCCTTTGCAAAGCCCACAGGTGTCCACTTAACCGGGGCAACTTCAAAAGCGATGTTCCTTCAGGTGATCCCAGAGCCTCGTTTCCAGGGTGCCTTTGTCCAGGACCGTTCTGGGTGTCCACCAGGGCCAACCGGAAGGGGGCACTTCCTCCCAGGCCCACCGGGCAGGGCGGAAGAGAAGCCCGTAACGCGTGGCGCGTCCCGGAGCTATTCCAGGGCATGGGCGATCCTCCTCCTTCCCCAACCCCGTTCCCTCTTCAACTCAACCACCCTCTCCTCAACCTCCGGTGGGGTGCTACAAGGAGAACGTTTCGGCCGCGGCGAGCGGTCGTAAAGACCAGCTTCACCTTCCTCCCTGTACCGCCGCCGCACCTACTTCCTCACGGTGTTGCGGGAGATAGAAAGCCTCCGGGCCGTCTTCCGGATGCCCCCACGTTCCCGGTAAACCTCCACGATTTCGAGCCTCAGCGCTGGCTTCCCTTCCTGGGTAGCCAGGCCGTAAAGTTGCGGTAGGATGTGGTGAAACACTCTGGCATCCTTCCTTACTTCAGGTGTTTCATCGGCTCTCCAATAGGGGGGATGCCGCACATCTTCAAGAACTCCTCGAATGCCCCAAGGTCCGGCACCCAGAGTGGGTCGCTACATCGGCCCACTTACTTTTTGGGCAAGTCGCCCCGCAGGGGTGTTCCCTCTCATCTCCCGAGCTCAGTAATTCCAAAAGGATGAGGCCTCTGTGCAGGGGCGTTACAATCTGGTGCTATGTGCTTAGCGGTTCCGCTAAAGGTGGTGGCTGTGGAGGGGAACGAGGCCACCGTGGATCTGGGAGGCGTCCGCTCCCGGGCGCGGTTGGATCTCTTGGAAGAAGAGGTGAAACCCGGGGATTACGTGCTTGTGCACACGGGATTTGCCATCCGCCGCCTCGACCCAAGGGACGCCCAGGAGACCCTCAAGCTGTTCGATGAACTCTTCTCCTATTCCGAGGATGTGGGAGAGTGACCCGTTTCGCCTGCGCGACCCCGCGCGGGCAGAGAAGCTTTCCCGAGCTTTGGCGCAGCTTGCCCCGAAGAGACCCGTGAAGATCGTCCACGTTTGTGGGACCCATGAGGCCGCTATCGCCGAATCCGGCCTCCGTGCTCTTCTGCCAAAGAGGGTGGAGATCTATGAAGGGCCAGGATGTCCAGTCTGCGTCACCTCCACTGCAGACATCAATCTAGCGGTGAAACTCGCCCTGGAAGTGGGGGTGATCCTCTGCACCTTCGGGGATATGCTCCGGGTCCCCGGGACCGAGCTCACGCTGGAAGAGGCCAAGGCGGAAGGGGCTGATGTGCGGGTGGTGCTCTCGGCGGCCGATGCCGTGAGGACTGCCCGGGAGAATCCCCATCGGGAAGTGGTCTTCTTCGCTGTGGGCTTCGAAACCACCGCGCCCGGGACCGCGGCCGTTCTCTTGGACCGTCCCCCGGATAACTTCTCGGTTCTCTGCTCCCACAAGCTTATCCCTCCGGCCCTGGAGGCACTACTCCGGGAGAACACCGAGGTGGATGGATTCCTCGCCCCGGGTCACGTTTCCACGGTTATCGGCGCCGATGCTTATCAGGAGCTTGCGGACAAATTCCACGTCCCGGTGGTGGTGGGTGGGTTCGAACCCCTCGACATCCTCTACGCCATCGCTCTGGTCCTTAAGCAGCTTCGGGAAGGCCGCGCGGAGGTGGAGAACGCCTATCCCCGGGCGGTGCGTCCCGGGGGAAATGCGCGGGCCAAGGAGCTTATGGACGAAGCCTTCCAGGTGATGGACGCAAGCTGGCGGGGTATCGGGACGATCCCGGCCTCCGGCCTCGGGATTCGGGCTGAGCTCTCTCGATTCGACGCCCGGAAGCGGTTCGCAATCCAAGCCGCACCGGGAGAAGAAGAACCGCCCGGATGCTTGTGCCCCGACGTGATAATGGCCAAGGCGGTTCCCACCGATTGCCCCTTGTTCGGAACTGCGTGCACACCCCTCTCTCCCGTAGGACCATGTATGGTGGGTACAGAGGGAGCTTGTTCCATCTGGTACCGTTATGGGGAGCGTCCCCGGCTATGAGAAAGCCTCTGTCCGAAGAGCGGATCACGGGATTGCACGGGGCCGGAGGTGAATTCATGCAACGCCTCATCTCCGAGGTGATCGTTCCCCTTTTCGCCCTGAAATCCGCCGGTCCTTTGGGCCTCGAGGCCCTGGACGATGGGGCAGTACTTTCCCCCCATAGAGGCCATCTGGTGGTAACCACCGACTCCCACGTGGTGAAGCCCCTGGAGTTCCCCGGCGGCGACATCGGGAGGCTTGCCGCATGCGGCACAGTCAACGATCTCGCGGTGATGGGGGCGAGACCGGTGGCGGTGACTTTGGGGCTCGTGGTAGAAGAGGGATTCCCGATACGGGATCTGGAACGTTTCCTTACATCGTTTGCCTCTGTGCTCTCGGAGCTTGGAGTGGCGGTGGTGGCAGGGGACACGAAGGTGATGGGGAAGGGAGAACTCGACGGGCTTATTTTGGCCACCACGGGGATCGGGGTGGCGGAGGAGTTCGTTCCGGACTCGGGCCTTGAACCCAAAGACGTAATTATCGTCACCGGCACGGTTGGGGACCACGGCATGGCCATTCTGGCCGCCCGGGAAGGTCTCCCGGTTGAAGGGGAGATCCACAGCGACGTGGCCCCGGTGTGGCCCCTGGTGGAACGGGCCCTTTCGATCGGGGGGGTAAAGGCCATGAAGGACCCCACCCGGGGCGGACTCGCGGCGGCCCTCAATGAGATGGCGCGGAAGTCGGGCGTGGGGATCACGGTACGGGAGGAGGATATCCCGGTTCGCCCGGAAGTGAGGGGGCTCGCCGAGCTCCTGGGAATAAGCCCGTTGAACCTCGCTTGCGAAGGCCGGGCGGTGATTGGCGTCTCCCCGGATAAGGCGGAAGCGGTCCTCGCAGCCTTGCGGGAACATCCCTCGGGACGGGAGGCCCGGATCATCGGCGAGGCAATCCCCGAGCACCGGGGAAAGGTGGTCCTGGAGACCGGCGTGGGAGGCCGAAGGTATCTGGAGATGCCCCTAGGGGACCCCGTTCCCCGGATCTGCTAACGCCGCCAACGATCGGCCTGGATCGTGAGACCATCATCCGCGGCGATGACCTCGATGCCCATCTCCTCCGTGATCTTCCGCGCGAGCTCGTGGGGCTTGGCCCGAAGCATCGTCATCCCGAAGTGGGTTATCACCGCCAGCTTCGGCCTCGCTTCCCGGATGATCTCCGTCGCCTCGGGCAGTGATAGGTGATCGATCTCCGGGGTGGGTTCACGCCGCACCACGTTCAGAACGAGAAGATCGCAGCCGGAATAACGTTCGAGCAGTTCCGGAAAGAATCGGGTGTCTACCACGAACCCGAGCTGCCCCTCGGGGGATTCCAATATCACCCCGTAGGTCTCGGCGTCACCGTGGCGGTGCCGCACCGGGGTGATGCGCACAGTTTGAATTTCCACGGCCTTGCCTTCTTCCATAATCTCGATCCGCTCGGGATACCGGCGCACGTACCTGAGCACCACCGGGTCCCCGCCCTCGAGACAATCTCGGGGAGCCATAAGAGTTCCCTTCTTCCCCTTGTGTCCAAGCTCAGCCATGACCTCGAGCATGACGTTCACGTCGGTGGAGTGGTCTAGGTGCTTGTGGGTGAGGATCAACCCGTCCAACGCTTCGGGATCCAGGGGAGGCCGGGATCTCCGGCACCGGAGCAACGTTCCCGGGCCCGGATCCAGGAGGAGCCGTGTTCCAGCAAGTTCGATCCATGTACCCGCGGAGTAGCGGAGCTGCTTCCCCACCACATACCGGGCGCCGGCGGTGCCAAGGAACTTCACGAATCCCATGTGGAAAGGATTCTAGGGCGGCGCCGATGTCCGAACAAGTTATTGGAGCCTAAAACGAATTCATTTGCTCCGGCCAAGCTCAGAAAGTTCCCTTCCATCCCAAGTTCAACAACCAGGTCTTGCTCAGATCATCGGGATCCACCAATCCCAACTCGAGCCCGAAGTGCGCTGTGAATCCGCGGAACAGAGGGAAGATCACCAGGGTCTTCAGCTTGCTGAAGCCAAAGAGGTAATCGTTTCCTCTGCTAAAGTAAAAGGTGAACTGCCAATGGCCGGTGTCATCACAGCATCCCGTTATTGGTCCTTCGAAACGCCAGTATTCGAAGAAGTGCTGGCTCCCGGTTATAGAGGCGTCTTTTTCGGGGTTGAAGGAAGTCGCGAACTTGCCCGTGATCTCGCCGGCAAACTCACACTTAATCTCGATGCCGTAAACTTCAACTCCTTCCAATCCGAATCCTTCGTCGGGAAGCTGCAGCGAGATACGGGGCCTGATGCACCCGTCGATCCAACGCGTCGAAACCCGAAGTGTGGGACTTATATCTTTGGACTCGGTGGTAAAGGTGGCCTTTACGCTGGCATAGAGCCCCACATCCCCACACACACCACATGGGAACGGAAGATCGCTTATGGTGAAGCAAAAATTTTGGAACCCTTCGGTCTTGGAAAAGGCAAGGCTAACATCCCATCGAAAATCACAGAAGCTACAACCCAAGTCCACTGCTTCTCCCCGTGCTATAAAGTCGAGCTCAGAGAATTGGATGGTCAGTCCCTTGAATTTCACCCTGATATTGAAAGAGATGCCCTCTAACTTGCTGCTTACGCTAAAAAGTCCGTAGGAATCTTCGGGGTCCTCTCCATCGAAATAGAACTTGTAGCTCAAAGTATATCCCATGATGGAGGTGCGCAGCCCCGCGGTCCAGTGGTCCAGGGCTGGGACCGTGGGATCGAAGTCGGCGGTCAAAGTAACGGGAATCTTTATGGTCGATTCATTGAAAGGAAGGTCGAGGTTATAACGGAAAGTGGTTTTAAAAGATGAGAACTCGTTATCCTCTATTTTCGCACGGAATTCGAGATCAAAGTAGTAAAATTTGAGCTTAAGCTTTCCCTCAAACTCCGTCTCCTCGACGGTGAAGGAAGGCCCGGAAAAGGTGAGATCGCCGTTCCAGACGAAGACAGGGGGGCTCACGAGGGAACCTGGCCCGAGAACTACAATCTCTACATAGATCTCCTCTAAAAGCTCCTCGGTCTCGGCATCGAAAACGGCCACCCTAAAGGAATCCTCACCGTAAAACCCCTTTTCCGGTTCGTAAACTAACTGCGGAGGGGTCCCGCTCAAAGTCCCATGTTCCGGAGGGTCCGTAACCTCGAAGGTGAAATTACCCGCGATTTCGGGGTCACAAAGCCAAATTTCTGCCTTACCTTCGTATGGGACCACCGCGCTTTGGGTCGCTGGGGGAAGTTCCACCGGCGCCGCCGAAGCTGCGGCCGAAACCAAAAGAATTACTATCGGCAATGCCTTTGCCCTCATTTGCCCCTCCTTGGCAAGCGGCTTGAATGCCGTGTCCAAGGTAAGGGGCGGAAGATAAATCCGCGGGAAAAGATGTGAGAATGAGGGAGGAATCGGGATACATTTGCGGGGAAACTTATACCGTGATATCTGTTAGTGATACGGACGACAGAAAAAGGGCCCCAGATCCCTGGGGCCCTTCTCCACGCGGACTACGCGGGTGGTTTTACTCCTCCGCTTCCCTCACGTCGAAGCTGAAACCATATACACGGTTGCGGCTCAGGCTGATCCAAAGCTGGTATTTGCCCAGGGGGAGATCTTCGGTGTAAATGCGGCACTGGTAGATCCCGGCCCGCAACTCCTGAACCTCGAACTGGTGGAACCGGGGCCAGTGATACTTGTCGCTGCCCTCGTCCACCTTCACGAGCACGACCCACGGCTCGATCCCCTCCTCGGGAGCGGGGAAGCGGAAGGTGAGGATCTGCCCGCGCTCCACTATCCAGGGGTTCTCGGTTAGCGGCGAATAGAGCCAGGCATCCTCATTCTGCATCCTGGCGGTCCCTTCGATGAATTCGCCGTTAAGGTCCAATCCGTTGACCACGATCATGGCGTTGGCGGTCCAGTTCTCGTCCACGTCCGGCCCGGTTGGATCGATCCTCTCCATGGTAGCGTAGGGGGGTGCACCGTTTATCCCGTAACCGGCGGCCCAGCCAGTTTTGCGGCGCGGATCCGCGTTGGCGGTATCGACGACCAGACCTTGCGGATCGAGGAGCTCGATCACCTCTCCTTCGTCGTCCAAACGGTAAGACTCCGGCTGCCCGGTGCCGTAGAGGAAGTCGGCGGCATCCCGCTCGGGGATATCGGCCACGGCGTTGGGGGTGAGGCGCTCGAGGATGAAATAGCCGTACGGCTCTATCGTTCCACTGAGTTCCAGCACCTTCCATTCAGCCTCTTCTGGCTTCTCCACGTCCTTCTTCCGCCAGCGAAGGGTCCACCCAGTGAGGTCCACGGGTTGATCGGTGAGGTTCACGAGCTCTATCCACTCGTGCTCGGGATTCGCGGGTGTGCCGCCCCAGGCCACCTCGCTTATGGCCACGGGATTGAGGACCGCCGCCGCACCGCCGGCAACGATCTCCGTCTCTTGGATAGTGATAGTAATGGTCCCGACGTCGAAGGCATCGTACGGGTCACGTACGATGAAGTCGAACTGATCGGTTCCCACATAGTCGGGATCCGGCGTGTAGAGAAGTTCAACATATGCCACGTTGGGGGCAACGTAAACCACGTTACTCAGATCGCCGCTCAGCATCCCGTGCGCCGGCGCTCCCACGATGGAGAAGCTCAGGGGATGCCCTTGGGGATACGCGTAGAAGAGATCGGGATCGCTCCCCACTAGACGCACGGTAATGGGGATCCCCTTCCCGGTTGTGTAGGACCTGTCCTCGGCCACGGGCGGATCGTTCCACCACGGCGTGCTGTAGCTCGCCTCCACCGGCCCCACCGTGTCGCCACAGGGGTCCTCAGCCCACGCCCGGGCCACATTGGTCAGGGGGCCCGGCAGCGGGGTCCCGGGCTCGGCCTCGGCCACGTTACATTCAGGACATCCCTCGGGCCCAAAGGCATCGTCCGGCGATACCACATACTCCACGGTGAAGGTGCGGGACTCGCCCGGCGCAAGCTCCGGAATTGTTTCGTTAAGTCCGAGCTTCTCATCGACCACCACCACGTTGTAGAGCGTCACGTCGCCGATGTTGGTCACAGTGATCTCGTAGGTGATCACATCCCCCACCTTGACCTTGGTGGTCACGTCGGCGGTCTTAGTGAGCTCGAGGGCGGCGTTGTAGACCACGTCCACCTCGGTGCGCGCCTCCGCCGCCGCGGTCACCCGGCCACAGGGATCGAGCCCCGCGGCGGTCACGGCGTTGACCACCACACCACAGGCGTCATCGTCGGTGGTGGTGTATGAAGTGTTGAAGACCACGGAGTCTCCGGGCTCGAGGGAGGGGATCGTGTCCGAGAATCCGGTGAGGGAATCCTCCACCTTTATTTCGGTCAACGGGGCATCTCCGGTGTTCCGCACAGTGATGGTATAGAGGATGGTCTCGCCCACGATGGCAGTGTCCCTATCGGGTTCGATGGCCACGGCGAGGCTGGAATTGTAAGCCATCGCGGTGATTATCGAGGCCTTATTGTTTTCCGGATTGAGCTCATAGGTGGCGGAGGAAACGGTGGCCTCGTTGGGGATCTCGCAGCCGCAATCGGCGCTGGTGGTGGCGAGGATGTTTACGGTCAAGCTCCCGCCGGCGGGAAGGAGCTCCACGGTATAGGTGCCCTTCCACTCCTCCATCTCCTCCGGAGGCGGCGGGGTCTCAGGCTTGCCCACGTAGAAGACGGGGTCGAGGAGGCACGGCCGGAGGACGTCCTTGACCACTACATCGTGGGCATCGGCGGGCCCGAGGTTGGTCACGACCAGGGTATAGGTAAGGGTCTCGCCGACCCCTACCGGATCGGGCGACGCGACCTTGGTTATAGTGAGATCAGTGCCCACCCAGGTCTTTTCCGCCTCATTGGACTCCACCGATACCGACGCCCCGGCCACGGTGCCCTCGTAGGAGGCGGTTACCGTGACGGTGCCCGGATCGTCCGAGGTGAGGGTGAGGTAGGCCTTGCCCTCGGCGTCGGTGGTACGGTCGCCCTCTCCCTCCAGCACCCCGCTCCAGCGGAAGTGCACCTCCTCGCCGGATACCGGCTTCCAGACCGACCCGTCCTCGGTGTACTCCAGGGTCGCGGTGAACGTGTGCTCAACACCCACTTGATTGATCGCTGTCTCAGGCGTGAGCCCAAGCCTCACCTCTATCCATGTCTTCTCAGCGTCATCACCGTTGTCACCGCCGGTGCCGGTCTCCACCACGTAGCTGCCGTCCCCAAAGATGTCCGCGCTGGCGTGGATCACCACGCTCCCAGGGGAGTCGGCCGTAATCGTCGCTTGCGCCTCCCCGTTCGCGTCGGTGACGTCCGTGTTGCCGCCCACAAAGCTCGCCCCAGCCTCGTTCGCCAGCAGTGAGAACGTCACCTTCACCCCGCTCTCCGGCGCGTACCCGTCCCCACGGTCCACGTACACCGTGGCCGTGACGGTGTGCTCTTGCCCTACCTCGTTCTCCGCCGTAAGCGGCGTGAGCGTTAGCTTCGCCCTCAGGACCGTGTTGGCGCAGGTGTCCT
>DFNI01000034.1:34414-34777 GCA_002375995.1 Acetothermia bacterium UBA3571 | reverse complement strand
GTTGGCGCAGGTGTCCTCGTTGTTGGCCGTGTCCGGATCGGCCGTCTGGGAGGAGACGCTGGCGGTGTTGGACAGGGTCCCGCTCACGTCCGGGGCCACGTCCGCGTAGATCTTCACCTCCACGCTCGCCCCGGCCGCGATCGTCCCCAGGCCCGCCGACCCGGTCCACGCGCCCTGGAAGTCCCCGTCCACCTCATAGGTGGCGTTGGAAAGCCCCGCCGGCAGCGCGTCGCTGAGGGTCACCCCGCTGGCGTCGCTGGGACCGTGGTTCGTCACCACGATGGTGTACGCCAGCTGCCCCTCCTCGCCCGCCACCAGCTCGTGACACGTCTTCTGCACCTCCAGGTCCGCCTCGGTGGTGAC
>DFNI01000034.1:0-34111 GCA_002375995.1 Acetothermia bacterium UBA3571 | reverse complement strand
CACGTCTTCTGCACCTCCAGGTCCGCCTGCACACATTCCACAGTCACGTAAACGGTGGCTGTACTGGCATGGCCACAATAGCCATCGGTCACCGTGTAGGTAAAGGAATCGTCCCCGCAATAGCCGGGCTCCGGTGTGTACCTTATAGTGCCGTCCGGATTCGTAGAAGCAGTCCCGTGCCCCGGCTGGCCCACGTCCACAATGCTGAGGGCATCCCCATCGGGGTCCGTGTCATTGGCCAAAACATCGATGTCCACGTATTCCCCAGCCTCCACCATGGCGTAGTCGTCCCGGGGAGCGGGGGGATGGTTCAAGTCCACGCTCCAGGTGGCGTCGTCCCGCACCGAGTCGTATCCCGGAGGATGACCGATGGCCCACGCGTGATTCTCTAGAGGGTCGGGATCGTCGGATTGGATGGTGTACGTCCTGTCGAATTCCGCTACCTCTCCCGGCTGCAGGATCCCGCTCCAGATCTCGTGATCGCCGTCCGGGTTGATCAGCGGGTCGTAAACCTGAGCTCCGCCGTGGAGGACGATGTTGCCGCAGTTCCGGACGGTATAGTGATAGGTGATGGTATCGCCGACACATGCCTCCTCGGGCCCCTCCTTTTCCAAATCGATACAGGGAGCACAGGCCACATCCACCGTCACCGTGGCGGTATCGGTGCCACCGTAGCCGTCGGTTATGGTGTACTCGAAGGTATCGGTGCCACACCAATTTTCGTCCGGGGTATAGGTGACGTCGGTGCCGTTGTCGGTAACCGAGCCATGCTCGGGATCGGTGACGTGGATGATGGTGAGCTCATCGTCGTCGGGGTCGTAGTCGTTGTCCAGGACATCGATGTCCACCGGGGTATTGGTCTCTGTGGAAGCCTCGTCGTCCACCGCCACGGGCGGGTTGTTACAGACGGGGCCTTCCGTGTCCTTGTAACAAACCGAGGGGCCGGCCTTAATCGCCGCTTGGGTGGTCCCCTCGTGCCACTTGCCCCCCAACGTGAAGAAGAACTCGACGGACTCGCCGGGATCTATTTCCGTCTCGAACTTGATGCCCCGGAGGCCGGTGGTGGGATCCTCCCCGAACTCCCAAGTGCCCGGGCCAGCGTCCACGATCTGATCCTCCGTGATGCAGCTTGGAAGCTCCAAGACCCAGTGGCTGATGGCCGGATCATCGTCGGCGTATACCTCATAGGCGAAAGTAGTGTTTCCCTCGGCTTCGGTCTTGCCCAAATAGGTAACGGTATAGTTGGCGCAATCGGGGGCGATACCCAGATAGTGGCTGGGGTCGCCTTCGTCATCGGCATACCTTTGGCCCTCGTAGTAGCCTTCCACGGTGGCCACGTTGTCGTACGGGCCCGATTGGGCCGTGTCTTCGGCGTAGAAGGTGGCCGTCTCGCCGGGGTCGAGGGAATCAAGGGTCCCCACCACTCCGAGTTCGTCGTCGTAGACGGTGATGTCGGTGAGGGTGACGTTCCCCGTGTTCTGGATCACGTATTTCCAGTACACGGTAGTTCCGGCCACGATCTCCGGGCCGGGGGGCTCGTCGGCCTCATACCAGGTATCGCCGTCGGGGGACACGTACTTTTCCACCACCCGGATCTGGGGCTCGGGGACCAGGACGGAAGTCATCATCCCCACCAGGTACGCGAGGTTGTTCTCCCTCTCCTGGGTGATGAACTCGTCGACCGTGGTCCCCCCGGGATAGCTGTCCTTGAATCCCAGGATCACAAGGGTGTAGAGCTTGTCGCCGATGCGATAGCTTTCCTCGGCGTAGGCATCGGGGAAGGTCACCCGATCCGGACAGGGGCGCTCACAGGGAGAGTATTCGCAATCGTCACAATCGTCACGATTGGGCGTCTCATCGTGTTCGAACGTGAAGGTGAATACCGGGTCGGGCGAAATGGGGGGGTCGGTGAAGTGGAGGGTGATCTCGAGCCTGGCCCAGGTGATGGTCTCCCCCTCTACTGGCCAGTTGTAATGCCAGAATTCCCCGATGAGGAATTCCTCCCCCGCCGCGAAAGTTTCGCCGTCGCTTCCGATGAATTCGTAGCCGCTTTTTTCGGCCTCGACCGGCTCCCCCCATCTTATCTCGTTGGTCCCAAGGCCTTCGGGGGAGTCATCGGCGTCGACCCAGATACCCGTCGAGTAGTCCAGCTCGAAGGTTTCGTCCTGAGCCGCCACATTGGAGGCGATACCCCAAAATGTCAATAAAATCCCCAAAATAAGAGCTGCTTTTCTCATCCTCATCTCCTCACCTCTTTGCATGAACCCCGGAGGACCATAAGGCAACGCTGAGCGTTCTCATCATCTCCAGGGCCCAACGCAAACTCAGTTATGGTTCACCCTTTCTTGGATGCGAAGGGCCTTTTCCACGATCACGTCGTCCACCCATCCTTTCTCCACAAGGATCTGCCCAATGGGTCTGGTGTGGCCCTCCTCCCGTTGGATCTCGAGGGCTTGCTCGATTTGATGTGGGGTCAACATCTTCAGATCCACAAGAATCTCGCCGAGGCGCTTTCCCTGTTCGAAATAATGCTCGAGGATGGAGAGCACCACAGCGGAGCGGGATTTCCTCTCCCGGCGGGCCTTGTCGTCCACCAACCGGATAAGGTATTCGTCTTCCTCGCCGAAGTAAAGCGTGACCTGCATCTTACCACCCCCACACCGAGCCCCTAAAAGAAACCGGGCTGCCAGGTTTTCCCTGGCAGCCCGGTTACCCACTTCCTAAGGGCCCGAAGCTTTGCACCCCCGCCTTACGACGGGTTCGCCTTTTTCAGGGTGTGACCACTATAAAGACCTAGAAAGAGGTTGTCAATCCCTAAAAAAGGGACATTCGTCACCGAGATTTTGAAGATTCCCAAAGGATTTGCTTTCTCAATCGTTTTCCCGGCGAACCACGCCGACCCCATCCCCAATCATCGGTACCGACTCTGGATCTCCAGGGCGCGCTCTATATCCTCGTTGCCCACAACCCCCTTCTCAAGGAGAATTTCCCCGATCGGTTTCGCTACCCCGTTGCGCTGCAGCTTCAAGGCTTCTTCTACTTCCTGGGGCTTTACCACGCGGAGGTCTACCAAGATCTCCCCTAATTTCTTGTCCTTCTCAAAATATTCCTCGAGAATTGAGAGGACCACCGAAGAGCGAGAGCGTCGCTCCCTGCGCGCTTTTTCGTCCAAAAGCCTGATAAGATATTCGTCCTCTTCGCTGAAATATAATGTGACCTGCATCTAACCTCCTCCTTAATTTTTCTTGTACCCTTTCTTCCTTCTCCGGCCTTGTAAAGTTATCCAATATATAAAGCGTCCGGATGTGGTAGTCAAGGATGGAACCCCCGAGTTCAGGGCAGAAAGTCTCAGGGCAGAAAGTGGGAGACTCCTCTCTAGCCGGTCGATCGCAAGAGACGCGGCAAACGGAAAATCAACCCCGAAAAAACGCTCCATAAGCTTACCGCTTTTTTGGGTAAGCAAGTCGGGCGTGGAAGGCACCCTTTTTTGTTTCCATGGGTCTCGCTTCCCCACGCCTCGACCCGTGTCTGAACCCAGCGCGCCCCCCTGGTCCGATGCGTTGAGATCGCTTACAATTTTCTGGAGGTATTGAAGAATGAACCGATTGCGGAATCTACGCCCACTTACCTTCTTGCTGATCCTCGTCGTCCTCGGCCTCATCATCCTCCAGGGCATCTGGCCCCGGGGGGAGGTCAGGGTGGGTTACTCTGACTTCGTGCGTTGGGTGAAGGATGGCCGGGTGGCCGAGGTCATCATAAAAGGAAGCACCATCAAAGGCATCCTAAAAACAGGCGAAACTTTTACCACCACGGTGGATCCCCAGTACGAGAATCCCGTCGAGCTTTTGGATCAGTACAAGGTCCCCCGCCGCTATGAAGTGGCCGGGGAGGGGTCGCTTCTTTGGCAGTTCATCCTCTGGACCATCGTCCCTGTGGCGCTCCTCGTGGCGGTGTGGCTTTGGTTCATGCGCCGGATGCAGGCGGGGGGAGGAGCGCTTTCCTTCGCCCAATCCCGGGCCAAGCTCGTCACCAAGGAATATACCCGTGTTACCTTCAAGGACGTGGCGGGGATCGATGAGGTGATCGAAGAGGTCAAAGAGATCGTGGACTACCTCAAGAACCCCGGCCGCTTCGCCCGCCTGGGCGCTCGAGTACCCAAGGGGATACTGTTGGTGGGGCCGCCGGGGACCGGAAAGACCCTCCTTGCCCGCGCCATCGCCGGGGAAGCCAACGTGCCCTTTTTCTCCATTTCCGGCTCGGACTTCGTGGAGATGTTCGTGGGCGTTGGGGCGGCTAGGGTGCGGGACATGTTCCAGAAGGCCAAACAGAACGCCCCCTGCATCATCTTCATCGACGAGATAGATGCCGTGGGAAGAAAGAGGGGTGCGGGAATCGGCGGGGGACACGACGAGCGCGAACAGACCCTCAACCAGCTCTTGGCGGAGATGGACGGTTTCGAGGGGAACTCGGGGGTGATCGTCCTTGCCGCCACCAACCGCCCGGATGTGCTCGATCCGGCCCTTCTGCGCCCGGGGCGGTTCGATAGAAAGATCGTGGTTCCGCTTCCGGATGTTCGGGGAAGGAAGGCGATCCTCGAGGTCCACACCCGCGATAAAAAACTCGCCCCCGATGTGGACCTGGAGGTTTTGGCAAAACGCACCCCTGGGTTCGCGGGAGCGGATCTGGCGAACCTCTGCAACGAGGCGGCGCTCCTTGCCGCCCGCCAGAACAAGGATTACATCGAGATGACCGATTTCGAGGAAGCATTGGACCGCGTGCTCATGGGCCTCAAGCGCCAAGGGATGTACATCTCAGACGAAGAGAAGCGCATCATCGCGTATCACGAGTCTGGCCACGCGCTCCTTTCCAAGCTACTTCCTCATGCTGACCCCGTGCACAAGGTGACCATCATCCCCCGCGGAAAAGGCGCCCTCGGTGCCACCGTGCCCCTTCCCACCGAGGACCGCTACATCCTCACCAAGGCACAGCTCCTGGACAGGATCACCGTGCTCTTCGGCGGGAGGGCGGCGGAGGAGCTGGTCACTGGCCAGGCCTCCACCGGGGCCCACGACGACCTTAAGCAGGCCACCGAGCTCGCAAAGAGGATGGTGGTGGAGTTCGGGATGTCCGAGGAGGTGGGTCCCTTGAGCTTGGCCGAGGAACGCATGAACGTGTTTCTTGGGGAAGAAATCGTGAAAAGTGAAGAGCACTCCGAAGAGCTCAACGCGGTCATCGACCGGGAGATCCGCCGCATCGTGGAAGAGTGCTACACCCGTGCCCGCTCGCTCTTGGCCCAGCACCGCAAGGCCCTGGACAAGCTCGCCGGGGAACTCCTTTCCCGGGAGACACTGGACGGAACGGAGATAGACGAAGTCCTTTCCGGGTTGATCCCCGCCCCCACTTCCTGAACCGACTTGCTACAGCCGCTCGCGGACCTCCCGCAAACGCCCGTGATGGTGGGCCAGGATCTCCGCCAAGGCGCTTACGGCAATGGAGCCGGGGTCCTTCCCGCCCAATGGGAGCCCCACCGGACAGTGGACGCGGGCGACCCTCTCCTCGGCTACCCCCTCCGCTAAAAGCCGCTCCCGCATCTTTGCCCACTTGGGCCGCGAGCCCACAAGGCCCACGTAGGAAGGCGTTTCCTTTCCGGAAAGAACCCCCTTCAGCGCCTGGTAATCCCCCTCATGGGAGTGGGTGCAGATGAAGGCGTAGTCCCTCCCCTTGAGCTCGGGCACCGCGGCGTAGCTCGAAAGGAGGGTGACTTCGGGGACCTTTTCTCGTACCTCTTCCCTCACGTCGTAGATGGAGGCGGCAAAGGGCGCGGCCAGTTTAACCAGGGAAAAGAGCTTCTCCCCCACGTGGCCGGCGCCGAAGATATGGAGGGTCACAGGGGGCGCGAGGAGTTCATAATAAAGGGTAGCCCTCCCCCCGCAGATCATCCCTAGATCTTCCAGGTTATACGTGCGCAAAAGGGTCCTCTGCCCTGAGGAAAGGAGCTCCTGAGCTTCCTCCGTTGCCTTTTTCTCCAGGGCCCCACCCCCTATCGTTCCCTCCAGCCTTCCATCGGGGAAGACCACCATCCTCGCCCCGGCCTCCCGGGGAACCGGGCCCTCAGCGGCGACGATGGTTACTACTACTGCCGCTTTTCCCTCCCTTTCGAGTTCCGCGATGCGCTGAAAAACCCCACTCATCAGTCTGATTTTTACGATGTGAACGGCCTCCCTGCAAGGCAGTCGCGGAGGCTGCCGGCCGATTCCGCGCCCAGCGTCACATGTTTTGTACCAAAGACTATCGTTTCCTAACAAAGCTGCTAAAGGTAGCGGCTTTAAAATAGCGGCCGGTTTAGCCTTTTGTGCTAACAACGGGGCTTCACGAGAAATCAGAGGTTTACCCGGTTTTCCACGGCCTCGATCTCGTCGTCGGTGATCCCGATATAGCGGCGGGTGACGGCGGGGGTAGTGTGGCCGAGCTTCTCCTGGATGAGCTCGATGGGGATCCCGTGGTACTTGCGAGCCATGTAACCCCATGTCTTCCTCAAGGTATGGCCTCCGTACCTCCCAGTGAGACCCACCTCCCGACACCAGCGGTTGATGAGCCGCCAGACGTGTTGCCGCGTCCAGGGGAAGAGACGCTCCTTTTCCTCGAAGGGCCCCTCCCGCTCCCACAAAAGCTCCAGGGCCTCGCGGCAGGAGTCGTTGAGGAGGATCCGGTGGGGGCGGTTCGTTTTTTGGGAACGGATGTAGAGGTGATTCCGGACACTTCCGTCGGGGCGGTAGACGTCACCGGCCCTTATCCTGAGAATGTCCCCTGGGCGCAGGGCGGTGTTTACCCCTACTACGAAGAAGGCGTAGTAGCGGGGGCTCTTCCGCCGAAGTCGAGCCTTTATCGCCGCAAGCTTCTGGGGATCCCTTATGGGCTCTACCCGTTCCATGGTGACACATTGTAACTAAGAACATGTTATGTCACCAAAGGCTCCTCCGGCCCCTCATCCGGCTCGACAGGAAATGCAGTCGGGATCGAAACAAATCCCCATGCAGGTTACAGAGTCTAAATTGTGTCACCTCATGGCCCTCCCGCTCAGACGCCCGTATTTCCCTTCCGCGCCGCTGGGGATATACCGGCCATGGCTCAACCGGGCTCGCGCCAAAAAGAGGCCCTCTCATTCGATGGCGTAGCGCTCGATGATCTTCTTCTCCTCCCCCTCGATCTCCGCCGAGACCTCGATGTAGTCCTTGAGGCCCGAGCGGGCGAGCTTCTCCTTGAAGAGGGAGTCGAGCTGGAAGATCCCGGCGGAGTTCGACATCCGCACCCGGATGTGGACCGGCTTTTCCTTCCCCTTCAAGATCTCTACCTTTTCGATGGCCAGGGCTGAAACGGTGTGGATGGTGGGGATCCCCACCTTGAAGGGGATCCGGGCCCTGCCCTTCTCCATGTCCAGGGCGTCGGCCACCTTGATAATCCCCGCCTCCACGGTCAGGGGCTCCACGTCCTTTCGGTGGGCGTAGATGGCGTGGAGGACCTCCGCCATCACCTGGGTCTTCTGCGGCTCCTGGTAAATGCCCTCCAGCATCTCCTCCAGGATAAGGGGGGCGAGGGAGAGGGAGTGGTACTCGTGCTCCTCCCGGTGGACGGCGTGGCCGATATCGTGGAGGGCGGCGGCCAAAAGCACGATCACCCGGGCATCCTCGTAATCGAGGCCGTGGTCGTAGGCCCCAAGTTTCACCCCCGCCGCATGCAGTAGCTCGAGGATCCTCAGCGCCACCCGGATGACGATCCGCACGTGCACCGGGCCGTGGTCGTTTATGTGCATGCGGTCGATGGCGGTGATGTTGGAGCAGGTCCACAACGCCTTGAGGCGAGGGGACGCCTCGATCCTGCGGCGCACAAGCTGATACTTCGTGGCCTTCTTTTCTGTTTCTTTCTTCATGGGGAAAGCTTACAGCGCCCGCCACTCCTTCCACCAGGGCTCTGGCCGCCGGGCTCCGGCTTCGAGGAGCAAGCGCCGCAGGAAGCGGACCTCCTCTTCCAGATAGCGCAAAAGTTCGTGCGTTTCGACCTCTCTCCGAGGTTCTCCCGGCTTTTTTTCGGTGGGTTCTGCACTGGCGCGCAAGTATTTGGCAGCTTCTTTGACGGTTTTCCCACTTTCGCATAAAGCTTGGAGGGCCCGCAGGAGCTCGAGGCCCCGCTCGTCCACTAGGATCCGGTTGTTGGGGCCCCGCTGGAGATGGGGCTCGATTAGATCCCTTATGGCTTCGATGCGATTCCTCACTTGCGTTTCCGTCTTCAACCCGAGCAGCCGCACAAGTTCCCCAATACTGTACATCCCGTGATCACCTCGCTTTACCCAGTTTACGATAAAACTCCCGATGGCGGGAAGGACCCCAAAGGGGTAAGCTTCGCCGGACGATGCGGATACGGAAGCTCGATGAGGCCTTGATCCGCCGGATCGCCGCCGGGGAAGTGGTGGAACGCCCGGGCTCGGTGATCAAAGAGCTCGTCGAAAACTCCCTGGATGCCAACGCCAAAACGATCGGGGTAAACATCCGGGGAGGTGGGGTGGATTTCCTCTCCGTGGCCGACGACGGGGAGGGAATGAGCCCAGAAGAGATGCACCTGGCGGTGGAACGCCACACCACAAGCAAGATCTCAAGGGAGGAGGACCTCCTTTCCATAACCACCCTGGGCTTCCGGGGGGAGGCCTTGGCCGCGATCTGCGCCGTATCCCGGGTGCGGATCGTCTCCCGACCCCGAGAAAGTGACGAGGCATACGAGCTTTTGCTCGAGGGAGGGAAGCTCGTGGGGGAAGGCCCCACGGCCCGAGCCCCGGGCACTACGGTCGAGGTGCGGGACCTCTTCTACAATACCCCTGCCCGGAGGAAATTCCTGCGGGCGCCCAAGACCGAAGCTCGCTATGCCCTCCGGCTCCTGAGGAGGATCGCCCTGGCCCATCCCCGGATTCGCTTCGCGGTGCACTCCGAAGGACAAAACGCCTTCAGCCTCGCCCCGGCCCAAGATCCCCTGGAAAGGATCGCCCAGCTTTATGGGGGGGCCTTCGCCAAGCAGCTGATCCCAGTGGAGATGGAGGAGCCCGGTTATAGGCTGCGGGCCTTCTTCGGACCTCCCGAGCTCTCCCGGCCCACCAGGGGCGAACAGTTCCTGTTCCTCTCTGGACGGCCGGTGCAGCTGGGGACACTCGGCGGGGCGGTGGAGGACGTGTACCGCCGCTACCTCCCGCGGGGGGGACACCCTGTCTTCTTCCTTTACTTGGACGTGGACCCCTTCCTCGTGGACGTGAACGTCCATCCCCAAAAACACGAGGTCCGCTTCCGCAACGAGGCCGCGGTGCGGGATCTGGTGCGCCGCGCGGCTTTGGCGGCCCTGGGAGGAAGGATCGTTTCCCTCGCCCAAGAGAAGCTCCCCCAAGACCTGCCCGCTCCTCCCACCGAACTCCCCCAGCGGCCGGCTGAGGAGAAAACCCTCTTTCCCTCTGCCCGGCTCCACCAGGAAGGAAGGGAATGGAGGGTGCTGGGACAGGTCCGTGCAAGCTACATCCTGGTGGAGACGGAAGAAGCCCTGGAGATCGTGGACCAACACGTGGCCCATGAGCGCGTGCTGTTCGAGAAGTTACACGACAACAGGGAAGTGCCCAGCCATCTCCTTTTAGTCCCCCAGCCCTTGGAGTTCCCTCCGGATGTCGCCGCGGCCCTGCGGGAGGTGGCCCCTAAGCTCAGGCGCCTGGGGGTCCTGCTTGAGCCTTTCGGGGAACGGGGTTTCCTCCTCAGAGGTTGGCCCGCTCCCTTGGTGGATTGGCAGGCCAAAAAGGGTTTCCGGGAACCATTAGAAGCCGCGGCCGAACGGGCCCTGCGCGGGGGCGAAGTTCCGTTGGAGGAGCTTTGGCGGGAGATCGCCTGCGCCGGCGCCATCAAGGCCGGGGAGGCTCTGGATCCCGCGGAACAAGAGGCGTTGATCGCGGAGTGGAAGAACACAAAGGAACCCGCCCGTTGCCCCCACGGCCGCCCCATCGCCCTGCGGATCCCGTGGGAGGAGCTTGCGAGGCGTTTCGGCCGTGACTAAGCCACTACCTTCAGGGCGCCGGGGACCACCTCCACCCGCAACCGCGCCACCGCTTGCGGTAGGACCTCTCCGTCCAAGTGAGCTGGCAGGGCTCGCTCAAGCTCGATTTGCACCCTTTTTACGCGCAGCCGCCTTATTCCCGGCAACCGGAAGTAGGTTCCATCGCGGAAGCGCTTCAGCAGAGGGAAACGCCGTGGGATGGAGCGGTCGTCCACCACCACCAAGTCCAAAAATCCGTCGTCTGGCGCCGCCCCCGGGGCCACGTGAAACCCTCCTCCGGCGAAGGGCCCGTTCTGCAGCGGGAGGAGGGCGACCCTGCCTTCGTAGGAGAACCCTTCCGCCTCCACCCGGGCCCTGACCCCGCGGAAGCGGAAGACCTCCAATACCGCCGCCCACAGGTACCCGAGTTCCCCGCGCAGATACCGCATCCGTTTGTAGTCCAGGGCGATCTGGCCGTCGATCCCTGCTCCAAAGCAGTTGAAGAAATACCTCCCCCCGAGCCCGGCGGCCTCTACCCTGCCGACGTCCACCCTCTTTACCTCGCCCCGACGAAGCACCTCCAGGGCCTGCGGCAATGCTTTTGGGATCCCCACGCCCTTGATGAAGTCGTTCCCCGAACCGATGGGAAGGACCCCCAGGGCTGCCCCAGTGCCCACCAGGGCTTGGGCAACCTCGTTAACGGTTCCGTCCCCGCCTGCAGCCGCGACCACGGAAAAGCCTTCCGCCAGCGCCCTGCGGGCAAGCTCCGTGGCGTGGCCCGGAGCCTCGGTGCGGAAGACCTCAAAGGACACACCCCGGGTTTTGAGCCCTCGGGCGATCGCCTCCTCCTTCTCCGCGGCCCGGCCCCGATCGGCAGCCGGGTTCAAAATCACCGCGATCCGCATCACGAAAGAAGGATACCCCTTCCTTGCCGAATATGCAGCCTCAGCCCCCCGGCCCGAGCCGGAGGGCATCCTCCCCGAACCTCTCCCGCAGCCGGAGGATGGTCTGGGAAAGATCGTCCCGGGCGAAAAGGTGGAGCGGCCGGAAGCGGGCGGGAACGAGTTCCCCCACCCCCACTCCCAGGAGCCTTATCCCGATGCCCCTATTCTCCAGGCGAGAGAGCAAAGACAGGGCGGCTTCGGCGATGAGCAGAGCGTGGTCGGTGGGCTCGGGGAGGCGGAGTTGTCTCGTGTGGGTGGAGAAATCGGACCACCGCACCTTTATACGCACCTCCCGCGCCAAGAGGCCGTGGGACCGCAACCTTTCCGCTACATTTAGGGCCAGGGAGCGGATCTCGGCCCGGATCTCCTCGGGATCGAAAAGATCCCGGGGAAAGGTCCTCTCTTGGGAGAGGCTTTTGGCCTCCCGAGAGGGGACCACTGGGGAGTCGTCTATACCCCGGGCCACCCGCCAGAGGTGTTCCCCGGTACGTGGGCCGAACCAAGAACACAGGTGCTCCAACTCCACACTCCTCAAGTCCCTCACCGTGCGGATCCCGAATTGGGCCAGCCGGGCGGTGCTCTTGGGGCCGATACCCCAGAGGGCCTCCACCGGGAGGGGATCCAGGAATCCCTGGACCTCCTCCGGATGTACCACAAGAAGCCCCCCGGGCTTGGCGCGGTCGGAGGCAATTTTGGCCACGAGCTTGTTGGGACCGAGGCCCACGGAGCAGGAAAGGCCGGTCTCGTTGGGAATGCGGCGGTGGATCTCCCGGGCCACTCGCTCCGGGGGACCGTGCAAGCGTTCCGTGCCGGTGAGATCCAAAAAGGCCTCATCCAGGGAGATGGGCTCCACAAGCGGCGTGTACTCGTGGAGGATCCCCCGGATCACCTCCGCCACCTCCGCGTACCGTTCGAACCGCGGGGGAAGGAAGATCCCGTGGGGACAAAGTTTCCTCGCTTTGGCCATGGGCATGGCGGAGCGGACCCCGTACCTCCTCGCCTCGTAGGAAGCGGTGGCCACCACCCCCCGGGGACCGAGCCCACCCACAATCACGGGCTTCCCCTTGAGGGAGGGGTTATCCAGCGCCTCCACCGCCGCGTAGAAGGCGTCCATATCCACGTGAAGAATCCAGCGCTCCACGTGTCCTATCGTACCCCCGTGGGCCGGGGAACACATCCGGACGTTTAGGGGTAACCTCAGAGCATTAGGGTATAATGGAATCCCTTGATCTATTTTATCGGGTGGGCTAGAGGTCGAAGATAGAGCTTCCCAGGATGAGCAGAGAGATCTTCCGCGACATGGTCGAGGGTTCTTCGGTGGGCTTCTTCGCCCTCGACGGAGAGGGCGTTTTTGTCTACCTAAACCGGGCCCTGGCGGAGCTTTTCGGGTACGACGTCGAGGAGCTCCAGGGGAAATCGGCGCTCGAGCTTTTGGTCCATCCCCACGACAGGGAGGCCGTGAAGGGGGAGGCCAAGAGGTTGATCCGAGGAGAGGTCCCCTTCTCCCTGGTTTCCTTCCGCGGCCTCAAGCGCGACGGGACCGAGCTCCACGGGGAGGCACTCCTGTGGACGGTGAAAAGCGGGGACGCCTTTCTTTTCGTGGGGAACCTCCTGGATGTAACGGAGCGGGTGGCGGCCCAGCGTAAGCTGACCATGATCCGGGAGCTAGGGCGCAAGGCGATCCTCTTGCGCGACATCCGGGAGGTGGCCAAGGCCGTGGTCAACGCGGTACATGAGGTTCTCGGGGTGGCTACGTGCGGCGTCTGGGCGGTGAGAGGGAATGAGCTCGTGCGGATCGCCCACGTATACGACCACGGCGAGGTTCGCCTTCCTCTCCACGGGGAAAAGGGGATCATCGCCCAAGCGGTACGGGAAAAACGCCCGATCTACGTCCCCGACACCGAAAAGGAACCCCGGTATCTTTGGGGAAAGATCGCCTGGCGGTCGGAGTTCTGTGTTCCCCTCGTGGTGCGGGGGGAGGCCCTTGGGGCGTTGAACGTGGAGAAAGAAGAAGTCGACGGGTTCTCGGAGACGGACCGGGAGCTCATCGAGGCCCTGGCCACAATCGCGGCCATTGCCCTGGAAAACGCCATCCAGTTCGAAAGGGAGCGGAAGATGTTGGAACAGCTGAAGCTCATAAATGAAGTGGCCCTGCGGACCGCCGCCCTACAGGCCCCCGAGGACCTGTATCGCGAGGTGGTGGGGCTGATCGCCCAGCGGTTCGGTTACCACTCGGTGGGCCTTTTCACCGTGGAGGGCGAGGAGGTGGTGCTTCGGGCCATCGCCGGGGAGCTGGCCGATTTCGTGCGTCCCGGCTACCGCCAGCCCACCACTGCCGGGATCCTGGGCCATGTGGTTCGCACCAAGCGAACCTATGTCACCCCCGATGTGACCAAAGACCCCTATTTCGTGCGGGGGTACGAGGCCGAGATGCGCACCCTCTCCGAGCTCTGCGTCCCCATAAAGGCGGGGGAACAGGTGATCGGGGTACTGGACCTCCAGAGCCGCGAGCCCGACGCCTTCAGCGAAGCCGACGTGGACGCGGCCGAGGCCATCGCCCGTTGGATCTCGGTGGTGTTGGAAAACGCCAAGCTCTATGCCCAGCTCAAGCAAGCCTTGGAAAACACGGCCGTCACGCTGGCAGGGGTGGTGGAGATCAGGGATCCCTACACGGCCGGACACCAACGGCGTGTGGCCGCGTTGTCCGCTGCGATCGCGGAAGAGATGGGATTGCCGTCCGAAAGAAAGGAGGCGGTGCGCCTCGCGGCGCTTTTGCACGATCTCGGGAAGATAGCCGTTCCCGCCGAGGTACTGAACAAGCCTGGGAGGCTAGCCGAACTTGAGATGCGGTTCGTGAGGAAGCATCCGTGGGCCGGGTTCAAGGTGCTCAAGGATATCCCCTTCCCCTACCCCGTGGCGGATATCGTGCTGCAGCATCACGAGCGCGTGGACGGCTCGGGATATCCCCGGGGACTCAAAGGGGAAGAGATCATGCTCGAGGCGAGGATCCTCGCCGTGGCCGATGTGGTAGAAGCCATGTGCTCCCACCGTCCCTATCGCCCGCCCCATCGGCTCGAAGAAGTGCTTTCAGAGCTCGAGCGGGGCAAGGGGTCGCTTTACGACCCCCGGGTGGTGGAGGCGTGCCTCAGGCTCTTCCGGGAAAAGGGCTTCCGGTTTCCCCACGAAGAAAAAAGGCCGGGGAGGCCCGGCCTTCCTGCGGAAGACTAGCCCACGGGAATCAGCTCACCTTGATTTCCTTCTGAGACTCCCACAGACCGTGGATGTTGCAGAAGGAGACCGCATAGAGGACGCCGGGTTTATCGGTCTTCATCGTGAAGACGGCCACGGGCTCGGTGTAAACCGTGCTCGTGTTGGGGCCCTGGGTGGAAGCGCCGTGGGCGGCGAAGTCGAACCGTGCCACGTGATACGGGAATTTCTCCCCCTCGGGATGGAAGTAGACCGAGATCCAGGCGATGTGGTGTTCTGTGGTATTGGGGTGGGGGATCTCCTTGCCCACGGAGACGGTAACCTGGAAGGGCTTCCCCGGCTCCACCGTCTCCGGGGCCTCGATGACCGGAACATGCTTTTCCAGCTTCCAATCAGCAGTTTGAACCAACTCCCCTATTTTTCCCATTGCTCCTCCTTTCAGAGTTTCTTGTGGCAGAACCACCAGTCGTAGCACTCGTACTGTCTGGGACGCTCCTCCGCCGTCTTAACGTCGCTCGCGGGTGGGATTATCACTTCGTCACCGATGAGCTCGTTGTCCGGCCAGTTGGCGGGGATGGCAACGCCTTCTTTGTCGGAGATCTGGAATCCCCTGACCATCCTCAGGATCTCGTCCATGTTGCGGCCGAGCTCCTGGGGATAGTAGAGGATCGCGCGGATCACCCCTTCGGGATCCACGATGAACACCGCCCGTACGGTGTTGGTGCCCTTGCCGGGATGGATGAGGCCCAGTTGGCAGGCGACCCTTCCGGTGTCGTCGGCGATGATGGGGAACTGGATCTCCACGCCAAGTTTTTCCTTGATCCACTCCACCCACTTGATGTGGGAGAAGACCTGGTCGATGGAGAGGCCGATCAATTCTGTGTTGAGCTTCTTGAATTCGTCATAGCGCTTCTGGAACGCCACGAACTCAGTGGTGCACACCGGGGTGAAGTCCGCCGGGTGGGAAAAGAGCACGAACCACTTGCCCTTGAAAGCATCGGGAAGCCTCAATCTTCCGTGGGTGGTCTGGACCTCCAACTCGGGGAACTTATCGCCTAGAAGGGGCATCCTTGCCTCACACATGGAGATCACCTCCTAGAAGGATCTGAATCTATCGCGGGGGGCGCCGCACACCGGGCAGTACTCCGGGGCCTCGCCCTCCACGGTGTAGCCACATACCGGGCAGATGTAGACCGTCCCGAGTTCTATGTCTTTTCCGCTCTCCGCGGCCTCCTTGGCCTTCCGGTACATCTCGGCGTGGACCTTCTCTGCCTCCAGGGCGTAGTGGATGGAGCGTTTTGCCCCGTTCTCCCCCTGGAGCTCGGCCACGGCGTCGTAGGCGGGGTACATCTCCTCCACCTCGAAGGTCTCGCCGGCTATGGCCTCCCCGAGGTTTTCGGGGGTGGCCTTCACCATCCCCAGTTCCCGGTAGTGGTTGGCGGCGTGGACCTGCTCGGCGTAGGCGATGGCGCGGAAAAGCCGGGCGATGTTGGGTTTGCCCTCGCGCTCGGCCACCTCGGCGAAGATGAGGTAGCGCATGTGGGCCTGAGACTCGCCGGCGAACGCCGCCTTAAGGTTCTCCTCGGTCATCTTCCGCATCCTCTCCTCCTTTCAAGGTCCCCACCACGGGGAATTTTTCCAGCAGTTCCGGGCCGTGGGGGGCTTGGCCCAGGGTACGGGTGAGGTCCTGCCCGGCCCGGTGCAGGACCTGGTGGCGGCCGCCCCGCCAGAGGAAGCTCCCGGTGAGGTCGTATACCTTCCCCTGGTAAGCCACGTAGGCGGGGCGGCCATCCTGGCCGTTGAACCGCACGAGCTCTCGCAACGTGAACTCCCGCATCTCCCTATCGCAGGAACTTGGACACGAAGGGAGAGGTCTCCCCCCGGCGCATGAAGTGCCCCGAGGGCCCCTCCCCCAGGAACTCCGAGAACCAGGATTCGTGCTCGATCTCCTCGTTCAGGATCGCCAGGGCCAGGTCGTAAGTGCGATGGTCCTTCCCCGCGGTCAGGTTGCAGATGTGGGTATAGCCCCGGACGGCGCAGCGCTCCGCCTCCACCAGCACCCTCAGGATCGCCATGACGTCGGAGGGATCCTCGGGGAGCCGCGCCGGGGGGCAGGCGGAGAGGTTGTGGAACTCCACCATGTCCTGGGGAAGTTTTCCGCCCAGCTCGTAGATCCTGGGGACCAGGGCCTCGAAGTGGTTGCGGTCCTCGATCCGGGCGACCTCGGCGATCTCCTTGAGGGATTCCCCTTGGAGGCCGATGAGGTTTACCCTGAGGATGGTGTAGTAATAATAGGTGGTGAGTTCGGCGGCGGCGTTTTTAATGAGGAGCTCCACCAGAGTATCCACGTCCACCCCGGCCCGCTCCACCATCTCCCTAGCCACTTTTGCCATGCCCACTTCCTTCCCCCCGACATGCGGGGCAGATTCCCTCCCAAGTGATCTCGTGGGAGGTGACCACGAAACCCGGCCCCACCTGGACCTGGTCCAGATCCGTCCTATAGGGAACAGCCACGTCGTAGACACGCCCGCAGGAGCGACAGCGGAAGTGGTAATGAGGTGAGGTATCGGGATCGAAGCGATCGGGTCCATGGCCGTGGAGCTCGCGGAGTAACCCTTCCCGGGCCAGGGCTCGGAGGGTCCGGTAGACGGTGGCGAGGCTTACCGACTGGCCACGGGCCCTGAGCTCGTGGTAGAGCTGTTCAGCGGTGGGGTGATCGGTGCGTTCTTTCAGGGCGTCGAGGATCAGCTTGCGTTGCCGGGTCCACCTTAAATTGCTCATGATAAGCACTTGCATTTTAACCTGACGGGGCCCCCGCGCAACCTTGACCCCTCCTCCCGGGCCTATATAATCGTTTACGGTAAACGTTTAACATGGCGACCATAAAGGACGTGGCGCGGTTAGCGGGCGTCTCGGTGGCCACCGTTTCCCATGTCATCAATGGGACAAGGCCGGTGGCCCCCGAGACCGCCGCTAGGGTCTGGAAGGCCATCAAAGAATTGGATTACCACCCCAACGCCGTCGCCCGCTCTCTCCGTACCCGGACCACCCACGCCATCGGGGTCGTCGTCTCCGACATCACCAACCCCTTCTTCGCTACCCTGGTCCGCGGGGCCGAGGACGCCGCCATCGAGGCAGGCTATTCCATCATCGTCTGCAATTCCGATGAAGACCTCCAAAAGGAAGACCTCTACGTGAACATGCTCCGGCGCCGCCGCATGGACGGCCTCCTCATCGCTCCCGTGCGCGATGGCGCAAGCCCCGCGGTGCAGGAACTGGCTCAAAGTGGCATCCCCTTCGTGTTCGTGGACCGCAAGGCCAAGGGGATAGAGGCCGACGCCGTGCTCTCTGACAACGTCCAGGGCGCCTACCTCGCCACAACGCACCTCCTGGAACGCGGCCACACGCGAATAGGGATCATCCTGGGCATCAAAGGGGCCACCACCACGGAGGAACGCTTCCACGGATACCGTCTGGCCCTTGAGGAACACGGCCTCCCCATAGATCACCGGCTCGTGGTTTACGGCAGTTATCGGGCGGAAGGGGGACAGGAGGCCCTCAGAGCGCTTCTGTCTCTTTCCGATCCCCCAACGGCCGTCTTCAGTACCAACAACCTCATGACCTTGGGGGCCCTGCGGGAGCTGCGGCGGCGGGGGGTTAAGGTCCCGGAGGAGCTGGCCATCGTGGGCTTCGATGAGCTGGAGTGGGCCGAGCTCGTGGAGCCTCCCCTCACGGTGGTATCTCAGCGTCCCTACGAAATCGGCCATCGAGCAATAGGCCTGCTTCTTGAACGCCTCCGGGACCCGGACCTAAAGCCCCGGGAGATCCGGGTTCCCGTGGATTTAAAGGCAAGGGGGACCACGTGATCGCCGGCGATTGGCAGGGCGTGTGGGTGGCCACGGTCACCCCGTGGGATGCGGACGCGGAGCGTCCCCGGTTGTCAGCTCTCCACGCGTTGGTGGACCGGTTCGTGGCAGCCGGCGTGAACGGCCTGTTCGCGCTTGGCACAACAGGCGAGGGCACCCTGCTTTCCCCCCAGGAACGGAAGCTATTTGCCGCGGAATTCCTGGCCGCGGTCGGAGGGCGGCTCCCGGTGATCGTCCACACGGGACACGATAGCCCCTCGGTGGCCGTGGAGCTTTCGCTTCACGCCGAAGACCAGGGGGCCGCCGCTGTGGCCTTGGCCCCTCCTACACGATACCGGTTGGATGCCGATGAGCTCTTCCGCTATTACGCCACTGTAGCCGAGGCCCTCGGGCAATTTCCCCTCTTCCTGTACGACATACCTGCTACCACCTGCAATCCCCTGGGGGCGGAGTTTCTTTTCCGCCTCCGCGAACGCTACCCCAACGTCGCGGGGGCCAAGGTGAGCCGGACCGACTGGATCACATGGGAGGCGTATCTCCGTCTTGACCAAGGGGTCCCCGTACTTGTGGGCACAGACGGGATGATCTGGCCCCTGCTGGCCGCGGGGGCCACCGGGGTCGTTTCCGGCCCCGCCAACCTCTTCCCCGAGCTTTACGTGGAGCTTTACCGCGTGGCCAAGTCAGGGAATATCCCCCGGGCGCGCGAGCTCCAAGCCCTCGTATGGAGGTTATGCGATATATGCCATCATGCCTCCCCGCTTGCCTACGTGAAAGAGGGCTTGGAGATCCTCGGGATCGAGGTAGGCCCCGTGCTCCCGCCCCTTCGGAGGCTCACCCCGGGGGAACGGGAAGATCTCGCCCGTGACCTTAAGGCGTTCGCGGGGCTCCTCGCGGACGCGGGTGTGAAAGGGGGTGATGGGTGAAGTAAGAGCCGTTTCGCTTGGGAAAAAACTGCACGAAAGGAGGTAGGTGCTTATGCGGAAAGTTTTAATGGTGCTTTTCATCCTGAGTGTCGGGCTTGGACTTCAGACGTTGGCGGCCAAACCGATCAAGCTCACGTTCAACACCTTGTTCCACGAGGCCGACGCCAAGGCGATGGAAAAGATCATCCAGATGTTTAACGAAGAGTACAAAGGAAATATCGAGGTTGAGCTCATCCAAGGGCGCTGGGCGCAATATTACGCCGAGCTCCGGCTCTCGGTCTTGGCCGGCACCCCGCCCCAGATCGGGATCTGCCACACCAACAAGCTCGTGGAGATGGCCGACTACCTCACCCCCCTAAACGCTTCGCCGGTGGGAGACCTCATCGAGATGGCGGGAGTCGATCCGGCCAACTACGTGGACGCTGCCTGGGCCGCCGGCGAAATCGAGGGTCGCCACTATCTGATCCCGTTGGACACCCACGGCTGGGGCTTGTGGTACAACAAGGACATCTTCGCCGAGGTGGGCCTGGATCCGGAGAACCCGCCGCGGACCCTGGCCGAGTTCATCGACGCCTGTGAGCGGATCAAGGCAGCCGGTTACTACGCGTTCCATCCCGCCGAAGACGCCCTCCCCCGGAAGCTCCGCCGTGCCTGGTACGTGTTCTTCTGGCAGATGGGCGGCCAGCTCTTCGACGAGGCCTACACCCACGCCACCTTCAACAACCCCAAGGGGCTCTTGGCCCTCCAGTTCCTGGTGGACATCTTCAACGATTTCGGCTGGAACGAACCGGGAAGCAATGGCTACAACCAGTTCGCTGCCGGCAAACTCGGGATGCTTGTCGCTGGGAACTGGTTCTACGGGACGGCCGTAAAAAGCGGCGTCAACTGGGGTTACGCTCCCATGCCCAACTTCTTCGGCACCCCTTACACCTGGGGCAACAGTCACCAATTGGTGATCCCACTCCAGCCTAAGGGGACCCCCAAGGAGGTTTACCTCGCCGCCATGGAGGTCATCAAGTTCATCTCCGAGCACTCTTACATCTGGACCATGTACGGCGGCCACATCACCGCTTATAAGCCCGCGGCGGAGAACCCCGAGCTCCTCGCATCCGAATACTGGACCCGC
Source organism: Acetothermia bacterium UBA3571 (assembly GCA_002375995.1). GTDB lineage: Bacteria > Bipolaricaulota > Bipolaricaulia > Bipolaricaulales > Bipolaricaulaceae > UBA3571. The sequence continues at coordinate 13,992 of DFNI01000034.1, read as the reverse complement.
TCCGGCAAGTGGCTGAACGAGATGGCACAGAAGGGACTCGTCCACTATCCCATCAATCATCCCAAGGGATCGGAGCTCGAGCACGCCATCCAAGCCCAGATCGAGCTGGCGGTAAACGGGGTGATCAGCCCCCAGGAGGCCCTGGCCAAGGCCGAGGAGGAGTGCAACAAGATCCTCCAGGGAGGCTAAGCTGCAGATGGGGCTGAAGGGGCGGGGAGCCATCCCCGCCCCTTTTTCCAAGATGCGGAAGCGGATCGGAAGGTTTTTCTACCGACACCCAGGGGTCGAGGGCTTCCTCTTCGCCCTACCCTATATGGCCCTGTGGGCGGTTTTCCTGGCGTGGCCTGTGGTCTATGGGATCTACATAAGCCTGTTCGACTGGGACCCCTTGAGGGGATCGAGGTTCGTGGGATTGGCCAATTACCTCGAGCTCTTCCGCGAGCCCCGCTTCTGGAACGCGGTCACCAATACCTTCAAGTTCGCGGGAATGGCGATACCCCTAATTTTAGGCTTGGGACTTGTCTTTGCCCTGATGGTATGGGGCTGGGGACGGAAGCGGCGGGGGATTGTGGTGGTGCAGGCGAGCCTTTTCTTCCCCTACCTCCTCACCGTCTCCATCGTGGCCATTGTGTGGAAGTGGTTGCTAGAAAGGGATGTGGGATTATTTCAGCATTTCCTCAGCTCGGTCCTCCCCTCGGCCCCGGTATTCCTCACCGAGCCGGCGTGGGCTTTGCCCGCTATCGCGATCGCGACGGCGTGGTGGCTCGCGGGATACCGGATGTTGGTGTTTCAAGCGGGCCTCGAGGAGATCCCGGTGGAGCTCTTCGAATCCGCCGAAATCGATGGGGCCTTGCCGTACCACAAGCTGGTTCACCTCATACTCCCGCTCCTTAAGCCCTCTCTTCTCTTCGCCCTAGTCCTCACCACTATTTCCGCGTTCCGAACCTTCGGACAGGTGCTGATCATGACAGAGGGTGGACCTGGGTGGGCTTCGGAGGTCCTTGCTCTCTACCTCTATCGCGTCGGCTTCGACTACTTCGACATCGGCAAGGCCGCCGCTTCGGGAGTGGTGCTTCTCTTTCTCATCCTGGTCATCACCCTCTTGGGGGTGAGGATCCTGGGTCTCAAATCGGAGCTGCAATGAAGTGGATAAAACGCTACGGACCGTATCTCGTGCTTTATGGGGTAGCCTTTTTGTGGATAATCCCCATCCTGTGGATGGCCGACACGGCGTTCAAGCCCACTCGGGACATCTTCAGCATCCCCCCGAAATGGATCCCCTCCCACTTCACCACGGAGCACGTGGAAAGGCTGTTCGCGGAGTGGCCGTTCGCGCGGTGGCTCTTAAACAGCCTCGTCGTCGCGAGCTTCGTTACCCTGGGATCACTGGTGGTATCGGTTCCGGCCGCGTTCTCCTTCTCCCGACTGCGGTGGAGGGGAAGGGACGCGGTGTTCATGTTCTTGCTCGTGTTCATGCTCCTTCCCTGGCAGGTCAACGTCATCCCCCTCTTCTTCATGATGACCAAGTTCCGGTTCCTCAATACCTACCAGGGGGTGGCACTCCCCATGATCGCCATGCCCATCGGGGTGTTCCTCCTGCGGCAGTTTTTCATCAACATACCCAGGGACCTGGAGGACGCCGCGCGCATCGACGGGTGTTCCAGTTTGGGGGTGCTCCTCCGGGTGATCCTCCCCCTCTCCAAGCCGGTGCTCGCCGCCTTTGGCGTCTACATCTTCAACTATGCTTGGAACGAGTTCTTCTGGTCTATGATCTGCTTGCGCAAGCCGCAAATGGTGACTCTCCCCGTCGGCCTCAAGATCCTGCAAGGGGCGTTCGAGATCGACTACGGCCTGATCCTCGCCGGGGCTTTCATGGCGTCGCTCCCTTCCTTGATGGTATTCCTCCTTTTGCGGCGCCAGATCATCAGGGGCTTCACCCTGGCCGGCTCGGGGGTAAAGGGGTAGCCGGTGAGCGAAGTAGCCTTTATTCGACCACCGGAGCGGTTTCCGAGCTGTCACGCCCCGAGCATCTGTGAGCTTCCCGAGGGGAACTTGCTCCTTACTTTCTACGCGGGGGAGTACGAGGGAAGCCCCGACCAAGTAATCTTGGGAGCATATTACGATCGGGGACTCGGCCGGTGGTCTGAACCGGAGGTTTGGGTCCACGTGGCCCGGCGGGCCACGGTAAACCCCCGGGTGTTCTTGGGACCGGATGGCGCAGTATGGCTTATTGCCCCGGTGAACTACGGCAAACGGTGGTGCAGTGGCGGAACATATCTCTTCCTCAAGCGTTCCTATGACGGCGGCCGCACCTGGACCGACCTCGAGCTACTAGTGGAACGAAAGGGGCTTTTGGGAAAGAACAAGCCCCTGGTAGAGGGGGAGTACATCCTCCTTCCGGTGGAGTGGGAGGCCACGTGGAGCGCGAGCTTCCTGCGGAGCGAGGACGGGGGGGAGACCTGGGAGGTAGTGGGCGACCTTGGCCGCGCCGCCGGGGCCCGGCTAATCCAACCTACAGTCGTGAGGCTCTCGGACGGGAGGATTATGGCTTACATGCGGAGCCAGGAGGGGAAGATCTTCGTGAGTTATTCCAATGACAACGGCGTTACCTGGACATGTCCAGAACCTACATCCCTCCCCAACCCCAACAGCGGGATCGACATGGTACGGCTGCGGTCAGGAAACCTCGTCTTGGTATACAATCCCACCGTGCCCCTTCTGAAACCGGAAAAGCTCCATCCAGCTTGGCCCCGGCGGATGCCCACCGGGTTCGAAGCTTGGGGACCCCGTACGCCCTTGGTGGCCGCCCTCTCCCCCGACGAAGGGCGGTCATGGCCCCACCGCATCGTGCTCGAGGAAGGGGATGGGGAGTACAGCTACCCCGCTGTGATCCAGGACAGCGAGGGGGCCATCCACGTGGTTTACACCTACCGGAGGGAGGCCATCAAGCACGTGCGGCTTACCGAAGCGGAGTTCATAGGCTAGAAAGGAGGCGCAGAGATGGAGAAGCGCAAGGTTGGGATCCTGACCTTCTCCGACGGACGGGAGTCGGTGCACCAGGAGGTGGAGCCGATAAATCTCGAGTTTCAGCGGCGCCTGGCCCAGGCCCTCCGCGAAACCGGCGAGGTGGAACCGGTGGAGGGGCGGGAGATCGTCTGGACCGCCGAGCTCGCCCGCAACGAGGCCAAGCGCTTAGCCGACCAGGGGTGCGAGGCGACGATCTTCAACTTCGCGGTGTGGAGCTTTCCTCATCTTGCTGTCATCGCGGCCAAGTTCGCCCCCGGGCCGTTCCTCCTTTTCTCCAACATCAACCCTAAGTACCCCGGGATGGTGGGGATGCTGGCCTCCGCTGGAGCGCTGGACCAGGTGGGCGTCCCCCACGGCCGCCTCTTCGGGGATATCCGCGACGGGGAGGTGCTGCGGAAGGTGCTCGCTTTTGTGCGTGCCGCTTCGGCCATCAACCGCCTCCGGGGAGAGACCTTCGGCCTCTTCGGTGGCCGCCCCATGGGGATGTACACCGCGGTGGCTAACACGGATCAGTGGATGAAGCTCTTCGGAATCGATGTGGAGCACATCGACCAATCTGAGATCATCCGCCGCGCCGAGCTCGCCCCCGCGGACGAGGTGGAGCACGCGTTCTCCTGGCTCACCGAGAAGGTGGGGAAGATCCGCTACGATGGAAAGCAGCTGACCCCGGAGAAGCTCAAACTTCAGATCAAAAGCTACATCGCCGTGCGGGAGATGGCGCACGAATTCGGCCTCGATTTCCTCGGGATAAAGGCCCAGCCCGAGCTAACCGACAACTTCGTCACCATGGACCTCACGGAGGCATTCCTCAACGATCCCTACGACTGGAACGGGCCTAAGGAACCGCTGGTGGCGGCCACCGAGGCGGACATGGACGGAGCCCTCACCATGGAGATCCTCAAGCACATTAGCGGTGACCCGGTCCTGTTCGCCGACTTACGGCACTACGATGCTGAGCTCGGCGCCTTCGATCTCTGCAACTCCGGCAACCACGCCACTTATTACGCTGGCCGCTCCCGCGATCCGGATGTGAACCTCCCCAAGGTGGAGTTCTATCCCCAGGGCTTCTACTTCCCCGCCGGGGGCGCCGCGGTGCGCCACATCGCCGCCCCAGGGGAAGTGACCTTGGCACGTTTGGCCCGGCGAAGCGGGCAGTATTGGCTGGCAATCATTCCCGGGGAGTTCCTGGAGCTTCCGCCCGAGGTGGCGGAAAAGAAGGCCGCCGCCACCCAGGTGGAGTGGCCCCATGCCTTCACCAAACTGAAAATAGGCCCAGACGAACTGCTCTCCGAATACGACTCGAACCACATCCACGGGGTCTACGGGGACTACGTCCCGGAGCTCATCTGGTTCGCTAAGCTCCTAGGCATCCCCTACCGGGTCTTCTCCTGAGACAAGCGGGAGAGCTCGTGTAGCGTGTCCGCCAGAACGTGGTAGAGGCAGCGGTATAGGCGGTAGTAGCGTTCGTACACGGACCGTCTCCCCGGGTCGGGACGGATCGGGTCGGTGTAGGTGATCCACTCCTTTATCGCTCGAGGAGCCTCCACCAGGCCCGTGGCGAGCCCCACCAGGAGCGCGTCGGCCAGGGGCGCCCCGATACCGCCCCTGAGGGCCCGGATGGGCCGCCCGGTGATATCGGCGATGATCTGAAGCCAGAGGGTGGACTTCGCCGCCCCGCCCACCACTACCGTCTCCTCGCCTACGGGCAAGTTCACGTCAACACCGGCCTCGATGGCATGCCGCAGGGAATACGCCCCCGCCTCCAAGAGGGCCCGGAAGAGGTGGGCCCGGGTGTGAGAAAGAGTGAGGCCCACGAACGCGCCCCTGGCTTCGGGATCCCAAAGCGGCGCTCGTTCCCCCATGAAATAGGGAAGGGCCACGAGACCTTCACATCCCGGGGGAACCGCCGCGGCCTCCTCGTCCAGGATAGAGTAGGGGTCACGCCCCTCCTCTCCTGCCCGCAACACCTCCCCTCGGCCGAGCTGATCCCGGAACCACCGCACAAGGGCTCCGGAAGTGGCGGAGCCTGCCCACGTGTAGTAGAGCGTTTCCGGGTCGACCACGTGGGGCATGGAGACGAGCTCCTGAGCGAACCCCTCGCCCCGGTGGATGATCCCCCAACAGGTGGAGGTCCCCATCATGGCCACGTTGTCCCCCCGCGAAAAAGCGCCGGCTGCCAGGGTCTCCATGGGGGCATCTATCCCCCCAGCGAGGACCGGGGTTCCGGGGCGGAGGCCCGAGAGCCCCGCTCCCTCTTCGGAAACCTCCCCCACCACCTCCGCCGAGGAAACGATCCTTTGGGGCATAACTTCCAACGGGATCCCCAGGGCCTCGGCCATCTCCTCCGACCAGCTGTGGCGACGGATGTCGTAGAGCCCCCCTAAGTTGCCGGCGGAGGAGTGATCGATGGCTACCTCCCCCGTGAGCCGATAGACGATGTAAGCGTTCGGGGGAAGGAAGAGCTTCGTCTTCCTCCAGTTGTGGGGCTCATGGTTTTTTATCCACAAGATCTTGGTGTAGCCGTAGTAGCTGTCCACCCAGTTCCCGGTGACGGCGAACAGGCGATCGAGGTCCACGTTTTCCATAATCCAACGGACCTCGGCTGTGGCCCGCCGGTCCATCCAGATCAAGCAGGGGCGCACGGGACGCATCTTCTCGTCTAAAGGGATGCCGCTTCCCCCGTAAAGCCCGCTGATACATACTCCGGCCACCGCCCGGGGATCGGCCGTTGAGACGAGTTCGCGGATCACCGCGCAGGCCGCCTCGAGCCACACATCCGGCCACTGTTCCGCCCAGAGGGGCTGCGGGTGTAACACCCCGTATTCCCGGGACGCCCGGGCCACCACCTCACCCGTGGGCCGTACCAGGACCCCTTTGGTCACTTGCGTCCCCACATCAACTCCCAAAAGGAGCTCCCCCATTGCTGCCTCCTGAAGGCATTTTAAACGTTTACGTCCCGGGAGAAAAACTCAGGCGAGGTCCTCGAACAGGGGCAGGGACGTGCTTCCTTTGTCCCGCCGGAAGCGGGAGAGGAGGAACGCCAGCGCGGCGAGGGTCTTCCCGTCGCCGGGTTCCCCTCGGGCCACCTCCTCCAGAACCTCCCGCGGATCGCGGAAGCAAAGCTCCGCGATCTCTCCCTCGAGTTGCGGCCCAAGGTCCCCCTCCAGCCCCTCGGCGAGGAAAAGATGCATGAGCTCGTCCATGACCCCCGGGGAGGTGTAGAACTTGCCCAACTCCCGCCACTTCCGCGCCCTAAGCCCCGTCTCTTCCCACAGCTCCCGCTGGGCACACCTGAGCGGGCTTTCCCCGGGCTCCAACGTCCCCGCGGGGATCTCCCACAACGCCCGTCCCGCCCCGTACCGGTGCTGGCGCACGAGAAGCACCTCGCCCTTATCGTTTAGGGCGAGGATTGCCACCGCTCCGGGGTGTTCCACCACCTCCCGGAGACCGCGCTCAGTCTCCTCCACCCGCACCGAGATCAGCCGCCCGCGAAATACGTACTCCCCCATTGGCAAAGCCGTGACGCGTAACCGCGGCTGAGAACCCGTCACGCGTTACGCGTCACCCGTTACGTATTTTTCCGCCTCGGAAAAGCCCCGCCGTAGGGCCTCCCGGTTGAGCGCGATGAGCTTGTCGCGGCCCTTCCCCCTCAATTCTTCCTCCATGGCCGCCTGGACGTCCTCCAACGATACCACCCCCAACGCCCGCACCAACGCCCCCAGGGCCACCATGTTTATCACCCTGGGGTTGCCCAGCTCCATGGCGATGTCGTTCACCGGGACCAGGATGGATCTCACGTCCTGCCTTTTAAGCGGACGTTTGATCAGGGAGCTGTTGACCACCACAATCCCATCTTCCGCCACCCGGGCCTCGAACTTGTCCAGCGACGGGGCGTTCATGGCCACCAGGGCCTCGGGGTTGTCCACCACCGGGGAGCCAATGGGGGAGTCAGCCACTACCACCGTGCAGTTGGCCGTTCCTCCCCGCATCTCCGGCCCATAGGAGGGAAGCCATGTCACCTCTAGCCCCCGGTTCATCCCCGCCCGGGCGAGGATCTTCCCCGCCAAGAGGATCCCCTGTCCGCCGAAACCCGCGAAGATCACCGCTTTTTCCATCGCTCACCCCACATCCTTCAGATCCCCCAAGGGATAGGTTTTCACCACTTCCTCCGCCACCCAACGTCCCGCATCGGCCGGGGACATCCGCCAGTTGGTGGGGCAAGTGGAGAGGATCTCCACCAGGGAAAAGCCCTTTCCCTCCAGCTGGTTCCGAAACGCCTTCAAGATCGCTTGTTTGGCCCTCACGATGTGCTTGTAGTCGAACACCGCTTGCCGGGTGATGTACGCCGGACCATCGAGCTGCGCCAGCATCTCCGAGATCTTCAACGGAAAACCGTGGAGCCGCGGCTCCCGTCCCAGGGGAGTGGTGGTGGTGCGCTGCCCCGGGAGGGTGGTGGGGGCCATCTCCCCCCCGGTCATCCCGTAGATCCCGTTGTTAACGAAAATCACCGTGATGTTTTCGCCCCGGTTGGCAGCGTGGATCGTCTCGGCGGTGCCGATGGCCGCGAGGTCCCCGTCGCCTTGATAGGTGAACACCACGAGATCAGGCCGGGCCCGCTTTATCCCCGTGGCCACCGCGCACGCCCTTCCGTGGGCCGCCTGGACGAAATCGCAGTTGAAGAAGCGATCCAAAAAGACCGCACAGCCCACCGGCGCGATCCCCACCGTCCGCTCCAAGATCCCCAGCTCATCGATGGCCTCCGCCACCAGCCGCGTGATGATCCCGTGGTGACACCCGGGGCAATAGGTGTATTTCGCATCGCTCAAAGCCCGCGGCTTGGAGAAGATCTTCACGTACCCCTCGGGTATCGCTACTTCAACCGACATATTTCCTCACCTCTTCCAGGATCCGCTTGGGGGATGGGACCACGCCCCCAAGCTCGCCGTAGAAGGGCGTCTCCGCCCTCCCCTCCACCGCCAGCCGCACGTCCTCCCACATCTGGCCCGCCGAGAGCTCCACCGTGAGCACGGTCTTCACCCTTTCCGCGAGCTTCCGGATCGGCTCATATGGGAACGGCCAAAGGGTGATGGGGCGCAGAAGCCCTGTCTTAAGGCCCTCTTCCCGGGCGAGCCTCACTACCGTCTTCGCGATCCGCCCCATGGTCCCATAGGCGACGAGGAGGATTTCGGCATCTTCGGTCTCCACTTCTTCCCAACGGACTTCGCTCCGCTCGATCTCACGGTAGGTATCTTGGAGGACGAGGTTCATTTCCCGAAGCCCCTCGGGCTCCAAGTCAAAAGAGGAAATAACGTTCCGGGGGCGTCCTTTGGCCCCCGTCACCGCCCAGGGCCGCTCCGGGATATCCTTCGGGTCCACAGGCTCGGGGAGCTCCACCGGTTCCATCATCTGCCCGATCATCCCGTCGGCGAGGATCATGGCCGGAACGCGATATTTGTCGGAAAGCTCGAATGCCAACCGCACGAGCTCCGCCGCCTCGGGAACGGTGGAAGGGGCCAGAACGATCAAGTGGTAATCCCCATGGCCCCCTCCCTTCGTGGCCTGAAAGTAGTCCCCCTGGGCGGGGGCGATGTTCCCTAACCCCGGCCCCCCGCGCATCATGTTCACGATCACACACGGAAGCCTGGCCATGGCGATGTAGGAGATCCCCTCTTGTTTTAGGCTTATCCCCGGGGAGGAAGAGGAGGTCATGGTGCGTACCCCGGCCGCTGCGGCCCCATACACCATGTTTATCGCCGCCACCTCCGATTCCGCTTGCAGGAATACCCCGCCCCGCTTGGGAAGCTCCTTGGCCATGTATTCCACCAGCTCCCCCTGTGGGGTGATGGGGTAGCAGAAGTAGCATTTGAGTCCGGAACGGATGGCGGCCTCGGCGATGGCCTCGTTCCCCCGCATAAGGACCCTGCTCATGCCGCCTCCTTCGCCGGCTCCTGCCGGTAGACCTCCAGGGCCACGTCCGGACACACATTGGCGCAGATGGCACAGCCGGTGCACTTGTCCGGGTGCTCCATGTACACCACTTGGTACCCGGAGGAGTTGTACTCCGACGAGAAGCCGAGCACCCCGAACGGGCAGGCCTCGATACATAGGCCACACCCTTTGCACCTCTCCTTGTCCACCACCACGATCCCCTTTGGCATCCTCCCTCCCTATCCACGGAGCCCGAACCGGGCCCTCCGACGCCTGAGGCGCTCCAGCGCCCGTTCCGCCTCGGAGATCCAACGGGCCAGCCTCTCCTCCACCGGGACCTCCCGGGGACGGCCTTTCAACTCGGGCGGGGAAAGCCGCCGCTCCCTGAGGAACCGCCGTACCCTCTCGGCCTCCCGCTGCAACTCGAAAAGCTCTCGGTCCGCTTCCGTTACCTGTAGCTGGGACAACACGGGCCGGTTTTTCTCGTCGAGGGCCACGACCTTGAGCAGGAGGCGCTGCCCTTCTCGGAGTTCCTCCCGTGCCTCTTCCCGGGGGAGGAACCCCTCCCCCCCATCCCAGCGGACCGATGCGCCCCGATCCCCTATCGCCACCACCGTGGCTTCCACCAGGTCCCCGATCTTCATGCCAGGCCCCCTTCCCGTCCTTTTGCGGTTCCGGGGGAAGAGTTCGGGCACGTAAATAAAAAGCCCGCCTCGCCATCCTCGGGATGGCGGCGGGCAACGAGGTCGCGGATCCTCCGCAATCCTTCCACGCGCTTAGGCAAACTCCATCCCCGCGTTCCTCACCCCTTCAGCACCTTTCCTGCCTTGATACAACGGGTGCAAACCCACATCCTGCGGCGCCGGCCCTGATAGATAACCCGCACCCGCTGGAGGTTGGGGGCCCGAATGCGACGCGACTTCCGGCCCGAGTGGGAGACGGAATGGCCGTAATCGGGTTTTTTGCCACAGATCTCACATTTTCTGCCCATAGCTTCCCTCCTTGGCCAGTGGCGGTTGCACGTAATTGGGCTCCAATGCCTTGGGGTCGAATTCTCCCCCTCGTAGGAACCGCTGGTGTCCTAGGCGCGCAACGGTGGCCGCGCTGGGGTACGCCCATGCATCGCCCAAAATATAAGCGCGGGAAAGCTCCCGCGCCAATCCCTCACGGAGCCGCATGGCCCCGGTACCCACGAGACATAGCGAATCGCCCACTCCTTTCAGTTTCTCTAGCACCTCCCCGAAGGGCAGGGATTCCTCCCGGGTCACCCGCCCGGGGAAGGCCCAAGCGAAGTAAAGAAGATCTCGGCGGTCGTGGATCAGCACCGCCACCCGCTCCCCGTACCATTGGGCCACCGGCAAGCCGACGGCCTCCGATTGGCGCACCCCTACCAAAGGCAACCCCAAGGACTGGGCCATGGCCTTGGCGAACGCCACCCCGATCCGAACCCCGGTAAACGAGCCCGGCCCCACATCCACCGCGATCAAGCCCAGCTCGCTTCCCGTGACCCCGCTTTGCGCCAAGAGCCCCTGCACCGCCGGGGCCAACCTCTCGGCGTGGCGGCGGCGCGCGGGAAAACTGAACTCATAAACTTCCCCGCTCTCATGCCACAGGGCAACGCTCCCACGATCGCCCGCCGTCTCGATCCCCAACACCCACATCGCTCAATGTTACCAAAAACTCAACCGATGAGGTGAAACAGCTTCAGGACCCCGAACGCTGCAGCAGCGTAAACGCCAAAAAGCCCCGTTCCCAAGATCATCCCCGCGGTGGTCCAAAGACCGTCCCGGTAAAGGATCCCCATCCCGATAACGAAGGCACAGGCCCCGGGCAAGGTGTTGGTGCCGGGGACGGGGATCATCATGAGGCCGCCCAGACCACAGGCGATCACCCCCGCCATCACCCGAAAAGGACCGTGGAGTCCGGGGCCCCGTGTCCGGAAAAGGCCCTCGATGCGCTCAAGCAACCTCAGGGCGCGGGAGCTGGGATCGAGGATGGGAAGGGAGATCTTAAGCAGCCGGGCCGGGAGCCAGGGGCGCGGCCTTCCCACGATCAGCTCGATCCCCAACACGAATATTCCTAGCCCAAACGGCACCGCGTAGCCCGCCGCCGGCAAAGGAAGGGCCGCGGGCAGGGCAAGGAGCGCGAACAGGGCTCCGAACCCGCGCTCGCCCAAAAAATCCAGGGCTTCCCCTAAGGTGAGGGTAGCGTCCCCCGCGGAACGCTCCCGCAGAAGCGCCGTGATCCCCGCGTCCGCCCGTGGATGCCCCATGTCCTTCCGAACCTTGTCACACGAAAAACCTGTCCCCAAACAGCATTTTAGCCGTAAATACATGTGTTCACGAAAAGCCACCCCGGGGATTGGATGCTCCCGCTTTTTTCGGCGAAACTCCGCACTAAAAGGAGGTGGCCCCATGAAGATCTTTCTCGACACCGCCTTGGTGGAAGAGATAAGGGAGCTTGCGGACCTGATCGATGGTGTAACCACCAATCCCACCTTGGTGGCACGGGCGGGGCGGCCGTTCGTAGAGGTGGTACGGGAGATCTGCGGGCTCGTTGCCGGACCCGTGTCGGTGGAGGTCACCGCGCTAGATGCCGAGGGCATGGTGCACGAGGCCCGGGAGCTCGCCAAGATCGCCGACAACGTGGTGATAAAGATCCCCATGGGGAAAGAGGGGATCCGGGCGGTGAAGAAATTGGAGGCGGAGGGAATTCCCACCAACGTGACCCTGGTCTTTTCCCCCGCCCAAGCCCTCTGGGCGGCCAAAGCGGGGGCGAGCTACGTCTCCCCCTTCGTGGGCCGGATCGACGACCGCGCCGGGGACGGGATGGAGCTCGTCTCCCAGATCCTCCAGATCTACGAGAACTACGGTTTCGAGACGGAGGTGATCGTGGCGAGCGTCAGGCACGTGCGCCACGTGGTGGAGGCGGCGCTTTTGGGCGCCCATATCGCCACGGTGCCCTACGCGGTGGCCGTGAAGCTCTTCGACCATCCCCTGACCGACGAGGGGATCAAGAGGTTCCTTTCGGACTGGGAGAAGGTCCCCCGCTAAAGCAGGCGCACCGGCATGCACACGTAAATGAACCCCTGATCCTCGGGGGCGATCTCGCCCGCGGGCTCCAAGAGCCCCGCCCGGTCCGGAGCCGAGAGCCACAGTACTACCTGCTCCGACTCCATGCGGCGCAGGGCATCGATGAGGTACTCGGCCTTGAAGGAGATCTCGATCCCCCGCTGGGGTGGTTTCACCAAGCGGATTCGCTCCATGCCCGTACCCTTTTCCCGGGACGCGGAGTGCACCTCCAGGGCGTCCGAGGAGGCCGAAGCCTTGAGGGTCACGGCCCCGGACTCCTCGGCGGCGGTGATCTCCAAGCGCCGTAGCGTCGCCAGGAACTCCTCCCGGGGGAGGAAGAGCCCGATTTCGTTTTCCCTGGGGATCACCCGCTCGAAATCGGGGAACTCCTCTTGAATCAGCCGGGCGGTGTAAATTAAGGGGCCGGCGGCGAAATGGACTTGCCCCTCGTCCAGGTAAAAGAGCACCTCCTCCGCCCCCACCGCACCCAAGACCCGCATGAGGTCCGTCATCACCTGGGCATCCACGAGGACGTTGTGGGCCACACCTTCCGGAAGGCCTTCCACCTCCATCTCCCGCACCGCCAGGCGGTACCCGTTGGTGGCGGCCAGTTTCAGCTTCCCTTCCTTCAGGGTCATGTTCACGCCGGTGAGGGCCAGGCGCGTGGTCTCGGTGGCCTTCACCGCGGCGAAGGCGGTCTGCTGGATCGCCTGGACGAACGTCCCCCGGGGCAGGCGACAGAGGGGGTCTCCCCCCGGGGTCGCGAGTTCGGGGAATTCGTCCGTGGGCAAGGTGAGGAGCTCGAAGGTGGCGGGCCCGCAGCTGAGCCGGACCTTGCCGTCGGCGGAGGACAGCGTCACCCGATCCTCCCCGGGGAGGCGGGCCACGAGCTGTTCCAGGACTTGCCCGTGGAGCACAGCCTCGCCAGCTTCCTTGACCTGGGCGGGGATCCGGCAGCGGATGGCCCGCTCGAGGTCAGTGGCGCAAAGCTCCAGTTCCCCTTCCCCGGCGCGGAGGAGGATTCCCGAAAGTATGGGCATGGAGCTCTTGCCCGCCAGGGCGTGGCCCGCGGTGCGTGCTCCAAACGTCAGGTCCTCCCTGAGAACCTCAAGTTCCATCGCATCCCTCCTTTGTCAGCATCTGTACCAAGGATAGCGCCACTGTAAGGGTCAAGCCAACGGAAGTCGCTCCAGTATCCGGCGGGTTACCTCCGCAGGGGGCAGGGTGGCATCGATCACGAACCCGTTCGGCTCTTTTCTGATGAGCTCGAGATATGCCTCCCGGACGCGGATGTAAAAGGAAAGCCCTTCCGCCTCAAACCTATCCCGGTCCCCGGTGCGGGCGAGGGCTACCTCGGGGGGCAGGTCCAAGAGGAAAGTGTAGTCGGGCTTCAGCCCCTCGGTGGCGAGGTCGTTCAGGCGCCGCACAAGCTCCAACGGTAGCCCCCTCCCCCCGCCTTGGTAGGCGAGGCTCGAGAGGGTGTAGCGAGAAGAGATCACCGTCTTTCCCGCTTCCAGTGCTGGCTTTATGAGTTCCCTCACGTGCTGGTGCCGGTCGGCGAGGAGCAGGAAGAGCTCGGCCAGGGGCTCGATGCGGCGGCGGGGATCGAGGAGGATCTCGCGCAGCCTTTTCCCGAGGTCCGTGCCGCCGGGCTCTTTGGTGGTGATGACCGGGATGCCACGGCGGGAAAGCTCCGCGGAAAGGCGCTCAAGCTGGGTGGACTTTCCCGAGGCATCGGGGCCCTCAAGCACGATGAAAAGGGGCCTCATTCTTTCCCCCACAGGAAGGCCGCGGCCATCACCACGGCACCCACCACCACCGCGGCGTCCGCCAAGTTAAACGCGGGGAAGAGCCGGAAATCCACGTAATCCACCACGTACCCCCGGAGGACCCGGTCCAGGAGGTTCCCCAGGGCCCCGCCCAGAACGAGGCTCCCCCCAAACCTCCCCCACCTTCCCGGGAATAT